>NZ_JAKJSS010000009.1:0-454362 GCF_050337205.1 Vibrio nomapromontoriensis
TTTATCAGCAGGCACGTCACTTTGTAGGGCGTATGAGGCGATGGTGCCGTCAATGTCGGAGGCTTCAGGCACRCTGCGAGAGATGGATGTATCTTCGTCGGTCATTTCATCCGCAGGCAGCGCCACGGGCTTGTCGTTAATCCCCGTCACTGTAATAGTGATGGTTTGTGGCTCRCTSGCYAAMCCTTCATYATCCAAGGCAATGTAGGTRAASGTGACGTCTTCGGAATCGCCATTGCTSARGCYYTGGAARTCKTCRCCCGGATCGAAAYTGTATGAGCCATCSGMGTTAAACGTCAGGCTGCCTTTATCRGCAGGCACGTCGTCTTGCAGGGCGTAAGAGGCAATGGTGCCATCCACATCAGTGGCGTCAGGCAGAGTGGCAGACAATACCGAGTCTTCATCCGTTTCAACATCATCATCAAAAGCTACTGGCGCATCATTGACTTCATTGATAGTGATTTCAACATCGGCAGACTGGAGCGAATTAGGCGCATCACGACCGTCATCAACGCTATAACCTAGGCTCCCTGCCTCTTCGCCTTCGTTGTAATCTAACGGGGCATCATATTGCAGGTTAGCGAGTTCATTTAACGTTAGCTCATCGCCAACAGACACCTTAGAACCATCCCCTAACGTAACGGTTCCCAAAGCAGGAATGTTAGTAATCCGGATAGTAAGCACATCGTTATTAGCATCGGTTGGTAACGTGATCGCTAGAAGATTATCTTGAGATTCTTCATCAAAGGTTCGAGAGTTGTTGAATACCACAGGAGCAGAATTAGCTAAGAATTGGAGCAGAGTGAGCGATTGTGTATTAGATAAGCCCTGTGCTTCTAGCCCCGACGTATCAAACTGAGTTTGAGCAATAGTTTGCGTGTCATCGCGGATAATATTCCCCGATAAGGTAGGGCTAGAACTGCTCGCTTCACCTGCCGCAGGGGCTTGTTCTTCAGATTGAGTAGGGTCGGCACCCTCCTCAACTTGAGCAATTATCTGTTCGACATCCAGATCAGCAACATCAATTTCTTGTGCTGTGTTGTCTTCAGAAACAAATTGGACACTAAGATCATCACCAATTTCAGCGTTATCTAAGACATCGATAATCACATCCCCGGGACGTGGCGTGGCACCGTCTGGTAACAAAGCTAATTTACCAGCGCTGTCGAGTACTAACGTACCTGACACTTGCACTAACCCAATAAGAGACAATACACTCATGATTCACTCCTTGTATTGCTTCTTTGCTCACAGAAGCAATATCGTATTTCTACCTAGTCAGCTCTAGTTATAATAATTGTTTGAAATAAAAATAAAGCGACGCTAAGCCAAAAAGGGCTTTAACGTTTCCTTTACATTTAAATACCAGACCAAGTGTGTATTGGAAACCTTTCTATTGATTTTTTTAACATTGTCTCAAAAACGAAAAAAGTCTCGCAAATGCGAGACTTTTTAAATAGTGGATTGATATTAGCCGATTAAAGTAATGAACCCTTGAATTATTATGAGGTTAACAATATCAATAAAAAATGCACCTACAATAGGAACCACCATAAAGGCTTGAGGAGAAGGGCCAAATCGATTAACGATGGATCCCATGTTCATTACCGCCGTTGGCGTTGCCCCTAATCCGAAACCACAGTGCCCACCCGCTATCACCGCACCATCGTAATTGCCACCCATGACTTTGAATGTTACGTAGTAGGCGAAAAAGCCAAGAATGACCGATTGTACTCCCAGTATAATCAAGAACGGTATTGCCAAATCGAAAATATTCCAAAGCTGTAAACTCATTAAAGCCATGGCTAAAAATAGTGATAAGGACACAGTACCGAGTATATCAACTGTTTCTGCATCGACCTTATAAGCTTTTGATACTTCGCAAATATTAGTAATAAAAACACCGACAAAGAGTGCGTAAACAAAGTCAGGGATCATCAACCACGACACTTCAAAGCTATTTACCCACGCATGCAAATACTTAGCACCAGTCACACATAACAATAGTATGAATAGCACTTCAACTACTTTCTTTGCCGTAACACGGTCCCGCTCGTACTCATTGTAGGTAACCAACTCCGGGAAGCGTTCATGAGTATCGTTACCACTGCCATATTCAGATTCAAAATTGTTTTTATCAATTAATCGCTGAGCAACCGGACTGCCGATAATACCACCAATGATCAAGCCAAACGTCGCTGATGCCATTGCGATTTCAAGTGTGTTACTGATACCATAAGTTTCGGTAAAGGTTTGAGCCCAAGCAGCCCCCGTCCCGTGCCCCCCAGATAAGGTAATAGAACCTGCTATCAGTCCCATCAAAGGCTCTAGCCCGAGTGCTGTCGCCATTCCAACACCGACACTGTTTTGCACGATAATATAAGCTGACGCCACCGCTAAAAATAAGAATACCTTCGCCCCCCCTTTTAGCAGCTGCTTATAATTAGCAGCAAGACCCACCGTACTAAAGAACATCAACATAAATGTCTTCTGCAATGGCAAAGAAAACTCTAAGTTAGTCCCGTTAAAATGCAAAACTGTGATGATAAAGGCCACAATTAAGCCACCAACTATGGGTTCTGGAATGTTGTATTTTTTTAGTGTCGGGAACTTACTATTGATAATATGCCCAAGAAAAAGAACACTAATTGCGATCAAAAAGGATTCCAACGTTCCAACAGAGATAGTGTTGCTCATATAACCTCTCTATATGTTTATCGCTCATCTTCCTTAATGAGGTTAGATTAAATTGTATGCGTGTAGTAAGAATTTAGGATAGATAACGACAATAACAACGTCACCCAACAACCTTGTTCGGTTTATCCTACTCTCTTTAATGGGAATGTAACTTGAACTCAAGGTATTGATGCACAAAGCAGCTTTGAGCAAATACGCATCAGCTTATACCGAAAATGGCGTCTATACTGAGCGAGACAATATAGTCAAAAAAGATAACTACACAGCGCGAATGTTAAGGTGGCGGATTATAGCACATGACATACCTGACACCTAATCGCCCTATATATAAGGATAATAGTTGACCATGAAACCCCTTATACTAGCCGGATTGCTGTCCGCTAATTATGCCATTAGCAGCAATGCAGCCATTAACTTTGAATTTGAAACTGCGACGACGAGCGATGACATCCATGCTCAAAAGGTCCTTAAAGAAAGTGAGTTAAATACGCTTGTTTCTGAACTATCCGACAACTATTTTCGTTTCGAGCAACCACTGACCATCATATATGGCAGTGATGACGGACCATTGTATGACCCTCAAAAACACTCGGTGCTCATCCCCTACCAGTTTTACACCGATTCACTCAACTATTTCATCAAGCATGATTATGAAAAAAAATTTGGCAAGCCCCCTGAGCAAGGTGCCATCGATACTATGCTACACACATTACTTCACGAGGCTGGTCATGCTTATGTCGCTGACCAACGTATTCCAATCCTTGGCAAGGAAGAGGATGCCGTCGACAATTTTGCGGCTGTTCTGATGATTAATTACGTTGAGGGCGGCAGTGATGCTGTTGTCAGCGCCGCTGACATGTTCTCATTTGAGTCAGAAGAGCGTCCCGAATATTACGAGGTATCTGAATATATCGGTGAACACAGCTTTGATTTGCAGCGTTACTTTAGTGCACTATGCCTTGTTTATGGAAGTGACCCAGAGCGTTACTCGTCACTACTTGATGAAATAGAGGAGGATTACCGCGACGAAAGAAAAGATGTTTGCCTACAAACATTCACACAAGTTGATGAAAATTGGCGACACGTGTTGAATATAGAGAATTCTGAAAGCGATAATGAATAGCTACTCAATATTGAAAAGATGCTAGACCTCTTGCGTAGCATCTTTTCAAGTAAGCTCTATGTCTACTATTGTCTGTTACGATCGATAGCGTTGAGATTTACATTGTAAAGTCTAGCTTTCAGCATCACTTCGGACAGCCTTGAGCAGCACAGAGGTATCTGAACGTCCTTCTCCTTGAGCCGATAGTGTTTGGTAACGCTCTATCGATTGTTGAGTCAATGGTAGCGTTATCCCCTGACGCTGAGCTTCATCAAGGCAAAAGCCCAAGTCTTTTATCATCCAGTCTATCGCGAAGCCAAAATCAAACTTATCTTCTGCCATTGTGTTTGCGCGATTTTCCATCTGCCAGGATCCCGCGGCACCATTTTTAAGACAGTCGACTAAGGCAGGTATGTCAAGACCACTCTTTTGAGCCAACAGTAGCCCTTCCGATAAACCAGTTAATACCCCAGCGATACAAACTTGATTAACCATTTTTGCCCGCTGCCCCTGCCCTACGCTTCCCATCAGAACCGACGAGCGACCATACGCATTAAACACAGGTTGAAGCTTGGAAAAAACCGCCTCGCTGCCGCCACACATGATGGTCAAAACGCCATTTTCAGCGCCGGCTTGCCCTCCGGAGACTGGCGCATCAATAAACTCTATACCGTGTTCGTTAGCCGCTAACCCTAACTCTTCAGCCAATAGTGCTGACGTCGTGGTGTGATCAATGAGAATGGCACCACGCTTCATATTAGCAAGTGCGCCATTCGCTGCTGTGGTCATTTGACGAACATCGTCGTCATTGCCCACGCATACCGCAACGACATCGGCATCCTTAACACAGTCCGCTACCGTTTCTGCATAACAGCCATCGTATTCCTCTGCCCAACGCTGCGCCTTTTCAATCGTACGGTTGTAGACTGTGACTTCAAAACCGGATTTGACTAAGTGCCCCGCCATTGGGTATCCCATCACGCCAAGACCAATAAAACTCACCTTCATTGCTATCTCCTTTATTTTTATCGAATCCACTACCGTAGTAAGCTAATGAGACGTCTTTCCATAAGCTCAGCGTGAATTACTTTTCATTAGTAGGTCTTTGTACACGAAAAATCGCCAACAATCACTACAAGCCCTCTCATAGCGCACATGAAGAAAGCTTGATCGCGCCAATGTCACAATTAAATTGGAATTATGTCATACCAATTGGGAAGAATGATCAAGGCGAGATGATCCAAGACCTTCACAGCCATGATCATCGTTCCATAGCCGTACAAGAGTCCATTATAAAAAAGTAGGATAAACAGAAAGATAGGCATAAAAAAGCCCGCTAGTGCGGGCTATTACAAATATATGCTTAGATAGCGTCATAGTATAAGCGAGTAACGCTTATACTGTTTACCTAAGTTATTACGCTTCAGCGTTATGATAAACCTGTTGAACGTCATCACAATCATCAAGCATATCTAGGAACTTCTGGAATTTTTCATCATCTTCCGCCGGTACCGCAGTGTGCGTTTGTGGAACGAAAGTGATCTCTTCTACATCAAGCACCAGCTCAGGGTACTCTGCAGTAAGCGCTGTTTTGGCTTTAAAAAACTCAGTGTTAGGCGCAAAGACAGTGATAACGCCATCTTCTAACTCGATGTCAGCGACATCAACGTCAGCCATCATTAGCGCTTCAAGTACTGCTTCTTCGTCTTCACCTTTAAACTGGAATACAGCTTGGTGTTCAAACATATGAGCTACAGCACCAGGGCCGCCAATTTTAGCACCGGTTTTAACAAAACACTGGCGAACATCTTGGAAAGTACGATTACCGTTATCTGTTAAACAGTCAACAATAACGCTTACACCACCAGGTCCAAATCCTTCATAGCGTGCTGCATGGTAATCTTCACCGCCGCCGCCATTCGCTTTATCTAATGCTTTTTCAATAACGTGCGCTGGAACTTGGTCTTTTTTCGCTTTTGCAATCAGGTGCTTAAGCGCTAAGTTCATGTCTGGGTCGCTACCGCCATTTTTAGCACTAACGTAAATTTCTTTACCGTATTTGGAATAAACTTTAATTTTTGCGCCTGCAGTTTTTGCCATTGAGGCTTTGCGCACTTCAAAACTTCTTCCCATCGGGATGTTCTCTCTTATTCAATTTAATGCGAGGATTTTATCAAATCACGGAGGCAAATCAATTGTGATGGGTCATGTAAACAATCACAACACACCCATCATCTTCTTGTATTTGGCCACACATTGCTCAAACCACGCTTTTTCAGCTTCATCACGGATATTTTCAAGCTGAGTTCTGATGGCATCAGGACCCACTTTTGCCTCTTTAAGCTGCCAAACGACATAAGAGGCCTGCTTATCCAGCTCAACTTTGTTTTTCTCTGCTGGAGGCAGTAACGATAAGTTGTAAGACATAGCAATTCGTTGATTAGTTCAAGTGATCGCAGAATATAGCACCGATGAAGCCTAGAACTCAAATCAAGTCGCTAAAAATACGAAAGGGTGGCATATGCCACCCTCTTAATTTGACGCTCTCGCGATCAATGAATCAAACCGAGTTCTCTCGCTTCTTCAAGAGTCAATCCACTCTCTTTGATTTCTCTCAACGCTTCAATGCGTCTTCTCGCCTCTGCTGATTTTGCTTGCTTCGCTGGGCGCTGTTCTTCCATGTACTCTTCAGAGTGATCCCATTTTGTCGTGATAGACGTCATATCTTCATGGTCGATAGAATTAATGGACATTGTTTCCTCCAGATAAACCATGTCTAGGACACCTAATCTGTAGCAAAGGATAATTTTGTTGTTAAGGGAAATAAGTTCAGAGTGTGACTCAATCAATACTTCTGAAGAGAAGTTAAAAAATGTCAGAAATTAGCTTTGAAATTGATAACATTGCCACGTACATTCTGAGGATTACACTGTCAAAAACTGACGTGATCCAGATCCCTATTTTTCATATCTAGCAAGGCCATTTCTTTTCCCTACCTTTGTACTCACATGGAGCTTCAAACAGGCAAAAAAAAAGCGAGTTCAAAAGAACTCGCCAAAAATATATCAGAATGAATGTAACAATATGAGCCAATCTACATGTTTAGATAGAGAGGACAAAAGGTTGTCTATTCGGAATAAATAATAACCATCTTATCGTTTAACATTGTCAATGCTTTGTCAGCGTTATGTCTGTATCTCAACAATTTTTCCCGTCAACAGACACCTAGATTGAGACTTCATCCAAAACCCGAAAAACCGCTTCATCAACTTGGCCTTGGTAGACACTTTTACATACTTTTTTTCGCACTGCCAACGCCGAAATTAGACGTTCTATCGACAGATGCTTGTTCTCCTGCCGAGAGTTATATAACTCTACCACTTGGCTCAAGGTTTCATACGGAATCACGTTATTGTCGACACGCAGCCAATCAAGCTTCTCCATGAGCTCATAGCACTCTTGTTTGATTGAAGCCAGTGAATGTCCAGTCATTGCAGACAACGCCGTTATACTGCGTTCTAGAGCCTCTGGTGAGGTATATTTAGATAATACGATGGTAATCTCATCAGCATTGATCTCGACAAGATGCTTACGTTGCTTAACTCGTCGACCTAAATTCCCTTTCGGCGATGGTGCTTTACGTTGAATAGGTTCAAACTCACCATCAATAATGGATGAAAGCTCATCAAGCTGCTTGCGGCTCACTAATTCATGTCGCAAAGGGTTAGGCAACGTTGGTGCCATATTACGTTTCCCAGCGTTTGTCGTACGAGCTCGAGAGTAACGCAATACCTCTTCCACGTCGCAGCGAATATCGACCTGAAAATCTGGCAATTTAGCTAAAGGATCCAAACAGGTTAATGTCAGGTGATAACCCCATAGATTCACGTCAAACTCGTTATCAGATTGAGGATCTTCTCCTAATCGTCTTAATTCTCGAAGAAGATCCATAGAAAAACGTCGCCACTCAATGTTGCGAGCTAACTTTTGATTCAACTCGGAAAGCAATAACGAATCCGTATGACGACGTGCCATACGACTTCGGAAATACGAATAAAGTTGGAACACCAAGGTATGTTGTTTCAAGATTTCCGGTGGAAATAGGAAAAAGTAATCTCGAGTCAGTAGTTCTTCATAAAATGACGGTTCCCAAACCAAAATGTACAAGTTCGGTTTGATTTTAATTTCGCCGTCAGCCCCTTCACGAGGCGCTTCTTCAGAAGCGGTAATTGTTCTGGCAATAAAGCGGAAGCGATCACTTTTAAACCCTTCAGGCATGTTTTCGCTTAGCCAACGTCCCGTTAGCTCGTGAAGTTGGAAATCAGTAAATTCGATGCGATCGATACTGTCACGAATAGAATCACGAGCAGGGCCGCTGTCTTTTTTGCCTCTCAATGACAAGATGTCAGTAATATAGAGTGGTGTCTTGTTTGGAACATGCTTGGCATCAAGCTGATATTCTTCATGATGATGATCATGGTATTGAACGGTAAGCGTAAATAACGCAAACAGTGTCATCAGATCATCGACGGTCATAATATTTTTAGAAGATCGTGTTTCAATTACCGCTCGAGTGCCAGAGATCGATACCATCGATTTTTGGTAGCTTTTCCTCGTTCTCGGTGGAGCTAGCGCTTGATCAATGATACCGGCCCAATTTGTCGGCGATACAATGAATTGATCGGCCTCATCACGCATTGCTGGTGGCGTGTATAACCCATGTTCATTTAACAAACGTTTATTAACTTGAGTCTGAGCCAGCGCTTTAGATTTCTTTTGCTTTTCTGATTGCTTAACGGATTCTGTGATTAGGCTAGTGGCGCCTAATACTGAGACGAGTTGGTTTGGGTTGATAAACCGATGTAACATTGTTTTCCCCGCTAAACCTTCTTCGAATTTAACCGGGAGTTGAGAAAACAAACCAATATTAACGGCCGCGCGAAGTCGCTGTTGTATGGCGGCTCGTGTGAGTTTGCCGTCGGTCGCGATAATAAGTTCGGTTGTTGATACGTAACCATCTTTTGAACTGAATCCACGTAAAGAAATGAGATTAAGCAGCTCAAGGATACTTTTTGTTACTCCCTTGAAGTGCTGGTATTGCTCAATCCAATCTACGGATGCTTCAGTAATTTCGAAGAGGTGTCCCCCTTTATGATCTCTTGGGAGCTTGATCAGTACTTTATTATTATCACTCATGATTAGATCTATATCACACTATCCGTAATTCCGATATTGTTCCAAAGAATAAAGAAAAACAGATCATAAATAAAGGATTATTTTTATCGATCTGTTTTTATGATCTATCTGTTAATACTGATCTAATATGATTAAGTGATCTAATGATCTGGGCTAAAATCATCCCGTAAGGTGTTGATTTTATGATGTTATTTTTAAAGTCGCTCGGACGCATGATCATGCTTCCCCCGAAACTATGATCATTAAATATAGAAAGCATGATCAATAGGAAAAGAAACGATGATCATGTACGGAGCGAAAAGATGATCAACTCTTATGAGGAACAATGATCAAGTAACAAAATTAACTTACCCACAGGTTATTCATTTTCATATCTAAAAATTTTCGATTTATCCTACTGATTCATTGGTTTACTAATGGAAGCATGATCAAGATGAGGGATAACAGCCATTTTTTGTATGGTTTTTCATCAATAGTATCCTCTGCGTGATTTTCGAGTACTCAATTTAGCCGTGTTCGCGATATTATGAGGCATCAGCTCATTTTGGGAACCATGATCAAGTGATACAGAATGCTTCTTTTGTATTTCAATATTGTTAATAATAGACGCTGATTGCTTATATCCCTTATTCCACCTAGCATCTACCGTAGTTTGTTATAAAAATATCATGCTTCCGTGTCTTTGAACACTTGATCATTCTTCCTTGTTTTCGATCTTATTCTACGTTCAGTTAAATTAGCTGAATCGGTGGCTTGTCCCTTGATCATGCTTCAGAACAATTCGTTTTGTTGTGTCCAAATAAACTATCTACCTTGATCATGTTTCCATTCTGTTGTTGCCGCCTCTTCATTCATTGTTCTGTAGCCCCAAGCAAGACTGACTTGATTTGGTTTTTTTCTATAGGATTGAACGTATTTTTAGAAAATGGGGTATTGTAGAGTTAATTCTGTCGCTTCTAACTCAAAATGTCATCCGCCGTAATTTAGCGCTCAATCATAATCGTTCCGGACATATTCTTGTTTACATTGTAAATAAGTGACGCTGTAACACTTTAAAAGTTTACATATTCCATCAGCTAGTTGGTGACTATTTTTGTTCAATTAATCGTCATTAATCACAAATTGACAATACATTGTCAAAATAAGTGCAATTATACTCATTAAATGTATGGACAGCTTTTTTGTGAGAATGTACGATAATGCTGTACGTTATTTGATTAGGTTACTTGACTGGAACTTAGGTATGAAAAGAGAACAAACTATAGATAATCTTTGTCGCCTCGCAGAGCTCACTCAGCAGGTGCAAGCCGATCGTATTGAAATAGTATTAGAAGAACGAAGTGAAGAACATTTTCCTCCTATGTCTAAGGCTATGATGGAGACGCGCTCAGGCTTAACGCGTCGCAAACTTGATGATGCGATTAGTAAGTTAGAAGCTGACGGCCATCAATTTACTAAGAATAATGCCAATCATTATTCAATCTCGCTGCAAGAAGCCCATATGTTGATGGACGCTGCAGCGGTACCTAAATTCCATCAGCGGAAAAATAATCAAGATAATAAACCTTGGATTATTAACGTACAGAACCAAAAAGGTGGGACAGGGAAGTCGATGAGTGCGGTTCATTTGGCTGCGTGTCTAGCACTGAACTTAGAAAAGCGTTATCGCATTTGCTTGATAGATTTAGATCCACAAGGTTCATTACGACTGTTCTTGAATCCTCAAATTAGCTCTTCAGATCATGATAATATTTACTCAGCAGTGGATGTTATGTTGGAAAATGTCCCTGAAGGGACGGAAATCGATTTAGAGTTCCTGCGTCGTAATGTTTTGCTACCGACGCAATATCCTAATCTGAAAACTATTTCAGCGTTTCCTGAAGATGCGATGTTTAACGCAGAAGCATGGCAAAATCTGTCACAAAATCAGTCTCTTGATATCGTTAAGCTGCTAAAAGAGCAACTAACAGATAAGATTGCTGAAGACTTTGACATCATTATGATAGATACAGGTCCTCACGTTGACCCATTAGTTTGGAATGCAATGTACGCTTCTAATGCGTTACTTATTCCATGTGCGGCAAAACGTCTAGACTGGGCGTCGACAGTTAACTTTTTCCAACACCTTCCAACAGTATATGAGATGTTCCCTGACGATTGGAAAGGGCTTGAATTTGTCCGTCTGATGCCAACTATTTTTGAAGACGATAATAAGAAACAAGTATCGGTTTTAACTGAAATGAACTACTTGCTTGGCGATCAGGTTATGATGGCGACGATTCCACGCAGCCGAGCATTTGAAACGTGTGCCGATACTTACAGTACGGTTTTTGATCTCACTGCCGGTGATTTTGAAGGCGGTAAAAAAACATTGGCTACCGCGCAAGATGCGGTGCAGAAAAGTGCACTAGAATTAGAAAGAGTGTTACATAGCAACTGGGCATCATTGAACCAAGGGTAATAGAAGATGGCAATTAAAACTTCTGATCTGAATGCAAAACTATTTGGAAAAGCCAATAAACGACGCGCTTCTACGCCTCAAGAGGCGCAAAGCGCTGCGAAAGAACAAGCACAAGTTATCGAACTCGCAGTTGCTGGTGAAGATCTTGTGTCATTTGAATTAATTCGTATCCCAGCCGATCAAATTGAAAAAACAACCTTTGTTTTCCAAGAAAACGCTCGTGAACAATCATTTCTAAATGAGCACGCGTTGTCGGATGTACTGGCGACATTACGTGACAAAGGGCAGCAATATCCGGCAGTTGGACGTCGACAAGAGGATGGTAGTATTGAAGTCCTCGACGGTAGCCGTCGTCGAATGTCTTGTATTATCGCTAATCAGGAATTCTTGATTTATGTCGCTAACAATATTAATGCTGATCATGCTAAGTTCTTATCGGATGTAGCGAATGCCCATAAACCGCTGTCGCTATACGAGAAGGGCAAAGAAATGTTAGCTAAGCTCGACAGTGGCGAAGCAGAAGACCAAAAAGCATTGGCAAAAATGTTTCAATGTAGTGAGGCGTTAGTCAGTGGTGCGCTTAAGGCCGCCGATTTACCTCTAGAGTTGCTTCAAGCTTACCCTAATGTTAGTGATTTAGGGCGACCAACCATTGTTAAGCTGCATAAGCAGTTTAATGAGCTTGGCGATGATAACCAGTTTAAACTGATTGCTCGTTGTGGCGAAACGGATGGTTTTATCTGGCAGCAAAGCAGCGCTCATGGTGTTGCCCGAATCACTAAAGAAGTGTCAGAAACCCTAGAGACTTGGATGCACGAGCTTGTGCCACCAAAGCGCACCAAAGTGACCAAGACAGAGTTAGTTAAAGGGCGAGCGAGTTATACCCGCAAAGGACCTAACCTAGCGCTTAATTTGAAGAAGGTTGATGACCAAACAATGGACGAGATATTGGCGTTCATTAAATCCAAAATTCAATAACAGATACCCCGCAGAAGCGGGGTATTTTTTTATGCTAATATAGACGTAGCCTTTTTTACTGTACAACGCTATGTCACATATAACCTCTAAGCAATATCAATCCATCAAGCCTATCCTTTATGCCGCAAAAAAACATTTTACTCGTGGCGTATTCCTACTCGAGGGAAACTCGGACTGGGTTCAATCCTTTATTTCTGAATTTATGGTCGATGCCGAGAACTTGCCGGTTTGCCAATTAGGTGGCGACGCTTTCTTTGGTACTCACTATTATTCCTCCAAACAAGGCCGCCAGCTTCTAGGTGTCGAAAGTCGCTCCATTGTCGTCTCATTGGATGATGGGTTCGATGCAAACAGCTTTAACGCCGCCGTTGGCAGCTTAGTGGGTGGTGGGTGTTTAATTTTAGTTTGTCGTACTATCTCAGGGCTCGACCCTTGGCTTCAGTCCTATCTTTCATGTCTTCCTATCTTGCCTGAAGGGCAGGAGAGTGTTTGTAATACTAACCAGTGGCTAAGCAACACGCAGGCGTTAAGTATTACCGAAGGTGAAGTGTGTTATGAGCAGCAATGCCATGCCATAACGCTTATAGAAAAAGTGTTAAGAGGACATAGAAAAAGACCATTGGTTCTAACGGCTAACCGTGGTCGCGGGAAAAGCAGCGCGTTGGGATTGGCGGCCAAACGACTTTTGGAAAAAGCACCGCTGACAATTATCGTTGTCGCACCAAGCAAACAAGCAGTTGTACCTATTTTTGAACATGCTGGCGTATCGCACTGGCATCAAGGTTCTTCACTTATGTTTGTTGCGCCAGATGAATTACTAGAAAAGCGACCGAAGTGTGATTTACTTTTTGTTGATGAAGCCGCAGCAATACCTGTGTCTATGCTCAAATCGATTATTGGAAACTATCATCGTGTCGTACTGACGACCACGATTCATGGCTATGAAGGTTGTGGAAGAGGTTTTAGCCTTAAATTTGTGCCTTGGCTTTTGGATGCTAGACCTGGAACTCAGGTTTACCAAATGGATCAACCGATACGATGGGCAATGAACGACCCTTTAGAGGCGTGGTGTGCGTCCACATTTATGCTTGACTGTGAGCTAGCCGACGTAGATTCAGCGTTACTCGACAAGCAGCTCGAACATTCGAGCTTATCGATGACTACGTTTACGAGTAAAGGCCAATTAAGGCAAAGCCCTTTATTACCACAGGCATTTGCATTATTGGTTAACGCTCATTATCAAACGTCGCCTAACGATCTCATGTTACTTCTTCAGGACGATAATGTTGAGCTGCATATCATCACGATTGATCAGCGCGTTGTCGCGAGTATGCTTGTTCATTACGAAGGCGCACTATCAATTGAAACCGTAGATTCGATCATGCTTGGGCTGTCACGCCCCAAAGGACATTTGATACCGTGTGATTTGAGTAACCATTTAGGGCTTTCCGAACCTGGGACACAACGATGTGCACGCATCATGCGAATCGCTGTTCACCCAATGCTTCACTCTAAAGGTATTGGTCGAGAACTGTTATCTCGTTACGCAAATAATATCCCCAGACCTGTAGATTATCTTGCAACATCGTTTGGGCTAACACTTCCTTTATTGGATTTCTGGCTAGACAGTGATTATTTGCCCGTGAGACTTGGCGCCTCCAAAGACCAATCTAGCGGCACATACAGCATTGGGTTGGTGCGCCCAATGCTTCCTGTTTCTGATGTGTGGGTAAAGCAGGCTCGTGATACTTTTAGAATGATGATGCCATCTCAACTGGTGGGCGCGAATCGAGAACTTGAACCGAAGTTAGCATGGGCGCTGTTTAGTGAAAGTTGTCAGTCACATTCAGAGGCGTCTGTACCAAAGTTGCTAGACTTTTACGCAAGAGGGGGGAACGCTCTTGAAACTTGTCGCTGGGCTTTACCAGAATTTTTGCGTACCTTGGCTAGTCGTCACATTCAGGTGGATAGCTTGCTGTTAATTGGTGTCGGGCTATTACACTGGACATGGAAAGAGTGTTGTTTGCATCTTAACTACGCGGGTAGAAAGCAAGCCGAAGCCGAGTTAAGGAAAGATATTCAGCACTATATTCAATGTTTACAGTGTAAATCCTAGATTCTGATTATCGCTACAATTTACACTGTAAAACAGAACTATGATGTTTACAGTGTAAATTGGTCTGCGTCATCCAGTTTTACACTGTAAATTATAACCGTCCTTAGAATTCCAGTTCAATGTATTGATTATAGACCTTGATTTAACTAAACGACGGCTTGTAAAAATCAACTGACACAACGTGACCGCAGATCGAGTTTTAGGAAGTTTTTATAGTCTCAAGATTGAGACTGAACTAAGATAAAACTATATTCGTTGAAGCGCGATCACACTTTGTTTGAAAAGCGTAGGCGGTTAATAAGGAAGTTATACCTGTCATGTGGAAAAGTGTTCTCCAATTGTCTAGTAACAAACAAGAGGTCGTGGCTGTATTGCCGCAAGAATACGAACAGGGGCTGAGTTTGGAAAAGCTTCTACTTGAAAATGCGTTGTCCGAACTCGACGTAAAGTCGCTCTATATTGATGAAGCATCAGTTAATCAATTTATTGCCTTTGCACAACAAGCAAAACGAGAGGCTTTTCATGGCGTCAAACTTGCCTATATAAAAGATGCTTCGGTATCTGTCACGTTAAGTGAGCAAGATATGTTGGCGAGTATGACAGTAGAAGGCGCCTATGGTGGTGAACCGCTGACCGGAGCGGAAGTCATAAAAACGCTTGCTGATGCAAAAGTGCTAAAGGGAATTAATAAACTAGCGCTAAAGAAAGTCTTATTGCTTAGCCGCCAATTAGAGGCCGGTAAAACCTACGTTCAACCCGTCGCTGTTGGCAAGCGACCTGTTGAAGGTAAAGACAGTCAGTTCACCCCACTTATTCTCGATCCTAAATCTCGTGTATTGAAGCCTCAACGCCTAGGCGAATCTGATAAGGTTGATATGCGCGATCTTGGTGAAATGGTGACAGTGGGAGAGGGGGAAAAGCTGATGAGGCGTATTCCTGCCATATCTGGACAAAATGGCTATACCGTAACGGGTAGTATCATTCCTCCTAGAACAGTCAAAGATACCTTGCTGAAGGTGGGTAAAGGTACTGCTATTTCAAAAGAAGATCCCAACATACTCATCTCTACTATTTCCGGGATGCCGATTCTCAAGGCGAATGGCGTTGATGTTGATGAAGCACTTTGTCTATCAAAGGTAGATATTTCCACTGGTCATATTCGCTTTGAAGGTAGTGTGGTTATCTCAGGCAATGTTGAGGCGCAAATGGAAATTGTGGCCTCGGGCTCGATTACTGTTGGTGGTTTTGTTGAATCAGCAAAGCTTGAAGCAAAAGGTGATGTTATTGTTTCAAAAGGTATCATTGGCCACAACGTCGATGATGGTGATGATAAAACGTGTGTCATCCAATCAGGAGGCGACATTGTGGCTAATTATGCACAGTTTTCTGAGTTGACCGCAAAAGGTGATATAAAATTGGCTGTTCATAGTCTCAATAATGACTTACGTTGCGTTGGTGATTTGTTGGTGCAAGGCAACAATAAAAAGCAGGGCACGTTGAGTGGCGGGCAGGCACTAGTGGGTGGGAAGGTGGTTTGCAATCACCTCGGTGTTGAAGGTGACACGGCAACATATATTGAAGCCTTCTCTAATCACAAGGTGTATGTTGAAAAAATTGAATCGTTACAAGATGAATATACCGCGCTACAAGAAGCTAAGATGGCGGCGATTCGTCGAGAAATCGAATTAAAGAAAATCCCAAAATCCACGCGCACAGAAGAGCAGAATCAAGAGCTTGCCGATTTAAATAGCACCAATACTGATGCGATTGATAGTCTAAACGCTAAAAAGGCGGCGCTCGAAGAAGAGTTGTTTGCAAAGTTAGAAATTAATACCGCAGAGTCGTTAGTGCAAACTCATACTCGTGTCACCGTTGCCATCGGCGGCGAAAAGGTGACAACGAAAAATACTCACGGACCGGCCATTTTTCATCTAAAAAACAATGTCATGCATTTTGTACCAAAGCTGAAAGAAGAGGATTTAGCGGTCTAGTTTGAGGTTTTAGATTTCGTCCAAAGGACGGGGCCTGCACCCTGACTCGCGAGCTCGTCTTCAGGGTTACGTAACTTACATTTAGTCAACGACAAGCAGCCACACCCGATGCACTCTCCCAATTCATCTCTCAATCTAGACATTAATGAAATTTTTGCATCTAAGCTTTGTTGCCACTCCATCGCCATATTCTGCCACTCATTTTGGGTGGGAGCGCGATGGATGGGAAGCGAACTCATTGCCTGTTTTATTTCTTCCAATGTCATTCCCAGCTGTTGACCGGTTTTAATGACGGCAATACGCCTTAATACTGATCCATCATAACGGCGTTGGTTCCCTGCATTTCTGTGGCAGGCTATTAGCCCTTTTTGTTCATAAAAATGAATCGCAGAAACGGCAATATCTGCACGCTTCGCGACTTGACCTACCGATAATTCCATTATCGCTTCCTTTCCATAGTTGTGACTGTCAATAACTAGTATACGTGGTGAGAGTGGACGAAAGAAACGGATCAGATGAATTGACGTCTATTTTTGTGTATGCAGACAGCTGTTATGTGGATAGGGGCCTGCAGCGTGAAGGGTGCGCCATTATTTGGGCTTCACCGGCTCGGCTGGCAACGGCGTTGGATGTGGAGTATTGGATTCTTTACCCGGTGTAACTGTGGTGTTTGAAAGGGAACGTATAAAGCGGCTCATATACAGTTCTTTAACGATGCTTTCGCACTGCTCATTGGAGAGTTGCCTACGCCATACTTCAGAGTCGACAGAGACGGCGGTTTGGTTCGTCGCTCGATAACCGTTAGCGACTTCGCAAAGCTCGATTGTGTCCATGTTATTAGGGTAGGTATTAACAGATGAAGATCGCAGACCAAGCTGATTCATTTGATGTGAAGAGCATGCCGTTAATGATAATGCCGCAATTGACGAGACAGCCAAGGAAACAAAGGAGGTTTTAAAGCGTGTAGGCACAACGGAACTCGTCTAATTAATACAAAGTGGCGAAGATATTATCAGGTGAATAGTCGAAATAAAATATTGAACCAATCTGAAGTCACTATACGGGAAAAATTGACACTACTCAGACATTTAGAGTGTTTATACTGCTGAAAGTAGACACAAATTAGTTCGTGGTCATTACAACGTATTGGTAGGAGAAAGTTGATGTCAGAATCTATTCATGTGGATGTGGCGGTTTTGGGGGGAGGCCCTGGTGGTTATACCGCGGCTTTTCGAGCGGCGGACTTAGGGCTTTCGGTGTGCCTCATTGAGAGTAGCGAAACCTTAGGGGGAGTTTGCGTTAATGAAGGATGCATTCCCTCTAAAACGCTTCTTCATGCCACGTCCATGTTGACAGAGGCGCAGCATGCCCAGTCCATGGGGGTGTCATTTGGAGAGATACAGGTAGATATTGACGCAATGCGAGCACACAAGGCCGCAACCGTTGAAGCGTTGACGAGCGGGATAGCAAAATTAGCAAAAGCGAGAGGAATACAAAGAGTTAAAGGGATTGGTGTGTTTAAAACTAAACACTCAATGCAAGTGACGGGAGAAAGCGACACGAGTGTAGTGACCTACGACCATGCCATTATTGCCACAGGTTCTAAACCTGTTGAAATACCCGGTATGCCAAAGCATCAACGAATATGGGACTCGACAGATGCCCTTGATTTAACATCGATACCAAAACGTTTATTGATTATTGGTGGCGGAATTATTGGTTTGGAAATGGCGCAAGTCTATGCGTCCCTAGGTTCTAAAATCACCATCGTGGAAGCCGAGGAGCAAATAATACCTGCAGCAGACAAAGATGTGATTCAGCCATTGCAGAAAAATATTAAAAAACGTTATGACATACTCACGCGCACCAAAGTCGTTGATATGGTCGTTGAGGATGACGGTGTCGTTGTCACTATGGAGGGGAAAAAGGCTCTAGAACCTCAGATGTTTGATGCAGTGCTGGTAGCGGTTGGGCGACGTCCTAACACTATGGCAATTAATCTAGATGTGCTGGAGATCTCCTTGCATGAAGACCAGCGAATTCCAGTCGATGACACAATGCAAACGTTACAACCAGGGATCTATGCGATCGGCGATATTGTGGCGGGCCCAATGTTAGCGCATAAAGCCACACATGAAGGCAAAGTTGCCGCTGAAGCTATCGCTGGAATCAAAATGGCAGCCAAGCCAGCGTTAATTCCTTCGGTCGCTTACACGTCCCCTGAAGTGGCGTGGGTTGGTTTGACAGAAAAAGAAGCGAAAGAGCAAGAGGTAGAATACGATATTGGTAAAGTACCTTGGTTAGTGAGCGGTCGAGCACAAAGCGTAGGTGCCGCTAACGGCATGACGAAAGCGCTGTTTGATAAGAAGACTGGCGCATTGCTTGGTGCGAGCATTTGTGGAGAGAATGCAGGTGAGTTAATCCATGAAGCAGTAATCGCAATGACGTTAGGTGGTCGAGCGAAGGATATCGCTCATGCGGTCCATGCGCATCCAACCTTATCGGAAACGTTCGCATTTGCCGCAGAACTTGTTGAAGGCACGATGACAGACATGTTGCCACCCCGTAAGCGTTAGTAGATCGGCTATTTATGATTGGCGCTGTGCCTTCATTTCGTATTGACTCTATCTAATATCAATTATAGATGATTGAACGTAAATTTTGACGCAGCTGCCATATCAGCAAGATAGTATTTGAACTACCTAATCAGACCAGTTACTGTCACAAATAACAAAGCATTAACATTTGGTGGCAGTATGCATTTTGACGAATTATTAAAACACGCGGCTCAGTGTTCCTTAAATGATGGATCAATGACGATCCCCACTTCTTGGGGGCAGGGAAGAACCGTATTTGGTGGCGCTTCAGCCGCGATCTTATACGCCGCCATGCGATCAAAGTTAAAAATAGATCGCGCCCTTCGGTCGCTCAACACCAATTTCGTTGGTCCTTTGTTAGTTGATGTACCATTTCACTTTCAATTCGAAGTACTACGCGAGGGAAAAAATGTCTCGCAGATTTGCGCAAGGCTGATTCAAAATGACCAAGTGGTGGTCTTTCAACAGGCATGTTTTGGCGTTGATCGTGACTCTCTGATTACAGTTAAGAATTCAGACAACCATATAATGCCGGAACCCAGTGAATTATCGCTCTTTCCCGATGTTGCAAAAGGTGCTCCTAACTATACCGCACATATAGATTTAGCATTGGCTCGGGGTCATCTACCATTTACGGCAAGTAAGGACTCACATTCCTATGGATGGATGCGCTTTAAGCATGCACCGCAAGAAATAACCGATGCCCATTTGATCTGCTTGGTTGATGCGTGGCCGCCAGGTGTGTTGCAGATGATGGCGCAGCCTGCTCCAGCCAGCACCATGATGTGGAACCTCGAATTTATTCATCCTCATCAATCCGTTGGCGTTGAAGATTGGTTTGCTTATCAGTCCCATACTCGCCAAGCTGCGCAGGGGTATGCTCATGCAGAGGCTAATGTGTGGAATCATGTTGGGCAACTCGTTGCTATCAGTCGACAAAGCATAGCGGTATTTGACTGATTACTTATCTGTCGTTCAATCGTGTAAATTTATAATACGAGCGGCTAATCATGAGTTTACACTGTAAACATGCGATGACTCAGCCCTTCATCTATGACAACGGCATTGAGTGTTGAGCTATCCGTATGAGGCGACTCACTATCGGGTATGCTCCTAACGTTTATAAAAACAGTCCACATAAAGAAATATTAATCTCGCCCTATTGTGTTGAAGTTCACATAGAGGTTGGTATCCTTGCTCGCTGATTTTTACCTTCAAAATCTCCCCTTGCATTACGTTAAAAGCCACGCGTGTAGTGTTTCCCATTTTATAATTTAGAGGTATATATTTATGGCTATCGGTTTTGACTATGGAACGGCAAACTGCTCCGTTGCCCATATTATCAATGGTTCAGTACAGCAAATACCTTTAGTTGGAGATGACTGTTATATCTCATCGACCCTCTGTGCCCCTACAGCCGAAACGGTATCAGAGTATTTGTTTCGTTGCTTAAATATACGCCCTGCAAATGAGGTTGGAGATGCTGTGCTGCGTCGTGCTATTCAAATGAATCGAGACGAAGGAATCGAAGTTATCCCTTCAGATGTTTTATTTGGGCAGCAAGCACTGGATCTTTATTTAGAGGATCCCAAAGATGTCTATTACATTAAATCGCCGAAGTCTTTCTTAGGAACCATTGGATTGCGCGATATGCAGCTGTCATTTTTTGAAGACTTGGTTTGCGCAATGATGGCTAATGTAAAGCATCGTGCAGAAGCAAGCCTTCAGCAAGACCTCACACAAACGGTTATTGGTCGCCCAGTGAACTTCTTGGGGCGTGGTGGAGATGCATCCAATGACCAAGCCGAAGCGATATTATTGCGCGCGGCTAATCGAGCTGGCTTTAAGGATGTTGCGTTTCAGCTTGAGCCGGTAGCGGCTGGATTGGATTATGAGTCGACACTGTCTGAAGACAAGAATGTTTTAGTGGTTGATATCGGCGGTGGAACAACGGATTGCTCATTTATTAAAATGGGGCCGAGTTGGGCAGGGAAATTAGATAGAACGGGTTCTCTTATCGCTCATACAGGCCAGCGAGTCGGTGGTAATGACTTAGATATCTATATCGCCTTTCGCCGCTTGATGAGTGCTTTTGGTATGGGGACGAAGCGCCATTCAGGGCTTGATATACCCGTTACTCAGTTCTGGAACCCAATCGCTATTAACGATGTTCAAGCGCAAAGAAAGTTCTATGCCCAGGAAAACATGAAAGAACTAAAAATGCTGTTGAAAGAAGCAAAAGAGTCAGACAAAGTGGCTCGCCTGGTGAAGCTGCATCAAGATACTCTTGGATATGCAGTCATTAGAGAAGCAGAAAAGGCTAAGATTGCACTTGGAGAAGCAGATCAGTATCGCGCTTTCATTCAGCTCATTTCTGAACAGGTAGATATTGATATTACTCGAGATGAGATGGAGAGTGCGATTGATAACCCGAAGCAAAAAATAAAGGCGTTGGTGGAAGAAGCGGTGAAACAGGCGGGAATACAGCCTGACGTTGTGTTTATGACTGGTGGTTCCGCGCGATCCTCGGTATTGCGTCAGGCTGTAAACGAGGTTTTGCCGAATACCCCCTTAGTTGCTGGAAACTATTTTGGTTCAGTAACGGCTGGTCTAGCGCGATGGGCTGATATTTGTTTTAAATAAAGAAGTCGGTCTGCGAATCTTCTTGTATATTTTCCGACACTTACTGTCACTCTCCAGTAATAATAGCCGGATAGAACGAGATTATTATAGTGTCTGGGAAATGGGCAAAATGTAGGAAAGTAATAATTATCGTAAGAATAACTGTCGGAGTTTTCTGATATTAAAATGGAGAGGAATACCTCTTTAGTATTAATTGAATCGGCGTGCTAGGGGAGAAAGTTACTGGCTGTCAATTCGACGTAATTATATGATTTTTCGGTAGTTAGAGGAATGTGACACAGTTCGAATAGTTTAATATATAACCGGAATAAATGTGCTGATACTCTTGCGATAGGTCACGTTATGCGCATAGAATGAAAGCGACTCTCTTAAGCCGAGGGTCACCTAGCCAACTGACGTTGTTAGTGAATGACTATTGTTCACAGTATTATGAGCCAATCACGATTTGTTGTGATTGGCTTTTTTTATTGCCGACTATATAGAATACGCAAATATCGTTAGTGAATTAGCGGTTCTAGTTACATCACTAGAGACGAAATAATACCGATAACGCCACCAAATATTCCTCCCCAAACTACCAACCAGCCTAGATGTTGCTTAATTAGGTTTTGTACGATCTCTTTGACGATTTGTGGGGTTAGCTCATTGAGTCTCTGTTCAATGATGGAATCAATATTGTCTTTCACTTCGTCCATCATTGAAGGTGATTCAAATTGTTCAACAAGTGCTTGTTTGACTGAGTCACTTTGAGCGATATCTGCCATTGCTGCTTTCATTTTTTCGACAAACGGCGCTTTTAACGGTTGTAGAGCCTCCGTACCGCCAAACATAGCCAACATACCTCCGAATTGTGACTGCTCAATGACGTCAACAAGAGAATCGAACGTTGGGTTGAAATCCACTTTTTCGATAACGGGTTCTAAATCAAGAGAGAGCCCCGTTCCCACTTCCTGTTTAAGAAATTTATCAATGTTACTGTCTGTAAAGAACTGGTCCATCATGAGGTTTTTGATCGCGACTTTAAAATCTTCAAAGCGTGCCGGGATAACACCAGAACCATAAATACCCGGTATTTTTTCAAATAGCATATGAATCGCTAACCAGTTGGTTACTGCGCCAGAAAAAGCAAACAGGCCAGCATAGAGAAGAATTGAGTTGTCGAGTTGGTAGCCTGCACCAAGTAACCCCAATGCGACGAGGTTGGTAATCATACTTTTATTCATAATTTTCGCTTAAGTAGACGATTAGGATAGTTGGCAGGGATTTTAAGAAAAAATGACGACGATAAACAGTAACTTCTTGCCGTTAGGTTAAGATTCGAGTGAGCCTTGCGATGCAAGACTGGCGGATTGACGAATATTTTTAATCTTTTCAAGCAATACTGATTTATTAAATGGTTTGGAAACATAGTCATCCATGCCACTTTCGCTGCAGCGACGTATGTCTTCATCGAGCACACTTGCAGTCAGGGCGATGATGGGCGTTCTAGGTATATTGTATTGGCGTTCATAGGCTCTAAATTCAGCAGAAGCGGTAAAGCCATCTTTAATCGGCATCATACAATCCATCAATACGGTGTGATACTGGTTAGTTTGATCGCAAAGGTAGTCTAAAGCCTCTTGACCATTATTCGCTACATCGACCTCATACCCAGATTTCTTCAACAATAATGAGGCGACTTTTTGATTCACTTGGTTATCTTCAACTAGCAAAATAGGCAGTGATACTGAGGTCTCTTCAGTTTGAAAAAGTGGCAGGTGAACGGGCTCCTTGGGTAAGGAAGCGACAGGATCAACTTGAAATGCATTGTGGGATTGATTTGTACTCGTTTCTTGCTGTTTCAGTCTTAAAGCATCATGTTGAGTGTGAGCATTTACTAGGGTATCTATTAGTCGTGTACCTAGTAATGGGAAAGTAATAAGACCAGATAGCAGTGCTTCGTATTCTGATTTTGGTGCCGATTGACGCTGCACAAGAATTAACGGGCTATCAGGATAGGTGATCGCCATTTGCTGGAGATCGTCAATGGCATCTCTATCACTCGATAGACAGTAGATAATGGTCGCCCCATCAAGATCTTGAGGCGGCATGTGTTCAATCGACGTGAACTGAAGCGTAACTGGTAAGGAAAAGTGTGCCATCTCTAGAGTCAATTGCTCCAGCAGATTTTGCTGATTGCTAATAATACAAAACTGTTGGACAAGTAGCTTGTTTTGAGCCGGAGGTACTTGTTGTACAACGGCTGAATCAATCTCAAAATGAAACGTACTGCCTTGATTTTTTTCTGACTCTATCTCTATTTTACCACCCATGAGTTCGACAAGCTGAGACGAAATCGCGAGTCCTAAACCCGTACCGCCAAATTGCCGAGTGACGGTACTATCTTCTTGGGTAAAAGGCTTAAAAATGGCGTCTTGCTTGTCTTTGTCAATTCCGATACCGGAATCACTCACCGCTATCATTAATCGGCACGTTTCATTTTCAATAGGTGTAACGTTAATGGTCATTTTTACAAAACCAGTCTGCGTAAATTTGACAGCATTTGACATAAGATTCATGAAAATTTGGCGCAGTCGATGATCATCAATTAACAGCATGTGAGGGAAGTTAGCTGAAAATTCTATATGAAGATCAAGATCTTTCTCATTGGCTTTAGCAAGTACGATTGCAAGCGTGTCATAAGCGATCTCGCGGAGGTTTGAACGGTGCAAGGAGATCAGCAAATTTCCAGATTCAATTTTTGAGATATCCAGAATGTCATTAATCAGAATAAGCAGCGTTTGAGAAGAGGTTTCAATGGTATTGAGGTAGTCTCGCTGAATTGGATTGAGATTAGAATCAGACAAGATACCAGACATGCCAATTATACCGTTAAGTGGGGTTCGAATCTCATGGGACATATTGGCGAGAAAAGAGCTTTTTGCTACGTTTGCTCGCTCGGCTTCTTCTTTGGCCGCAATCATCCGCTGTTCATTTTCTTGGCGTTCTCTAATGAGAGTATTCATCTTGTGACCAAAATGGCTAAACTCATCGTGACCGGTGGTAGAGGCGGTGATATGAGGGCTACTAGAGCTCTCGAGCTGCTCAAATGTGTCGAGTGTGCTGTTCAAAAAGAAAATGATGCGCCGAGTAATATTGATGCTGAGGATGAACAGCGTAACAATCAGTATCAAAGTGATTGCTAAGCCAATCCAAAGTCGCTGTTTTAGGTTACTTAGACGTTTAACCATTTCGTTAGATAATTGCTCATTAATCTGATTGGTGACTTGGTTAATCAATACTAGTCTTTGGTCAAGAGTCCGTGCCCCCAGCCCTTTGTCGTTTTCTGATAGGGTGTCAAATTCAGAGTTCATAACACGATCTCTAAAATTAATACTATCGATAAAAGAGTTATCGGCGAACGTTTTTAACAGCAAATTGATTTGTAGTGGGTCAGCATTGATGGAAATGAAGCGGTCTATGAGATATTGCTGCCTCTCAAACAGTGTATTTAAGGTATGACGTTGCTCGTGTCGGTCGTAAAAGTTGACATCATGGTCGCCGTGTAAATCGAAATGAATAAGCCAATTCTCTTCCGTCGCCCACATTTTTATCCAATTGAGCAGGAACAGGGCATTTAAATGTGACTCCAGCGCACTTGAACTAGTATCGACCGAGATGCCTTCGATCTTACTGGTTATGCCCTTTAGTTGTTCGATATTCCAAGCACTCCACTCCTGCAATTCTTCAGAACTTGCAACTAAAGCCAGCGCATTGGATGAGGCTAAAATCTCATCCAATGCATTAGTTATATTGGTTGGGGTAGAGGTGGCGTAAATTTTATCGATTTCATGGCGCATAGTTTGAATGCTGGTCGTGAATTCTTGAACTTTTTTGTCATTGTTTTCATCAACAGAAAGGTGGTGATGAGATTCTGAAAATCGATTATGTAATGAGTTGAGCCTTAAATAATGTACGTCATGTAGCACGGTAGAAAGTGCCCCAAGAAACGCGACCTTATCGCTAAGTCGCGCCATTTGTTGCAGTTGAACATTAGTTTTTGATGTCTCCCAAACGGAAATACAAACGATGACAAAAAGGGGTAAGACAGCGAGTAAAATGATACGAGCTTTGATCGACATCTTATTTAACAAATCCATTTCACCGATCCTTGATAATAACCTTGAACACATAAACTAATGAACTAATCTATGAGTAGTCTAGGATAGGAATCCGTGAGAGTGTAATGAAATGGAACAAACCGACAACATTGTGAAAATGGTTAAACAGTGTTTAATCAGCTGTTTAGCAGTAGTGGGCTTGGCTGTACTAATTGGCTTATCTTCGGACAGCCGTGCATTTGCTGCTAATGAATATGCGGTGTTTACACTAAATACAAATTTTGAAGAATTATCTCGCAGTAAAGCGAGAATGGTTTACCGCGGTAAGGCTAAATCTCTGCAGGGAAAACGTATAGAAATCTCGGATTGGCCAGAGAACTCTTCTGAGCGTTCTGAATTTTATGAATACCTATTAGGTAAAGATATCGCACAAATGAATGCTTATTGGGCAAGCTTGTCTTTTTCTGGCAAAGCAAGACCGCCAAAGGAAATTGGAGACGCTTCGGTTACTGCACTTATTCATTGGTTGAAAGAGAAGCCGAATAGAATTGGGTATGCGCCATTAGATGCCTTACCTCAAGATGCTAAAATTCTATACGTTGTCAGCGGGGAGAAATAACCATGAATAACAAATTGCTCGTCTTAGCCATTTCTGCCATGAGTGCACCTTCTCTTGCTGCTATCGACCTTTCAGATAACTTTTCTATTAGCGGATTTGGCTCAACCTCTTGGGCGAAATCTGACAATGCAACACCGTTAATGGTGAATCGAAATATCAATGATGAAAATTGCTATGACTGCGACACGACGTTTGGTGTACAGCTAGATTATTATCGCGAAGCATTTAAAGCCTCTGTGCAAGTGGTTAAGCGTCCGCAAGACCACTGGAGTGAGCCACAGTTAGAGTGGGCATACCTAGGGTATTCAGTGGGAGATTTCGAATTTCGTGGTGGGCGGTTGCGTTTACCCTTGTTCTTAGCATCCGAATACTATTACGTAGGCCACGCCTATACAACGGCTAGGCCTCCAGAAGAGGTATACAACAGTATTCTTGGTATCACCGCTTATAACGGTGCTAGCGTTATTTGGAATGTTGATATATCGGATGAAATGCAATTATCGCTCTCGCCATTCGTTGGTTTTAAAGACAACAATGATGTGGATTTGAATCAAGCGATGTCGATGGAGTTTGAAACTAAGAATATGTGGGGGGCGAATGCCGTTCTAACGGGAGAGAATTATCGGATTAACTTTGCTTATCTTGATTCTACTTTTGATCAAACGGTCACGCTCTCAGGTTTCACTTTACCAACTCAGAAAGATGAGAGCATAAAATTATACTCTCTCGGCGGGGAGTATGACTTTGGTAGTTTGAAACTGACGGCTGAAGGGCAGCAAAATGACTTTGGCTCATCATGGTACAGCAGTGCCGCGTATCGGATTCAGAAATTTACCCCTTATGTTGTCTATGGGCAAACTCATCGTAAAAGTTCAGACACCAACCCGTTTGAAGGCAAGAGTGGTGATAGCTGGACATTAGGGTTGCGTTACGATGTGCTGTATAACGTGTCAGTGAATGCAGAGTGGCAGAAATTTGAGAGTTTTGGCAGCCAAAGTGGTCCATTTGTCTCTTCTCCCGGAAAGGATACCGACGCAAATCTCTACACTGTAATGGTTAACTTTGTGTTCTAGCCCTTGATGTTGTCTCAGTAAATCATCGAGTGCTGAACGTTTAAACGAGCAAGCAAAAAAAAGCCCCGACATGAATATTGTCGGGGCTTTGGTGTATTTAGAGCCTAGCTCGATTATTTCTCACCATGCTCAGCTATTTTTTCCAGCCCTAAGACTAAGGCAATACCAACAAACATCATGACAACGGCAATAGCCAGTTGAGAGGGGTGGCCAGAGACAGACTCAAAGTTAAATGGCGATAGATTCTCTTGGATAAGTGGAACCTGTTCACCGGAAGAATTGGTTCTCCAAGAAATGGTTTCTTTCCACGGCCAAAGCTTTGGTAGCGTACCCAACATTAAGCCAGTTAGGAAAACCAAGGCGAAATCACGGAAGCGTTTGAGTAACCAAGAAAGGACGTGAGAGAAGCTTAGTAGGCCAATCAAACACCCGGTTGCGAAGATTGCCATTACGTCAATCTGTAGCCCTTTAACTGCCGCAAGTACGGGTGTGTACATGCCAAGCAGCAATAGAATAAAGCTGCCAGAGATGCCAGGTAGGATCATGGCACAGATAGCAATCGCACCCGCAAAGAAGATATTGATGTTAGTCGGATCCATTTGAGATGGTTGCAACACCGTAATGCAATACGCAAAGGCGACACCAAGCAGTAAACAAACGAAACGTGAGAATGTTCTTTGTTCAACTTGCTTGAGCATGTGGTAAACCGAAACCAGAATTAAACCAAAAAAGAATGACCAAACTGGAATTGGGTGGGTTTCTAATGCCCAAGAGATGAACTTTGCAAGTGTAAGAATCGACGTGAGAATCCCGCCAAATAACGCGATCAAAAAGAAACCATTGATGTGATTGAACGCTGCTTTAAATCCGTCGCGTCGCCAGATGCCAAATAGGCTTGGGTTCACACGTCGAATGCTTTCTAGCAGCATGTCATAAATACCGGTAATAAAGGCCACAGTACCGCCCGAAACGCCAGGGACAACATCAGCTGCGCCCATAGCCATTCCTTTAAGAAAGGTCGTCAAATAATTCATATTATCTTTAAGGTTAGAAAAGTTGTCGCAAAGTATATATGGATGTGAGCGTGTATGCACCTAGAGAGTGATCTCATCTTACTGAGCGAAATAACATCAAACTATTGTGAACTTTCATACTAGATAAGCTGTAGTAAACCGACTAACCAATACAAAATTAATTAAAAATATCAGATGGTTAAGCTTGTCTATACAAGTTGTTGCCGCCCTTCTTTTGTTACGAATCAGACATATAAACGACACGTAATGTTCATGTTTTGCCGTCAGAGTATACCTAACCCGATAGGGAGGATGTGGTTGCTTAGTGCATTCATATGACATTCGTTTAGGCCACGTAGGGGCCTATGTACTGAAACTTATCTAGATAAGTAACAAGGAAAATGATGCCCGTTTATTTGGATATTGCCTCGGTGCTAGAGCAGGAAGTGAGAGCGTCCTTTCAGCCCGGTGATTACCTTCCAGCCGAATCGCAGTTAGCGCAAAGGTTTGCCGTTAATCGCCACACCTTACGCCGTGCGGTTGATGAATTAGTGAATATCGGCATGGTTCAGCGTCATCAAGGAAAGGGCAGTATGGTTGTTCGCCAGCCAAGTCAGTATCACATTCATTCTTCCGCCTACTTCACCAAGAATTTCATTGAACAAGGCGCACAGCCTCGTTGCGAAGTCCTATCTTCTCGAGTGATGTCAGCCCCATTAACGGTTGCTACCAACCTCAATATTGAAGAAGGGCAGCGCATTATCCATATACGCACATTACGTAAAACCGCGGATATGCCACGAACCATCATTGATCATTACTTATCAAATGCAGATTGGTGGCCGATTTTGAAGAATTTCAAAAGTGGATCGCTCCATCAGTTTATCAAACGCGGTTTTGCGGTCGAATTAGAGCGCAAAGAAACCAATGTAGGTGCAAGAGCACCAACCAATGAAGATTGCCGCTTACTGCAGATACCAGCAAGCACGCCAATCTTAAAAATTAAAACGAAAAACGTCATAAAAGGTACGAGCATTATTGCGGAGTTTTCAAGCTCCAATTGCCGTGCCGACGCCACAGAAATAGTAATGGAGCATTAAATGACTGCGGTGACCGAAAGATCAAAGTGGATGTCAGTATTAGCACAAAGTCGATTTGATGACTTACAGCATCATTGGAAAGCATTACAGCTGGAGGCTGAATATCAGATTGTTCGTCAGCCTGAGATTGGATTGACACAGATTCGAGCCAGGATGGGGGGGACGGGACGTCAGTTCAATATGGGGGACGCCACAATAACCAGAGCGGTGGTAAAGCTTGCCAGTGGTGAACTGGGCTACAGCTATATCCGTGGTCGAAACAAAGCGCACGCTGAAGTGGCCGCAGTGCTTGATGGGCTTTTACAAACTCAGCCATCACAAGCTCTATTGCTCAGTAAAGTGATTGAGCCATTAGCTGCTATTAAGCAAGAGCAGGAGCAGTTAAGGGCGGCTGAAGTGGCTGCAACGAAGGTGGACTTTTTTACCTTGGTTCGTGGCGAAGATTAACACTTTTCAAAGACCATCATTACGCATTGGTGAATTCATCAACCCAACAGGTAACACTCATGACAACAATTACACCAGCGTTTCAAGACGCTGTTCATGACAGCCTATACTGTTTTAGGCTGCTACTCAAAGCCATGTCCGAGCCCGGGAAACGCGTCACGTTAGATAAGAGCCATGGCTTTGGTGATATGCAGGCCGCAACGGCACAAATTCTCTTGAGCTTAGCGGACAATGCGACTTCTGTATGGCTATCTCCAGCACTTCAGAGCGATGAAGCGGTACTCGATAATGTGCGTTTTCATAGCGGTGCGCCAGTTGTAGCTGCGCAAAATGAAGCGGACTTTGCAGTAATAGCAGAAAGGGATCTTATATCGTGCAGCAGTCAGTGGTTAGCGTTTAATCAGGGCAATGAGGAGTACCCTGATCAGGCAACGACTGTGATTGTGGAACTTGATTCATTAACCTCTGGTCAGCGTATTTCTTTATCGGGTCCGGGTATCGAGACGCGATGTGACGCTTATATTGGTGACGTGCCAAGCGAGTTTCTGACTTTCCTGATGTCACGCCAAGAGTTGACAGACTTTCCACTCGGTATCGATTTGATTCTAGTCCACCAGCAAGATGTGCTGTGTTTGCCACGCACGACTAACGTTGAGGTGTCTTCATGTATGTAGCAGTAAAGGGCGGCGAGAAAGCGATTCAACGCGCCCACCAACTTCAGGCTAAAAAGCGTCGTGGCTGTTTGGAGCTTCCTGAGTTAAGTGTGGCTCAGGTGAGTGAGCAACTATCAGGCTCGGTAGACCGCGTGATGACCGAGGGCGGTATTTACGATCGCGAACTTGCTGCCTTAGCTATAAAGCAGGCCAATGGTGATTTGGTTGAAGCCATCTTCTTGCTCCGAGCGTATCGTACAACATTGCCACGTCTCGCGGTATCAGAGCCCGTTAATACTAGTGATATGCGAATCGAACGCCGTATTTCAGCCACTTATAAAGACTTACCTGGTGGTCAAATTTTAGGCCCAACCTATGACTACACGCATCGACTATTGGATTTTAGTTTGCTTGCGGAGGGAGAGGCGCCTCGGTTGGACACTGAACCGTGCGCGGACAGTGAACCTTGCCCGCAGGTGTTAGGGATCCTAGAGCATCTCGACATGATGAAAGTTGAACGTGATAACGAACAAGTGCCAGAAGACATTACGATGGCACCAGTCAATTACCCCTGTGATCGTTCTGCGCGACTGCAAAACTTAGTGCGAGGCGATGAAGGGTTCTTACTAGCGCTTAGTTATTCAACGCAACGTGGTTATGGTCGTAATCACCCATTTGCCGGTGAAATCCGTACAGGGATGACCGTGCTATCACTTAACCCAGAAGAGCTGGGGTTTACGGTTGATATTGGTGAGATTGAATTAACAGAATGTCAGATGATCAATGGTTTTGTTGGTAGCAAAACAGATAAAGCGAAGCTCACTCGGGGCTATGGGCTGACATTTGGCGCGACCGAACGCAAAGCGATGTCGATGGCGCTGGTGGACCGCTCACTTCAAGCGCCGGAATATGATGAAGAAGTGGCAAGTCCAGCACAAGATGAAGAATTTGTTTTGTCTCATTCCGACAACGTAGAGGCTGCGGGTTTTGTCTCTCATCTTAAATTGCCCCATTACGTCGACTTCCAAGCGGAACTAGAGCTGCTTCGTAAGATGCACAAAGAACATGATGCTTTAATGCAGGAGAATCAGTCATGAGCGAAATACAGACAATGTCATCTGCAACGGTTGGTCATGCTCAAGGGGTGACAGGCTATAACTATGGCTATCTTGATGAGCAGACGAAGCGAATGATTCGCCGTGCGCTACTAAAAGCCGTTGCGGTGCCAGGTTACCAAGTGCCGTTTGGTGGTCGAGAAATGCCAATGCCTTATGGTTGGGGCACGGGGGGCGTACAAATCACCGCTGCGATCATTGGTGAGGTTGACACATTGAAAGTGATTGACCAAGGCGCCGATGACACCACGAATGCGGTTTCAATTCGAGAATTTTTTAAATCGGTTGCGGATGCGAAGACCACGGAAAGCACCCGTGAAGCATCCATCATCCAAACTAGACACCGTATTCCAGAAGTGGCCTTGCAAGCTGATCAAATTTTAGTTTATCAAGTGCCGATCCCTGAACCGCTGCGATTTATTGAGCCCCGAGAAACGGAAACACGGAAAATGCATGCCCTACAAGAGTATGGCGTGATGCACGTAAAGCTGTATGAAGACATTGCACGTTTTGGTCATATTGCTACCGCGTATGCGTATCCCGTTCGAGTGAATGATCGCTACATTATGGACCCGTCGCCCATTCCAAAGTTTGATAACCCCAAAATGGACAACATGCCTGCGCTACAACTATTTGGTGCAGGACGTGAAAAGCGTATTTATGCCATTCCGCCTTTTACTAAGGTGCGAAGCCTCGATTTTGAAGATCACCCGTTCGAGGTTCAAAAGTGGGATGACCCTTGCGCCATTTGTGGTTCAACGCACACATTCCTTGATGAAGTGGTATTGGATGACAAAGGCAATCACATGTTTGTTTGTTCCGATACGGATTATTGCCGCGACCAAGTGGCTAAGAATGACAAGATACAACTACAAGAAGGTGTGGCATGAAGAACGCATTGAACAACCAGTCAGAGTGTACGTTGACCGATGAAAATGTGGCCCATAAATACACTGCCGACGCCGAAGCACCGCTGTTGTCGGTTCGACATTTAACTAAATTGTACGCACCCGGCAAAGGCTTTAGTGATGTCTCATTTGATATCTACCCAGGAGAAGTACTTGGCATTGTCGGTGAATCTGGGTCCGGTAAGAGTACGTTATTGAAATCATTATCTGGGCGTCAAACGCCGGATAGTGGCTCGGTTTTGTATGTAAGAGGCAAAGGTGAAGATCAGGTGACCCAACTTGAAGACCTATACGCCATGGCAGAAAGCCAGCGACGTCATTTACTTCGCACGGAGTGGGGAGTTGTTCATCAGCATCCAATGGATGGACTACGCGCACGTGTTTCGGCAGGAGGAAATATTGGCGAGCGTTTAATGGCGGTGGGAGAGCGGCACTATGGCAATATTCGTCAAGCATCGAGCAAATGGTTAACGGATGTTGAGATCCCGCTTGATCGTATCGATGACATGCCAACCACTTTTTCGGGAGGGATGCAGCAAAGATTGCAGATTGCTCGCAACCTTGTTACGCACCCTAAGCTGATCTTTATGGATGAACCTACTGGAGGGTTGGATGTTTCTGTCCAAGCGAAGTTATTAGATCTACTTCGTCGACTAGTCACTGAGCTTGATCTAGCGGTTGTGATCGTCACACATGATCTGGCGGTGGCGAGGTTACTTGCTCATCGTCTGATGGTGATGCGCCGCAGTGAAGTGGTGGAAAGCGGGCTCACTGATCAAGTGCTGGATGATCCTCAGCATCCCTACACTCAACTTCTTGTTTCATCTGTGTTGCAAAACTAAGGAACCTCATAATGAATGTTAAATTAGCCCATGTTCGATTACAGGTATCGAATGTCAGCAAAACTTTTGTTTTACATAATCAAGAGAGTGCTGAGCTACCGGTTCTTTCTAATGCCTGTTTCTCGGTCTCCGATGGAGAGTGTGTAGTACTAAATGGTCGCTCTGGTTCAGGAAAATCGACATTACTGCGTGCCTTGTACGGTAATTATTTGGTCGATAGTGGTGATATTGAAGTTGAGCATCAGGGGCGCTGGCTTAATCTAGCGACGGCGACACCAAGAGAAATCCTTAATGTCCGTAAACAGACTATCGGCTGGGTGAGTCAGTTCCTTCGTGTGATTCCACGCATCAGTGCTTTAGAGGTGGTGATGCAGCCAATGATTGAAATGGGGGGTTGTCGTGAACAAGCACAGGCTAAAGCTCAATCCTTGTTAACGCGATTAAACGTCCCCGCACATCTTTGGAACCTTGCGCCAGCAACGTTCTCTGGCGGTGAGCAACAACGCGTCAATATTGCCCGTGGCTTCATTGTTGATTATCCCATTTTGCTATTGGATGAACCGACGGCCTCACTGGATGCGACAAACAGTGCAGTGGTGGTAAATCTTATCAAAGAAGCCAAGGCTCGCGGGGCGGCTGTGGTGGGAATATTCCACGATGAGCAGACTCGAGATGAAGTTGCTGATCGCCTTTATGATGTTAAAAAAGGGGCGCCTCAGCCGACATCAGAGACCGCTTTGTCATCTATGTCACCGTCATCATCCATTTCCGCGTGCGCGTAACGGAGAACAACGCATGATTATCACCAATGTAAATCTAGTATTAGAAAATGAAGTAGTGCAGGGCTCTCTAGAAATGAGAGATGGCAAAATTGCCAGTATGTCGGATTCTCCTAGCCAAATTTCTGGTGCTTACGATGGAGAAGGCGGTTATTTGATGCCCGGCTTCATTGAGCTCCATACCGATAATTTAGAAAAATACTTCACCCCTCGGCCCAAGGTCGACTGGCCACCATTTTCTGCGATGAGTGCACATGATACGCAATTGATTGGCTCTGGTATCACTACTGTATTGGATGCGGTGGCGCTTGGTGACTTTCGAGAGGAGAAGCGCCAAGCAAACCTCGATTTATTCATTAATACGGTCATTGAAAGCCAAAAGCGTGGATTGACTCGAGCTGAGCACCGTTTGCATCTTCGCTGTGAAGTCCCTCATGAGACAACGGTTGAGATGTTTGAGCGCTTTATTGATTTGCCAGAGGTTCAATTGGTGTCATTAATGGACCATGCTCCTGGGCAGCGACAATTTGTCAATGTTGAGAAATACCGCACTTACTATCAAGGTAAATACAACATGAGTGATAGTGAGATGGCCGCGTTTGAAAAAATGCAGGTTGATCTGTCACAACGCTGGTCGAAACAAAATCGTGATGAGATTTGCCGTCAGTGCCGTGAGCACAACACGCCGATGGCGAGTCATGATGATGCAACGACTGAGCACGTGCTTGAGTCAAAAGCACTCGGTATGGCTATCGCGGAATTCCCTACGTCAGTTGAAGCGGCAAGAAAGTCTCATGAACTTGGTCTTAAGGTGTTAATGGGGGCGCCGAATGTCGTTCGTGGTGGCTCGCACTCGGGCAATGTGGCGGCGCATGAACTCGCTGCCCAAGGTGTACTCGACATTCTCTCTTCGGACTATTATCCAATGAGTCTCCTCGAAGCGATTTACACGCTTGCAGCGGATGAACGTAACACGTTGACATTGCCACAAGCGGTACAGTTGGCGACGAAGAATCCTGCCCAAGCCCTTAACTTGAATGATAGAGGCATCATTGATGAAGGTAAACGTGCTGACTTGGTCTTAGCGCGTCAAGTTGATGGCCATCCGTTGGTGGCGCGAGTGTGGCGTCAGGGGAAGAAGGTCTTTTAATTCATGCCATATCAGAATATGTCAGAGAAAGAAGAGGTGAGTGTTTGCTTACCTCCTTCATCTTTTAATGCAAAGGTGTATTACGTTATTGGTCCATCTGGTTCAGGCAAAGATACCTTGATAGAGGCGATTCGTGCGCAATTTTGTCGAGAGATTGTTATCGCTCATCGTTATATTACGCGACCTGCTGATGCGGGAGGAGAAAACCATGTTTCCCTTAGTCGTGAGGAGTTTGCAAGCCGGCAAGCCAAAGGCTTATTTGCACTGCATTGGCAAGCTCATGGTCTATGTTATGGCGTTGGAGTGGAAATCAAGACCTGGCTCGCGCAAGGGCTTTCTGTTGTGGTCAATGGTTCTCGGGCTCAGTTAGAACAAGCGAAAAGGGTGTTCTCTGGCCAGTTAATTCCGGTTGTTATTGAGGTTGAAGCGTCTATTTTGAGGCAGCGTCTTACGGCAAGGGGTAGAGAAAATTCTGTTCAAATTGAGCAGCGTTTACAGCGTGCTAAAGCGTATAGCGTTGCGGATATAGAAGGATATATGGGAATAGAAGAAAGTTGGGTGATTGATAATAGCGGGTCAGTGTGTGCCAGTGTGGCGCAGTTTCAGGCCAAACGTCAACAATTGGAGGTCGGTTCAGAGTTGGAGGTGGACGCAGTATTGGCCACGTCAGCGCAATGAAGTTAACGATGTTGGGGACGGGCAATAGCGCTATGATGCCAGTGTATGGCTGTTCGTGTGAAGCGTGCCTATTAGCAAGTTCAAACCGCCAATTAAAGCGGGAAAAAACGTCGGCCTATATTGAGCATAACGGACACATTCTACTTTTAGACGCGAACGCCCCTGATTTGTTAATTCGCTTTCCTGCAGGGAAGATCAGCGCCATATTGGTGACACACTACCATATGGATCATGTGCACAGTTTGTTTGATCTGCGGTGGGGGATGGGCGAGCCCATTCCTGTTATCTCACCAGATGATCCGAATGGTTGCGATGATCTTTACAAGCATTCAGGGTTGTTGGATTTTTCCCAACGCGCAACGCCGTTTCAAGCGTTTACGTGGCAAGGCATTACGGTTACCCCCCTACCTCTGACGCATTCAAAATTATGCTTAGGCTATGCGTTTGAATTGAATGGACAATGCTTGGCGTACTTGACCGATACCAATGGATTACCTGTCGAGACTAAGGCATGGCTCTTGGCTCGGCATGTACAGTGGATTATTACTGACTGTAATTACCCGCCGATAGAATGCGAAGAAACGCGCCTTGTTCAAAATCATAACGACATACATCAAGTCGTGCAGATAGTAGAGGAGTGCCAGCCAGACAATTTAGGCTTGGTTCACGTAAGTCACGATACTATCAACTGGCTTAATCATCACCAGCACACGCTGCCCCATACCATTCAACTACTAAGCGACGGTCAGGAGATAACATTATGAGTCAACCACAATCAACGGCACTATCCGCAGCGCCGAGCGTCTCACCATGCGTAAAATACCATCAAACTGAGCTAGGCTACTGGACTGAAGTGGCGGAACGCTGCGTGCTCAATAACGTGGTGTTGGGCGACTACAGTTATATTCAAAACGACTGCAACCTGATGTTTACCGAGGTAGGAAAGTTCACGTCGATAGCGGCTAACGTGCGAGTAAACCCGAGCAATCACCCATGGTGGCGTCCGACACTACACCACTTCACGTATCGACCTGGTAAGTATGGTTTGGGAGAGAACCCAGCCACACTGGATGATGAAGTCTTTGCATGGCGTGAAGAGGATAAAGTCACCATTGGCCATGATGTGTGGATTGGTCATGGTGCCATTGTCCTACCGGGTGTCACGGTGGGAAATGGTGCCATTATTGGCGCGGGTAGTGTAGTCACCAAGGATGTTCCTGCCTACTCGATAGTGGTTGGAAATCCGGCACGAGTGCTACGAGATCGTTTTGATGACCCTAGTTACGCTTCACGTTTGGAAGCGTTGGCTTGGTGGAATTGGAGTGAAGAAAAAATCGCCTTAGCATTACCTATTTTTCAGAAAGGTTGTGGTGAGTTTTTGGCTCACTTTGAAAATAGTCTGTAAGGCGAGAGATGAAGTAGCGCTAAAACTTAAGGTTTACAATGATGCAACCGGAGCACGCTCGTCGCTGCGGTTGATCTAGTCCCATACGGCATCGGCGATGATGTCATCTTCTATGTCTTCTCGGATTGAGTCTGCGACGATTTCATCTGCGATATAGTTGTCACAGTCAACCTCGTCATAAGCGCCTGATATGACACCTGCAGTTGCCCCTATTGCCGCGCCAGTTGTGGCATTGCCTGCGACCGCGCCTACGACTCCACCAACCACTGCGCCTTCAACGGCATCAGTGATTTCATTGCCGCCATCACATGGATGGTAGGCACTCGCGCCAGTCGCAATTAAAGTCATGAGTAAGATGGATTTTTTCATTCTATTTACCTATATAAAATCGTGATAGAGGGTGAGTAAAAGAGCCTTCCTTTGGCGTATGCTCACTCTACCTAGCTTCTGATGCAGCGCGAAACTACAAACTATCGAAGAGATGAATAGGTGATAGAAGACTTCTCAACAGCATGATATTCGAGACAAAAAAACCAAGCGTTGCGTAGCGCAAAGCTTGGTGAATGAGTCATTTGGTATGGGGAACAATGATGTCTCTGCAGGGGTTATGGCATTTTATCAGGCCCACACGGGACGCGAGTTGATGGCAACTTAGGTTTAAATCGCCCATGTTCGCGTAGTCTTTGTAAGGCGATAAAGAACACCGGAACAAGGACGCAGCCAATCACGGTTGCAGCTAGCATACCTCCAAAACTGGCGATGCCTAGCGCATTACGGCTGGCCGATCCTGCGCCACTGGCAATAACCAAAGGGAGGACGCCCAAAATGAATGAAAAAGCCGTCATCATGACTGCGCGTATCCGCAGAGCAATGGCTTGTTTAGCCGACTCCATAATGGATAATTGGTTGTCTTCGCGAAGTGTTTTAGCAAACTCCACAATTAATATGGCATTGCGACTGGCCATGCCGATGAGTAGAACCAAACCGACTTGTGTATAAAGGTTTATGGTGCCACCTGTAGCGAATACAAACCCCAGCGCGCCAATGAGCCCTGTTGGAACACAAAGAATGATCGCCATTGGGATCAACCAGCTTTCGTATTGGGCGACAAGAAATAAGTAGGTAAACAATAACGCAAGGGCGAAAAGATAGGGTGCAGCATCCCCGGCCGCCAACTCTTGATAAGTCATCCCTGTCCATTCGTAAGCGTACCCTGAAGGGAGACTCGTTGCGGCAATTTTCTCCATCTCATCGATGGCTTCCCCTGAACTATAACCGTGAGCAGGAATCGCCAATATTTGCGCAGTGTTATAGAGATTGTATCGCGCGGTATTATCTGAACCTACTAGCGGTTTGTAGCGAGCAAATGTTGAAAGTGCGACCATATTCCCACTGTCTGATTGAACGTAGAGTCGACTTAAGTCGTTTTCACTGTTGCGAAACTCTTGCTCTGCGAGAAGGTTTACTTGATAGTTTTTGCCGTATTTGGTGAAGTCGTTGACATAAAGGTTACCCATCATTGCCGAGAGGGTTAGATTGACCTCTTGTAGGTCGACACCAAGGGCAAGTGCTTTTGCTCTATCAATATCAAGATACAGCTGCGGAACATTAGCACTGTATGTGGTGAATGCCATCGCTATTTTTTTAGATTGATTTAGAGCATGTAAATAGCCATTCAGTGCTGGCGCCATTTCTTCTATTGGACGACCGTTGAGATCTTCGACTTGTAGGGTGAGTCCACCCGCGTTGCCCAGCCCCGGAATAGCGGGCATAGAAAATGCCATACCAGAAATATCTTGGTTACCATCAATAAGGTTCTGTGCTTGGGCCACTAAGGCAAATTCACTTTGTTCTGGTTCGCTGCGCTCGCTCCAGTTATCAAGCACAACGATCATCATCCCTGAATTTGGTGAAGCGGCCCCTTTGAGTAATGAGTAACCCTTAGCGGCGATGACATGTTTTACTCCACTGAGCGAGGAAATATCCGTAACCAGTTGATCGACAATAATGTCGGTTCTGTCGAGTGCTGCCGCTTCTGGGAGATTGACGTCAATGATGAAGGAGCCTTGGTCTTCTGCGGGAATAAAATCACTCGGCGTAAAGGCGGCAAACGTGGCGATCCCCCCGAGAATGGCAATAAAGAAACACGCAGAAAGAAGAAGGCGGCGACCAAGGAAGCTTACCGACCCGACATATCCTCGAGTAATTTTCGCGACTAGGGTGTTAAAGGCCGCTAATATACCGCGTTGTTTTTTTTCTTCGTGTTTGAGCATGACGGCACACAATGCTGGCGTAAGCGTTAATGCCACTATGGTGGAAATAATGGTCGAGACTGAAATGGTCACGCCAAATTGCTGATACATTTGTCCCACCATACCGGGGGCAATAGACACAGGGCCAAACACGGCAAGTAACACTAATGCGGAAGCAATAAGTGGCGCGGTGACTTCTTTCATGGCTTTGGATGTGGCAGTTTTTGCATCAAGATGCTCCTCTTCCATGAGCCGTTCGACGTTTTCAATCACAACAATGGCGGCATCGACGACTACGCCGATCGCAAGGATTAAACCAAACATTGAAATCGTATTAATATCAATGCCCATAGCGGCCATCACGACAAAGGTGCCAATTAACGACACTGGGATAGCGATGGCTGGAATAATAGTGGCTCGCCAACTTTGTAAGAACAAAAAGGTTACGGCGACCACAAGCAACACGGCAATATAGAGTGTTTCGAATACTTCATCCATCGACACTTTGATGAATGTCGTGGAATCATAGGACACATCGTAAGCCATGCCTTGAGGGAAGCGCTCACTTAGAACCGTCATAATCTGGCGAACATCTTCAGCAACTTGTACGGCGTTCGCACCAGGCGCTTGATAGATGGCAAGAATTGGACTTTCATTTCCCGCATATGTCGCGATGGCAGAATATTGCTCGGCGCCAAGTTCTACTCGGGCGACATCTTTTAGATACACAAAGCTGCCATCGTTATTGGACGCTAAAATAATGTTGTCAAATTCAGTCGTATCAAGAAGGCGACCTTTGGTTTGAATGGTGTATTGAAACACTTGGTTTCCTGCCGTCGGTCTCTCTCCCAGTTTTCCAGCCGCTACCGTGGTGTTTTGCGCTGCAATAGCGTCGGCAATGTGTGAAGCTGTGATGGCACGCGCCGCCATTTTTTCTGGATTAAGCCAGACACGCATCGAGTAGTTTTGTTCTCCGATAACTTGTACTTTACCCACACCTTCAACGCGTAATAGTGCATCTTTGATGTTGAGTGAGGCGTAGTTAGAAAGATACAGATTATCGAACTTACCGTCAGGCGAGTACGGGTTGACGGTCATTAGGATGGAGTTGGCTACTTTTTCTACGGTAACACCTTGCTGTTTTACCTCATCGGGCAATTTAGCCATGGCTTTGTTGACTCGGTTTTGCACTAAGACTTGAGCTTTGTCAGGGTCGGTGCCAATTTCGAATGTGACATAAGCCAGGTAGGTATTATCGTTGTTCGATTTGGACTCAAGATAAATCATCCCTTCAACGCCGTTGATTTCTTGTTCAACGACACTGGCGACGGTATCTCGGATGGTATTGTGATCCGCTCCGGGATAGACGGCGTAAACCTCGATAGAAGGGGGAACAATATTTGGAAACTGGGAGACCGGCATTTTCATTAGGGTCAATAAACCAGCGATGGTCATGACGATCGATAGAACGATCGCAAAGTTCGGACGGTTGATAAAAAATTCAGCCATGATGCTATCCTCTCTGGTTCACATCGACTTCCATACCTAACTTTATGCTTTGTAGTCCCTCTACAATGACACGCTCACCTCCAGACAACCCCGATTCGACAAGCCAGTTATCATTGACTCGATCACTCACCTGTATGTACTTAGCCTCGACAATATTACGATTGTTCACGACCAAGACGAAACGGCCCTGTTGGTCTTCTTGAACCGCTAATTGCGGGATTAAGATGGCAGAACTGGGTTGGCTCTCAATACTTGTTACAGTAACGAACTGGCCTGGAATAAGCAGATTATCTGGGTTCGGAAATTTGACTCTAAAGCGGATTGAACCGTTAAGGCTGTCCATGTGATTATCAATGAAATTGGATTCGCCTTGGTGGCCATATTGTGCACCATTGGCGAGTTGCAAGGTAAAGTTTGGTGCTGAAAGCTCCCTACCTTTGATCAACTGCTCTTGTAGGTTGTTGACGTGTTGTTTCTCATCCAACTGGATATTCACGTACACGGAATCGAAGCTAACGATTTGGGTGAGGGCTTGGCTGCCTGGTCCCACTAAAGCGCCGGGGCTAAATCGACTCGCGCCAATGATGCCGTCAAATGGTGCGGTGATTTTGGTATACGATAATTCGAGTTCTGCACGTGATAGTGCGGCTTTTGCCGCGTCAATTTGAGCAAGCGAAGAGGTGCGTTCAGCGGTGAGCTGATCTAATTCTAAAGAGGAGAGGGCTTGCTTTTTGACGAGGGTGATGGCTTTTTTGTGCTTCTGGTCGATGATATTAAAATCAGCGGTTGTTTCTTTTAATGCGGCTTCTAGGCGTAATATCTCAATTTCAAACAACGCGGGATCGATCTCAAATAGCAATTCTCCCTTACTGACTTGCTCTCCTTCGATAAAGTGACGTGACTTTAAGTAGCCCGAGACTCGTGGAACAATGTCGACTTTATGGATCGCGGCAGTTTTTCCTATAAACCGCGCTTGGTGGTAGTAGGGTTGAGCCGCGATCGTAACGACATCAACCGATACAGTCGTGTTTGCGGTGTTTTCTATTTGGGGTTGGCAAGCTGCTAATACTAAGGGAAGTAAGCAAAGCGTCAGCGTTTTGGATTGGCGCATAAGGACCTCTGATGTAATGAGAGAGTGCCTTATAATATTTCTGATCTTTTAATAGTTCGAATTAGTTATTATTCGATTTGTCAATACGTCATTGTTGGTATTCGGGCTTAATTATCAATTTTTATGGGCAACGATAAGCTAACTTACACTGATTAACTTGCAGATTCGGTTTGAAAAACGTGCTTAATGTGTTCAATAACGAACGAATGTACTTCGGTTATTGGTTGATTTTTCGGCCAAATAACATCGTACTGTACCTGCAATTGGGTTTGTACAAATTCTGGTCGGATAGAAATGATATCACAGATTGGCTGCTGATTTAATCGATGCAAAAAACCCCAGCCTAGGCCAGCACGAACGAGAGAAAGAAAGTTGTGGTACCCGTTGCTTTCCAGTAATGACGAGGACATTTTTGTGCCTTGACGCAATATAGTAAGGCTGCGACTAGAGGGACCAATTAACTGGGTGTGCGCCATTAGATCGTCGTTGCTGATGGTACGCTGCTTCGCTAAAGGGTGCGATTGACCACAAACAATGTCAATCATGCAGTTACCAATTGCTCGAAATTCGTAAAACTGACTATTGCCTTCCAGGGTTGGTGCAATAGCTAAATCGATGCGTTGTTCTCGCACTCGTTGAAGAATATCTTCTGGGGGCAGAGATAGTATGGTTAGCGTGATGTGTGGCCAGTTTTTTTGTAACGCTTTTAACAAAGGTAGAAATGGTTGAAGATCCAATTCTTCATCAATAGCTATCATCATTGTTGCAGGGATACCTATTGAGAGTTGCTGGGCATTACGCTGGAAGCGCTCAATACTCTCAACGGCCACTTTTGCTCCATCGTATAGGTTTCGGCCCGCTTCAGTAAGTTGCGGGTATTTTCCTTCTCGGTCAAATAGCATCACGCCTAAATCATCTTCAAGCTTGGCGACATTACCGCTGACCGTCGTCAGATGCTTGCCCAGTACACGCGCGGCGGCACTGAAGGACCCACAATCGGCAGAGGCAATAAAAGATTTGAGTAAATCCGGTTTAATCATGATGCGACTCGCTATTTCTACCCTATGATTAACTCATAGGAAGCCTAGTAACTACTAATGAAAATAATATAGATAATAGACGGACTTTCAACCAGTACCTTGCAACATGAAGGAGTACATTATGAAAAAATCCATGAAAACGATCGCTGTGGTTGCCTCATTAGCCACCTCGATTGGACTTGCCTTTGCCGACAATGCTTTTGCTAATAATGACCATGCGAGCGCTTCCCCATCGAATCAGGTTCCAGTGACCATTGATACTTGGCAGCAACAGCGTCATGTTGGCCAAGCAGTGATGCCTACGTTTTACCCAAATATGATTGCGGTTAATGCGCAGGATGTGTTTAAAGTGGATCATCAAAAACGTGACTACCATTTACATGAGATTCCTTCTGTTGCTCGCTTATTGAATCACCCTGCTACAGGCAGTATTGTTGTGATGACGGCTAACGGCGACGTGTTACTAGAGCAATATCGTAATGGCCATGATCGTTCGACGACGTTTTCAGACCAATCCGCAACTAAGTCAATAGGTTACATACTGCTCAATAAAGCGATTGCTGACGGCAAAATTAAGCTCACAGACAAAGTAGAGAAATACATTCCTTCAATCGGCTCAGGGTTTAGAGGCCGAACCGTGGGGGATGTGGCGGCGATGAATGTGAATCATTCTGTTGCTGAGCTGGCAGCGTATAAGGGTGACCCCAAAGCGCTCGCGAACTTTGACAAAGATGAGCGTGTGATCGGTATGCAGCGTAACGATGAGCGCTTGGAATTGCGTGATTGGATTGAGTCGATAGAGAAGATGGGGCAAAGCAATGAGTGGCAAGGCGACATGGCAAACTATGCCACCATTAATACCAGTGTACTTGGCTGGTTGGTCGAGTCGGCTACGGGCGTAGGGCTTGATCAGCAAATTCGTGACTTGTTTCACGAGGTTGGGGGAGAAAATACCGTCTTTATGGGTACCGATTTTGCTGGAACGCCTGTGATTGGCGCGTCGATGATGTCTTCAACCATTGATTTTGCGCGTTATGGGCGCTTACTGATTAGTGACAAGCAGCAAGCTATTCAGGATATGAAAGTGGCAAACAAAGAGGGTGAGCCAGTACCCGCAGAGTTGACGCACATCGAAAGTCGCTATTATAAATCGGCGATTATGAATGAGTATGGCCTTGGGCATAGTGGTTGGGCGGGTCAATTGATTTGGGCGGATCCTGAGTCAGGCATTATCGTGGCGATTAACAGCATGATTCAGTCTGAGTTACCTGCGCCGTACGATCACTTTAACAAAGAATATGAAGCGGTATTTGACGTGGTGAAATACATGAGGGCTCAGGCTCAACAGTGAACTGATTATAGTAGTGGATTGGCGATAGTAGCGGATTGGCGATAGTAGTGGATTAACTATAGTCGTGGACAGGCTATATTGAAGGTGTGAAATTCAGCGCCGCAGAAAAAGTGCTCAACATCAGATAATGTTGAGCACTTTTTTATGAAAAGAATGGGCTATTTCTTTAACGCATCCAAGACATCTTGCTCGGCAAAGATGGTTTCAAATCGGGTTTGATACGCTTGTTGGACATTGTTAATGATGGAGTCTCCTCCATTGTCTGGGATATTATCCTCTACGTTATAAACTCGAGTCAGCAGTGATTTTCCTTTCGAATCTAAGATGGTCATCGTGACATCAATATACACGCCATCGCTAAAGGCGTGGGTGTCGTACTTCCAGTTGCGCATTTCAAACAAAATAGACTTATTACCAGCACTGACTAAAGCACTTTTTACTTCAGTTGTGTCCATAAGCGGTGTCGTAATGACTTGTGTGACTTCGACCCCCGCTTTCTCAAAACCGGCGGATAATCTATCTGAGAGATAATCGGTTAACGGTTGCTTGGTGTAGGTTTCGTAGGAATAAGGAATCCCAAAACCAGAGCGTATTATGCCTTCAAATGCGACGGTTTTATCGTTATCTAAGACGTAAGGACGCTGATCATGGAATGCCAGACTGATGTCACTGTACTGTGTATCGGCATTAATATCCGGTGCGGTTTGTTGTGCATTTTTGGAAGAAACGCAACCTGATAGAGAAACTAGCCCTAGCGTGATTAAACATGTTTTTATTATTAATTTCATGGTATTACCCTTAAATAGACAAGGTAATATTTTAGTAATTATAAGTGCTGAAAGTGTATCCCATAAGTCTTATAAATGGATGACTTGCGAGGGACCAAGCAAAAAAGGCATGGATTAATTCAATATTTCAATGGGTTATCGTTCCAGCATTGCCGAGTCTATTTAAAGAAGGCAAAAAAAGTACATTTTCCTATAAAAGTCGCAACATGGCGATAATGGTGAATGGCTGCATTGTCGAATTTTTCGCCATGGTGCCTTGTGGGAGTTTTCTTACCTTCCTTATTGGCAAGTATTCACGACACGTGTTGTGGAGTTAAGCTCACAACCTCTTATGTTTTGCTTAGAAGTGCGTCGCATTCTCTACGACTTTGGTCATTGCTCAATAAATGGTCAGTTAACGTGATGGCAGTCATTAATATCGTGAATCATCAACATTTCAGAATAGGGAATATTATGAAGAATGGAATGCGGCTTTCAGCACTGCTAATGATGCTAGCAAGTGGGTATGCGGTGTCGGCTGATATAGAGTGGATAGGGGGAGAGACTCAAGTCAACAATGGCGATGTGGTCAGTTATCAAGGCGAGTGCTATCAAGCGCAAAACAGCCCTGGACCTTGGGAAACCCCTTCTAAACAATCTACCTGGTTTTGGAGCTCAGTGGCCTGTTCATCACCCATTACTCCTCCAATCTGCCCTGACGGCACAGAGCTTATTAATAACGAGTGTGTAGCGCCACCTGAGCCACCGAACTGCACCGAGAACCAACAGCTCGTTGATGGTGTGTGTGTGGATCTTCCTCCTACAACAGACACGAACGCTCAACCTTGGATTGAAGGGAAGACACCGGTTGTTGATGGCGATATCGTGCTTTATCTCGATAGCTGCTATGAGGCAAAAAACAGTCCGGGAATTTGGGAGACACCTTCCAACAGTTCTTGGTTTTGGCAAACGGTCGAGTGCCCAACAACGTCGCCTGAAGAGCCGATTACCTGCCCTGATGGTTCAGTAGTTAACAGTGTAAATGAGTGCCCTGTCTCGCCTCCGGTTGTGGAGTGCCCCGATGGATCTACGGTTGATAGTGCTGAGTTGTGTCCAGATGTCACTGCGAACTTCTACGTAAGTCCAACGGGTAACGACAGCAATAACGGTTCTTTCACCGCCCCTTTTTTAAGTCTTAAAAAGGCGTTAACTCAGGCATCAGCTGGGCAAACCATCGAGATGCTTGCGGGTCGTTATCAACAAGATCAAGTTGTCGATAAAATTAATGCCACGGCAAGTCAGCCTATTACTATTAGAGGCAATGGCGCAATATTTGACGGTAGTGTTGAGATCAAACAACCTTGGTCGATTCATAGTGGGCAGATTTATAAGACTCAATTGACTCAAGATATTTGGCAACTGTTTATTGACGATCAGGTTGTGATGCCAGCACGGTGGCCGAATGCTCAGATTAATGATGGCTCTTTGTGGAACATGAAAGCAACGTGGCGTCATCAAGCGCCGCAAAGTCAACTTGGTGTGATGATTGATGAACGTCCATACGAAAGTATTTCAGTTAAAACTGCAGGTAACGAATACGTTCATTTACCCGCAGGAGTAAATGAGCAGTCACTTGCAGACTCAGGGATTGATGCAACAGGCGCGATTGCCATACTTAACATTGGATCTTGGTTAAACTGGGCGCAAGTGGTGTCGGAGCATACACCGGGTAGCAACAAATTTACCTATAGTAGCGATTTTTCTGGCTCTGGTACGGCGATGAAAAATGCGGCCAGTATTTTAAGTAACGCGTCATTTTGGCAAAACAAAAGTGTGAAATATGAAGAGGGTCATTACTATTTAGAAGGCAAGTTAGCGCTGCTCGATAGCCCCAATGAATGGTTTTTTGATCGTAACAGTAAAACCCTATATTTGTGGGCGCCTGATAATCAGGATCCAAATCAACTGGTTATTCGAGGGAAAACCCAAACCTATGGATTAACCGTTCGTAACTCTAGTTATATTGTGGTTAAGGATATGGACTTCTTCGCCACCGCTTTTACCGTGATCAACTCACACAACATTACCTTTGACGATGTTGACGCAACGCATTATGCCTATTCGCAGCGAATGCTGGGTAATTTGACACGTCCAGACACCATCAAATTTATCAATAACAATTCAGCGATTACTCGCACCCACAATCGTATTGTGAATAGCTACTTTGCTTACACAGACGGCCCTGCAATGGAAATGATCAAAGAGCAAGGCGATGTGATTGATAATAACCTAATCCACGATATTGATTATTCAAACTTAGGAACGGGTGGGGAAGGTTCAATCAACATGGCTCAGCAGAGTCGGGATATTACCTTTAGCAATAATACCTTCCATACCGCAGGCAACTCTGAAGGTGTCAGGGTTGGAGCTGAGTCGAAGGTGACGGGGAATCATGTCTACAATACCAGCTTATTACAACATGATGGTGCGGCGATTAACGTGGGTATTGATGAGCAAGCAGGGACTGAAATTGCCTATAACTGGGTTCATAGTACGCCAAAAGCCGGAATTCGTTTTGATGGCGTAGAAGGTGCTGCGAAAACAGGGCGGGATGGTGTTGTGCACCACAATGTTATTTGGGATACCAATTTCTCAATTATTAAAGGTGACTATCAAGGTACTTACAATAACTTAGCGTTTAATAACCAAGCGGTTGACCTGATTATCTTTAATAAAGAAAGTGCCGGTGGCATCAACCACAATTCGGAAACGATGAATAATTTAGTGGGGAGCTTAGTGGGGAGAAAGTCCGGTACAGCAGAGCAGCTTACAGTCCCTGGCATCACGGGTTCGAACTTAACCGCGACGTCGGGTGATGTTTTAGCTCATCTTGAAGGCGCGTTGTGGGGAGACTTTAGGCCTATTCAAAGCAGCCCTATCGTTGACACAGGCTCAAGTAATACTCGCTTTACGACACTAGAGTATATCGGTAACGCCCCGGATATTGGCGCTTATGAGCGAAATGACCCGCTTTATTGGCTACCTGGACATCAAGGGTTGAAGCCGAGTAATCCCGTGCCATTTAATGGCTCTGAAGGTGTGTCATTAAATCCCTATTTACGATTCAATGTGCAAGCTTTAAGCTCGGATGTCAGGGTACTTTTTGGCGCGACACCCACGTCCTTAACGACGGTATCAGCAATTGATGCAGAATATAGAATGAATGGTTTAATTGGGAATACGACATACTACTGGCGTGTAGATACTGGACAAGGCGAACAAACTATTGAGGGTCCTATTTGGTCATTTACGACCAAACCATAGAGTGATGAGAGTACCATCGGAGAAAAGAGCCACTGTGCTTTCTTCTCCGATGCCCAGTGCCTTTAGTCGACATTGTCTAAAATGAAATCAATGCATGTTCTAATTTTTGGGATTTGGTACTTAGCACTTTGGTAAACGATAAAGATGTCTAAATTGCTGGTTTGCCCATTGGATATTGGATGGCATGTCGGCACTTCGACCAGTGAACCATCCCTTAAATAGGGACGAACCCACCATTCTGGAAACAGCGCAATACCCTCACCCGCTAAGGTGGCATGCATTAGGGCTTCACCATTGTTACAGCTAAAAGCTGGCACTAGCGTTAATTGAGTCCATTTCTCATTTTGGTATGCCCACCAAGGTAATATTTCTTTATTGCGTTGGTACTGAAGTGTGGGGATTGTCTGAAGGTCGTCGACCGATAATTCATTTTTCCCGTAGGACAGCATTAATTTTGTTGCTAGCTTCGGAGTGGCGACGAGCTTAAATGCTGAACTCGACAAAGGTTTGGCAACAATGCGATCTTGAGTTAGTTGGCCGGCTCGAATCGCAATATCAACCGGATCAGTCGTAAAGTTGACTACCTTGTCGGAGAAATCAATGTCTAATGTGATGTTGGGATATTGTTGCCTAAATTTATGTAACGTAGGCAGGAGAACGCGTTCGCCAAAGCTTGTCGAGACACTTATCCTAAGCTTTCCAACCATGGCTTCTTTTCGTTGTGATATTAGCTCATCGGCATCGTCCAATTGTTTCATACCGGGCACTATTTGTTGGTAATAAAGGGTGCCTAATTCAGTGGCTTTTACTTGGCGAGTTGTTCTTTGAATGAGCTCTATCCCTAGCTCATTTTCTAGATCTTTAATTCGACGAGAAATAGATGAAGGTGGGACATCAACTTCGGCGGCGACTTTACTAAAGCTTCTTAATTCAACAACCCGTTTGAAGTAACGCAACGCTCTTAATTTATCCATAATCGACCTAATTAATGCTCTATTTTCCAATTAAACTACCTGTTTATTGTCAAAATGACAAAACTGATTTCTATAAAGACCTCTGTTTCAATCGTGGAAGTGTCGTTACTATTTTAACAAATAGAGCGGAACGTACGGTGAATACGCCCTACTGACGCTAGGTAGAGTATTTCTAGAGAGAGGTGATATATGACTAAGAAAAATTTGCTTGTTTTAGGCGGTTCGGGTGGCGTTGGGCAGTGGTTGGTAAAGTTGGCGGTGGAACAGGGGTATAACGTCACCATGCTGATTCGTGCTTCTAGTCGTTACGTGGCTCCGCAAGGGGTTGAGGTTATTGTGGGAGACGTGCTTGATACGAATGTGCTAACACAGGCGTTGAAAGGCCAAGACGCAGTGGTCTCTGCGCTTGGAATTATGCGCGTTAAACCGAATAACCCATGGTCTGCGTTGGCGTCCCCGCCAGATCTCATGACACAGGTTGCGCAGAACTTGGTGAGCGCGATGAAGGCGCAGAGCGTTGAACGAGTGGTGGCTATCAGTGCGGCAGGTGTGGCGGAGAGTGAATCTCAAATGAGTGTTGCGCTGAAGCTGCTGATTCGCAGTAGTAATGTTCGGAAAACGTTTGCTGACTTTTCTCACATGGAAGATACCTTTGCGCAAAGTGGGCTCGATACGCTTTCAATTCGGCCAGTAGGATTAGTCGATAAAAATAGTCAACGCGCGGTTGGGATCGTCGATAAATTCAACCTTGGCGATCAAATTTCAAAAAGGGATGTGGCGCATTGGATGTTACAAGCCTTAGATCGTCCGAATAAGTTTGCAGTGAGGACGGAAATGATTGGTTGGACATAATGTGGCGGAAAATAGAGGCTTGGAGATAGAGTGTGGAAATACGCGACCGCCCTATGGCGATAACACCAAGGCTATTGGCTAAAAAACAACACACAACCAAAGTAAATCATCACCACACCGGCGATTCGGTTTACCCAAAAGCCTGCGGAGGAATGTTGCGTACTGCCCTTCATTTTCAAGATAACCAGCGCGACAAAATAAAACCAAGTTAATAGCACAAGACCGTGAATCGCCACTAATAGATAGGCATCGACATATTGGAAGTTATCAAAGTCGACAAACTGAGGAAAGGCTGCCAAATAAAACAGTATACCTTTGGGGTTTGAAAATTGAGTGAGAAAGCCCTCGAGAACGGATTTATATGCTTTGGGAGCGGCGTAGTGTTTCAAGCCGGGTACACTCGCTGACGCCTTCGCACTAAAGGAGCCGACGAGCATTTTTATCCCTATGTATAAAAAGTAGCCTGAACCAATGTATTTTAATATGTTGAAAAAATAAGGAGATCCTAGCAATAGCGCTGAAATGCCAAATATCCCTAAACTGGCCTGAATAAACATGGCTAGAATAAAGCCAACAATATTATAGAGTGCGGACCTTTTTCCAAACAGAGAGGTGGATCTTAGAATCAGTACCCCGTTGGGGCCTGGAGACATCACCAACAGTATAATAATTAAACTAAAAGAGAGTAGGTCAGCCATAGTCAACTCTTGATGAAATAGAAGTTCAAGTGTAGCAATCTTTTACTAGTAGAGTGTTGTTTAGGATTAAGTCTGTGATCAATATAGCGGTTGAGCTGGCGCATGGCATCATGCTATGTGTGGGTTTCCGGAATGACTAGCAGGATCCGCAGTGCAAAGTGAGTAGTGGGACTGTCTCGGCAGCGGAAGACTTTTTAGTGTACGCTCAGGCGCTAGATACGATGACGACGATTGGTGAATACACTTATGGTAGTACAGGACAGCCGTTATTTCGCAACTTACCCGGTGGCGGTTGTTTTAGAGTGTGCACAAAGCGAGATACTTATGCTGATGGACGAGATTTTGTCGGCACAGGGATTAAACCTGATATTCTCGTTTCGCCGACGTACCAGCATCTGATTGATGGTGTGGACTACGTTCTTGAAACAGCAGTCGAATTGATGACACGTAATTTACAAAATGAGGATTCACCATTAAATAGCACGGATTGCTAGGCTTAATGTGTAGCGGCGTGGGAATAATCTTGGATTAAGAGAGCGTCTTCCTACAGACGACTAAACTCTCTAAGCATATAGTTAATTTGAGGGATGTATTTCTCCCCCATGAAATAACCAGCATCCCTGCTATCCCCCCGTTGACACGGATTGTTGACGGGGGGATGTTCTGCTTTTACTCCACTATCTAACTCACGGTTCGGCTGAATCTAAGGCTCGTCATCCAAGCCAACACACCAATGACCATATAAATCGCGATGTGAGACCACCCTGCTTCTGGTATGGCACTCAGTGGATTAGCGGCAAGAATAGCGTGCAGCGGTAAATAGAATATGTCGGAAAAGAACTGGTCGACACCGTAATAACCAAATAGTGCGATTGGCATCCAGCGTAGCGCATAAATGGCAATTAATAACACTACGAGCGGGGAATTCACTTTCTGAGAAATAGCCATTGCTGTCAGTGCGAAGGGGAATAGAAGAACGCCTGCTATTACCATTCTTAAACAAAATGAAAACCAGTTGAACACAACGTCCACGAGAGATGCATGACGATAGAGCAGCGCCAGCTGGTGGTCAGTTGAGGCATTGAGCATCCATAGCATCAGATCGGCAAAAAAGACCAATATAGAACACACCAAAGGAATCACCAATAAACCAAATCCAAGTTTAACGAGGTGGGTTTTTACATCGCCAATGGGCATACTGCGCCAAAACATCAGGCTGCCTTCAACACGTTCTTTACGAAGTGTTCTTGGGAAATATTGGGTGCCAAGTAAAATGGACAGCAGCCCTACACCGCCAGCGATTAGCATATTGACGTCGTCACCCATTTCTCTGTGAATATCACTGACATCGCCGCTGAAGTTCATCTGGAAAAATAGATTGTGCTGCAAGGTCGAGCTGCTCATCAGAGAGATAAAAAGAAGCAGTCCGCAGGCAAACATGAATAAAGGAATACGCGTAACCAGTGGGTTTTCCTGCCACTCTTTACGTAACATAGCAATAGTAGAACGCATTATGCTTTCTCCTTCTGTAACGCTAAAAACAGATCTGCTAACTTCACGCCATACACATCCCCAAGCTCTTTTGCCTGTGAGGCATATTGAGACGAAAGCAGCCACTTAGTCGTGCCTAGCCCTTTTTGAGAAGAGAGCGGGTTCATGGTTGCAATGTGGTCTTTATGTTCATCGCTAGCATCAAGAATAAAGTAATCGTCGCTAATACTATCCATTGAGGTTTGCAGTACTGGGCGACCATGCTTAAGAATCAGCACGTCCGTGAGTAGATGCTCGATCTCCGCTACCTCATGACTGGCAATGATTAGCGCTCGCTTACCATCGTGAAACCACTCTAATAGGTGGCGGTAGAATGTGTCTCGGTAGACGAGATCCAGCCCAAGGGTAGGTTCATCTAAAATTAATATTTGCGTATTGGTGGCGATGACAATTGCTAGGTGTAATTGCACCTTCATCCCTTTCGAGAGGGTTTTGATGCGTGCTCGGAGTTTAATATCGGTTTGGTTAAGGACTTGGTCTGCTTTGCTGCGGTTAAAGCTCGGGTGAACGCCTTCTGTATAGCTGAGAAGCTGGGCGACAGTCATCCAGCCGGGCAGCACATTGACATCTGAGATATAAGACAAGCTGTGCATGATTTGATCGCGTTGCGTGACGGGCTCAAAGCCATTGATGCGAATACTGCCTTGGTATTGGTGCGCGCCGAGCAACGCATTAATCAAAGTGGACTTTCCTGCACCATTATGTCCGAGCAGACCAAGGACTTGGCCTGCATGTAATTCAAAGCTAATGTCATGTAAGGCTTCACCATTTCTATGATATTGCTTAGATACGTGCTTGACGCTAACAAGTGCGTTCATTGGTCACCTTCAAGATGTGGTTTTAGTTGCTGGATAAACTCTGACAGTGACATATCCAGATGTTGTAACGTGGCGGCGATTTGCGGGATTTGTTGTTGAAGAAAGCGCGCTTTTTCGTCGGCCAACAATTTTAGTTTTGCTCCGTGAGTCACAAACATGCCCTGACCACGCTTCTTTTCAACGAGTCCATCGTCAACGAGTAATTGATAGCCTTTCATGACGGTAAGGTGATTGATTTTCATATCCGCAGAGACGCTTCGTACCGAAGGCAAGGCTTGACCCTCTTGCCAAATTCCTTGCAGGATTTGCTGAGTGATTCGATCAGCCAACTGCCGAAATATCGGCTGGCGATCATGCCAATGCGTCATATAGGTTTCCTTGGCTGTTTTGGTGTTATATATAGGTATATCACCAATGGTCGCTAGATGGGAAGAAATTATTCTAAGATGATAGCTTAGTGTGTTGTCTCAATTTGTTAGTCATTGAAATTAATAGATTAAAGATATATTTGGTCATGACGTTTTTGAAACCAGTTTGCGTTGGTTTGTATGTGAACATGAGTTCCTATAAATATTGGTTCGGTCACATAACAGGCAGTTTGAACAAAATGTGAGCCATAATGTGATAGCTATCACGCACTATACTGGTATAACAGGTATAGTCATTGCAGCCCAATACAACATTCAAGGAACACAGATGGATTTTTCAGGTTTCTATGCAGCAACGCTGACACCATTTAATAAAGACGAAAGTATCAATTATGAAGATGTCCAAAACTTGGTGAAATTCAATTGCGACTCTGGACTCAAAGGCCTCTACGTAGGAGGTTCTACGGCGGAAGCTTTTCTATGTAGTACTGAAGAAAGAATTGAACTACTTAAAGCCACGGCAGAAGTCGCCTCAACTTCACAAGCAACGCTTATCGCTCACGTTGGCGACATCTCGACAAGAAAGAGTGAATTGTTAGCAAGAGCTGCCGCAGATCTTCCATACGATGCAATATCTGCGGTGACACCTTTCTACTACCCGGTTGGGTTTGACCAATTAAAGCAGCATTATTCAGACATCATACAAGCGGCTGGGAAACCGATGATTGTTTACAATTTTCCTGCTTTTTCTGGCTCAAGCTTGAGTGGTGCACAGATCAGTGAACTTCTTAACCTTGATGGTGTTGTTGCGTTAAAACAAACATCTGCTGATCTTTATCAAATGGAACAACTCACCCGACGGAATCCGGACAAAACTGTTTTCAATGGCTTCGATGAAATTCTAGCTTCTGGCCTTGTTGCGGGGGCAACGGGTGGTATTGGCTCTACTTATAATATTCAAGCACAACGGATCTTAAACATTAATGCCGCTATACAGGCCGGAGATGTTGCTTTAGCCAAAAAACTGCAACGAGAAGCCAATAAGGTGATTGATACGTTAGTCGATGCAGGTGTGATTCCGGGATTAAAGTATGTGCTTAAATTAAAAGGGGTTTTGTCATCAGAAGTGTGTCGTCGCCCATTTAACGCAGTGTCTGATGACAGCAAATCTCAGTTGGCGCAATTGGTAGAGTCTGGCTTATGTTAATTGGTCTTGATATTGGTGGAACTAAGATTGAAGGGGTTATTGTCACGCCTAACAATCCAGACGTTGTCTTTCGATTGCGTGTATCAACCCCAAAATCTAACTACGTTGATTTTTTAGACGCAGTCAAAGGCGTCATCAATGACTTGATTGAAAAGAACGAACAGTTAGATATAGCGGCGATTCAATCGATTGGGATTGGTTGTTGCGGTTCTATTAATAAGACCAGTGGAACAATGCAAGGCGCTAATATCTTGTATTTGAATGGTGAGGATTTCCTTGGTGATGTTCAGTCCGTGTATAGACTGCCCGTTGCATTAACCAACGACGCAAACTGTTTAGCGATTTCGGAGTTCAATACAGGAGCAGCGAAGAGCGCCCAAAGCTCTTGCCTTGCGGTGATTTTAGGGACGGGGTGTGGCAGTGGCGTAATCATTAATGGCGATATTGTTGATGGTCTGCATGGTCTCGGGGGAGAAATAGGCCACAATCCGTTACCTAGCTTCGATACAAGTGTTGATGGCCCTAATGTGACCTGTTATTGCGGCTCTGAAAACTGCATTGAATCCTTTCTTTCTGGCACAGGCTTTGAGCGTACATGGGCGGTAAAACATAAACCATTGCCAGCGGCAGTCATATTTGAAGCGTATATCGATGGTGATAAAAACGCTGTGGCGCATGTTGACCATTACACGGATTGCTTGGCACGAGTGCTGGGTTCTATCATCAATGTCATTGACCCAGAAGTCATCGTACTTGGGGGCGGTGTATCAAACCAAGAGATTATCTACCCTCTCGTTCAAGGTAAGTTAAGCCGCTATACCTTCAGTAAACATGTATCAACACCTATCGTTAAGGCCTTGCATGGTGACTCTAGTGGTGTGCTCGGCGCTGCTTATTTACCGCTAATGAAGGGGCTAGTTTGATGGTAACCATTAAGAGCGTTAGACCCGTCATTCTAACGGGTAAGTATGGTTTTACTGGCTGTGCTGAAAATCAGATCCACCTGCCCGAAGGTTTACGTTGTTGCTCCATGGTAGAAATTACGCTTAGTAATGGCTTGAAGGGGATAGGCGAAGGTTACTTAGGAGTATTCGCACCGGATGTATTTAGTGCCATTGTTCGGCTCATCGCTCCAACTATAGTTGGCTGTGATTTGTCATCAGGCTACCTAGCAACGGTAAAAAAAGCCAAAAACATAACCGCATATTGGTCACTGCAAGGCGCTGCTCAGCATGTCATTTCAGCGATTGAAATTGCATTGGTTGATGTATTTTCTAAGTACAAAGAAGTGCCTGCAATAGCGCTTTTTGGAGGCGCGAAAAAAAGCGCTATTGCCATGTATGGTTCTGGTGGTGATTCACTCCATCCGGTTTATATGGCGCAAGAACTAAAACAATTGGCTGAGCGTGGAATCAAAACAATTAAGATTCGATCTAGGGTGCATCAAGTTGAGAAAGCGGTTTGGACAATCAAAGCCGCTAAGCAATACGGGATAGGTGTAGCGGTTGATATGACGCAAAACCTTGCTGTAGATGGACAAACACCTGAAGAGGTCGTGTCATTTTGTGAAAAGGTATATGAACAAACAGGTGAAAGGTTGGTGTTTGTTGAAGAGTGTTTAGGTCTTGATAAGTTAACAGAGCTTCCACGGTTGTCGCTGTCACCAGATATCCAGATTGCTGGTGGTGAAATCGTTACAACTAAGCAAGAGCTTTTCGAACGCATAGACAGCCACTATTACAACATCGTTCAGCCAGATGCCTCCGTGATTGGTGGGATAAAAGAAACCATCGATGTATGCCAATATGCGCAAGGTTCGCATACCAAAGCCGTCGTACATTCATGGGGAGGGCCGGTCGCGATGATGGCCAATTATATTGCTGCCTTTGCCTCTGATTGCGAACTTATTGAATATCCAATGCCAAATTTTGAACTTCGCCATGCACTTTTTGACTTCGAATCCTATATACAAGATGGAAAACTCACGCTTCCTGAAAAAGTAGGAATAGGTATCGAATTAAATGAAGAAGTCGAAAAAGAGTTTGCCTACCAAGAGAGTGCGGTTTATCACTGTATCCCACTTGCTAGTGGTCTTGAGGCGTTAGAGGAAAGTCACTCAAACTGGAAAGAGGGGGAGTCATGAAGCTCTATATTCACCCTGTTTTAAATAATGATGAGAAGGCCTACTTTTCTGATCAAGCTGATGCGCGTGTAGAGCTCATTTTCAATGATGGTACGAATGAATTCAGTCGATGCCAACACTGTGAGGTTGCGATAGGTAACTTTGACACTGATTGGATTGAGCGGATGGGTAACTTGACCACGATCTTGCTAGATTCTGTGGGAACTGACAATTTCAATAACTTCCAGTGGCCTAGCGAGCGAAAGATATCAGTACACAATCTGAATGACTTCTTTTCTGTTCCCGTCGCTGAAGAGGCGTTGGCTAGTGTGTTGTCGGTTTATCGTCAATTACCCGCTTTAAGGGAAGCCCAACGACAGGGACGATGGATAAAAGACGAACTAAGGCCTTTAAAGCGTCTAATGTCAGGGGAAAAAGTGCTGCTGGTGGGTTATGGCAATATTGGCCAGAGGTTGGAGCAACTGTTGACGGTGTTTAACTGCCAGATTACCACTTTTAATAAGCAAGACATGGAGTTGGGGGGAAAGGAAAACTTAATTAGAAAAGTGTCAGAGAGTGACATCATTTTTTCGACTATTCCAGCTACACCAGAAACCCACGAAATATTTAACAGGGAAGTTTTTTCAGCGATGCCAAAAGGTGCCACATTTCTAAATGTTGGCCGTGGGCAAGTTGTTGACGAGTTTGCACTTTGTGATAAAGCAAAAGCAGATTCCAGTTTTAACGCATGTTTGGATGTCACAGTTCAAGAACCGATAAACCAAGATTCTGAATTATGGCAGCTACCAAATATTCATCTGACCCAACACACTGGTGGTGGTTCTCTGGATGAAAATTATAAGAAAATTGACAGTTATATAAGTCAAATTAACCGATTGCTAAGTTCTGAACCACTTATCAATACGATCCAATTCTAAAAAAGGATAATTAGAAAATGACGATGAAAGCAACCCTTAAACTCAGTGTGATCGCAGCTGCTTTACTAACGGCTAATGTATACGCAAAAACGGAGCTTAAAGTAGGCTTTAATGAAGCGTATAACAGCCCAATTTACCACGGAATGGTGAAAGCCTCTGAAGAGCTAGAAAAGCTGTCTGGCGGTGAACTAACCATGAGACTGTATGAAGGTGGTCAGCTAGGTAGCGTCCACGAAATGCTAGAGCAAGTTTCATTAGGTGAAATTGATCTGTCAATGCAGGTGTTTGGTGGTTACGCACAGTATGTACCAGAATTGGGTGCGTTAGAAACAGCATATATTGTTAAAGATTATGCTCATCTTCAGCAAATTTTCAACAGCCAATGGGGGCTGAAAATTCGTGCCGAGCTAGAAGATAAATTTGAACTTAAACCTATCGACAGTTGGTATTTCGGTGTTCGACAAACTACATCAAATCGACCAATTAATTCATACGATGATATGAAAGGAATGAAACTCCGTACTCCTAACGCCAAAGCTTTACTCGATTACGCAAGAGCAACCAAAGCAATTCCATCTCCGATTGCGTATGCAGAAGTGTACCTAGCGCTACAAACTAATGCTGTAGATGGACAAGAAAACCCAATCCCATCGATTGAAGCGATGAAATTTTATGAAGTACAAAAGTATCTAGCAATGACCAATCACGTTGTACAAGATCAAGCTATTTCCATTAACTCAAACTCCTGGAATGACCTATCAACTCAAGAGCAAAAGTGGTTAATTTCAGCATTGAATGCAGGTGGTCAGGAAGCCGAAAGTCGAATTAACGAGAAAACCGATCAATACCTCGCTTTATTTAAAGAGTCTGGTGTAACAGTCACTTACCCAGATCTTGCACCATTTAGAGCAGCAATGAAGCCGTACTATGCTGCTTTAGATAAGCAATATGGTGAAGGGTTTACTCAAACACTGATTGACGCGAGATAACTTCACTGGTGGCGAAGCCTTAAGGCTTCGCCATGCTATGGGATTTAGGTATGTATAAATTAATAAAAAAAATGGAGTGGGTAGAGAAGCACCTATCAATATTTCTGTTTTTGGCCATGTTGTCGGTGTTAACTATCCAAATTATAAGTCGTTACTTTTTAAGTATCGCGATACCTTGGACTGAAGAGGTTTCCCGCTGGTTATATATTTATATCGTCTTTATTGGTGCAAGCGAGGCAGTCTCTAGGCGTGACCATATTGCCGTTGATATTGTTCCCAATCGGTTAGGTAATAAGGCTAATTTAATTCTAGATGTAATGATACACGGTTTATTTTCAGCAATATCACTAATCATTATTCATCGAGGTTATATTTTTGCAGAGCGAATGGATAGGTTAGGTTCCGTGACAATGGATGTTCAGATGTCGGTACTTTATGCGGCAATTCCACTTGGTTTTTCTCTGATATTCATTAAATCGTTTTTAAATACGGTGATCTCTTTATCAAAGCTAGTTAAGCCTAATAGAGATAACGCCACCGTCACTTCACATTTATGTGAGTAAGGTAGAGTACTATGTTTGGTATTTTTGGTGGCTGGGGTGCTTTGCTCGCAGTAGGTATGCCAGTCGCGTTTACACTATATGTTGTTTCAATCATCTATTTAATGGTGAATGGAGGGATAGCCTTAGCACCACAAAAGGTAATTGCAGGGTTAAACTCTTTTCCGTTGCTTGCTGTACCGTTTTTCATTTTTAGCGGATTATTGATGAATTCAGCGGGTATAACCGACAAAATGTTTAAGTTTGCCCGTGATTTGACAGGGCATCTAACGGGCTCATTGGGGCATGTTAATGTTTTAGCCAGTCTGTTGTTTTCGGGTATGTCAGGTTCAGCGCATGCTGATGCGGGTGGACTAGGACAATTAGAAATAAAAGCCATGCGTGATGAAGGTTATGATGATGGATTTGCAGGTGCGATTACTGCTGCGTCCAGTGTTATCGGGCCTCTGATGCCACCGAGTATACCTATTGTTATCTATGGCGTGATGTCAGGCGCTTCGGTAGGGGCATTATTTTTGGCGGGTATAGTACCAGCATTGTTATGTGCGGCCGCTTTGATGGTTATGGTGTATTTAATCGCCAAGAAAAAAGGTTATCCGGTTTACCCTAGAGCTTCTTTTAGAACGATTGCTTACTCCTTCAAAGACGCCTCTTTGGCTCTATTTACCCCGGTTTTAATTATTGGTGGAATTTTCTCTGGAATAGTGACACCCACAGAAGCTGCGGTTGTTGCCTCTTTATACGCGATGTTTTTAGGGTTTGTCGTTTATCGTGAACTTACCTTTAAACGCTTTATAGAACTGGTCCATGAGACCATTAATACATCGGCAGTCATCGGCTTCCTCATTGGTGGCGTGGGTTTGTTTGGTTACGTGATCATCAAAGAAGATATCCCGTTAAAAGCCGCCGAACTGTTTTTGCAAGTAACCGATTCTCCGCTTGTATTCTTACTGCTTGTTTCCATAATGTTATTTATTCTTGGAGCATTTATAGAAACGTTAGCGTTGCTACTGATTTTGGTGCCAATTTTATTGCCGATTACCGTCAACTTGGGGATTGATCCTGTCCATTTTGGCATTGTCGTTGTAATGAACATGATGCTGGGGATATTGACGCCACCAATGGGCGTGTCTCTATTTGTCGTCGCTAAGGTCGGTAATATAGCTTACGAAACATTAGCGAAATCTGTCTTGATATTTTTAGTGCCATTGATTTTTGTGCTTGGGCTCATCATCTTATTTCCTGAGATGGTGCTGTTCTTACCGAACTATTTCCTTTAATTCAATAGCAGGCAGCAGCGAGTGATCGATGCTGATAATGATGATAATTTCAACCATCGACAGCTCATCCATAGATCCATTGCTTCATCCTATTATTAACAGGGTGCTTGCTGAAGATTTGTCAGCATTACCTGATGGAATTAGTGCCATTGATGGGGAGGATATTTTTGTTAATCGAGTTCGTGCTAAAGCGAGAAACATTGCAGATTCAATGGCGGAATTGCATCGAGAGTATATCGATATTCACCTTACCTTATCGGGTACTGAAACAATTGGATTTGCAGTTGACCCTGAAGATTTAGGTAGTTTGGGTCTTCTACCCTTTAAGAACGATTGCGTGCTCCAGACTAACGTCCCCAATGAACAGTTTGTCACGTTAGAAAAGGGGCAATATTGTGTGTTCTATCCTCTTGAGTGGCACAGACCAATGATTAGAAAAGAAGGGATTGATGATGGTGTTAATAAAGTCGTGATTAAAGTGAGGGCATCAATACTGTGAATACTAACTGTTTAATTTCGGGGAACTGGGCAACACTTTTACTGCCTATTCATGATGAGTCGATTGACTTCGAAAAATTATCTACTCAGATTGAGTACTACATTGCTGCTGGGGTAGACGGTATATATTCCAACGGTACGGCTGGGGAGTTTTATACCCAGACAGAGAGTGAGTTTCAAGCCGTCAATTGTCTGTTGGCAGAAAAGTGCCACCAACATGATATGCCGTTTCAGGTGGGGGCTTGTCATTGTCATCCGCAAGAGGCGTTAGAGAGAGTAAAATTTGCGTCAAGTCTTACGCCCACGGCGATACAGGTGATATTACCAGATTGGTTTCCATGTTCGCTTGATGTTGCGATGGTGTTTATGAAGGCCGCTGAGCAAGCCGCGAATGGAGTGAGCCTTGTTTTATATAACCCACCTCACGCCAAGGTTAGGCTCTCAGCCAATGAACTTGTTGATCTGTATGATAATATACATAGTTTAGTCGGTTTCAAGCTGCCAAGAATCACACCGGATATAGAGAAGAGTGGTCTTGCTAAGAGAGCCTCCATATTTGTTGCGGGGCACTTCTTAGCAACCGATGCATATAAAGGGGCAAAAGGGGCATATTCTAATGTATGTTGTCTTAACCCAAAATCTGCACAAAAATGGACAGATGACTGTTTAAAATTGAAGCCTGCTGCGTTAGAGCTAGAGGCGAGAATTCAACAATATATGGCACAAGAAATTGCGCCATATATAACAGAGCAAGGCTATTGCAATGCGGCCGTCGATAAATTCATGGCAACACTGGGAGGTTGGTCGAATCTGGAATCAACAATGAGATTCCCATTTGCATCAATCCCAAAGAGCGATATAGCCGACAAATTGATAGTGATGGGTGAACTGCTTCCGGAGTTTAGAAGCCAGTACTAAATTCGATTTCAACGGTTCACGGTTACTTAGGTGTTGAACATAGTACATGTTCTTCAAGTCGAAATTATTTTAATTAAAGGAAACTCTTATGGAGTTAGCGTCCTTTCCACTAAAACCAATGAAAAAAACAAAGCTATCCGATAGCGTTGCTGAAGAGCTGGAAAAGCTGATTATTAACAACACGCTCAAAGAAGGGGACACATTACCTTCCGAACGTGAACTAATGGGAGCATTTGATGTTGGGCGCCCATCAGTGCGTGAAGCGTTGATAAAGCTATCTCAAAAAGGTTTAGTTGAAATAAAGAGCGGTGAAAAAACTCGCGTGACCAAGCCATGCACGGAAACGTTGATGAACAATGTTTCTGGCCTTGCTATTGCACTCTTATCTCAAAAAGACGAGAAACATCAATTCGAGCACCTAAGACAACTTTTTGAAATTGCAATTGTAAGAGAGGCTGCGCTTGTTCGTAGCGAAGACGATTTGAAAAAATTACATGCTGTGTTGGAACAAAATAAGGCCCATTGTGAGGACTACGATGCATTCGTGAAGTCCGACATTGCGTTCCATCGTTGCATAATAGACATGATTAATAACCCGATGGTCTCATCTTTGTATGAATCATTGATTTCTTGGTTAATATTGACGCGAGATCCAGCCGATTACACACCGTATCATACGCAGAATTATCATGAGCATGTGATGATTTACACGGCGATTACTGAACGCGATCCAAATAAAGCAGAGCAATGCATGCGAGATCATCTGGATGCGGTAATGAGAATTGAGAAATAGCGTTTTAACCTAGGTTGAATAGCAAGACTGAATTTTATCCGTAACATTCTGATTAGCAATATGATGACTTAAAGTATTTGTCTCTTCGGCGCTGTGATACGTCGAAGAGATGGATTGAAAACTTACTGCGAACAAATCGATCCAGTGGGTTGCCATCGAACTGATGGTGTAACAGGTATAGTGGTAAGTCGGTGTCATTTGATTTCGAAGATTTCTTTAAGGATTAATCAAAGATAATCCTACCTCTAATTTTGTTTTAGAACGGCTCACTGCCTTTATCCATTCTTCGGTGAGCCGCCCTTTTCAATCTCAACTCCAATCAGCAGATATAGGACGACTATGCCCATGATCCGTTTAAAATCCGATTTTTACCCGATGGAAAACGTAATTAATACTTACAGTTGGGGGAGTTATACGTCAATAGAAGAAATATTTGGTATAAAAAATCAAGATAACCAGCCGCAAGCGGAGCTGTGGATGGGCGCACACCCGAATGGTTGCTCTAAGGTAAAAACGGAAGATGGGACGGTATTTCTTTCGGATTTCATTAGCGATGACGCAACCAATATTCTGTCACCGGAGACTGAGCAAACTTACGGTGAACTGCCTTTTTTATTTAAGGTGCTGGCGGCAGAACATCCTTTATCGATTCAGGTTCATCCCAATAAGCGAGATGCGGAAATAGGCTTCAAAAAGGAAGAAAAAGCTGATATTCCACTTACAGCTGCGTACCGAAATTATAAAGACTCTAACCATAAGCCTGAGCTTATCTACGCATTAACACCTTTTAAGGCAATGAATGGTTTTCGTCGTTTGGATGAAATTTCCTCGCTGTTATCGTTAATCGACTCAGTGGTTGTGAATGGTCTCTTAAAGAAGTGTTCGGGAGGGACAGAGTCAGCCTTTCTCAAGTCGGTATTTACTGGACTATTATCGTTAGAAGGTAAGGATAGGGTAGCGGCAATTACTTCCCTTACTAAGTACGCAAAGGCTCACTCTACATTATCGCCTTTTGATCTCATCACTAAGCTGGTGGCGCAGTATCCTAGTGACATCGGCATATTTTCACCATTATTGCTAAATGTAATTACTCTAGAGCCAGGAGAAGCGATGTATCTTGATGCGAGAACGCCTCATGCATATATTGGAGGGACAGGACTCGAGATAATGGCAAGCTCGGACAACGTTTTAAGGGCGGGCTTAACGAGTAAATATATCGATATTGAAGAGTTAGTAAAGTGTACAGATTTTGTATCAAAAAACTTGAACACCCTGATTTTACAACCAACCTTTAAACATGGTGAAATGGTTTATCCAGTGCCAGTGTTAGATTTCAAGTTTTCTATATTATTAACAAGTGAGAACAGAGAGATTCATGTTGCAAGTGCTGAGATTCTACTCGCACTGGACCATGACATGATAATAACTAAAGGAGAGGAGAGTGCGATTACCATTACCAAAGGGAGCTCTGTGTTTATCCCCGCTTATGTTAATCGCTACACCGTATCATCCGTTGGAAGAATTGCTAGAGCCACATCCTCTGGTAATTGAATGAAACAAAGATGCTCTCACCATTTTGCAGGCAATTAAGCTCCGCCTTTGATAAAGGCAGAGCTTGGCTTAGCCATGAGTCGAATAATAAATTAAACCGCTTCTATAACGGTACCGGACGTTCTTTGCATGATTTCAGAGGCATAGGCTAAATCACCGATGTAGCTCTTATGGCCAGTATTCTCAACAAACTGACAGCAAGCATCCACTTTTGGCCCCATAGAGCCTGCTGGGAAGCTGTATTGCTTCATCTTAGCAACGGCAATGCGCTCGATTTTCTCTTCTTGCGGTGTGCCCCAATCTAAACAGACGTGAGTGCCGTCGGTGAGGATCAGCAAATGTTCTGCGCCAAGTTCTTCTGCAATTAATGCCGCTGTCATGTCTTTATCTATAACCGCTTCAAAACCCACATAAGCGCCGTCTTTTTCAATCACAGGTGCGCCGCCACCACCGCCACAAATGACGAGGTGTTCTTTATCAAGAAGATCTTTAATCGCTTTGATTTCTAATACTTCTTTTGGTGCAGGGGACGGGACCACGCGACGCCAATGTGCGCCATCGGGCTTGACTACCCAATTGTTTTGTTCGGCTAGGGATTTTGCTTGGTCCTCGTTATAGATAGGGCCGATAAATTTGCTCGGATTAGCAATGGCTGGGTCATTTTCATCCACCACAATTCGAGTCAGAATTGTGGTGGTATAACGATCGTTAATGGCCGCATTTAGACCTTGTTGGAATAGGTAGCCAATCATGCCTTGCGTCTCTGCCCCTAAGACGTCAAATGGATATGCAGGGCACTCTTTGTAAGCGTCATTTTGCAGTGAAAGTAGACCAACTTGCGGGCCGTTACCATGAACAATGACTAAGCGGTAATCTTTGCTTAGCTCTGCCAGTGAACTTGCCGTTTGAGCAATACTTTTCTGTTGGTTTTGACAGCTCATTACTTCACCACGTTGTAATAAAGCATTGCCACCAACCGCGACAACAATAATAGGTTTTGACATGTTTAACTCTCCAAGTGACGGAATTAACCGAACGGCTAACAAAGTGAATTTAGTGTATTGAAATGCTTATTTATGGTTGGAGATAAAAATCACAATTCGGTTTTTATTTGGATTTTAGATAGTTTTGTTACGCACCGATCACAGAGTGGGATAATAATCGAAATTGGTGACGGATATGTGATTCTAATTGCAGGTTTTATAGGGAGTAAATAAGGGTGAGTTAACTTGATTAAAATCAATAATATGGTTTTCTCCCCCTGTTTAAGGCGTTTTTGTCGTACCCATATTATTTTTACCCATCATTTTATGCTTCAAAACCGATACTAAATTCTCATCGCAGTTTTAAGTGTGTATTTACCGTTAAATAAATCCCGTACCAGATAACGGACTAAAACTAATTACCCATAACTTTATGAATATAAAGTGAATTAAATTCTGAAATGAGGGACATGTTATGAAATTACCGACTTCTAGCGCTACTGAACTAAAAAAAGCAAACTTACAGCACATGGTGTCAATGAAAGACTTCTCTGTCGAAGAGATGGATAACATGATGGAGCTGATGGCGTATCTAAAACAAGCGCGTAAAGACAACGCAGTACCACAGCTATTTAAAGGGAAATCAGTTGGGATGATCTTTGAAGCTGGGTCAACACGGACGCGTGTGTCGTTTGAAGTTGCTGCGACGTTATTGGGCGGTCATGGCTTATTCCTATCACCAAAAGATATTCACTTAGGGGGCAAAGAGTCAATTGATGATACCTCACGTGTACTTTCTCGCATGTGTGACATCATTATGGCACGTACCAATAGCCCGGAAACATTAGATGGTTTACTTGAAATGTCGACTGTACCGGTTATTAACGGCCTAGATACTCGTTTCCACCCAACGCAAATGTTAGCCGATTTGTTTACCATTAAAGAGCATATTACCGATGGTCGTAAACTGTCTGACTTAACGCTGGCCTTTATGGGTGATGCGACTGACGTATGTCGCTCCCTAATGTTGACGTGTGCCAAATATGGTATGGGCTTTAAGCAAATTGGTCCGAAAAAATATCAGATGCAGCAAGAATGGGTGGAAATGGCGCTGAATTTCTGTGAAGAGTCTGGCGGAACCATTGAAATTACCGATGATGTAGAACGCGTGGCCGATTGTGACGTGGTTTATGGAGACAGCTTCTACTGGTCTACGCAAATGGATGAGAAAGAAGAGCGCCTTGCAGCCTTCATGCCTGATTACGTGATTTCAGAAGAGTTGATGGCGAAAGCCCGTCCGGGAGCAATGTTACTTCACTGTCTGCCCGCTAATGACAAAGAAGAAATTACACGTGGCGCATTAGAAAGTGAATATTGTGTGGCGTTTGATGAATCAGAAAACCGTCTCACGGCTCAAATGGCAATTCTAGTGTACTTTACCCACAAAGATGAAGTCATTCCTACACAACAAACCATTAAATATCATGAAGATAAAATTACTGGATTCCTTAAAACCTTGTAATCAATTTATTGGCGATATTTAGCTAAAGCCAAACCAGTTTATCTTCCTTTAGCTGGTTTGGCTCTCTTTTGCCTACGATTACTCAACTTCATAATATTCATGTATTGAACTGGATATTCACGCATTAATTTGGAGATAGAATGCGATGACAACTAGTATCATTAAGATTTCAAGAAATACTGAAAAGGCTCCATTGAATGTTCACTCTTCTCAATCCGTTGCCTTTTCCCATTACAATAATATTTCTGCCCAATTGCCGATCGATCCAGACACTAATACGCTGGTTTTTGGCGGTATCGAAGAGCAGGCCAAACAGTGCTTGAGTAATATTAAAACGATTGTTAACAGTATCGACCACACCATGAGCGACGTGGTGAGAATTAATGTCTATCTGAAAAATATTTCCGATTTAGATAAAGTGAATGAAGTCTATTGCGGATTTTTCAATATGTATGTTCCTACTCATACTTCTCTAGCTGTCGCCGCATTGCCTTTAGAAGGGGCGTTAGTACAAATGGACGCCGTTATTTCCAATGGTGAGGGAACCTATCCGCAAGAAGCGTGTGACTTAGTAAAATTGGCAAGAAATACACCAAATGCGCCAGTGACGTCATTGTCTACACAAAGCGTTGCTTTCTCTCATTACAGTCACGTGTCAGCACAGCTACCGATTGAGGCGACAACAGGTAATGTGATTGCGGGAGGAGTGCGAGAGCAAACTCAACAATGTTTAAAGAACATTAAAGCCATATTGGAAGGTATAGAGGTGCCTGTTGATGATGTTGTAAAAATAAACGTTCATCTAAAAAACCTGGCGGACTTGGATGCCTTTGATGAGGTGTATACCAGGTTCTTTCCTGACTCATCGATCGCAAGAGCGGTGAATTATATGCCTGCGCGTTCGGTGATTGTGGCAGAGGGCTTGCCCATGAATGCCTTGGTGCAAGTCGATGCGACCGTTTCTCATGGTGATGGGACTCCGCCGCAAGTGGTTGAAGATCGCCATGGTATTGTGATTAGAGCTCACAATACTAACAAAGCTCCTGTTAGTGCTTTGTCGACGCAAAGTGTGGCTTTTTCTCACTACAATAACCTTTCCGCTCAACTTCCTATAGACCCGTCGGTAGGGGCGATTGTAGCCTTTGGAGTGAAAGAGCAAGCCATGCAGTGCCTGAACAATATTAAGTCCATTGTAGAGAGTGTTGGTCATGTTATTGATGACGTGGTGAAGCTCAACGTTCAGCTCAATGACATGGAAGATTTAGCGGCATTTAACGACGTGTTACCAAGCTACTTTGATAACACATTGCCTGCAGTGACGGTAATTGGCGTGTCTAGTCTACCCAAGGATGCGGTAATACAAATGGATGCCATTGTGTCTAATGCTGAGGGAACGTCACCGACGAAATCTCAGTAAGTCATATAGTGAATATGACCAAATGGGGCACATTAACATGTGCCCCATTTGATCTGACCTTAGTCTTTAAATCTAATTTCAACACCTTGGCTATTTGCCTCTAAACAAGCTGGCTAAGATGATGAGGTTCGGCTGGCCGCTCACTTGTTGGCTCAATACGCTGTAGATACTGTGGTAAGTAAACAGAGAGATAAGCAAGCGCTAGTCTGTACCCTTCTTTTCCTGCTTCCGAGCTGATCTGGTTTCTTCCCGTTGCGTTATAAAATGTGCTGTAAACCTTATCAGCCGCCTGAAGTGCTATCGCAAAAATATTGTAGTTATTAGGTAAAGCTGGCAGTACAAAATGCTGTTGGTAAAGATTACGAATACGTTCACCCAGCGCTTGGTCATGTTCAAAGTCGGCCTTTCTTAGGTCATAAAACTTGTGTTGCCCAAGCACGAGCTTCGTGGCGACTGGATTATTTTGGTAGTATTGAAAATAAGCACTTTCAATACGCCATGTAATAGCCTGCCAGTTATCAAAAAATGGCGTTTTCTCAATGTTAGCGAGCATGTGGTCAAAGTCACGAAATACATCATCAGCAATACATAGAAGTAATGCTTCTATATTAGGATAATGGTGATATACCGTTGAAGTGGCTATTTTGGCATGTCTGGCAATATCATAAATAGAAATGTTATTAATATCACTGCGTTCAATTATTTGAAATGTGGCTTCTTTTATTTTTTTAATTTTTTCTGTTTTGGTTATTGATGTCATTGTTAATATCCTACTGCCGTTGGATGAAGGGAGTTGAATTTGACCGATAGAATATATTTAGCCCATCAATGTAAGGCAAATATTAAGATAAACACTACGTCAATATATGTTGCAATGATTGATTAGAATCAATCATTTTCAAAGTAAATGCATGGCTTGTTAATACTGGTATGAAGGTCACGATTTGCCGGGTTAATGCGCCACTATTACCGATGTCAGATTCCAAGCTCGGTAATAGTGGCTATGGCTTGGTTTAATTGTTTCAAGGCTACACATAACGCCGATTAATACTACTTACCTTGCTGGTTCCATTGGAGAATCTATTATGGAAGAGAAAACAAAGAAAAAACTAGGGCTTGTCGATATTGTTCTTTTTGGGGTATGTACCGTACTGGTTGTGGATACCGTTGCGGCGACCGCAGTGGCTGGGCCGGGGGGAATATTCTGGTGGTTGGTTATTTTGATTTTGTTCTTTTTACCTTATGGCTTAATTACCGCGGAGCTTGCGACAACGTATCCAGCCGAAGGTGGGATCTACGATTGGGTGAAACGCGCATTTGGTCGTAACTGGGGAGCAAGAACGGCGTGGTTCTATTGGGTCAACTATGCCTTGTGGGTGCCTGCGGTATTTTATCTCTTTGCGGTTGTTTTAGCGCAGGTATTAAATACTGAGTTCTCACCATGGCAGATAGCTGGTGTTTCCATTGCAATGAGTTGGTTGTGTTCTTATATCAGTACCAAACCGGTTGCCGACGCCAATTGGATATCTTCTCTTGGCGCTATCTTGAAAGTGCTTATTATGTCTGTTTTGGGTATTGGTGGTCTGATCCAGGCGTTTAACGGTGAAGTGGCGAATGATTTTAGTGCCAGTGCGTTTGCGCCATCATTTCAGGTTGGTTTTGCCATTCTTTCCGTGATGTTGTTTAACTTGTTGGGTTTTGAAGTGGTGTCTGCGGCATCGGATTCCATGGAAAACCCGAAAAAAGACATTCCGAAAGCGACGGTACTTGGCGGTATATTGATTGCTTTTTTCTATCTGCTTGCCACGTTTGGCGTACAAGCTGCGTTACCTCTGGATCAAATTTCAGCGTCGGCGGGCTTGTATGAAAGCTTAGTCATCTTATTTGGTATTGAAGGTTTTACTGGTGTGGTTATTAATATTTTGGCGATTTGTTTTATGTTTACCTTGGTCGCGAATATTACCAACTGGTCAGTGGGGGTTAACTATGTGGCGCTTTACGCGGCCAAAAATGACGATATGCCGAAAGTATTTGCTACCACAACTCAGTCGGGTACGCCGAAAGGAGCCGCGATTTGGAATGGTATTGTCGCCACGATCACTATGATTGCTTATGCACTGATTGCCACATTTGGTGGTAACGAAGATCTATTTTGGAACGTATTTTCACTTGGCGCTATCATTCTATTATTGTCTTATGTGGTTATGTTCCCGGCATTTCTTAAGTTGCGTAAAATCGACGCGACACTGCCACGTCCCTATAAAGTGGCAGGGAAACCTTGGTTAATTCGTTTAATGTGCTTTGTGCCAATGTGCTTGTTGATAGGTGGCATCATTACTTTCTTCTGGGTACCGGGTACACCATTTGATTGGAGCTATTTCTGGCAAGTGGGAACGGGTATCGGTATCGCGATCTTGTTTGGTGAGGTGTATATCTATAGAACGACGAAACCGCAGCAAGACTCACAACCCGTATTGGGTGATTCATAAGGTAAAAAATCAAGCCAGAGCGAATGCTCTGGCTTGATTCAATTTGCGACAGACTGTCTGCTACTAATTAGTTGCTGCCTATTGAGGGAGCACAACTTGCCCAGCCACAATTGCGAAGACACTTGTTTGTGGCTTTTTGTCCATGTGAACGGTTGTTTTTTTACCTGCAACGTCATACGTGACATCGTACCCAGAGATTTGAGTCGAAGTGACATATTCCGTTTGGCAACGTCGTTCTGTTGTACTTACGGTGCTATTTTTTTGTGCGTTTTCTTGAATCTTTCGACCTGTCATTGCTCCGGCTACAGTGCCAACCGCAGTGGCGACAGTTTTTCCAGAACCTCCGCCGACTTGGTTACCTAATGCTGCGCCTGCAGCGGCGCCACCAAGCGTACCAAGCAGTTTATCTTCATCTTTTATGTCAGCTTGGCGCGTTACGACGACATCGTTGCAAACTTGTCGCGGCGTTTTTACGGAGCTGGTTACCGCTTCAACTAACGTGACCGTTGCGTGTGTTGGTGCTTCTTCTTTACAGGCTGAAAGGACAAGCATCCCTGTTGCTGCTAGCACCACTGCTTTCATCTTCATGGAAAATTCCTAATTATGTTTTTGTATAGGCAGTATGGTAAGGATAAAAATGATAGATAAATCAGCAGCAAATGAAGTCTGTGTCAGTGTCTGGTGAAGAGTCAGGGTAGTATGAGCGCAGTGTAAAAAGACGATACGGCGCAGGGTTTTCGTTTCAAATTTTTTTGGTGTGCATGTTTTCTTGTCGTTGTCGCAATAGTTACCGTTGGTCTCTCTTAATGTCAGTCATGTTGTTGATGTTGAGTTTTTTCGCCGTTAGCAATGAAGCGATGTCACACCAGAGCCTTCTCCACTTTAGCCAAACTCCTATCTATTTCAAACCTCTATCTCATTTACTACTAGCTCACAACAATTAGCAAAATAATTGAGAGCCTTTGACGCTCTGTATTCATTATATATTGCTCGCTACTAGCCATGAGATGTTGAAACTTATTTAGCACTAAATCAGGACATAAACTATATGATCGTCTTTTTCTAAATCCTACTGATTACTACCTGCCATCTTACATAAGGGTAAATTTCCCTACATATTTGCGATTTTCTATATGTTAGTTTCATTAATAGTGTGAATTTACTTGCTGCCACTAGAGCGTCAGTAGTCTGAGGAAATGATTTCAGAGTGGTTGAATTCAAAGAGCATAGTGAGCAGTCAGGCATTATTTTATAAAAACGGGTCAGTTTTTTTGAACTGAAATCCAACATCTGTGATTAGAGCTGGTGAACGCTAGCTCTTAGCTCTTAATGGTTTGATTTTTGCATTTTCGGTAAGTTTAGGGAGAGAGGGTGAGTCAAGGTACGTTTCTGTTGGTTGGGGGAGTTTTAGTATTATCTGTGCTAACAGGTTGTGGTGACAATACTGAAAAAAATGAGGATCTCGGGGGGCAGGTAGATGCAATTAAGCTTGCATTACAAACCGGAGATGCAAGCTACATTGAATCAAAAGAGCAAGCTCTGAACCTTGCAATTGAAACCTTAGATTCCAACGCTCAAAGGGCTGACGCTTTAGTCAAAAGTATTTACCAAGATGATGCTATTTCTTATTCTCCAGGTAAGAGCTCACACTGGGTCGTGACGACTGATATAGATAATAATGTCAGCTTATTGATAGGCAATAAGGGTAAATCATTAGCATCAGCTGGCCAAAATGGTGGCCGATATACCGCATTTGGTAGCGATATTGTGCGCCATCATGCAGATTACGCCTCTGCATTTAGCCGTCTCGTAAATTGGTTGATTAGTGGTGATGCAACAAATTCAGGGGGTTCACCAACTATAGCAGTCGTTGAATATAGCTTAATTAATGCTCAGGTTGCATTCGATACTTATTTCACCGATGTGACTTATGTGCAATGTTCTAACTCAGCAGATCTTGCTAGCTGTGTTGCCTCAGCTGATTTGATTGTGTTTGGCAGTGGTGGAAACGATAGTGAAGCCGAAAATCTACAACTGGTAGTAGAAGCATTGTTAGCCGAAGGGAAGAGTTTACTCTACAGTCACACCAAGGGGTGGAGTGAGAACGGTTATTCACGTGCAATTTTATCGGCAATGAATATGGACTTCGGTCCGTATGCGGGAAATTATTGGGCTGTGGATGCAGCCAATTGGAATCATGTGGATAGTATGCTTGCAGGGAATACTTTAATTGATAAGTTAAAGGCACCACTTGTGAACATTCGTGATAATGCTTTTTCTTTTGATTATTCAGGCTGTACGACTCACGTAGGCTTTGTAAATTGTGCCAATGTTACAGATATGGGAGCCGACTTTTTCTCGGGTGCTCAGTTACTTAAAGATTTCCTAAATAAACTAGATAGGCGCAATATAAGATTATTTGATATTGAAGGTAATCTTGCATGGAAATACATGACGTTGTATGCCGACAAGGTGCGTGCAGAAATTCAATACCCAATGGATAAATCAAGCTCGAACCAAGATGAATTTTTTGCAGCACTCTATGCTGATCACGGTGTGCACTACCATCGTGATATCAACGGTGTGCAGTTAGATTTAGGGACTTTTTCTGGTGAGGCGACAAACGCTGATATACCTTTAGTCAATACGAAGATTGACGTGGAGATCAGCAAAGACGGCGGATTTACCGCTATAGGTCTCTATGTTTTGCCTGGTCAACCCTTTAGCATACGTCGTGGTAACGAGCTTGTTGGTGAAAAGTTATGGCTGAAGATCAATACTCAACGGACCGGATCAAGCCGTTATTGGAATAGAAATACTTACAACCGCCCCGCTTTTTTACAATCCGTGAGCATGCCTCTCAACGAAGGTGAAACGCTGACCCTAACGACACCCTATGGCGGGACCATGCAGTTAGTCAGTAAAGCGCGCGAGATGGATACGACTGTCACTCTCAATATCACTAACGTGGCACAACACGCAGTAATGAGCGACTTAAGCAAAGCTAACGTCTACATGGAAGAGCTAAGCAATAATCAGATTGATTGGACGGAGTTGAAGACGCCTTTGATACAAATTCATAGCCTTGCTAGTAAGATGTCAGCAGCGCTAAATGAAAATGGCTACAATGGCGATGTGGTTAAGTTTTTTGACGATGTTGATAACTATATGATCAAAAATAGTTATAACCTAGCGGGCTTCACTGCCGACGGTCTAGCGCTCAATAGTGGCGTACAACATTTTTGCGATACGTATGGCTGGGTATGTGTCGACGGTGATATTCATGGTAAGCCTGCTTTACAACATATTAATATCGATAAATATGCCCACTGTGGTGGCGGATGTTCTGGTAACCCATATGATCAAAGTTGGAATTTAAACCCACTTGGATGGGGCGAAAGTCATGAGATTGGTCATAATCTACAGCGTGGTCGTTTAAAGATTGAGGGAGGTCGATCAAACGAAGTATCAAATCAGATCTTTCCAATTTACAAAAATGTGACTTTGAAAATCGATACAGGCAAGAGCTTAAACTCAACTCGTTCGAACTATAAATCAGCATTTAATATGCTGAAAGAAGCAGCAAGCGATTCTGATCCTAAAGTCAAAGCTAATGAACTAATCTGGGCGCCAGCGGGCACCTATGATAATAATGGTGTTCGTATTGCCTTTTTCATGCAGCTAGTCCATCTAAATGAAAGCGCAAGCTTTGATTCACCGTGGGATGTATACACCTTGAGTTATTTATTAGAGCGTCAATTTACCGCTTATATTAAGTCCGATGATTTATGGCAATCGAATAAAGAGTCTTTAGGCTTTGGTACATACGCTAACGCGCCATCTAGTATCTCTGGGAATGACTTTATGTTGGTCGCCCATAGCTTTATCGCTAAACAAGATCTACGTCCTATTTGGGATCTATGGGGGATTGATTACTCAAGCGAAGCAAGCAATCAGGTCACCGCTTATGGCTACTCTGAGGCGGAAAAAGTGTTTTATTACAGCGACGATACCAATACGGAAAGTAATGGTAGCATCGTTATTAATCCAACCTCCAATTGGCCGCTGTAAAAGTCCTCAACGTTCGCTATTCAATAAAGTCAGACGTAAGGAAAATGTCATGAAACGCCTAAATTATCATGCAACGAAAAAGTAAGTATGCAGCCTTTCTTTGGCAATTCATGATATAAGCATCCCAGCCGGATAGTACTTTCTGGCTTGAATGCTCTCTTAGTTCAGTGTTTGGTGGAGTGTTTGTGATTACTAGCATTTAACTACTAGTGATGGGTGTCTGGTAGCTTTAATCACTATGTATTCTGTGAGAGCAAAAACCACTATGTATTCTGTGAAAGCAAACCAGTTTTTCTATTTTTGTTGAGGTATGATGCTTGCGTCTTAAAATTAGTTTGGTGCGCATGTTTTCTTGTCGTTGTCGCTATAGTTATCGGTGGTCTCTCTTAATGTCAGTGATGTTGCTGGTATTGAGTGTTTTTGCCGTTAGTAATGAAACGAATGAGGCGATGTCGCACCAGGGCGCTCTCAACTTCAGCCAAACCCCTATCTCATATACTGCGAACCCACACAAACTGGAAACAGCCACGCAATCTCATTGTTGCGCCTCGTTTTGTTTGCTTAAAGTCCCCTGTGGTCAGTCGGTGACCTTTCTAAACCAACACCGGGTAACGCGCGCGCTTATGCCAAGGGATGATGCTAAGAAAGCGATTGTTCGCATTCAAACCTTGTTCCGCCCTCCTATTGCTTAATTCTTATTAATATCAATTTATTGCGAGTTTTCGCACATCATTAATATTTTTGGAATTATGCCCAATGAAAACACTATTTACTTTATTTACAGCGCTTATCCTGAGCGTATCTGTGCAAGCATCAACCTTTGAAGAAGGCACGCATTACACCGTTTTGGATGTTGATAAATCGACGATGCCAAAAGTGACGGAGTTTTTCTCGTTCTATTGCCCACACTGTTACAAATTTGAAGCTGTGGTTGAAAATTTAAAGCCCGCACTTGCAGAAGGCGTTAAATTTGAAAAGGTGCACGTTGCCTTTATGGGTAATGATATGGCAGTACCGATGGCGAAATCGTACGCGACGATGGTGGCACTCAAGGCTGAAAAAAACATGGTGCCCGCGATGTTTAGTCAAATCCACGAGTTGAACAAAAGACCTAATAACGAGCAGCAATTACGCCAAATATTCTTAGATAATGGCATTGATGCTAAAGCGTATGATTCTGCCTATAGCAGTTTCGTGGTTAACTCTATGCAGAAGAAGTTTGATAAGCAATTTGAGGCTAGCACGTTAACGGGCGTTCCCGGTGTATTGGTGAATAATAAGTACATTGTGCAGCCTTCTGGGATCAAAAGTTACGATGAATATAATGAACTCGTGAATTACCTGTTAACCCTTTAATAGCGATAGAACACGACGGGTAAGGAAACCAGAGCTTTGGCTCTGGTTTCTTATTGTCCCCCTTGGCTGTGGTGATTTAGAGCCTATATTGCAAAAAATCCCCTGAAGATAGATGAGCTCAGAGCTAACGCAAGGAAGCGAGATGACAACGAGTAATCAATGTGGAAAGCTAACGGGAAAACGTTTGATCTCAACTTGCTGTGGGCCTTTGTCTCTACTTTCGAAACCCAGTCGGTGACCAAACCTGCTGAGCAATTAGATTTAACTCAGTCATCGGTAAGTAATGCGCTTGCTAGATTCCAAGAGCTACCTCCAATGGATGCTCGAATATACGAAGACCTTAGGATGGAGAAGGTGGTTTTGGTGATTGATGTCGCTCCATCAGACATCCAGGTGTTCCAATCTAAACTCCTTTCTGTATCACAATCACAAGCCTTGGCGGTTGTGCCAGAAACACTGTTCCTACAATACGGCGACATGTTTAACCTACAATCGCTCCCGTTTCCTTTTGAAACAAAAGCCTTCAACTTTTACATGGTATGGCCGACCAAGATAGCACGTAACTCTGCTCGTATCTGGTTGAGAGAGTTCGTATCAGAGCAGCTCAGAAAAACATAAAGGCAGAGCAAAAACGCCCTGCCTTTACTGCACTCTTATAAGGTCAATGTGCTAATCATGTAAATCACTAAATTCCTCCTGCTTACAATGATCTGGGCCGTTAACTGCCCCGGCTAAAACGCCACAGTAGGTGCTTGAGTGAGAGAGTAATGTATAGGCATAACGAGGATACAGTGTGAACACCCCGTTAGAATTAGAAAACATGTTTGTTTTACCAAACTTGTTCGCTTTGCCTGTCCAACGACTTTTTGCCGCTTCTCTGTCATTAGGATCAGGCATGTAACTGTCTATTCGGCCAGAGACCGTAGATAGTTCTTCTTGATCATTGAGGTCAACGCTATAACGCATTTTCTCTTTACCACCAAAGGCCAGATTGTAATCAAATGGTAAGGAGACTGTCCCGCCGATCCAAACGTAACTCTCTGCACCAACAATAAGCTCTTCTATACCGGTGCCTGCTAGATCGCCTATAGTCGCACCAAGCTCACCAAAAGTGACTGGATCCTGCTCTAATATACCACCCAAAATTGCGCCACTAATTGCACCTGCTATGTTGCTTGCAACATCAACTCCAATCGCTGTATAAAACTGTGCTTTGTTAGAGAATGGGAATTTAAATGCTGCCCCGAACTCCAGACCTAAAGTGCTTTGAGATTTAGCGTTCAAGTATTTAAACGCACTTGCCGCTTTGGTGGTACTCAGGTTTCCAAATCGATTTGTGAGCGCTGTTCCTCCGGCGCTCAGTAAGGCTTGTGCGGCTTTTACATCAAGCTCTAAGCGAACGATATCCTCTTTGTAATACAGAATATGCTCTGGCTGGAAACTCCATCGACCATCAATTTTTTGGAAAGGAAGTTCAATACCATGGTTTCTGATTAGAACAGCGCCTATATCAGCAATCTCAGCAACAGTCGCACTCCCAGCATCTCCTGCAACACGACCGGCAAAGGCATTTATCTCATCGTGTAATGCAACCTGCAGCCATATCGTCGGAACATTGTCTTCAGCTATGTCACTCGTATCAGTCGGATCTCCTTTCTTTTTCAGTCTTGGTGCATAATAAATGAGTTGACCCGCAAACTTTTCATACAAAGCTTCATATTCCGACGGAACCTCTAGCCCCACTTGAACGATAGCCATAGTTTGCCCATTCTTTCCGCCTGCAACAAAATCACCATAGTGATCAATGGCACTATACCCTTCCATAAATCCAAGGCTATTGTCAGCAAACGTCAAAGTAAGTGGAGAGCTTTGTTTATAATTCGGTGCATCAATCAATGAGAACAAAAACTTATCGCTATTATCACCATGTTCATGAGCGCTGAGGTCGTAGAGGCCAATAGCGTCAGCGAATCGTGCTCCTTCATCACCTAAGCCTCCCATACAATCCCGCATTTCGTTAGTTTCGTAGCCACGGCATAGCTGAAGCCATACCATTCCACTTCCAAGCTCTTCTAGGTAGTGCATAAAACGTGCCGCTGGCTCAAGCTGTGCCATAGAAGCATTAAGCACCAAGTAAGATGAGTATTTATCGTAAAGAAGAGCGGCCGGCCGACCATCAAGATATTTGTCATCTACCATTATCGGTCTGAAGTATTTGAACTGGTCTGTAGTCCTTTCTCCATCCAATACCTCAATAAACAACTTAGCCATAAGATCATAATCAAGCTGTGAACCATCGTGATATAGATACTTTTTCACTTTGTCGCTCATACCGGCCATGATATGAGTCATCATGTGTCGTGCTAAAGTTCGATAGTGGGCACGACTTAAGTGCTCATTAATGTTACCGGGATGAACAAAATGAATCGGGTCTCTAAGGTTATCTTTCGACGTACTTTGGCCTATTGTGTGGTACGCAACATCACCTTTTGTAAACTGGATCCCGCAATCAGCTTGATTACTTGCCGGGCTTCCTAAAGAAGGTGAGTGACACTCCAATGAAATGAAAGAGTGCGAATACAGGCTCGCTAAATCAGAGTTGCGAGTAAATCGCGTACAAGACTGTCGATCAGCACTAGCACAGTACAGTTTTGAGCCGAGAAACCTTAGGGCATGTCCACCTGCATAATTAGGCCAGAACCAAGCAGCAGCTAAATGTGGGTTGTATCGATAAACTTCAGTTTCTAACTCAGACTTCGAACTTTCGAAAAGCTGGGCACACCAATGTCCTTTATCGATATATCCATCATTGCTGTGCAATCTGTAATGATCATCCCCACAAGCTAAAGGCTTTAAAGCAGGGATATTAACTGAGCTTAATGGAACCCCCCATAGACAATCCCGCCCATTGTACGAGGCGCATTCCACATCAAAATTACCGTTGATTCGGTATACGACGTTCTGTACCTTGTCAAACTTCCACATCGGCTCGCTAACAAGTTTTTCATAAGCGCCTGACTTCTTAGCTAGCTTATTACACCAATGTGAGCTCGAGCTGTAACCATTAGTTCCATATTTGTTACTATGGTCAACACCGCAAGTTAACGGCTTTAGATTACGCAAATTAAGTTCATCGATTCCCTGGCCCCAAAGGCAATTCAAGCCGTTATTGCTGGCGCACTGGATGTCCGTATCTTGGTTCAATCGATAAGCTACTTGAAGATCATTGTCATATAGCCAAGGCGTTGCTTTAATTGAATCGCTGGTGTCAATTACTGTTGAATATGCATTAACTAATTTTTCGACGTTATTGTTGAAATTGCTAACATGAGGATCATCACTAGCGGCATAGTCAGCAATGTCGGCATACTTCCCTATTGTTTGAAAGTCATGAATGTTGTTTAGTTTTTCTACACTAAACTGAACCCCTTTGTGCTGTTTCTTGTTTGGATCTATGTAGAGACCGATTTGCCTCATCCCATTAACTATTGGTAGCCCTATCAGCTCTTCAAAATCCTCTATAAAAATATTCGCCTTATCCTCATCAGCAGCACTAGAGATACGATCCACTTCTTGCTTAATGCGCTCAACATCTCCAACAATTTTGGGAATAGAGTCAATGAGTGAAACCATTGGAACTTGCTTGGTTATTGTTTCGAGTACGCCAGCAACACTATTGTCGTAACGTAGTTTTTCTTCATCTTTCGATAACTGAACAATGTCCGCATCGACAGATGTTTGATAAAAGTCAGCTGCTTTCTTCATTCCTGTCAGCTTATCGCTTTCTAACGTCACTAAAGCGTCAACATACGAGTTGTGTACTCCATAAACAAAGTTCAACGCTTGTTTCTTGAGTTGCTGTTGAACGCTATAGATTTCCTCATACCTTTCATCATCAGCTTTCGCCAAACTGATGCTGTCATTCATCAACTTAGTTGTATCGTTGACCAAAGCTGTATAATCAGCCACCTTCTGATCCGCAATTCCCTTACAGATACCAAATGCAATTAAGTTCCATATCAGTGCCCAACAAGTATCACTCTCCTTTTTGGCCAAATTCAAAGAGGCTTGGTATGAGTAAATGTGTGGCTGGTAAGTATCTCGAATTCCTTGTACGCGACCCGCCTTGCTTGCGTCAATGCGAGGAGGTTTGACGTTAATAACATCTATTTTGGCGCTAAGGTTGTCCATCAAAAGAGCCTGGATATTCTGATATTCACCTATCTTCTGGGACTTGTGGCTCAGGTATTCATTTGCCTTTAACGTGTCTGTTGCATATTCCACACTTGTTTGTGGCTGGAAGCCAAGGCTCGTCAACTCGTCATTGACCAAACTAAGTTGATTTTGATGGCTACTATGATCTGCAAGCCCTACACTATTTCCTAGTGCGGGTGTTAAAGCTACCAATGCTGCAAGCGAACCGTAAATTGCTTTTCCTAATTTCCTTTTGTTCATATATCCTCCCTGAGGAATAGTAACAAGATCGTTCTCTGATATATTTATTCCAAAAATTTCAACAACCGAATGAAATTCACTATTATTTAAGTAAGGAGTGAAAAATATTTTTCACTCGAGAGGTAGGATAATAGGGATAGCCTGGCAAGTGAAAAATATGAACTACATATGTAACGACGATCACAATGAAATTTATACTATTATATAAAATCAATGAGATGGGTAAGTAGGGGTTTTGTTGATAATTATTTTTCAACTTGAAGTCTAATTGCAGCTAAAAACTCACATTAATTCTGATAAAAGGCTTAGTTAATTGGCAGGTAATACAGCGAGTTATTGTGTATATTCGTGATTCCCAGTTTTGAACTATTACTGTTATTTGACGGTCGCTTTTTATGTCTGCTCCTCAACCTGTTATTAAACGTCTAGATCACTTAGGGTTAATCGCTGCTTTCTGCCATGAACTAATTTGTGAAAACCAAGCAGGTTTACCTGTGTACATGCAAGCACTTAGCGGAAATACTAATGATGCTAAGGCATTCACTCTCTGGATGAACAACAGCAGATGTTTATTATCCGAGTTCCAATGACCATTAAGTCACCCAAAGAAGCCTTAGTCGCCCTTGAACCAGAGCAGTGAAGCAGTGTTGGTCATTGTTATTTAGGGTGCTGGGTTGACGCTGACTATGGTGGTACTTAAGGTTGGAAAAACCATGGTGCCCGCGATGTTTAACCAAATCCATGAGATGAACAAAAGACCGAACAATGAGCAACAGCTCCGTCAAATCTTCTTAGATAATGGTATTGACGCGAAAGCCTTTGATTCGGCATACAGCAGCTTTGTGGTTAACTCAATGCAGAAGAAGTTTGATAAGCAGTTTGAGGCTAGTACATTGACGGGCGTACCGGGCGTGTTGGTAAACAATAAGTACATTGTTCAGCCGTCTGGAATCAAAAGCTATGATGAATACAATGAGCTAGTGAATTACTTGCTCACCCTTTAATGGGGGTTACACATCGTTGATAAGGAAAACCAGAGCTTTGACTCTGGTTTTTTATTTGAGGCGAGAGCCCTATAACAGACCCCGAGGATGCGTTAGTTAATCGCCGGGGTAAACTATTATTAGTAGGCTTGGTTTCATGATTTATGTTGAGGATAACTAACCATGAAAAAGGCCGCTTAGAGGGGCATTTTTATAGGGAATACTGACGCCATACGCTTTACTGTAAGCGGCAAGAATTTGACCTATTGGCCCAACATTTTCCATTAATCGTCCTCCTTTTTCCGTGGCGAGCTTTGTATTGTTTCCCCCTATCAGGACAAACGGGAGATCGGATGAACTGTGCGCTTGGCCATCGTCCATTTCAGAGGTAACCATAATAATGGAGTTATCAAATAAGGTACTGCCGCCAGTATCTGGCATTGTTTTTAATAGCTCTATCAAGCGCGTCACTTTGCTAAGGTACCAACGGCGATGTTGAATATAAATCGGTAGCGTTGCTGAACTATAGTGCGATGCATCATGGGGTACTGTCCTACTGACGCTCTCGACGACCTTTGAGTCATTTGAAGTGCCGAGTTGTAAAGACACAATGCGTGTTTTTTCACACGATAACGCTAGGGCAGCATTGGCGACCTGTAGGTCTGCTCGCCTGTCACGACCTTCTGCGGTACTTGAAAATATACTTGTGTTGCAGGTTTTCCCTGCGTTACCAATAGCATTATTCAATTCGGTGTTTACGTCTTGTGATGTCGTTCTGAAAGCATTCGTTTTTGCTGCTTCTAAGCCGCCAAGTTGTTGCTCTAAAAGCTCAATATCTGGAATGGATTTGGACAGTAGCGCGAGTTTTCTGCTCTCAATCGAGTTGCCCTCCGATATGTCTCCCCCAAATAAGTCATTAAAGATGGCTTGAGGATCATCATTGTGCATGAGAGCGCCATTTAAGTTACGGCTTGTGACAAATCCGCCATGGCCCCAATAGTTCGTATCTACCCCGAGGCGTAAAGCCCTTTTGGGCATTCCAGAGGAAAAGTAGTTCTCAAAGTGAAAATCAATAGAGCCTTGACCGACATTTTCCTGCCAAACCCCTTTATAGCCATCATGTCCGGTTCCTCCGGTACTTTTACATCCCGAAAAGAACACGATATGGTCTTTGTACTGCTCTAACTCGGCGGTGCAGTCATTCATTTCTAGACCATTTGAGCTTTGTTTGGGATGCCATTTTCCTCTAGGATAACCATCAGAAAAGTTCACAAAGATAAACTTGGTATCTGAATTGTTTGTTGCGGTACTTTTTGCAAAGGTTGGGAGAGTGCAAAACCCTAATCCGACACTAGCCGCTATACTGGTTTTCAATAAGTTGCGTCGCGATTGATTAAAATGATTTGTCATGTTGTTACTCCTCGCGCTCTAGCACTGTATCGGAACTTAAGATATTGATAATTAGCTGTTTAAACTGTTCAAAAGATGCAAGCTTGTTGTATAAAGTACTATATTCAGGTGAATTAGAGCCTAATGTGTAAGTCATGTAATTTTTCACAAAGGTTTTTTTAGCATCAGTACTGATGCTCAGCGCTGTCGCCATATCACCAAGTCCACTAATTGCGACATCTTGGTTATCAATACCGCTAAGTGTCCCCGATGTCTCTAACAACACATTTGGATATTCTTCGCCGGATAAAGAGATATAGTCTTCGTAGGTACGATAACGACCATTTTTGTCTAGTACGTCATAAGCAAAGCCGATATCGTTCATTTTTACATGACAGCCCCAACAGCTTTGACTTGGCCCTGTAGCTTGAGTCCAGAAGTCACGCGTTGACACCTCACCGATTACATCATCGGGTGCGGCCCCTGAGGGGACAGATTGATTCCAGCCAAGTAAAGAGTGTTGCACCATGCGGCCACGAGGAATCACTCGAGTTTTATCACTGGTACTATATGCCACAGCAATTGCTCCTAGGCTTAGTAAACCTTTACCGCGCGTTGGTGGGATAGTGACGGCCTTGAAATCAGCGCCAAATGAACCAGATAGGCCATAGTGCTGCGCAAGGGAATGGTCGACAAAGGTTGTTGTGGAAGACATTAAATCTTCAAAGCGCCCTTGATTATCGTCAAATACAGCATGCTCAATGTAGCGCCTAAATTCCTCTAGCATGGCAGTACCGATTTCTTTACTAAGGCCTTCTCGATCGACAATGACTCGGTCATCACTAAATTCGAGCGTTTGCATCATAAAGTTAGCGAACTGCCTTTTCGCATTGTCATGGTTTAGCATGCGAGTAATTTCGTTTTTGAGAACGTTAGACTTAAGTAACTCGTTGTTCTTAGCAAGAGCCCATAGCACATCATCGGGCACGCTTCCCCATAAGGTATAGGAAAGAATCGTAGCCAGTTCATAACTGTTTAAGCTGTAGCGGTGGTTAGCATTAGAGGTGCCCACCTCTCGACGATAAAGGAAGTGTGGTGACACCAACATTGCACTTAGGTTTTGTTTTGTTGTAGACACATCTTCGCTGATATACGTTTTGAGCTCACTATCAGTGAGTGGTCGATGGAACAATTTTTCTGCGGTATTTGTTAGCCATTTAGGTAGGCAATCTGAGTCACCTTTGCCGTGTGGGCCAATGTATTTCCAATGGTCACCGGGTCGATACTCCTTCTTAATCGGTTCAATATTAGGGCCGACCCAGTACATAGATTCATAAATATCACCTTTATGAGAGACTCGAGTCCCTGAAGTTGGATAGTTGATTTCGCTGTTCCAAGGTTCAACGGAGCCGGTATTGATGTCACACCCGCTCGCGGTGGCAATATCGAGATTGTCCTGCACAAAGAGTGCGGAATTCAGGTACGCATTGAGCTTGTCACTTGTTAGGTAACCGAGGGATGGAGGGTTGTCATAGAGAGAAGACACGGAACGTTCATCTAATGGTAATACATTTGGGGGAACGTGAACCCCTAACAGATCTTGTATGGAGTTAATGTACTCTTTACGCGTCAACATACGAATATGTCGCTTGCCATAAACATCGTCACGTGGTGCGATATTTCCTAATGCTTCAGACCACAGTTCGTCCTCTAAGTAACGAGACATCGTTTTCTGACACTGTACGTCGCAAGTGACACCAAATCGAATCGCCATTTTGTTCAGCTTCTGACTGATAATGTTTGGGTTGGTCGCGTACTCAGCTAACAACCCTTCACTAGGACCATCATTTAGCTTTGATTTATACCCACCATTATGACAAGCCGAGCAACTCTGAGAGTCCATTTGTTTGAAGTAAGATTCATCAGAGCTGTGTTCGTTATAGCGCCAACTTAGTGAAGCTGGGTCTGTTTCTGAAATGGCAAATGTCGCAGACATTGGATCAGGGATAGCGGACTGAGTGAAAGGCAGCACGGTGTTGTAATTGGCGTTTGGTATCGTTGCATTGGTTGTCTTGCTCCAATCAACGGAGATAATTTCGACCGTTCCTGTATCAGACGTTAAAAAGAGCGAAGCTTTATCAGGAGCATTGCTCGGTTTAGCTGGCGTTTTAATCGTCAATGAAGACGATGAGCTTTCAGCTTTACCGGTTATCTTTACTTGAGCTGAAGTTTCGTCTTCGCCATCACTGACCATGACTTGAAAGAGGTATTCCGTATCTTGTGATAGAGGAGGAATAGAAAAGTAGGCGATAGCTTGATCTTGATTGTTGATAGCGACATCGGGACCACTTTCCTGTGTCCAGTAGTAAGATAATGGGTTGCCGTCTGGATCGAAAGACTTACTCGCATTCAGTTCGACTTGCGGGGCTGGAGATTGAATGGAAACGTCACTGCCTGCGTCTGCGACTGGAGGGGTGTTACTTGGGGGAGGCTCTACCGAACTGCATTGTTCTGAGTCTAGCAAGGGAAGCCAAGGTGCTACTCCCCAGTTTGGTTGTGTGTCCTCTGTAGGGCCGTTCACGTCAGGTACATCGCTACTATTTGCCCACCATTTCGCTTGGAAATGATTGGATTGGTAGCAAACTTCTGCGCCACCACTATAGTTTTGGGGTTGCCAATCTTCTATAGCGAGTACATTACTAGAAAAGGAAAGTAATGCTGTAGTGACTAAAGCACTTATTACGTTCTGCTTCATAACATTTAGGTATCCTATTTTAGGTGAAATAGACCAGATATCCCTCTGGCGTATTTAACACGAATACCATTGTAAATAATGGTATTTTACTATGCTATTATTGATATTAATGGCATTAATGTTTGTATGGTCTTTATACAAGTGACTTTATAGACTGAAAATTAAAATATGCTAGTTTAATTGAGGTTTTATTCTTTCTGTGCGTGAAAAATGGAACGAAGCCCAAAGGTTTAATCTAATTGTATTAATATCAATAATAGTGATTACGGCATAATGTGCATGTAAGCTAATGTTTGTGAATATAAGTATAATGTTTCCATAAAGTTTGTATTTTGTTTGTCTATGAATATCCACATACGGTTAGTGACTATACGTGTGAGTTGTCTAAAAATATGTGAGAGGCTTATTTCTATACCGCACTGATACGTTAATGATGTTACTGTTGCTATGTGTAATCTTTCGATTGTGGGTAAGTTGCAGTAAAAACAAATGGTTAACGTGATGGTGGTTATTAATGCGAACAGGCCTCCTCGAAATGGTGGGGCCCTTAAGTTGGCTCTTAAACGCATTCATAAACGTAGCGGATTATTGGGGATGACTTTCATTGACATGTTGTTAGACGTTATTTTAAGTATTCTATAAATAGTGGTATTGGTTATGATTTGAAGCTGTACAAGAGAAAGTAGAGGTCATGCTGCCAATGGTTAGTGAGTTGTTAGTCGTGAGTGTGTAATTTAATCACTTTCGTTATTGTTTAATTTTGACGTAGAGTTCGTTTGGCTGCTAAATATGTAACATAATGTTAATGCAACAGGTGGTTGAATAGAGGTGAATGTATTTCTCTAACTTAATGTGCTATTTACTATTATATATATGGTGTCTCGTTATCTTTGAATCTATTATTAGAAACTCGAACCTTACGTTATATAAATATGTGTGCTCAATGCAGAATAAGTTCGATAAGTAATGTTAGGCAAGCGTATTGATAGGGATTCCTAGTGTACAGTGAGTAATAAGTGCGTTGTACTGGCATCAAAATCGATGGTGACGACAATAGTTAGTGAATTACCGATATTGCCCCTAGTGATTGTCGCCACTCATTGAAAGGCCAGAGCTTTTACTCTGGCTTTTCTTTCTCTATGTTTTTTTCTTCAGCGTAAACATCTGATAGCCATACTCACCTATCGCATGGCTAAACACGTCAACTTCTCTAGCAATGTCTTTCAACGCGCTTGACTCACCCATACTTGGAGCAAGCGCTTCAATACGACGCTTCAGTGGTTCATAGTAATTTTCCCATGCCTCAAGGCTGAGTGTGAAGTGGCTTACCACTTCGTATCCCGCAGCCGTCATTTGCTCAAGGCGAGTCTCGACAGTTTGCATGTCGGGGTATTCATTTTGGAAAAATGATTGTGCTTCTTGGCTTGGCGAATCGGTTAACCACACCATGTCACTAACCATAAGTAGACCATCGCGCTCTAATAACGGCTTCCATTGCGATAACGCGTTGGTGACACCCATGATATAGGCGCTGCCTTCTGCCCAGATTAGGTCAAAGCTTGAATTCTCAAACGGAAGCTCCGTCATGCTGGCGCAAATCGGGGTAACTTGTGAGGATAGCGCTGCGGTTTCTAGTCGCTGTGTAAGTTGTTCTAGAGCGCTTGGCTCATTATCTACCGCGGTAATTGCCGCGTCATTATTGGTTGCGAGTATTGTCGTCGCGAGCCCTTTCCCACAGCCGATTTCAAGAATTTTCTTGGGAGTGCTTGGAAGTGCTTTCAGGGCGCGTAAGGTTTCGCTTTCACTGCCAGGACCCCATCGCTCGAGTGTTTCAAAGACAGTCATAAAGTCTGCCATGTACTGTTCATGTTCGTTCATGTTTTTTGATAACCATTTTAATCGCAGGGCTTCTTTCTCGTTAAAGCCTTGCTTCTTTAACCAATCTAAATGTGCATCGGGGGCAAGTTTGTCGGTTTGCTCATGCCAGCTTCGGGTATCCCCTTCACCCAACATTGCCGCCAGCAGCTGACGAGATTGTTGCTTTTGCGCAATCTCTTCATCTAGTGCTTCTAGCCGCTCTTGTAGCAAATGCCGATCAACTTTCGCGTGTAGGCAGGATTGACACTCTTTAAGTGTTAGCCCTCCAGCTTGTAAACGTTGAATTAAGCGAATTCGTTGAACATCATTGTCGTTATAAACCCTATATCCATTATCGAGTCGGCGCCCTTGGATAAGGCGTTGCTTTTCGTAATAGAGCAGGGCGCTGCGCGATAGCCCGACTTTGCTCGCCAACTCTGAGATTCGATACACGTTAGTACTCCACATCATCGATGTATAAGATGGACTGTAAACTATGAAGTTATAGACAGGTCAAGATTAAATTAGCGTTGTTATGTGACATTGTCTAGGTGAGGCATTGTCCTTTTTAGTTATGCTCGTCGACTATTTTTGCTACAGTTCGTCGCGAGCGATAGAGGTGAATGATGGGAGTTACAGGTGGAAGAGATTTACTTTGCTGGTGGTTGTCTATGGGGCGTGCAGGAATTTATGCGCCATTTACCGGGTGTAATGTTAACGCAGGCAGGGCGAGCGAATGGCTCTTCTGAGTCGACTTTAGCTAACTATGACGGTTATGCCGAGTGTGTTCGGACACAGTTTGATCCGAAACAGGTGTCGGTAGAAGAGTTAATGGACTTCTTTTTTGAAATCATCGATCCATACAGCGTGAATAAACAAGGTGATGATGTTGGAGAAAAGTATCGAACAGGGGTATATAGCCTTCACTCAGAGCATTTAGTTAAGGTTAAGCGTTATCTACAAGCACGAGAAGATGTGGATAGGATAGCGATAGAAGTGTTGCCGTTATCAAATTATGTGAAAAGTGATGATGAGCATCAAGATAGGCTTACACTACACCCCAATGATTACTGCCATATTCCGCAAAACATTCTGCATAAATACAAAAAGCGTTAGCGACGACTTTTCTTCTCTGTGAACGTAAAGAAGAATACTAAGCTTAAAAAAGAACACCGGCGGACAAGCCGCCGGTGTATTACTTATGGCTTATTGTATTTACTCAAGCTGCCGACCACAAATGAACGATGGCGCACTAATAGCCACAAGAGCCCTCCTGCGATACCGACAAACAGCTGAATTGCGCCTAAGTTATTGATCAGGGATTCAGGATGAAGGGATACTAATACCATGCCAATAGAGCCGAAAATCATGGCGAAAAACTGAATTAAAGCGACGGCAGAACCTGTGTCATGGTCTTGTTGGTCTAGCATTAAGTTTGTTCCCGGTACTCGCATAGCAATAACCATCACTGTGGCTGGCGCCGCGATACAGGCAAAAAGCCAAGGAGAAGTGTCGCCAATGGTGAGAGTGAGAGTGCCAGCAATCGCGAGTAGTGCAAAGCATAACGAAATGACGTTTTGTACCGATATGTGGCGTGATAGCTTCATATAGATTGTTGGACCAAAAGAAGCGCATAAGGCATTAAAAGCAAAGGCGTAGCTAAACTCTTGTTCCGTTAGACCAAACCCATTGATATAGATATAAGATCCACTCGCAAGGAAGGCCATGAGTGCCATCGGAGTCACGGAGAAAATGGCGAGCAATGCAACAAATCGTGGGTTTCTCATGACAACACCGAGTCGGCTCCATGAGCGAAGCATTGAACCATCGTATTTGTTTTCGAGTGTTTCTCTGTAGCAAAACGCAAGTATAGAGGCGAAACCCCCAAACACCGCGAGTGTGACAAACATCATTCGCCACGACGCGATCTGTAGTAAAAAGGCCCCAAGCACTGGTGCAATCATTGGCGCGATGATCACCAGTGACATAATGGTGGCCATTATCTTTTCTCGTTCCCTACCATCATAAAGGTCTTTAACAATGGCGGTTGCCACCACGGTAATTGCACTGCCAGCAAAGGCTTGCAGAACGCGTGCAGTAATGAGCTGCTCAATACTACCCGCTAAGGCGCAATAGATACTCGCAAGCATATAGCCCCCAATACCCGTTAGTAATATCGGTTTGCGTCCAAACTTTTCACTGAGCGGCCCCCAAAATAGCAGGCCGATAGCGTAGGTAATAAAATAGCTGCTCAAGGTTAAGTTGACCATGGCTTGCTGGGTATCAAATACCTCAACCATTTGTGGTAATGCAGGTAAATATAAATCGATGGTGAGCGCTGGAAAGGCACTAATAATAACCAGAAAAAAGAGCATGCCTTTTTGACCTAGTATCGGTTGAGGTTTTTTCAAATGGTAACTCCTGAATGTATCCGTGAATGCTTTGCTGTTGAGACGTTTGAATGGCGTATTAATTGATGGGCACTATGGAACCTAACTAATAAGTAAGGTTGTCGTTTACGCGTTTAAGAAGGGCGCGTAAGGTCTCGGATTCGTCATCCGAAAAACCGGTGAGCATATCGTTGATCATGCCCATTTCCACTTCGTCTAGTCGCTCAAGCAGTTTTAACCCTTTGTCACTGAGCATGAGTTCTACTGAACGTTTATCGGTAATGCTTGCGTGTTTGATGATCAAATCTTGTTTATGTAATCGCGCGACGATACGAGCAATTTGGGCTTTGTCGCGGTTCATTGATTCCACCAGCATTTGCTGTGACGCCCCTTGGAAGTTTCGAATATCACTCATCGCTTTATGTTCAAGCGGAGAGAATTCAACTTTCTGGCGAGTGACTTCCGCCACCATTTTCCCACGAGTCTTCATGCGAATTTCACGCAGGGTATGACTGATTTCTCGGTATGTTGTCATTGATTGCTGAGATATTTGGTTGACTTAGTCAACGATTGTCGGCTTTTTAGTTGATTTAGTCAACTACTTAACTGGGGAGGTTCGCTTATGTTCGGTATCGAACTGTAAAAATATCAAAGTCGTCTATTGATAACGTTCATACCATAGTCATAAAAACATCGAAAAACCGTCAACTATTTGCGTTGAAATAGCTGTCAAATAAATGAAAGGTGATTCGGAGAAACGTTATGGCGATGATTGCGCCGGAGCTGACCGTTGTCAGTGAAACGAGTAATGTAGTCACACCCCTATTAGGGCGTAAGGTGCTAGAGACTCGCGCACTTACTAAATCGTATCAAGACGACAAAGTGGTGCTAGATGGAATTGATCTTACGCTGCATGCGGGAGAGTTTGTCGCGATTGTTGGCCGCTCTGGTGCGGGTAAGTCAACGTTATTACACACACTTAATGGCACAATTACGGCGACCAGTGGTGAAATTCTTAATGTTCACAAAGATCTATCTACCGATAATGTCTTGTCGATGACTCGTAAAGAACTCCGCGATTGGCGTACGCACTGTGGCATGATTTTCCAAGACTTTTGTCTTGTTCCTCGTCTCGATGTTATTTCGAATGTACTGCTTGGACGCCTCAGCCACACTTCAACATTTAAGTCGTTATTTAAAGTATTTAGTGACGAAGATAGAGCAGAAGCCATTCATTTGCTGAAGTGGCTAAACATGCTGCCTTATGCACTTCAACGAGCAGAGAATCTGTCGGGAGGCCAGCAGCAACGGGTCGCCATTTGTCGAGCCATGATGCAAAAGCCCAAAATACTGCTGGCTGACGAGCCAGTCGCCTCTCTTGATCCTAAAAACACCGTAAGAATTATGGAAGCGCTGCAAAAAGTCAGTACTGACGGCATCGCAGTGATGGTGAATCTTCATTCTATTGAACTGGTTCAACAATACTGCACACGCGTTATTGGTCTGGCAAAAGGGCGAGTGATATACGACGGACACCCGTCAGGATTAAATGATGATGTTTTACATCGCCTGTACGGTGATGAACTGGATCAGGTTGGCTGATCATAAACAAATTTGCTGACTGGCACCTCGGTCACCAGCGATCATAATGAACAAGGAAGACAAAATGAATAAGCTTTTTTCAGTAGGTTGTGCCATTGCGGCTGCCCTTTCTTTTAATGCGCAAGCGGCGGCACCCAGTGAAATTAATCTCGGTATTTTAGGTGGTCAAAATGCGGCGGATCAGATTGGTGATAATCAGTGTGTCGCAACGTTCTTTCATAAAGAGCTGGGCGTAAAAACCAACATACGAAATTCAACCGATTATAACGCGGTTATTCAGGGGTTATTGGGTAAGAAGATTGATTTAGTGATTAATATGTCACCAAAGTCATACGCTGAAATCTATTTAAATGACCCAAATGCCGTAGATCTTGTGGGCATTACCGTTGATAACAGCGATGATTCGCGTGGCTACCACTCGGTCATTTTGGTTAAAAAGGACAGTCCCTATCAGTCTATTGATGACTTAAAAGGCACGGCTTTTTCATTTGCTGATCCTAACTCAACATCCGGCTTTCTTATTCCTAACAATCAGTTAGAGACTCGTTTGGGAGGCAACATGGATAATAGCTTCAATAATTACTTTACGTCCGTGAGCTTTTCTGGTGGTCATGAGCAAGACATCGTTGGTGTGCTTAACGGGCAGTTTGATGCTGCGGTGACATGGTCATCCATGCTAGGAGATGCCAAGAAAGGCTATACAGCTGGTGCTTTGCTTCGCTATATGACTCATGACCCTAAATTAATGGACAAGATCCGCATTATCTGGGAATCGCCATTGATTGCGAATGGTCCGACGATTGTGAGCAATCAACTTGACCCTCAATTTAAAGAAGACTTGGTCGCGGCAGTGAAGAAACTCGCTAAAGAAGACAATGAATGCTTTAGCAAGGCTGCTGGTGGACAGCTACATCTTGCTGATACTAGCGTTGCCGAATATCAGTCGATCATTGATTTGGTGAAGGCGACGAAGTTTGCGCAGAGATAGTCGGTCTACTCAAAGATGATACGTTTACTTAAAAATAAAGCGTTTGCTTCGCGATAATTTCTTTTCCCACCTATAGCGGGAGATATGCCTACTTGGTTTTTGACCCCGCTATCTTATTTTGGTTTTCATCATGTTGTTTGAACACTACTACCAACAGATCCGACGTAAGCAAAAAATGGACGCATTCATGTGGTCAGCCATGTTTATGGTGTTGTATTTGATTTCTGGGCACTATGCTGAGTTCAGTCTTAGTCAAATTATCAATAACGCACCGGCTTTCTTCGACTATATATTGGATACCGTTCCTAATCTTTCGTGGGACGTCTTGTTTGCGAGCCGAGATGAAGCGGGGCATGCAGTGCCGGGCTCCCTCATTTACTGGGGTTATAGGCTACCAATTCAGCTACCGCTGTTATGGGAAACCATTAATGTTGCGATGGCCGCTACCTTAGTGTCTTCCGTTATTGCGCTTATGTTAGCGTTTCTTGCGGCTGGTAATGGGTATGCCCCTCCATCGGTTCGTATGGCGGTACGAGCCTTTGTGGCCTTCTTGCGTACGATGCCGGAGCTGGCATGGGCGGTGATGTTTGTCATGGCGTATGGCGTGGGCACATTCCCAGGCTTCGTGGCGTTGGCACTGCACACCATCGGCAGCCTGACTAAGTTGTTTTATGAGTCTATTGAAACGGTATCAGATAAACCCATTCGGGGTTTAACCGCCGCTGGTGCAAGCCCGTTACAGCGTTTACGGTTTGCGTTTTGGCCTCAGGTCAAACCGATTGTGCTTTCCTATGTATTTTTGAGATTTGAGATTAATTTTCGTTCGTCAACGATTCTGGGATTAGTCGGGGCCGGAGGGATTGGACAAGAGTTGATGACCAATATTAGCTTGGGACGTCATGATCAAGTCAGCATGACACTATTGCTGATCATTATTGTTGTCGCACTGATTGATATGTTGTCCGGTTTTTTGCGTAAACGAGTCATTAGCGGAGAGTCAAAATGAACGCACAAACGTTGCAACAGATAAAACAAGAGAATGGCGAGATCTTTGGCAGCCAGGGCCGCTATTTACGCGTGGTTATCCTATCAGCATTGGTTGTATGCGCGTACTACCTAACATTTTTCGCTTTTTATGGTGTGACACAGCAGCAATGGGAAATGGGTAATAGCAAAATCAGTAGTTACTTTTTGCACATGTTCATTTGGCGTGACTTTTGGAACTGGCCATTTGCGTATTACTTTTCTCAGATTGGCATCACATTAGCCATTGTACTCGGTGGCACGTTAACGGCATCGGTCGTCGCGCTACCTCTTTCGTTCTTTGCTGCCCGTAATGTGATGACGGGGCCATTTGCTATCATTGCTATCCTCATTAGGCGTATTTTTGATGTACTGCGTGGTATTGATATGGCGATTTGGGGCATGATTTTTGTGCGCGCCGTAGGGTTAGGGCCATTAGCGGGTGTGATGGCGGTATTTATTCAAGATTTAGGGCTGTTTGGAAAATTATTTGCAGAAAGTCATGAAGCTGTGGATAGAAAACCGACCCGAGGTTTAACTTCATTAGGAGCGAATCATATTCAAAAGCATCGGTTTGCTATTTTTACTCAATCATTCCCGACTTTTTTAGCACTTACCTTGTATCAATTAGAGTCTAATACGCGTTCAGCCGCGGTACTTGGCTTTGTTGGAGCGGGAGGCATTGGATTGGTCTACGCGGAAAATATGCGCTTGTGGAACTGGGATGTTGTGACCTTTATTACCTTGATATTGGTCGTCATTGTGATGGCGATGGACAAGGTATCGAGTGTGCTGCGTCAAAAGTACATTATTGGTGAGAATGTCCCCTTGTTTGATAGCAAGTCTTGATACGGTAAACACTCATAAGAAAATGCCGCGACTGTCGTCGTGCATTGGCTCAGCCGATATCGGTAAAGCGTACGTAAAATGAATCCGAGAGGGCTGAAACAGAGAGAGTCTTGTTTCAGCCTTTTTTCGTTTTCCCAGCGGTTTATTGGTGCTGAGAAATGGCGCGTTATTGCGTTTCTTTCATCGCAGAGATAACCGAAGGGTCATTAAGAAGATTGAATAGTAGGCTCTTAGCGGAAGAACGTTGAGAGTCGGAGAGCATTTTCTTTGGGTTCTCTCTGGACTGGGTCAGGATATTTTTGACAAATCGGCTGTTGGTGCCGGAGAGTTCATACACATAACGAAGCGTATCGAGTAATTCATCTTGAGCCAGGCTATAAACGGCCATTTCACAACTCAGGTTGTCCATCGACAGAAAGTTGTTCACCACGATTTGACGCTCGGCATTAAACTTCTCTTTAGCTTCAAAGGCATCAATCAAAGCTTGAACCCTATCGGCAATCGCGACAGGTACTTCCATTGTCTTTGTTTCATGAGTCATTCTTGATTCTCCTTTTCTATCTGGGACTAACCACCAGCGCCCAGTGTGGTAACGGTCTATTTCTGGTGGTTGTAGATGCGTCGCTCTTGGCTGCTTTTCATCTGGTTGTTCTGCCCAAGTTTACGCTGTAGTTGTTATTTCAGCATCTACTTTAGGGAGATTGTGAGGGAATGCAATGGATATCAGGTGAATTACAATTGTTTGCGTCTATTAACACCTTAAAAGGTGATACCCCAAGCAATGGGTGATGGATTTGTAAACACGAGGCGTGGTGCACATTTGCTGAATTGTTAGGATCACTCTGATTGATACCATGGGCTTTCACCATGGACTTTCATTTTAAGTATGCCGTCTCTCCTAAGGATAAATAGCGCACAGATTCGTGAATATGACCTCTACAGAAGGCGATTTGAATTAAAATCTGATTAGGTTTTAGTTTGTTGTGGCGTTTGGTTTTATATCATCTTGGTGAATTAATAATAAGAGAGATATATTATGAAACGGACAGGGGCTTTTATCATTCTGGCGTTCGCCTTTAGCGGATACAGTGCCATCAGCCATGCTGACACTATTTTGCATGCTTTTAATTGGAAGTATGCTGATGTCAAAACCAATGCGACTGAAATTGCGCAAGCAGGGTATAAAAAAGTACTGATATCGCCGGCGATGAAATCGAGTGGTAGTGAGTGGTGGGCGCGTTATCAGCCACAAGATCTTCGTACTATCGATTCTCCCTTAGGCAACAAACAAGATTTGCAAAGCATGATTGAAGCCTTGAAAGCTGTGGGTGTCGATGTGTATGCGGATGTGGTACTTAATCACATGGCCAATGAAAGCTGGAAGCGTAGTGACTTAAACTACCCTGGAGTTGAGGTACTAAGCGACTACGCTAATCGTTCGGATTACTACGCTAGTCAGACCCTTTACGGTAATCTTGAACACGGTTTATTTTCTGATAATGACTTTCACCCCGCGGGCTGCATAAGTGATTGGAATAACCCCGGTCATGTTCAATATTGGCGCTTATGTGGCGGTGATGGAGATGTGGGATTGCCTGATCTCGACCCTAATGATTGGGTGGTTTCTCAGCAACGTTTATACCTTAATGCGTTAAAGAGTATGGGCGTGAAAGGTTTTCGCATTGATGCCGTTAAACACATGAGCCAATATCAAATAGATCAGATATTTACTGCTGATATTACCGCAGGCATGCACGTATTTGGTGAGGTGATCACGAGTGGTGGTAAGGGTGATGGAGGCTATGAAGCTTTTCTTGCTCCTTATCTTAATAACACTAATCATGCAGCTTATGATTTTCCTTTATTTGCCAAAATGCGCTCGGCATTTTCCATGAATGGTGGCTTAAATCAGCTGCATGACCCAAAAGCCTATGGTCAAGCGCTTGATGATTCTCGAGCGATTACCTTTACCATCACCCATGATATTCCCACCAATGACGGCTTTCGTTATCAGATAATGGATCCGCAAGACGAACAACTCGCCTACGCCTATATTCTGGGTAAGGATGGGGGAACACCGCTTGTTTATAGTGACGATTTACCCGACTCCGAAGATAAGGACAACGGTCGTTGGGGGCAGGTATGGGACAGTGCATTGATGAAGAGTATGTTGAGTTTCCATAATGCCATGCAAGGAAAGCCAATGACGGTGTTGCATAGCGATCAATGTAGTCTGCTCTTTAAGCGAGGTAAGGAAGGGGTAGTGGGTATTAACAAGTGCGGTGAAGCTCGAACTGTTACTGTGGATACGTATCAACATGAGTTTAACTGGTATGTGGAATACCACGATGTATTGAGTGATGCTAAAGAGACCGTCACGACTCGTTACCATGCGTTTTCACTGCCAGCGCGCAGCGCCAGAATGTTTAAGTTATAAGGTAAATCGTGGTGAACAGCTAATGATAATTCGTTAATGATGGCTAAGTCATTGCTTGTTCATTGAATACGATACGACTAAAGCGCTCTTAAGTATGAGAATACAGAGCGCTTTATTATTTCGCTTAAGGGGGGCGGATGGCTGCCGTCATGGTTGAATGAATACCTTGAACCAAAGCAACCTCGAGGGAGCGAATGTATCGTTCTTGAACTAGACTCATTGTGCAGTCAGAACATTGTTTAAGGGGCTTTCAATGGAAAATTCAAACCCATCACCAAACTCTACTTTTTTGTCTAAAGGTTGGAAGTACTTTGTCATCGTTGGGGTCATTATTTCATTGGCTGGCATAGGGGCGATGAGCTTGCCAATACTTGCCGGCGTGACGATTTCAACACTTATTGGTGCCGTATTACTTTTTAGTGGTTTAGTGCAGGCCTATCACACCTTATCAATCCATTCGTGGAAGGATAAGTTGTGGTATGTATTCAGTGCTGCGTTGTACATTATTGGTGGTCTGTTTATTTTATTTAAACCACTAGCAGGGTTGGTCACCATTACCATGTTGATGGTGGTAGTCATGATATTAAATGGGCTGACTCGAGTGTTTTTTGGTCTTGGCAATCAAGGTTTACCCAGTCGGGGTATTATTATTGCCAGTGGCTTAGTCTCGGTAGTGATTGGTGGGTACTTCTTTTTGTTACTCGATGACCCAACATTCTCTACGGCATTACTGGGTACGTTTATTGGGATTTCGCTGTTAATTGAAGGCATCAGCTTTATGTTTCTAGGCATGAAACTAAAGAGCCTCTCTTAGCGCCATAGTGAAGAGAAATTATTTTCCAAACTCGCTCATGCCAATAAAAGAAAACCCCCAGTTTAAATTGCTTATTTGGTGCCTTAAATTGGCGATTTGAGCGCTTTGTAACTTACTGTTTTTAATTAATTTCTATTTCTAGGTATTTAGATTGCTGGATGTTAGTCTTCCTCTGAAGGTAGGAGCACTAACATGATTTTTAAAAATAAACATTTTGAACACCACGATTTTTCTAACCAAGATTTATCTGATCATCAGTTTGACCATTGTCAGTTTACCCATTGTGATTTTTCTAGAGCCGATCTACGTGATAGCGCTTTTATTCATTGTAAGTTTGTTGAAACAACGGATTTAGCAGGATGCCACTTTGATTACGCAAACTTGAAAGACGCGAGTTTTAAGCAGTGTCAGATGGCGATGTGTAACTTTGAAGGTGCTGAGTGTTTTGGGATTGAGCTGCGTGAGTGTGACCTAAAAGGCGCGAACTTTTCACGAGCCAGATTTGCTAACCAAGTTAGTTACAAAATGTACTTTTGTTCGGCGTATATCACCGACTGCAACTTGTCTTACACCAACTTCGAGCGTGCGGTTATTGAGAAGTGCGATTTGTTCGAAAACCGTTGGGTGGGCGCTAATCTTCAAGGCGCGTCATTTACAGGATCAGACTTGAGCCGAGGCGTATTTTCCCCAGATGTTTGGCCTCAGTTTCGCTTTCAAAACGCTAACTTGTGCCACGTTGATTTAGAGGGGCTCGACCCACGACGCGTTGATCTAACGGGTGTGAAAATTTGTTCATGGCAGCAAGAGCAATTGTTAGAACCACTTGGGCTGGTGGTGATGCCGGATTAAGACAAACGGTGAAGAGTTTTTAATGTTGCTGGGCATTGAAGACTGATATTGTCATCATAAAATTATTTTAAACGTTGTAACTAGGAAACAACCTGCGGTCCAATTATCATTGAGGATTATGTGTGGGTCGGCGGTAATGTTGTCATCAACCAAGGCGTGGCGATTGGTGTGCTTTGGTCGCGGCTAACTCCGTCGTCAATACGGATATACCTCTAATTCTCTCTATAGCGGGACGCCTGCCAAGTTAATTAGGATGATTCATGATAAATAATTAACGGGGCCTTCCACAAAAGGTATTTAAGTAATCAAATGTGCTATAAGAGCATGGAATTTTAAGCGTAAAACACATACTCTACACATAGAAAAAATATAATGCACTTAATGCTGGAGGAATTATTATGTATGTTCTGAATGGTATTCTGTATACCTTCAAGCACTGATATAACGGTAGATATGTAGCTATATTTTGGGAAGTACTAAATAAAAACAACAAGCGTTACAGTTTTTATATATATTTTTCTAATGTCGACAACATAGTTTAATAAGTCATAGTTATCACGTTTTTATACATAATAAAGATATCAGCCCTGATTATTATTTAATTCCGTTTGTAGCCAGCATCGCTTGGCGAATCTGTTTTTCTTTGAAGCTGGAAAGTATAAACATCATCACGTATCCAAGGCAAAGAGCAACGATGATAGCTGCTACATTACTAGTGAGAGCAGATATTAGATAAAACATAACTACCATAGTTACGATTCCTAATAAACGTATGAATAAGCTAGTTTTAAAATAACCATTGGCCTTAATATAAGTTAATTGATACGCGTTAAGCATCATAAAGACAAAGAACATAGAAAAATAAAACAATAGTGGTACTGAGTTACTATATTCTTCAGGATACAACCAACCGACTATGTCTGAACCAAACAGCAGCATAGTTACAAAGAAGATACCGCTAACGATAAATGAAAGCTTAAACACCCATCGGCGTATCATTAAAATTTCACAGTATTCCCCATTACGTACTTTGACCGATAGCTCCGGTAGAACAAATCGGTAAATAGGAAAAACGAATAACATTGTCATATAGGTGAATATTGGACGCACAACAACTTGGAAATCTCCTAATTCATCAACGCTAAAGTAGCTAACTGTAAGCAAAACGGCGATATAGATCATAAGAATGCTTGCTCCTGCTTCTAGTGTCGCTGTAACACTTTTTTTGACATAGCCAAACATATCCGCATTTAAGTGTACTTGTTTAAATGGGAAGGTTGATATGGTTTTTTTGCGTTTAATGTACATATACAATGCGGTCATTAATGAAGATAAGCTCAGGCCATAAAATAATGCAGTTAATGCGCTAAAACCTACAAGATAATAACCCAAAAAAAACAATAAAACATTAAGTGTAGGATCAAGCCAAGTCGTGCGGTTAGTAATGGAATATAGTCGGTACATGGAAATTAGATTCGTAAAATAAAGCTTCAATCCAAGACCAAAGATTATTCCAACTAACTGTATATACTCTACTCCGATATCTAAGCTGTGCTTGATATATGGGATCGCTCCCCCCCAAGTAATCAAAACAACGAAGATCAGAGTAAAACGAAAGATATTTATTATATCTATGTCATTTTGAGTCTGGGAGTAAGCCACAACCATAGATGAACGAAACCCACTCATCAGGATCATCGATAGAGAGATAATATCAACTACTGTATGAAACAAGGTCAGTTCACTTTTTGCCATCCAGCCAGCAAGCCACACCTTAAAAGTAAACCCGATAACAATACTTACAAGCGTTGCCCATATTCCAGTAAGGAGTGCCGTTTTGACTTTGGTGACCGGTTCTGACTGCATTTTTGACACCTATTACTGTCTAACTTATGATTACATGGTAATGCAAGTGATTATCATTATCAATGCTGACGTAAATCCGAGAATAATAGTCGTCTTGTACGTTTTGTCATAGTGTCACCTCTAACTAAGTAACCAAATGTAGCGTACCACTACAGAAGGTCGACGAAACTTATATCAAAGTAAAAGGGAAGTGGGTTGTTACTTTAATAAACACTATCGCCCTCGGCGGGTATGACTCCTGTATTGTTTTGGAGTCATATTGTAGTTTTTTTTAAATTGTTCGAAAAAACGACCTGCGCTCCGAAAGCCACACGTAACCCCCACGTCATAAATACTTTTTGTTGTATCGCTGAGTAGTGCGCAAGCGTGATTTAATCGCATCGTATTAATGTATTTTTTGATCGACATTTTCATTACTCTTTGAAATAATTTCATCGTATAGTTAGTATGAAGCCCCACAGAATCCGCGACGTCTGAAACTTGGATCGGTTGGTGATGATGATTGGCGATGTAACTTAGCATCTTCTGTACATTGAATTGTAATGTATGAGTGACGCCTGAATCTTGAAAAGTACCACACTTGATACCTATTGAGTGTTCCCAATTGGTGATGCAAATACGGCGCATAAGGAGAGCGATCTCTTCTACAGTGATTTGTTGTAAACCGATATTGTTTATTAAGTGACTGTTTTTCCATCGAGCGCATTCGTGCTTACTAACAAGTCGTATTTGAGGGGAGGTAATTAAAGAACCATTCATTATATGAGCGCTAAAATCTTCATCTAATGGCCAACTTAAAAACTGGTGTACAGGAATATTGATTATACCAATCAGTGGATTATCACCTTCGACTGCAGTTACCCTATGTGGAATTGCTGCCCAAAATACTACAATTTCTCCTTCAGATAGCCATACTTTGTCACAATTAACTAAGTACTCAATATTGCCACGAAATAAGATATTGACTTCAATATGGTTATGCCAATGAGATCTCTCCATACAATATGGAGCTCGAAGCTCAACAAATGGATCTTGAATTTTAGCCGGAGAATTAGAATGCAGAGAGAGCGGGCTAATATCCATCGATTCTTCGTAACCTATTTGTTTTGAATTATTCATAACCCACTCCTTTGAGTCTATTGTAACTTTTACTAGTTAAATCGATGCCGCCAACTTTAATGGACATGGTTTTTATTCCTACTCTGGATGGGCTATACCTTTAGTGTTGTACAACGATGTTAGGTGTGTTCCATCACATCAAAGCCCTTTAAAGTAGTACTCCGATTGTTGCTAACCTTATTTGTTAAGTAATGCTAATAAAATTAGTAGAATTAGAAAATAAACTCATAACGAGCAACCCAAAAGAACTATGCGGATAAATTAAGGTAAAGGGTAGTGTTAAACGATAATTAATGTAAGTTATTGGTATGGAATTTAATATTTTTTATGTTTTTAATATTTTTTATATTTTATAAGCGCGAAGATTATGCGTCGATAGTGGCGATAATGGATGGTTGACTGCTATTTTCTAACCTTATGTGATGCTGATCTAAGGTCAGGTTGGTATTTTAGAAAAGTAGAAGTCATAGTGTTGGTAATAAAGAAATATTTGGGGTTTAGATATACCACCAATTTGTAGTAGTGCTAACGCAAGCGGTGTAACTGTCTGTGTCTGAATTCCCTTTGGGTGCCCCTGCGTTACCTATTATACCCAATAGTTTGTAGCTTTGAATTGCCAAGCTCTTCGACTAAAGATTTCTGCGAGATTGTTCGCCGCGACGAAATATGAAATATGTAGATGGCTATCATTCAGATGTGTATGGAGTGGTGTGATTGGTAATTGAGATGGTGGAATTTATTATGCCAGAGTTTATCGAGCGCACGCGTGAAAACGTGAAAATAGGTTACCCAATCGAACGAGTATCTATGCCTAGAAAGTGAAGTAATTATAAATTAATGGGGGATAGAGTGAAATGATAACGGAAATGCAACAAAGAAAATGACTAAGTGAAAACAAAAAAATCTGATTGAAATTAGTATAATTACAGGACGTACCACAATATGCCTAGAAAAAAACTCCGCCGACTCGCAGCGTTTATTTTACCGACATTGGCGACAAGTTTAAGCGCCGTAGAAATGCCGGCAGGCGCATCGTCGCTACCCAAAGCCCAAGACATTCCAAACCGTTTAAAAATCCAATTTTTCAAACGCAAAGAAATTTTGCAGTTCGGTAAGAAAGCGAACTACCATGAACCGGAATGGGTAACTAACAATTACGTGAAAACTGGTAAGTTGCCACCCGTCGAAGAGCGTTTACCAGAAGAACCAATGATACTGATGGCCAAGTCGATGCCAGACGGCGTTGGTGAATACGGAGGCGTGTTCCGTCATGTTATTGGTGGGCGACCGCAAGGCTGGAACTGGTCGGCGGCACAAACTCAAGGTTGGGGAGGGATCAACTACACAGTACAAGAATGTTTGACTCGCACTGGTCCTATGTATCAACTTAAAGCTGATGACTTAGAAGTGTTACCTAACCTTGCTCGCAGTTGGACTTGGTCTGAGGACGGTCGTTCACTAACGATGAACTTAATTAAGGGCGCGAAATGGTCAGATGGCAACGATTTTGACTCAGAAGATGTGCGCTTTTATTGGGAAGACACGGTATTAGACCCCAAAGTACCTTCGTTCTCTTCACCCAATGCCTTTGGTAAAGGGGCGAAACTGGAAGTGCTAGATAAGTACATCATTCGTTGGACGTTTGACACGGCAAATTCTCAGCAAGCATTGTATAACATGGCTTTCCTTACCTTCTGCCCTGGTCCTAGCCATATTTTAAAAGCCTACCACCCTAAGTTTGCGCCGAATAAAACTTACGATGATTTCAATAACGCCCTGCCGAGCGAGCAAACCCCGGCAGTTACTATGGGGGCGTGGGTTCCGGTTGAATTTAAGTCCGACCAAATCGTGGTTCTGCGCCGCAATCCATACTTCTGGAAAGTTGATGAAGAGGGCAATCAGTTGCCTTACATTGATGAAATGCACTTTAAGTTGTCGACTTGGAACGCGCGTACGTTAGAAACCATCGCGGGAACAGCCGACATGTCGAACATGGAATCACCTCCAATGTTTATTGAGACTTTACGTAAGTTGGCCGATAAAGATTCTCCTGCGAAAGCCATGTTTGGCCCGCGTAACTTGTCGTCGCAAATCCAGATGAATATGAACCCGACGCTTTCTGTCACTAATGAACGAGAAGGCGCGATTCGCCAGCTCAATCGTACCTTGAAATTTAGGAAAGCGATTTCGCATGCAATTGACCGAAATGCGTTGGCGAAAGGTATGGTACGAGGGCCATTTGCGGCGCCGTATGCAGGGGGCTTACATCCAGAGACCTCTTACTATGACGAAAACAGCGTGGTGTACTACGGCTATAATCCAGACCTCGCTCGCCAATATCTTACTGAACTCGGGCTTAAAGATACCGATGGCAACGGTATTCGTAATTTCACCTCTGGTAAAGCGAAAGGCCAAGATTTAGAAATTGTGCTTAATACTGGTAACCAAGCCGCAGGAATTGCCAACAATGAAAACTTGGTTAGCATGATGGCTGAGGTTGGCATCAAGTTAATACCAAGACCACTTGATAATGTTCAAGGGGACTCTGACCGTGATACTGGCAGCTTTGATTGGCGTACTCACCGTGGCGAAAAAGAGCTGATTGTGCCGTTGCAGCGCTTAGAGTGGCTTGCGCCTATCACCAATACTGGGCCGCTTTGGCACCGAGGTACAGACAACGATCCTCAGCAGTTACAACCGTTTGAAATTGAGCTGCAAAAGATCGCCAATGAGTTTGTGACCAGTATGGATCCAGTTAAGCAGAAAGCGCTGATGTATGAGCTTAACCGTATCACCACCGAGAATGTCTATCATTTGGGCTTAGTCTCATATCCCGGGGCGCTCTTGATGAACAAGCGAATAAAAAACGTACCTAACGCACCCATTATTGCTTATCAGTGGGCCGAAGATGCCGTGATGCGTGAGCGTTTTTGGGTTGCCAAGCAAGATCAAATCAAAGAGCTAAAACCTAATACTCTTCCTGAGTATCAATAATAAGCAGCAGTAGTAGCAGCCGAAGACGACAACGTCTTCGCTTTCTTAAGGCATTCGATATGTACAGTTTTATCGCAAAAAGATTGCTAGGCGCGCTTGGGTTACTTTGGATATTGAGTGTGATCACCTTTGTGATCATTCAGTTACCAGAGGGGGATTATGGCGACTTAGTGAAAAACCAAGCTATTACATTAGGGGGAAGTTCTCCAGAGCAAGCGGAGCAACTTGCTCAGGCGGCAAGAGAGCGTTATGGCTTAAATGAACCTGTCTTAGTTCAGTATGGCAACTGGATTTCGAACATTGTCTTTCACTTTGATTTTGGTCATTCATTTGCCTACAACAAGCCCGTCACCGAAGTGGTGGGGGAACGACTGCCACGGACGATACTCATTGCCCTTGGTTGCCACATTGGCGCAACACTATTTGGTGCGATTGCCGGGGTTTACGCGGCAGTCAATCAAAATAGATTGGGGGACCGAGTCGCGACATTTCTCTCTTTTATTGCCATGACGGTACCGCGCTTTGTCATGACCATCATTATTGTGTACTTCATGATATTCACTTGGAACGTTGCGTCGTTTGGCGCCATGAACTCCCCCCATTACTTATTTGAACCGATGTCGTGGGCTAAATTCGTCGACACGCTTAAACATATTTGGCCAGTGATAGCGATTGCGGCTTTCGGTGGTATGGCATTTAACTTACGCATTATGCGCGGCAATTTATTGGATGTGCTCAAACTGCAATACATCGAGACCGCGAGAGCGAAAGGCCTACCGGAACGCAAAGTGATCATGCGCCACGCAGTGCCAAACGCTGTTCATGGCTTGGTTTCTTATCAAGGTGTCGCGCTGCCTTATATGATCACCGGTGAAATGGAAGCGGCGATGGTACTCGGCCTACCAACGATTGGACCGTTGATCATTACCGCTATGGCCGATCAAGATATCTACGTTATTGGTAGCATCATGCTGATGATAGCCGCCTTGTTGGTGATTGGTAATTTACTGGCAGATATTCTGCTGGCGGTACTCGACCCTCGCATTCGACTTTCATAGGAATTATATATGTCTCAACAATACTCCAGTTTGGTTTGGCGTCGTTTCCGTAGAAATAAAATGGCGATCGCGAGCTTATGGCTACTTGGCTTATTAGTCATGGTCACGGTGTTTGCGCCATTTTTCTCCCCCAATGATCCAACCAAGCGCGACTCAAACGCTATCTATGCGGCGCCAGCAAAACTGCATTTCTTTGATAGCGAGAACAATTTTAGTGTGATCCCGTTTGTCTATGGCCAGAAAGAGTCGCTCGATCCTGTGACCTTTTTACCCGTTATCGAAGAAGACACCAGTGAAAAAATTTCGTTGACGTTTTTTACTAAAGGTTGGCAATACACCTGGTTAGGGCTTTCATTTGAGTCTCACTTGATGGGGCTGGAAGATGGCAGGCCGTTTTTTTTGATTGGCGCCGATAGCTTAGGCCGTGATTTGTTAGCGCGTTGCTTTTTCGGCAGCCGCATAACACTGATTTTTGCTGCCACCGTGGTGTTTGTTGTGATGGTGGTGGGTACATTAGTGGGGATGTTTTCCGGCTATTACGGTGGGCGCTTCGACTATGCAACCCAGCGAATTGCAGAGTTAGCGCTCGCTTTTCCAGCGGTGCCGCTCTATTTGGCGCTTATTGCAGTAATGCCTAAAACCGCCGACTCCTTCACCATGTTTATTATGCTCATCCTCATTCTTTCTAGTCTCCAGTGGGCGTTTGTGGCGCGTCAAGTAAGAGCGCAAGCTTTGTCATTACGAGCATTAGATTACGTAAAAGCGGCGCAGTCGGTTGGCGCGAAAGACATGCGCATCGTCATTAAACACATTTTACCGAATGTCACGTCGAACGTGATTGTACTCGCCACCATCATGTTGCCAGGAATTGTCCTGACCGAAAGTTTCTTCAGTTTTCTCGCGGTGGGGGTAAAGGCACCCATGTTCAGTTGGGGCTCCTTGCTTAATGCCGCGGGCCAGTTTCAAACCATTGGCTCTTATCCTTGGTTGTTATCCCCCGTGCTCTTCATTTTGATCACCGTACTTGGTTTTAATGCTTTAGGCGATGGTCTGCGCGATGCCGCCGATCCGTATTCGAATTAGGAGAACTGAAATGACCCAAGATGTGATCGCTAAAATTGACGCTCTCGATGTGACATTTAATACCGAAGATGGCCCTGTACAGGCTTTAAAAAACGTCAGCTACCAGATCCCCAGGGGAAAAATGGTCGCTTTGGTTGGAGAGAGTGGCTCGGGCAAGTCAGTATCCGCCAAAGCCATTATGGGGCTGCTGCCCAAAACTGCCCGTTATGGTGAGCAGAGTTTGGTGCGTTATCAAGACAGCAACATTCTTAGTTGTAACGAGAAACAGCTAATGAAGCTTAGGGGAAATCATATTTCGATGATTTTCCAAGAGCCAATGACCTCACTTAATCCAATCTATACCGTGGGTGAACAAATAGCAGAAGTATTAATGATCCACCAAAAGCTGGCGAAGAAAGCGTGCCGAGCAAGGGTGCTTGAGTTGCTTGAATCGGTTCAGATTCCGCATCCACAGCAGCGTATCGATCAGTATCCTCACCAACTTTCAGGTGGGCAACGTCAGCGCGTCATGATTGCCATGGCGCTTGCCAATACTCCTGATCTTCTGATTGCAGATGAGCCAACCACTGCACTGGATGTGACGGTACAAGCAGAAATATTGGGTCTCATCAAACAGCTGCAAATTAAAAAAAACATGAGTGTGCTGCTTATCACCCATGACTTAACCATAGTGCGCCAATTTGCTGATGAGATTTATGTAATGAAGCAAGGTGAGGTGGTGGAGTACAACCAAACTGATACCTTGTTTAGCCAACCACAACACCCTTATACCCAGATGTTGATCGCTTCAGAGCCAACGGGTTCAGCGGTGTCACTTAATAAAGAAGCGGCTTCCATTCTTAACGCCAGCAGCATCAATGTTGAGTTTACGTTAGGCAAAAAGAGCTGGTTTAGTCGTAAACCTGCTGAAACCCTGACCGCAGTGAATAATATCGATCTGTTGCTAAAGCAAGGGGAGTCACTGGGCATTGTTGGTGAAAGCGGTTCGGGTAAGACAACCTTGGCGATGGCGATCTTTCAGCTCTTATACGAAGGCGAAGTGTCTGGAGAAGTGGATTGGGAAGGTGTTCGGCTTGATAAGCTGGTCGGCGAATCGCTGCGTTCGATAAGACAAAATCTACAGGTCGTTTTCCAAGACCCGTTTTCGTCAATGAACCCGCGTTTGTCGGTAAGACAAATTTTAGAGGAAGGGCTTATCGTCAATAATAAGTACTCCAACCTTGATGAACGTTTAGAGAAAGTAAAACAAGCGCTGGTGGACGCAGGGTTAGAGGGGAATATTCTCAATCGTTTTCCCCATGAGTTTTCTGGTGGTCAGCGCCAGCGGCTAGCGATTGCTAGGGCTTTGGTATTAGAACCAAAAGTGATTTTATTGGATGAGCCGACCTCTGCGCTTGACTTGACTATTCAGAAGCAAATTGTTGATTTACTTAAAAAATTACAGCGAGAAAAAGGTCTCTCTTATCTCTTCATTAGTCATGATTTAAGAGTAGTTAAAGCCTTATGCCATCGAGTGATAGTCATGAAGCACGGCAATATTGTCGAGCAGGGCTGTACTCAAAAGGTTCTGGCTAGTCCAAGTACTGAATATACCCAAAGGTTACTCAAAGCAGCTTTCGAAGTGTCCGCTTAACTGATAAGCGCTAAACGAGAAGAAAGTTAACATTAAAACTGAAGATGGAAACCAAACGATGAAAGATCCGAAACTATGTCTAATAGGCGCAGGTAGTACCATTTTTATGAAAAATATCGTTGGTGATATTCTTCATCTGCCTGCTTTCAAGAACTGTGAGATTGCACTTTACGATATTGCTCAGGAACGTCTTGATGATTCAACGCTGGTAGCACAGAAACTGTCGGCAACACTCAATGTTACCCCTAAAATTGTTGCCACTATGGATCGCAAAGAGGCCCTTTCTGGTGCCGATTTTGTTGTCACCATGTTCCAAGTGGGCGGTTTTAAGCCATCGACAGTGGTGGACTTTGATATCCCGAAAAAGTATGGTTTGCGCCAAACTATCGCTGATACCCTTGGTATTGGTGGCATTATGCGCGCCGTGCGTACCATTCCGGTGTTTCTTGATATTGCAGAAGATATGCGCGAAATGTGTCCGAATGCGACCATGCTCAATTACGTTAACCCAATGGCTATGATCAGCTGGGCAATGACTCGTATTGCGCCAGACATTAAGTATGTTGGCCTGTGCCATTCGGTTCAAGGCACAATTAATGAATTGTGTCATGACTTAGACATCGATACCGAATCGGTACGCTATGTATGTGGTGGCATTAATCATATGGCGTTTTACTTTAACATTGAGCAGCGTATGGGAGATGGTAGCTACACATCGCTTTATCCAAAGCTCCTCGCGGGGTATGAAAGCGGTGAGTACCCGAAGCCAAACCCATGGAATCCACGCTGCTTGAATAAAGTGCGTTATGAGATGCTCAAGCGTCTTGGCTATTTTGTCACTGAGTCTTCGGAGCATTTTGCGGAGTATACCCCTTGGTTTATCAAACAAGGCCGCGAAGACTTGCTTGAGAAGTTCTCCATTCCACTTGATGAGTACCCAAAACGCTGCGTCGAGCAAATTGCCGGTTGGCATAAGCAAGCAGAAAAGTACCGTCACGCAGAAACTATCGAAGTAAAACAGAGTAAAGAATACGCTAGTAAGATAGTGAATTCGATTTGGACTGGTGAGCCGTCTGTTATTTACGGTAATGTTCGTAACGAAGGTTTAATTGATAACTTACCTCAAGATTGTGCTGTGGAAGTGCCAATTCTTGTGGATGAAAATGGTATACAGCCAGTGAGAATTGGCTGTATACCAGCGCATTTAGCAGCGCTCATCCGCACTAACGTTGGTGTGCAGGAAATGGTGGTAGAAGCATTTTCGACCCAAAATCGTGATCACCTTTACTATGCGGCTATGCTCGACCCTCATACAGCAGCCGAGCTGGACTTAGACCAAATATGGGATTTGGTTGATGAGCTTATTGCCACTCATGGTGATTACATACCAAGTTATTTTCGCAACTAATTTGAGTGAGGTTTCTAAGTATAGATAAAATACAATATTTTTCATTCAAGAGTTGGGTTGTTTTCAGTGCTCTTGTTGTAAAAATAAATTCAATAACAATGACCTGTTAATAAGTCTATTTTGGTAGGTGGAGTTTGAATGAATTAATGTATCTTTAATAAGAATCCGAATCATGTAAAGTTATTTAATTTACTTGTTTTGATGTTCTAAAATGTGAATCAAAAAAGGAAATAAGAATGAATATAAACTATGGTATATTAGCAATTTTCATGTTAACTAACGCACTTTTTGTGAATGCATCAAGTGCTGCAACTATGTCAAGCCTCTATGTGGCTCCTGATGGCAACGATATAACTGGTAGTGGTACTATCAATGCTCCTTGGAGGAGCATTGATAAGGCAAAGAATTTTATTAGGACTACGGCCTTAAATGATAGCATGACAGGCGATATAATCGTATATTTACGTGGAGGTGACTATATAATAGATAATACGTTGTCTTTTTCTTCAAATGACTCAGGTTCAAATGGTTATACTATAAAATACAAAAACTATGAAAATGAAATCCCTATTGTTAGTGGTGGTGTAGACTTTTCTTCAGATTGGGTGTTACACGATGCCACCAATAATATATATAAAAAAACAGGTGTTTCGTTAGAATTTAGACAATTATATACCAACGGGGAAAAAGCGATTAGAGCACGTACACCCAATGTTGGGAGTTGGAATAATATTACATCATGGGATAATATTTCTAGAAAAATAAATATAAATAGCAGTGACGTATCAGAGGGTTGGGGAAATATCGAGCAAGTGGAAATGGTAATTCGACAAGAGTGGGCGGGGACAGTGATGAGAGTATCATCTGTTAATATTGAGGGGAGTAACGCGGAGGTTGCGTTTCATAGGGAAGAATCAGATATTATTTTCAATAGGCAATACCCTCCCAAAAGAAACTCCCAAAAATATATATTCGAAAATGCGTATGAATTAATTGATTCAGAAAGTGAATGGTACTTAGATACGACAGCTGATACTCTTTATTATAAACCTCGGATTGGCGAAAATATGGAAACCATAAAAGTTGTTGCACCACAGGTGGAAACATTACTTGCTGTAAATGGTACTTTAGATAACCCAGTGCACCATATTTCGTTCAGTGGGCTCACCTTTAATCATTCGACTTGGATGAGACCTAGTAATTTTGGGAATTTAGATACTCAAGCAGGGCAATATAACATCAGTGTTGGACCTAATAATACTCAGTATGTAGAACGACAAAAAGCAGCTGTGTATGTAAAACATGCAAATAATTTACGATTTGAACGAAATATATTTGAGAAGCTTGGTGCAGCCGCTATTGATTTCCATAGAGGAACACATGACAATGTATTTGTTGGGAATATAGTGCGTAATATATCTGGGACTGGGGTGTACGTTGGTGTCTTTAGCGATGAAAATGTAGAGATACACGTTCCATACAATCCGGGTGATGTGCGTGATAAAAGTGTTAACGAAACTATTTCTAATAACTATATTACTAAAATTGGACAAGAATATTTCGGTTCGATTGGTATTGCAGCTGGATATCCGGAGTCAATTACCATTGAACATAACGAATTAGCTAATTTACCCTACACCGGTATTAGCGTCGGGTGGGGGTGGACGCAACAATCCAATTCGATGAGAAATAACAAAGTAAATAATAACTATATTCACGAATTTATGCGAATGTTACATGACGGTGGTGGAATTTATACTTTGTCCAGTCAACCCAATTCAGTTATGAATGGGAACTATTTACGTAACCAAACGGGGGAGTTCGGTTCACTTTATTTTGATGAAGGAACGCAGCATTACTCTGCAAGCAATAATGTTATCGAAAATTCCCCTAGATGGCTGCATATTTGGACTAGTACAATTAGTGATATTGATGTTAGTAATACCTATACAACGACATCAACACAAACCAATAATGGGTCAAACATTTCTATCAGTAATACGCATTACCACCCAAACGCAAACTGGCCAGAAGAAGCTTTAGCAATCATTGAAAATGCGGGGCTAGAACCGGAATATAGTGATTTAAACAATGACCCTGACGCCCTAACGATAGTTGATGGGATGAACTCTTCCTCAGTAGTGTTTTCCGGAGATTGGACTACTGAGACTCCTTCCACTTTAGATTATTCAAATACAATTAATTGGTCATCCGCAACTATACCTGGTGACTATGTCGAGTATACTTTTACCGGTACAGCTATAAAATGGATTGGGAGGAAAAATCGTTATTCAGGAGTTGCTAAAATCTATATAGATGATATTTTACAAGGGACTGTTGACACTTATTCTGATTCTTCCCTGCATCAAGTGTCATTGTTTGATAAAGTAGGTTTATCTAATGCACAGCATACAATAAAAATTGTTTCCGAATTAGCAGGTTCTGGTGGCTACTATTCAATTCACGTAGATGCATTTGAAGTTAATTAAAATGTGACTATGTCTAAATCGTCATTTTAACTCAGCAGGGAGTCGTTGTTAAAATATAGTGCTGTGTAATGCTGCTTTCTTAATGGAGTTGTCGAAAAAACGCTGTTAACGTCAGACTGCAGTTTCAGACCGTCTAATAGAGCTACCAATGAAGAGCCTAGAATTTAAATGGAAGCACTTTGCGTCCGACATAATCCTTTGGTGCCTTCATTGGTATAGCTCTACCATTTATCGTTGGTTCACTGAATATGCGCCGAAGTTGCGTAAAAGTTAAGACGTTATCAGTTCAAGTTAACTGACTCTTCGTGGCAGCTTGATGAGACCTACATTAAGGTCAAACGCTTGATTTTTATTTCTGTCACAAGCGTAATAATCACGCGGCTTACTAGTTTTTAAACGTTTCCTCCGACACTATAAATTAGAGCTGTAACCTAGACGCAAACTTACGCCGTAACATGCGCGATACCATCCGTGACTTACAGCAGCGTTTTAATATTACCTCGCTATACGTGACTCACGACCAATCAGAGGCATTCGCGGTCTCTGATACGGTAATCGTGATGAAAGATGGTGACATCATGCAAGAAGGCTCTCCTACCGATTTGTACAAAAGCCCAGCCTCTATGTTTATGGCTAACTTTATGGGGGAAGCCAACATTTTCGAAGGCTACTACGATGGAGATAACCTCAACATTAATGGTTATCTTATTCCTGCGAAACCAGATGTTGTAGAGGGCATTGAACCTGGGGCTTATCAAATCGGTGTGCGCCCAGAAGCCATCTTACTCACTGACCATGGTGAAGCATGCCAACAGTGTATCGTGAGCAACATCTCTTACATGGGCTCTATGTATGAGGTGATGGTGAAATGGCACGACGAAGAGTTATTGCTACAACTTAACTCTTCACAGTTTGATTCGAGTTACGCCGATCATGCCTACCTCACTATCAATCCAAATGGTTTATTCTTGCTTCCACCCGAGGTGGTAGCAGTGTGATTGAAACCTTAGCGTTAGGCGCTCATTATGTAGTGGAACATTAAATTCGGCCTCCGTTGTGGAGGCTTTCTATTTATGGAGAGTTATTCATATACGATTACTTGAATGGTTCATTCATCACCAAATAATTAGGCAGCACTCATCATGAAGGTTCTAAATGTCTAAACTATCCCAATATTTTTATACTCACTGTTTTCCTTTTACTTCAGTGTTGCCGTAAGCTTTATCTAACGTCAAAAATCCCCCCTATATTCAAAATGATTGTGGGACATGGAAGGAGTAACTGATGAATCGAATTTCCCCTTTAACACTAATAGCGAGCTTAATGATGAGTTTGAATGCATTAGCTGTTGAAAAGGCCGACATACTCTTAACAAACGCTAAAATTTACGGCCATGACAATGCGGATGCGATTACCATTCATGATGGAAGTATCCAGTTTGTAGGTAAAGCGACAGAAGCAAAACTATATCGTAATAAAAACACTGAAGTTATCGATCTTGAACAAGCGTACGTGATGCCAGGTTTTATTGATAACCATAATCACGTATTTGAAGCCGCTTCTGAAGCTGGCGGTAACTGTGAACTTAGTATGGATGCATCGCTTGAAGGCCAAATTCCTTATTTAAAGGCTTGCAGCAGAAATAGTAAGTCTACAGGTTGGCTGATGGGCTATGGCTTTTCATTAGAAAGCCTTCTCAATGAAGATAATCATCAAACGCCTCTCGAAGTGATTGATCGTGTTTTTCCGGCTCGTCCTGTTGTGCTCATGGAGCAGACTTCGCACTCGATGTGGGTCAACTCAGCAGCGCTCGAACTTGCGGGTATTACCAAGGCTACACCTGAGCCTCAAGGCGGAAAGATTCTTAAAGACCCAGACAGCGGAGAGCTGAACGGCATTTTGTTTGATAATGCCGGCGATATCGTAATGGAGATGGCGTGGAACAGCTTAGAAGGTCAATTTGAACAAAGCTATACTGGCTTACTGGCCGGTCTTGAAGAATCAGCAGCATATGGCATTACGACGATTGGTGATGGTCGACTCTATTGGAAACGTGGTTGGTATGAGGTGTGGAAGCAAGCAGAAAAAGACGGTAACTTAACCGCTCGAGTGTCGCTTCGGCCATGGATTTATCCTGCTGACTCCATGGCGCCACAGTTGGCCTTTTTGAAGACAATTCAATCAAGCGACACTTCAAGCTTACTGTTGATTGATCAGGTTAAAATGTATAGCGATGGTATTACGATCAACGGTACCGCAAAAACGTTAGCACCGTATTTAGAAACTTACCTACCAGATGAGCCTTACGGCATTAATTATATTCCACCAAGTCAAATGAAAACTTGGTTGGATGCATTGGATAACGTTGGTTACAGCGCACATATTCATGCCATCGGAGATGGCGCGGTTCGTGAATCACTCAACGCGGTTGAACATGCTCGTCTCAACGGTTCGACCAAGCCGTACACACTGACCCATGTTGAGCTCGTAGATCCACAAGATGTAAATCGCTTTGTTAAGTTGAATGTTACTGCGGACTTTCAGGTGGGTTCTAATTATGTTGTTGAGCAAGATCACTCCTGGGCTAAACTCTTTCTAGGAGCAAAAAGGGCCCACGCGTTGATGAACCTTAAAGCTATCTTTGCTACTGGTGCAAATTTAACCCTCAGTAGTGACTGGAATGTCCATGAATTAAATCCGCTTGTTGGCATTGCTAATAGTATAAGAATGGGGGATTCGGGACTGCCTAATGTAAAAGCGGCGATTGATGCATACACTATTAACGCGGCGGTGAGTCTAGGGATAGAAGACGTTACAGGTTCTATCGAAGTAGGAAAGTCAGCAGACTTTGCTATCTTAGGGCAAGACATTACCCGCTTGTCACCGGACAATATAGCAGACACTGAAATCTTAATGACAGTATTACAAGGTCGTATTGTATTTGATGCAGGGGAATAAATTGCTTAGTAAAAACAAAAGGACAGACACCTTAAAATGAAGAAGAACGAATGCCACGTTTATACTTTTGGTGTCTGTCCTTTTTATCCTTCCCTTTTGGCGCAAGGACAGTACCACTAGCTCGCATAAATGGTACTGACCAGCAAAGTAACACTAAGCGAATCGCGATGGTGCTCGACACAGAGACATGATGATGCCAAAGCAGATGCCTTGCGTGATCATAGCGGTGCCACCATAACTAAAGAAAGGCAGTGGACTGCCCATTACGGGGAGCAACCCACTAACCATGCCGGTGTTAATAAAGGCGTAGAGGAAAAAACTCAACGCTAACGAGCCACAAACCAGCCTGCCAAAGGCGTGATGACAGTGGCACGAGATCCACAGCGTGCGCAGTGTAATAAAGAGGTATAAAGACAACAGCAGTACACAGCCGACAAACCCCCATTCTTCTGCATAGGAAGAAAAAATAAAGTCGGTATGACTTTCGGGAATAAACCCCAGCGCACTTTGTGTGGCGTTCGCCCAACCTTTACCCGTTATCCCACCAGATCCAATGGCAATATGTGATTGGATAATTTGATAGCCAGCCCCTAAAGGGTCACTTTCTGGGTTTAGAAATTGCAGGATTCTTTTCTTCTGGTAAGTCTCAATAACGAAGAACCATAGCAGTGGAATGAGAGTGGCAATTAAGCCAACAAAGCCGCCAATAATCTTCCAGCTCATGCCTGCAAAATACAGCACAAACAGCATGTAAATGACGCCAAAAATGGCGCCGTCGAGATCCGGCTGAACAAAGATGAGTCCGGTAGGTACTGCGGTGAGCAGCAATGCATAGAGAATTTTGCTGCCAGTTGGTCGCTCGCCATCTCTTTGTACAAACCAAGCCACCATCATAGGGATGGCCAGTTTAACTAATTCGGAGGGCTGGAAGCGAAAGCCTGCGATAGACAGCCAGCGCTGAGAGCCATTTGTACTGTCACCAGCGAACACAACCGCTACGAGCAAGCTCACGGTGACTAAATATAGGTAAGGTGAAAAGCGACGATATTGTTTCGCGGGGATGGCCGACATAATGACAATACAAGCTAACGAAATAACGCATCGAATGAGGTGGTTAGTAATCACAGACTCACTGAATCCACTGGCGCTCCATATAGTTATGGTGCTAAGCAGCATGAGCGCTAAAATGGCCATTACAATGGATAAATCAAGTTGAGGGAACAGGTACTTTTTCAATTTATTGCCCGGTGAAGTGGCACTGAATATGGCCACAACTATTAGTTGAGTATTGAATCAGTCGACATTGGGTTAGGCTGATTCATTTACGGTTTAGGTGTTGGAGAGTTATCGTGAGGCCGCTATTGGCCTCACGAGTTAACGGTATAAGTAAGCGAACGGTTTACGCATTGGTTTTGTTTCACCACATTAACTTTTTTTCATCGCTTGCTTGAACCCGCGAATTGCGTGACGAGCTCGCCAAGTGAGAAAGGTAAAAATAGCAGCGCACAAGGTAATGATAGGCGCTGCCATTAGCGCCATGGTTGTGAAACGGCTGATGGGTTCTGGTAACGATGGTAAGAGAAATCCTACACCGGCTAATAGCCCAACCCACAAGGTGGCACTTAGCCAGGAAAAGTAATGGAATCGTGGTGTTTCTTGGACGCGCATTCCCATGACCATAGGAACCAATGAACGCACGCAAGGAATAAAGCGAGCACTAAATAACGCCACTAAACCATGCCGACAGAGTAGGTTGTCGACCATTCGCATATTGCTTTCTGGCACTTTTTCCAACCAACCTTTTACGATAGGCAGTTTGTTTAGCCAGCGTCCTTGTAAGTATGCTAACCAGCTGCCTACCGCTGCCGCGATAATGAGTAGCGAAAACGCCGCAACAGGATTGAGTACCCCAACGGCAGAGAGCGTTCCAACCAAGACCACCACGCTGTCACATGGCAGAGGCGCTGCGGGCAAAAAGCTGCTTTCTAGTGCGATAAAAAAAGTCACGAGAACGTAAATAAGGATCGCGCTTTCTGGCGCGAGTAACGCGTTAAAGTCTTGATGCCAAAGGGCAATCAAGACGTCTTGGGTAGCTTCAAACATAGTTGCTCCAATGAACCGACAATAAAATTAAGGGTTATAGTAGGAAAATGAAGCGGTTAACGTGAATGAATAAAACGAAATTGAAGGTTAGTATCTTGCCAGCCCGCGAGTCGGCTGTTTTCAAAAAAAAGATAACTGCGTGGGGTGAAGTGAGTGAATCGATAACTCGCGGTAAATAGAGCTATCGCTGACATCATCATTGGCCACGGAAGCGTTGCTTTAGTATGCGGTTGTGCTTTTTGCTGTGCAACGCGCAGAGTTGAGCTACGCAGCAGTTGGGTACTGTTGTCGATATGAGGCGCGCGCTCAGGGCTGACAATCGTGATTGGATGCAAAGACACGCCAGAGTCACTGATATCGGCAATATAGCTAAATAACAATATCGTCGAGCATAGCGATACGGTAAAAAGTGCCAAGATAAAAGGGAATGTCTCGAGTCGTCGTTGCACGCTAAGCGCCTAATAAGGGAATCTGCTTATATGTACTGCTAACTACGAAAAAAAGCAATCTTTCTTATCTTAGCGTGACTACGCATCATTTTTGTGTATCAGTTCTGAGGAGGTAAAATGAAAATGATGAGAGAGACTGACACGATGATTGCGTGGTTTTGTTGCCGATTAAGTGCGTAAAATGCGGGGTGGAAAGTCATGACAAATGAGGGTATTGAATCGATAGTTCAAAACATGGCCAACATGATTTTATATTTTATAAAATCAGCAATTGGGTTGGTTGGGCTCAGAATATGAACCTATATTCTTATTTGTTAATTAAATGTTTCATCCTTCTATTGAAGACTCTAATTTGAGATGGGAACCGCGATGCATGATGGCATGGCGATAACATCAATATAAACAAGAGAAACGAATAGATGGAACTAAATAAACTCACAGTGGCACTGGTAGCATCCTGCACAGGGTTCTACGCACAGGCGGATAGTGCGCCAATTTCTCAAACGGTCGAGATTAACCCCTATCACTCCCATGAATCTCATTCGCTAGAAACTCATTCACAAGACGCTTCCGTAGACGTAGGGCCTTCGCCAAAAAGGTCGGAATCGAACGATCTTACTCCGGCCTTAGACGCATCGCCCAGGGTCATGACGTTTAGTCAGCAAGCCGTGGTAGAGTGTGATGTTTCTGGGTTTGCTACGACCAATACTAATACCCTGATTTCTCAAATCACCTCGCAAGGGGCGGAATGTGTCAATGATTTGTTCGCCGCCAACAGCGCCACTCAAATCACCGCCTTTGATTCTAATAACATGTACTACGTTGCAAAACATGCGACAGAGTTGTCTCGAGCCTATCAAGGTGGCGGCAGCGATGAACTGGAAGCGTTATTCCTTTACTTACGTGCGGGCTATTATGCGGAGTTTTACAATGACGGTGTGAGCTTGCTTTCATGGGTAACAAGCGCAGTGAAAGAGGCGGTGGATACCTTTGTGGCAAATGAGCATTTTTATGATAGTAATGACGCGCACGGCAAAGTGCTTGGTGAGGTCATTACCACCATGGACAGTGCAACGCTGCAACATGAGTATTTGGATGTGATCAACCAATGGCTGTTGCGCTGGAATGGCGACTATGAGCAGCATTGGAATATGCGAGGTGCGGTCAACGGTATCTTCACGCTTTTGTATCGTGGACAGTGGAACAACGGGTTTAAAGTGGCCATCGCAAAACGTGATGACTTAGTTAAAAATTTAAGCGCGTTTGCCAAAGATGCCACAAAGCTGGGGTCAAATTCAGAGTTTATGGCGGTGAATGCGGGAAGAGAACTCGCGCGTATGACCCAGTATACCAATACTCAGATTGAACCACTTGTCACAACGGAACTATCGGCACTATTTAGTCAGTACTCTATGTACGGCACGGGAGATGCGGTGTGGTTAGCTGCCGCCGATGTTGCGAGCTATTATTCGGATTGTGCCAATTTTGGGATTTGCGGCTTTGAGGCAGAACTGAAGGGTTTGGTACTGAGTCAGACCTATACGTGTAGCGATACGATTCGAATATTGTCTCAAGATCTTACGGCCATTCAACAGCAGGCAGCCTGTGACAAAATGGGCTTTGAAGAAACCTATTTTCATGGTGAGTTACAGACGGGTAATCAGCCAGTGGCGGATGACCACAATACGCAGCTTCAAGTGAATATCTTTAATTCTAGTGATGACTATCGAAAATACGCGGGGCCTATTTTTGATATTGATACCAATAATGGTGGTATGTACCTAGAAGGCGATCCGTCTATCGTTGGTAATGTGCCAAACTTTATTGCCTACGAGGCAAGTTATGCCAATCCGGATCACTTTATTTGGAACTTGGAACATGAGTATGTTCACTACCTAGATGGCCGTTTTGATATGTATGGCAACTTTACTACTCCAACAGAAAAAGTGGTGTGGTGGAGTGAAGGGGTGGCGGAATATATCTCTAAGGAAAATGATAACCAAGCCGCGCTGGATACCATTGAGGATGGGACACATTTCACTCTAAAAGAGATATTTGAGACGACGTATGATGGCTTTGACGTTGACCGAATTTATCGTTGGGGCTATTTAGCCGTAAGGTTTATGTTTGAAAAACATGAGGCGGAACTGGCAAACATGCTAGTTGAAACGCGTCGTGGGGATTGGGCAGCCTACAAAGCGCACACAGAGCAATGGGCCACCCAATATCAATCTGAATTTGAACAGTGGACACAGCAGTTAGTCGGCGGCATGTTATTACCACAAGTGTGTGATGGTAGTAATGCAGTCAGTGATGGCCGTGTTACGGCTGGTGAGCCTATTTGTTTATCCTCCTCTGCGCCATTATGGTTGAGTATCGAAGGGGTGAATGCGGTATCTAACATCGCGATTTCTACCGTACATGGTAGTGGTGATTTAACGCTGTCATACAGCAATGGCGGATGGCCGATAGGTGATGCGAGTGATGTTGTGTCTAGCAATATCGGCAATGGCGAGTGTATTGTACTTAGCGCTCAAAGTAACTACTGGGGTTACATTAAGGTTGCGGGTGAATACAGTGATGCTACGCTAGTGGTGGATTTTGATGCGACGACGTGTCGTCGCTAAAGCGGACGGTGAAATGAATGAGCCCAACTTCGGTTGGGCTTTTTAGTGCATAGATTTTTAGTACATCAATAAAAAAGCCAGCTTTCGCTGGCAAAGGTGGGAGAGGAAATCGGTTAAATCGCTTGAGTGGCGACGTGTAGCCATTGCGACAGCGGCGTATCTAAATGAGGCGAAAGTAACTGGAAGACACGCTGATGATATTGGTTCAGCCAAACCTTGTCGGTGTTGTCTAGCATGGATAGTTCAAGAGCATTGGTTGCAATAGGGGCGATGGTAATGGTCTCAAATCCGTAGAATTCACCGAACTCATTCGTCTCGACTTCAACGACCTTCATTATATTTTCAATACGAACCCCATACTCCCCCTCTCGGTACACGCCCGGTTCATTGGTGATGACCATGCCCGTTTGTAGAGCGACCTCTTTGAGATTTTGCGAGAAGTTTTGTGGTCCTTCATGAACGTTTAAGCCAATACCCACACCATGTCCCGTTCCGCATTTGTAGTCGATGCCATGCTGCCACAGAATGCCACGTGCCAAAATATCAAGATTGGATCCCGTTGTTCCCTTGAGAAACTTGGCTTGGGTGAGGCGAATCACCGCTTTAAGCACCAAGGTATAATCTCGGCGCTGCTGTAAGGTTGGGGTTCCAAAATGAAACGTACGAGTGATGTCTGTTGTCCCGCCGTGATATTGGCCGCCGGAATCAACTAAAAAAAAGTTGCTTTCATCAACGAGCGCGTTGCTCGCTGTATCGGCGGCGTAGTGCATTTTCGCCCCATGCTCTGCAAAGCCGGCAATGGTTCGAAAGCTGTCTGAAATGTAAAGGGGAATGGATTTTCGGAATGATTGGAGGGTTTGTTCAGCCGCTAATTCTGTGACTTGCCCGCCAGGTACTTGTTGCTCTAGCCAATACATAAACGCTGTCATGGCCACGCCATCTTGAATCAATGTGTGTTCCATTGAACGTAACTCAGTCGCATTTTTTTGTGCTTTCATTTGGGTTACGATACAAGGTTCGTCGACCAAGGTAAGGCTGGAATGAATACGGCTCACCAACAAGCTATCGGTGTGTGTGGCGGAGTAATGCATCACAGCCTGATGTGGTAGTTGATTGATGCTGTCTGCCACATTGTCATACTCAAGCGTGACGATACCTTGCTCTAGTAGCTGTTTTTCCAACGTGGCATTAAGTTTTAATCGGTCAATAAACAGGTGGCACGTATCGGCAGTCAGTAATAAGTACGACTCAGATATTGGGCAATACGGTGTATCTCCGCCGCGAATATTCAGTGTCCACATCACGTCATCTAGTGTCGAAACCAGCAATCCATCACTGCCTTTATCGTTAAGGTAGCAACGTAATCGAGACAGTTTCTCAGCGATAGACTCGCCGCAAAACTGCAACTCATGATCGAAAATAGCGGTGTCCGGGCGGCTAGGACGGTCTTGCCAGTTAGCGGTGATAAGATCCTTTAACTCCAGTTTGATCCCTTTCGGTGTTAATGCACTGATAAGCTCTTGATGAAACGCCGCACTAATTGAGCGACCATCTACACCAACAACGGACTGTGCAGGCAAGGTTTGTGCAAGCCACTGCGCAATACTGGGGGTTGCGGATTCTTTGGCTTTAAATAGTGATAGAGACGAGCCAGTCAGTTGTTCTTCGGCTTGAATATAGTAACGCCCGTCAGTCCATACTCCGCCAGCATCGGCTGTCACGACGGCATTACCTGCCGAACCGGTAAAACCGGAAACCCAGTTTCTCGCTAGCCAATGGGAAGCAGAATATTCGCTGCTATGTGGATCGTTATTTGTCACGATAACTGCACTGTATCCATGCGCGTTCATTGAGCGACGAAGTGAGGCCAAACGTTCACTAACGGAGGTTGTCTTCATAGAGGGTGGCTTCCTAATGTTGAATGAGTACAAAAAATATGATGATCATTGAGACCAGTTTTGGTCGGCGCTTGCTCTGCGCATATTGCGGTTGCTTCTGGACAACGGGTGCGAAATACACAACCACTGGGAGGGTTTAATGGCGAAGGTAAGTCACCGCTCAGCAGTTGGACGTTACGGTTTTTAGCCTGTGCAGGATTAGCAATGGGCACTGCAGAGAGCAGTGCTTTGGTATAAGGGTGGTGTGCATGATCAAAAACATGTTGGTAATGACCCACTTCCATTGGTTTTCCTAGGTACATCACCATGACACGGTCACTGATATGCCGCACGACACTGAGATCATGGGCAATCATGACTAAGGTTAGCCCCATCTCTTTTTTAAGATCGTCAAGCAGGTTAATCACTTGAGCTTGAACGGATACATCAAGCGCACTAACGGGTTCATCGCACACCACTAACTCTGGGTTGAGTATCAGTGCTCGAGCTATCCCTACGCGCTGACATTGGCCGCCAGAGAACTCGTGAGGGTAACGATTTCGCTGGCTGGCCAACAGGCCAACTTTGTCCATCATTGCGATAACGCGTGCTTCAATTTCTTGTCGCTTGAGTTGAGGCTCGTGAGTGAAGAGAGGCTCGGCAATGCAATCGGCAATGGTCATCCTTGGGTTTAAGCTTGCTGAAGGGTCTTGAAAGATCATTTGGAACTCGCGACGTTTTTTGGTGAGCTCACTGCGCCCAAATGCACGCATGTCTTCGCCTTTCCAGACCAGTGCGCCACTTGTCGGTTCAATCAGGCGAAGCAATGCTCTTGCCAATGTGGATTTGCCGCATCCAGACTCACCCACAATACCAAGGGTTTCGCCTCGGTAGACATCTAGGTCGATACCATTGACGGCTTTGACCACTTTACGCTTACTGGGCAAGAGATGTTTTTTGACATTGAAATGCACGTGGAGATCTTGCGCCGCGAGCAGTATTTCTTTGCGATTCATATTGCCTCCTTAAGCGGTCTGTAGAATAGGCGTAACGGTTTGCTGACCAAAGACATGACAAGCAATGGATTGATTAGGTCTTACTGGTAAAAATGCTGGCATCGCGACGCTGCATTCTGGTTTATAGTGTTCACAACGTTCTTTGAACGGGCAGCCTTTATGATTAATGAGTGCGCTTGGTGGGCTACCGGGGATCGTTGGGAGGCGATCCATATCTTCTGTTACGGAAGGGATAGCGCGCAATAAACCTTGTGTATAGGGATGAGAGGGCGTGTTAAACAGACTTTCAGTATCGGCTTGCTCCATACGATTACCCCCATACATTACCAATACTCGATCGCACATTTCCGCGACGACACCCATATCATGAGTAATCAGTAAAATGGCGGTGTTGAACTCTTGTTGCAGCTCTTTAAGCAGCGTGAGTATTTGCGCTTGTACAGTCACATCAAGCGCAGTCGTAGGTTCATCTGCGATGAGCAGTTCAGGGCGACAAAGCAGTGCCATTGCGATCATGACCCGTTGCCTCATGCCTCCAGAAAGTTCATGAGGGTATTGGTTTAGTCGTGTTTCTGGAGAGGGGATACGCACGGCATCTAACATTTTTATAGACTCGTGCCTCGCCTCCCTTTTCGTGAGGCCTTTATGTATTATCAGCACTTCACATAGTTGCTTGCCAATCTTCATAAACGGATTGAGTGACGTCATTGGATCTTGAAAAATCATGCTGATTTTTTCTGCACGAATGTGATTGAGCTGAGCTTTAGACATGGTGAGCAAGTTTTCACCGTGCAAATTCGCTTCTCCAGACACTTTACCGTTATGAGCGGTTAACCCCATTAGCGCGAATACGGACTGGCTTTTCCCTGAACCAGACTCGCCAACGATACCGAGGGTTTCACCTGCGCTAATGCTGTAATTAAGGTTATTAACGGCTTTCACATTGCCGTCGGCCGTTGCAAAGTCGACATTCATATTGTTAATGGTCAGTATTGTCATAGCAGTGCCTTCCTAGCGGTCTTTGGGGTCAAGCGCATCTCGCAGCCCGTCACCAATAAAGTTGAAACAGAATAGGGTCGCGACCAAAAATGTTGATGGGAACAATAGCAACCAAAGTGCCACATCGATGGTTTTTGCGCCTTCTGCAATGAGAATGCCCCAGCTCGTATCAGGTGGTTGTACGCCTAAACCTAGAAAGCTAAGAAAAGACTCAAACATGATAAAACCAGGCACCATTAGGGAGGAGTACACCATCACAATTCCCAGCACATTCGGTAGAATGTGGCGGCGAACGATGGTGAGTTTTGACACGCCAATCGAGTGCGCGGCTTCAATAAATTCTCGCTTTTTGATGCTAAATGTCACACCACGAACCACGCGGGCGATGCCAAGCCAAGACACCATGCCAATGACCACGAAGATCAAATAAATATTGTTGCCAAACAGGGTGACAAAAAGTATCACCATAAACATGAATGGGACGGAGTCGAGGATTTCGATAACTCTCATCATTGCGCCATCAACCGCGCCACCAAGGTAGCCAGAAATACTGCCCCAGATCGTGCCGATGACAACGGCAACCAGCGCCCCCATAAAGCCGACCATGATGGAAAGTTGACCGCCTTTCATGGTGCGAGCAAATAAGTCTTGGCCTAAATCATCAGTACCAAAATAGTGCTTAGTCGCAACGGATGGCTTGCCAAGTTCATAAGGGTCACTGACGACATTCCAGTCAATCTCGTCATGGCTAAACGGAGTGAGGTGGGGTCCAAGCGTAATACATAGAACGATAAAACCCAGTAAATAAACGGAAGTCATCGCGGCGCGGTTTTTTCTAAATCGCCCCCATGCATCTTGCCATAAGCTGCGCCCTTCAACGGCGTCGATATTGCTAACAACTTGCTCTGAAAATTGAGAAGCGTCGAGTTTTTTAGTGGTTATCATCGTGCCACCTAAACTTGGATTCTTGGGTCAATCACGGTGTAAAGCAGATCGACAACTAAATTAAAAAAGATCGTGAGAGTGGCGACAATCAAGGTAATCCCCATGACTAATCCGTAGTCTCGGTTAAGTGCGCCAGAGACAAAGTGTTGCCCCATCCCTCCCGTACCAAAGAAAATATCGATGATCACTGAACCCGTGACGACAGCGACAAAGGCAGGACCTAACATGGCAATCACAGGAATGAGTGACGGGCGAAGAGCATGGTGAAATAACAGGTAAGCCGTTGATAGCCCCTTGGCTTGCGCGGTGCGAATATACGGCTGATTCAGGGTTTCTATCATGGCGCCGCGCATAACACGCGCAATACTTGCCACTGACCCAATAGCTAAGCTCAGTACCGGTAGAACTAAAAATGCCGCCGAGCCGTTTTCCCACCCTCCCGCAGGCAGCCACCCTAAATGAATGGAAAACACCGTGACTAACACGGGGGCGAGAACAAATGCTGGGATCACCACGCCAGTCATGGAAAGTGACATAAGCAAGTAGTCGAGGCGGCTATTGCGATTTAATGCCGCGATAGTGCCGAGTAACATGCCAATTGGTACGGAAATACAAAAAGAAAGTACGCCAAGGACGGCGGAAACTGGCCAAGATTGAGCTACCAGTTGCGTGACTGTAAAGTCATGGTAGACGAAGCTTGGGCCTAAATCACCCTGCACGAAGTTCTTAATGTAGAGGAAATACTGCACCAGAAACGGTTCATTAAGATGAAATTTCGCTTCAATATTAGCGCGAACAATTTCGGGCATCGGTCGTTCCATATCGAATGGTCCACCGGGTGCGATATGCATCAGCCAAAATGAAACCAGTGCGATAAAAAGTAAGGTTGGAATAGCGATGCAGACTCGCCGTAAGATGTACCACAACATAATCACCTCCATATAAAGTGAAAAAGGGGCCTACCCACGTCGCTCATTTCGTTATTAGAGACGTTGCTGTCAGGTAGGCCCAAGCGTTATGCCTTTATTGCGCTAGGACGTAGACATTCTTTCGGTAATAGGAAGATTCAGGATTGGTGCGTTCATACCCGCCAATATGGGGTTTAACCAAGTATTGGTCATTGCCAGGACGGTAAACGGGGATGATCGCCATTTCGTCAATCAACAAGGTTTCTGCTTGGATGTATGCCTGAGAGGGGTCGGCTAATACTTTTGACTCGCTCATTAGCTTGTCGTAGGCGGCGTTATTGTATTTTGAGTCATTGTACTCGCCGTTGGAGACAAAAATATCCAGCCACGTTGACGCTTCATTGTAGTCGGCTGTCCAACCCCCTCGGCTGACGTTACCGGGATCTTTTAGGGCGTAAAATACTTTAGGTTCGAGTTGCTGAATGTCGATTTGCACACCTAAGACACTTTTCCACATACCAGCCATCGCCGTTGCCATCTTTACGTCGTTAGAAAATGTCGGCACGGTGAAGGTGAGTTTTAACGGATTCTCTTTGTCGTAACCCGCATTTTTGAGCAGCAATTTAGCTTGTTCGTTACGCTGTTTTTGTGTCCAAGTCGCATAGTCGGGCGTATGACTTTTGAAGCCATCGGTTTGAGGTGGCACCAGCGTGAACATAGGGATGCCGCCATTTTTCAAGATCGCTTTGGTGAGGATAGTACGATCAATGGCATAGGACAGCGCGGTTCTGACTCGAATGTCTTTGGTTGGCCCCTTTTCAGTATTGAGGTAGTAAAATGTGGAGCCAAGAGATGCACTGGTATCGGCGACCTGCTCAGGGTATTGTTTTAACAGTTTTTTCTTTTGAGCGGATGGAATAGATCGCGCTTGGTCAATATCACCCGCAAGGTAGCGATTAAGTGCCACATTGGCATCTCCAATCGGAAGCCACGTCACCTTATCTAAGACCACATTGTCAGCGTCCCAATAGTGGGGGTTTTTGGTCATCACCATTTTTTCATTGACCTTCCAGCTAGACACTGTGAACGCGCCGTTAGTGACGATATTCTCTGGTTGAGTCCAATTACTGCCGTGTTTTTCAATGGTCGCTTGATGCACTGGTGCTAAGACAGGATGTCCCAACAGTTTGATAAAGAAGGGCACGGACTGCTCAAGGGTGACTTCAAAGGTATAATCATCGATTGCGCGAACACCTAGCGTATCTGGCGCCATTTTTCCTTTCATGATAGCGGCGGAGTTCTTGATTTTTGGTATCGCGGCAAACCATGCATAAGGGGAGGCTGTGTTAGGGTCGAGCAGTCGTTGCCAGCTATAGACAAAATCATGAGCGGTGAGCGGCTCGCCGTTTGACCATTTAGACTGGCGAAGCTGAAAGGTATAGACGGTATTGTTATGACTGGCGTGCCAAGCGGTGGCAATACCGGGTATGGTTTTACCGGTTTTATCTTGTACGGTGAGCCCTTCGAACAAATCTCGACCGAGATTAAAGGCAGGCTCTGCAGCTTGTTTTGCCGGATCGATTGAGGTGACTTCCGCGCCATTATTGAGTGTAATCGCTTGCTCTTTTGCGAGTTGAGTTCCTTGTGGATACGGTTTTGCAACCGCGGTTCCGGCGAGCGCGCTTGCAACGATAGCGCTTAATATCAACAGTTTACTTTTATTCATCACTTCCTCGTTGTGTCGTTATGGTTATCCAACAAGGAAAAGGTATATTGTATAAAATCTTCGCGCAACGGGTTGTTAACATTTTATTAACGAGACGTCATTCGGAGAGCTTGTTGGTCTCAGAAACTGAGACCAAGATAAATAATGTGAGAGAAGTTTGCGCTTTGTTGAACTTGGTGTAGCACCAGCGGTGATGAAATAAGTGTCTTGATCGTTATTCGGCTTGGTGTTTTATTTGATTGAAACGTTCTGAAATTTGTTTGAGCAGTGTGCCGTCAATGTTAGGAAGTCCATCTGAAAAGAGAATTTGTTTTCCGGGCGTAAATCGCATCAGAATATTAGTGAGTTCTCCTTCTTCACATGATGTGTTCATGGCATTTAATTCAATCAATTTAGCGTAGAAGTCTTGTTCAAGTTGGTCGATTTGAGAGGGCGTGAGGCGAATACGGCCAATACAAAAATTTGCAGGGATTGGGTGTGATAGGGATTCGTCTTGGAATCGTTGCCGAAATAACGCATCTAGCTTAGAGCCTTCTTCGGTAAGAAATCGGCTGCCAGAGCGGTAGATCACACCATCGCCAAAGTCTTCGATATACCCCAAGATTTCAGCGATACGCAGATAGAACCTTAGACTGATATCGTCGAGGTCATGTGTCTGTGCAATAGCGTCTGGGGAGAGGTTACGTGCGGTGAGCATGTAAATAAAATCAAGTAAATAGGGGTGGTCCAAAAACAAATCACTTAAATCGCCGCAGATGATTTGTGCATTTTCATGTTGAATTTGATTGGCGATTTTAGACAGCTCAACTAAATCGGTGTTGAGATAGTTTACGTACATTAAAATTTTGTCTAGCCCAAGGGTAGGGCTATGCAGGTGACGTTTAATCGTAGAGAGAGGAATCCCGGTTCTATCGGATAATGCGCTATAACCGAGACCCTCATCTTTTATTTTTTTCCGTATTGCAGCGAGTATAAATCGTGGTCCTACATGCATCTTTGATCCACTCCTTAGGTTAACGACTGACTAACGACTGTTTATACTTAGGTTTGCTATGCCTTAGGGGGCATTATGTTTTAGGGTTTTGCCGTTCAAGTAGTAAGTTTCTAATGGCGGTACCCGCTTCGATAATGTGCTTTTTGAGTAGGTATTTAGCACCGTCCACATCTTTGTTTTGGCACATTTCAAATAGGGCGAGATGTTCGTCTTCCGCTTTCTTAATACCGGTAGTAAACAGCAGTTGTAGCCGAATATACCGATCACATTTGGTGTTAAGGTTGCTAATAATATCCATGGTTTCAGGCATGTTAGCTGGGCTGTATAGCGCTTTGTGAAATTCGTAGTTGTAGTTGCTCCACTCTTCTACCTCATCACCACTATTGACGATACTTTCAAATCGTTCGCGCACTTGTTGAGCTCGATTGAGATCGGCTTCTGTCATGTTTTGAATCGCGCGTTCTAGAATGTGGCACTCTATAACTGCCCTGAGCTCAAATAATTCATCAATTTTATCGGGAGAAAGCTCAGTTACTGTGGCCCCTTTATGGGCTTCAAAGCTAACTAATCCTTGCGCCTCTAGTTGTACTAGCGCTTCTCGTACCGGAATACGACTGACATTAAATTCTTGAGCCAATGCATCTTGTCGCAATGGTTGACCTGTTTTGAATTCACCTTTAAGGATCCGGGTGCGAATGGCTTCTTCAACCAGTTGAGTACGGGTTTTAAATATGGGTTTTTGTGACATCCAAGTCTCCGGGAAATCGATATTTTATCCAATATACACTGAGTGTAGTGATTATTGCGACGGTTCTGGTCTTGATGGCGATTTTTTGAGACGTATGCGATAAGAAAGGCACCAATTGGTGCCTTTTTAGTCGGTGACTTATTTTGCCATCAACCTTTTACCATCCACGTTTTACCATCAACTAATGTCGGTACTGATAAAGGATTTGATGAACTTAATGCTGGTGGCAGTAAGGCTTCAGGGAGTGATTGATAGGCGACAGGTCTAAGCCAGCGCTCGATAGCGCTTGCCCCGACGGATGTCGACGCCGCATGAGTGGACGCAGGGTAGGGGCCACCATGTATCATGGCATAGCTGACTTCTACACCCGTTGGCCAGCCATTAAAGACGATTCGCCCGGCCATTTCTTCCAACCTAGCTAATAACCGCGTGACTTGCGGATAGTCTTTGCTATCGGCATGAATGGTGGCGGTGAGTGATCCAGCTAATTGCTCACTTAATGCTTGCATATCGTCGATATCACGGCAAAGGACAATCATGGATTGGGGACCAAAAATCTCCTCTTCCCACTGCGGGTTATTGCGCCATGCTTGGCTATCGGTCACAAATAGTGTGCTGGCGACGCCTTCACTAATATTTTGATTTCGGCTATGCAATAAACCGGCATCTTTTGCTCGTAGCTGGGTGTGTTGGCAATACGCATCACGAATGCTTGGGGTTAATAGCACATGACCATTTTGCTGGCTGATGAGGTGTTGAGCCGTCTCAATAAACGCACTGGAGTTAGCGTCATCAACCACAAATACAACACCTGGCTTAGTGCAAAACTGTCCACAGCCTAGCGTCATGGATTGGACGAATTGCTCGGCAAGGCTTTGATAGTCATTTAGGGCATTCGGGAAAATAAACGTTGGGTTGATAGCACCTAATTCCCCATAAAATGGAATGGGAATAGGGCGCTGCTGAGCTAAATCAAACAGAGCGCGTCCACCGCCGACTGACCCGGTAAACCCAACCGCTTGAACAAGTGGATGAGAAACCAGTGAGGTACCTAATTCGCGTTTGTTTCCTTGCAACAAGGTGAAAACCGCTTGTGGTAATTCGCATTCGGATAGCGCTTGTTGAATACATTGCGCGACCAATTCACTGGTTCCCGGGTGGGCGCTGTGGCCCTTGACAATCACTGGGCAACCAGCGGCAAGTGCAGAGGCGGTGTCGCCACCAGCGGTAGAAAAGGCCAGTGGAAAGTTGGAGGCTCCAAATACGGCAACAGGACCTAAAGCAATATGCTGCTGACGAATATCGGGCTTTGCGAGCGGCTGTCTTTGTGGATCTGGCGTATCAACAATGGCTCGGTGCCAGTGACCTTGACGTAACACGCTGGCAAATAATCGTAATTGATTGGCGGTTCTGCCCATTTCACCATTTAAACGAGCAAGGGGCAGTGCGGTTTCCAAATGCGCGCGCGCCGCAATTTCATCGGTGCGCAGCAGCAGTTTCTCTGCGATGGTGTCAAGCAGTTGAGCACGTTGTTCACTGGAGGTGTATCGGTATTCTCGCGCAATCTTATGGGCGTGCATGCATGCTGCATCTACGTCATCTTTGCCTTGTATTGGAAATGAGCCGATGATGGGCTCCCCAGTAAAGGCGTTAATGGCTTGAAAAGTATCGGGCTTAACCATGATTGTGTTGTCCTTTGTTGATTATTTTACTTCAAATCCGTAGGCATAAGGGTCGTTGTCGTCGACCCAAATTGTGTTGTGGCCATACACTTGCGCCCATCCTTCGATACTCGGCAAGATCGCCGCTTTGCCATTGACGCTGGTCTCTGACTCAATACGACCATGGAATAAACTGCCAATGATACTCTCATGGATAAAGTCTTCTCCTTGGGCAAGTCGGCCTTTGGCATGCCATTGCGCCATGCGAGCGCTGGTGCCCGTTCCACAAGGTGAGCGGTCCAATGCTTTATCACCGTAGAAAACCGCATTTTTCGCAGTCGCTCCCGGTTGCGTTGGTGTGCCTGTCCACAGAACATGTGAGACGCCTTTGACGGTGGGGTCGTCGGGGTGCACGCACTGCACCGCATCAGAAACGGCTTGGCGTACTTTAGGGCTAAGGATCAGAATTTCATCGGGTGAGTAATGCTCTAGTCCCAAGTAATTTTCTTGGGGATCGACAATGACGTAGTAGTTTCCTCCATAGGAGACATCCACACTAATTTCACCCATTCCCTCCACATAGACTTTGACATCTCGATGGGCGAGGTAGGCGGGTACATTAAAGATTTTCACTGATGTCACTTTGTCGTCGTCCATCTGATAGTGGACGGTAATTTGCCCTGCAGGCACGTCGAGAATAAGTTGTCCCGGAACCTTAGGATGAATGAGTTTGTTCTCGATGGCGGCGGTGACAGTGCCAATCGTGCCATGTCCGCACATCGGTAAGCACCCGCTCGTTTCAATAAATAAGATCGAGGCGTCAGCATTACTGCTGCAAGGAGGCAGCACCACAGAACCTGACATAATCGAATGACCGCGTGGTTCAAACATTAATGCCTGACGAATCCAATCATAGTGCGTGAGAAAGTATTGACGTTTTTCACTCATGGTATTGCCTTCGAGCGGTGGTACCCCACCAGCAACCAATCGTACGGGATTGCCACAGGTATGAGCATCGATACAAAAAAAGGTGCCTTGTCTCATTTTCAGGTCCTCTGATAACAAAGTGGTTGAATTATGCGCAATCAATGTTAACTTAATGTTAAGTATATTTTATACAATTTATATTGTGAAGTGTGATGCGAAGCAAGATCATGAATAATTCAGGAGGATCGAAAATGCAGAAAGTTGCGGTGGTTGGAGGGGGAGTCATTGGTCTTACGATTGGGCTGCATCTTCAACAGCAAGGCCATCAAGTGACAATATTCGATAAACAAGGCCCTGCTGAGGGGTGCTCGAAAGGCAACGCCGGTCATATCGCCACAGAGCAAGTTTTCCCACTCGCGACCCCCAGTCTTTTGCTGCAAATACCGAGCATGCTCTTTTCTTCTCAGAGCCCATTATCCATTCGTTGGAGGGACGTTTTTTCAACGTTACCTTGGATGATTCGTTTTTTATTTAGCGCAAGAAAGAGAACCTATGAACGCTCTACCAAGGCGATAAGTAGCTTGAATCAGTCAGCCGTTGGTAGTTGGTATCGGCTGCTTGAGCCTATCCACCAACAAGAGTTAATCAAAATGGATGGGTCGCTTTTAGTGTTTGAAAGCGATGCTTTGTTTCAAGCCTATCAAGCGACCTTATCATCACTTGAACATTGTGAAGTGGAGTATGAGGTTTGGGATAAAAAGCAGCTACGGAAAAGGTTGCCAAAATTGGGGTTGCAAGTGCGTCACGGGGTGTTTTTCCCTAATACCGGGCATACCCTAGAGCCTTATGAGATGTGCCTTGCAATAGAAAAAGCGTACTCCTCACTCGGTGGAGAATTCGTTCAGAAAGGGGTTGAAAAAATCACCCCAAATGCCGAAATTCAAACTTCTGGTACCACCTTGGCTTTCGATAACGTCGTGATTGCTGCTGGTGTTCATTCTGGTCACTTCGTTGAGTCCTTGACCGGTATTAAAGTGCCCATTCAGGCAGAAAGAGGTTATCACGTCATGGTTGATGATCACCAGGATCGATTGCCGATACCGGTAAGCAGTGCGGATCGAAAATTTATCATGACTCCGATGAAATATGGTTTGAGATTAGCAGGGACAGTGGAATATGCGGGAAGTCGTGCGCCTTTCAATGATAAGCGAACTCGGCTACTGGCAGAGCAAGGCGACATCATGCTTCAGGACGGCATTGATAAGGCGATGTTGGGAGAAGAGTGGATGGGCTGTCGCCCAACAATCAGTGACTCATTGCCGGTTATTGACTCGATCTGTGATGGCAATATTTTGCTGGCTTTTGGGCATCAACACTTAGGCTTGACCCATGCGGCCATTACTGCGGAGTTAATGGGGCAGATGATCGAAAAGCAAGCGACTTCGTTAAATGTGGCGCCTTTCACACTACGCCGATTTAGTTGAATTTTTTTAATATTAAATATTGTATAAAATATACTTAACAATTATGTTAATAAATAGTTAATAAAATGGCGTCAAATAGTCGTACCAAGATGCCTTAATGGGAAAGACAAAAAAGGAAAGAAATATGTCTAGAGTGAACTTGGTGCCGATGACAATAATGCTGTCTGCAATCACTGCGGCGGCGTCGTTTAATGCATCAGCAGAAGATAAATTAACCGTTGTGTCTTGGGGGGGCGCTTTTACAAAGAGCCAAGTAGAGGCTTATCACAAGCCATTTATTGCCAGTACAGGAACGACCATTGTTTCAGAGGACTTTAGCGGTGGCTTGGCAGAAATTAAGGCACAAGTTGAGGCGAATAATGTCCGTTGGGATTTAGTTTCCCTTGATAAGCCAGACATCGTACGAGGTTGTGCAGAAGGTTTATTAGAACCGTTTGATCCGAGCATCTTGCCAAAAGGAAGCGATGGAACCCCTGCTGAGAAAGACTTTATTGATGGCGCGATTCATGAGTGTGCGATCAACACTATTGTCGTTTCCACCATCTTAGCGGTGAATGAGGAAGCTTTTTCAGGAAAGCCGGTTCCTAGCAAATTGGTTGATCTCTTTGATTTGCAGAATTTTCCTGGTCGTCGCGCACTACAAAAGCAACCGCAAGGAAACCTTGAATGGGCGCTGCTAGCCGATGGCGTTAAGCCAGAAGAGGTATACAGCCAACTTGAAACGGAAGAAGGTCGAGCGCGAGCGTTTGCGAAGCTCGATACGATTAAACCTGAAGTTTTATGGTGGACGACGGGCGCACAACCCCCACAAATGCTAGCGGATAAAGAGGTGGTGATCGCGTCTGCATTTAATGGGCGTATTCACAATGCGGCAAAAGATGAAGGGCAGCCATTTAAGATTATTTGGGATCGACAAATCGGCTACATGAACGGTTGGGCGATTCCGAAAGGCAGTAAGAACCTTCAAAAGGCGATGGACTTTATCGTTTTCTCATCTGGCACCACGCCACTGGCAGAGCAGGCGAAATACGTCGCCTATGGGCCGACAAGAAAGTCTTCATCAGCGGTAGTCAGCCCTGAAATTCTCGCCAGTTTACCGACAGCGCCAGGCAATTTTGACACCGCATTCCTGATTAACGATGAGTGGTGGTCAGATTATGCCGATGAACTCAATGAAGAGTTTAATACTTGGCTGTTGAACTAGAACTCATCCTTAAAAGCTGAGGCGCGAGTTAATTCTGGTGTCTCAGCATGAACAACGGAGAAATCATGGATACCTTTGAGTCGGACCAGATAGCGCGCGTGCTAAATATGAGTTCGCTGATTAGCGTAATGAGAACAGTGTACGCACAACCGGCAACGGTGCCGCAGCGGAATGTGATGCACCTGTCAAAAGAAAGTGATGATGCATTAGCGTTATTACCGGCTTGGAATGAAGCGCTGATTGCCGTTAAAACATTCACGTATTTTCCAAGCAACATCTCAGATGGTAAAGACGTGTTGTCATCAAGATTGTTGGCTTTTCGCCGTCAGGACGGTGCGCCATTGGCTTCTATGGATGCGAAAGTATTGACGTACTGGCGTACGGCAGCGGCGTCGGCATTGGCTGCCGATTATTTGGCGCGCTCGGACGCAGATACACTTCTGATCTGTGGTAATGGTCATTTGGCGGCTTATTTTGCTTGGGCGTATGCCGCTATCAGACCTTTGAAGCGCGTAATGATATGGGGCAGAAACCAACAAAAATCCGCGATGACAGCCGAAAAAATTGTTCATGGTGCGGAATACCAGGCGCTACCGAGAGAGCGGCAATACCAAGTGAGTATTGTCAGTGAGGTTGAGCAAGGTCTGCAGTGCGCCGATATGGTGTCTTGTGTGACGGGCTCGCCAGCGCCGCTTTTTAAGGGCGAACAGGTAAGGGCGGGGACGCATGTGGACTTGGTGGGTAATCATCATCGCGATAGGCGTGAGTGCGATACACAATTGGTGTTGCGATCTAAGGTGTATGTTGACAGTCGTATCAATGTTTTATCTGAAGCTGGCGAGTTACTCATCCCCATTGCAGAGGGCGAGTTTTCACCGGAACAGATCATCGCTGAGTTACCAGAGCTATGCAGCGGTAAAGTTTTGGGTCGCGGTAAGGTCTCTGGTTACAGGAAAGGGCTTAATAGCGAACAGGAAATAACACTATATAAATCAGTGGGTAGTGCGCTAGCCGATCTAGCAGCTGCGCATGCAGTACTTGAAAATTCATCCCAACTTGAGGTTGGGGCATGATGGGCTTTTTGCTCGAACTTAAAATTGCATACAATATACAAATGGAAGGAATTGAATGAATATTGATTGGAAAGGGGTATACCCAGCAGTAAGTACTCAGTTTAGACGCGACCTGACGATCGACTTAGATGCCACACAGTCAGTGATTGATAATCAGATCAATGATGGGGTAAATGGCATCATATGCTTAGGCACAGTTGGTGAGAACTGCGCGCTGTATCCAGAAGAGAAGCGTCAAGTATTGCAAGCGGCTCAAGAGGTGGTAGCAGGTCGGGTGCCATTAATCGCTGGAACGGCGGAGTCGATTACCTCGGCGGCCGTTGATTATATGCAAGATGCAAAAAAGATAGGCGTTGATGGTTGTATGGTGATGCCAGCGATGGTGTATCGAACGTCAGATTCAGAAACGTACGAGTATTACCGCACGTTAGCGGAAGCGACACCTGAAATGCCAATGATGATTTACAACAACCCAGTCTCTTATGGTGTGGATGTGAATCTTGAAATCATGGCAAAACTGGCGCAGTTCGACAATATTGTTGCGATAAAGGAGTCCACAACCGATACCCGTAGAATCACCGAATTGTTCAATGAGTTTGATTCCCGCTTTACGGTTTTCAGCGGTGTGGATGACATCGCATTAGAATCATTAATGCTGGGTGCGACGGGGTGGATTTCGGGACTGACGAATGCCTTTCCAGCTGAGTCGGTGGCCATCTATAAACTAGCCAGCCAAGGGCGCTATGCCGAAGCGCTGGAAATCTATCGTTGGTTCTTACCACTACTTAAACTCGACACCATTCCAACTCTAGTGCAATGCATCAAGCTCGCTGAGCAAGTTTGCGGTCGCGGATCAGAGCAAGTTCGTCCACCTCGTCAGCTGCTTCAAGGCGAGGAACGTCAAGCGGTAATTAGTCTTGTTGAAGCATCACTCGCTTCCAGACCTGACCTATCTAAGTACAAGTTGTAAGCAACACTATCGGTGAGCACCCTTTGGGGTGCTCTGTTTTCAAATGGATGAAGGCAGAGAAATGAAAGCGAATAATACGGATTATGTGAGTTTTCAGCATGTGAAGAAAACCTATGACGGAAAAAACCTGGTTGTTAAAGACTTTAACTTAAATATCGCTCCCGGAGAGTTTGTCACCATGCTTGGACCTTCTGGTTCGGGAAAAACGACCTGCTTGATGATGTTAGCTGGGTTTGAGACCGCGACCAATGGCGAGATCTATATCGATGGCACGCCCGTGAATAATTTAGCGCCGCATAAACGAGACATCGGCATGGTGTTTCAAAACTATGCCTTGTTTCCGCATATGACGATCGCTGAGAACTTAGCTTTCCCACTTAAAGTTCGAAAGATGTCGGTGGCAGAAGTGAAGCTAAGAGTGGCGGATGTGCTTGAGATGGTTGAATTATCACACGTTGCCAATCGGTACCCTAAGCAATTGTCGGGTGGTCAACAGCAAAGGGTAGCGTTAGCCAGAGCCTTAGTCTTTGAACCCAAGCTCGTGTTGATGGATGAGCCCTTGGGGGCGCTGGATAAGAAGCTCAGAGAAACCATGCAGATGGAAATTAAGCATCTACATGAAAAGCTTGGCATTACGATTTTATACGTGACCCATGATCAAGATGAAGCGCTAACGATGTCGGATCGTATTGCGGTCTTTAACGATGGCGCGGTACAACAATTAGCGCCGCCCAGTGAGTTGTATGAATCGCCGAGTAACACGTTTGTTGCGCAATTTATCGGTGAAAATAATCAGATAAAAGGGCAGGTTCAATCAGTGGAGCAAAGCCGCTGCCAGGTGCGCGTTGGTCCTCACCAGTTGCAGGCAAAACCGGTGCTTATTGGCGGTGCGCAAAGCGACACTATGTTATCGGTGCGGCCTGAAAAAATTATATTGCATCCTTATGGACCCGACATTCCGAACCGAGTGGCGGGAAGGGTGGAAGAGATGATTTATCACGGCGATCACTTTCGATTGATCATTGATGTTGCGGGGTTGGCGCGCTTGGTGGTTAAAGTACCAAACAGTTCAGAGCAAGGGCTGGGCGTACAACTCGGTGAAGAGGTTGAACTTGGCTGGCGAATGGAAGATTGCCACGCGCTTGATTGTGTTTCTTCGCAGTCGCTATCTTCCGAGAAAGAGGAGATGATGGTATGAGTCGCGAATTGTCTTCCCTTGAATCGGTCACGACCTTACACAAGCAACTCACAAACGAAGAGCTAGATTTATCGCAGCAATTAGCGAAAGCAGAGCGACGGAAACAAACGCGATCCCTTTTCCTAACCCTTCCTTTGGTTTGTTTCATCTTGTTGACGTTTGCTTTTCCGATTTTAGAAATGTTGCATCGAAGTGTTGATAATTCTTCCGTGGTCAATGCGCTTCCTCAAACCTCGGTGGCGATTGTGGAGTGGCAAGCTGGCTCCAAACCCAGCGATCACGTTAGCAATCTCTTCGCTCAGGAGATTAAAGCGCTCTATTTAGCTAAGACGCTGCCTAAATTGGCCAACCGACTGAATATCGAAATGGCGGGAATGCGTAGTCTGCTGATGAAAACCGGTCGAAAATTGAGCAAGCTCGATGGGGAGGCGGTCTCCTATGCACAGCTAGTGGCGATCGATAAGCGTTGGGCAAAAGCGAAGTATTGGGGCGCGATAAAAAACCTTAATTCCTCTTATACCAGCCACTTTTACCTCTCAGCCCTTGATCTCAAAGTGGACGAGTCTGGATCGATTGTCCAGCAAGTGGAGTCGAGACGAATTTATTTGGGGTTATTTTATAAGACGATTTGGATGTCTTTGGTCATCACGGTAGTGTGTTTGATTTTGGCGTATCCGTTGGCGTATTTGTTAGCAAATTTACCGGATAAACGTGCGAACTTGTTATTGATTGTGGTCTTATTGCCGTTTTGGACCTCGCTCCTTGTGCGGACAACGTCTTGGATTGTGTTGTTACAAAATCAGGGGGTGGTGAATGACCTATTAGTCTGGTTGGGGGTGATTGATGAGCGCTTGTCATTGATCCACAACACCTTTGGTACCGTGGTTGCCATGGTGCATATTTTACTGCCGTTTATGATATTGCCACTATACAGCGTGATGAAGGGTATTAGCCCTACGTATTTTAGAGCGGCGCGCTCATTAGGTGCGACGCCACGCATCGCGTTTACTCAAGTCTATATGCCGTTAACATTACCCGGCGTAGGGGCCGGATGTTTGCTGACCTTTATTTTGTCGATTGGTTTTTACATTACTCCTGCGCTGGTAGGCGGTCGCAGCGGGCAAATGATTTCTAATATGATCGCGTATCACATGCAAACCTCATTGAATTGGGGAATGGCTGGCGCGCTCGGTGGGTTGTTATTAGTACTTGTTCTCGGGCTGTTTTACTTATTCAACCGTGTGGTTGGTATCAACAATCTTCGAGTGGGAGGTTAACGTTATGGCTCTACCTATCTACGCATCTCGGATAGAACGATCAGGCTATTGGGCGTACTTGATGTTTTGCAGCATGGTCTTATTGTTTTTAATTGCGCCGATTATGATTATTGTACCGTTATCGTTTAATGCGACGCCGTATTTTACCTTTACAGAAGGTATGCTTAATCTTGATCCCGCCGCTTATTCGCTACGTTGGTATCAGGAGATGTTTACTAATCAGCAATGGTTGCAAGCATTGAAAAACAGTACGTTTATCGCTTCGATGGCGGCGTTGTTGGCGACGCTGCTAGGGACATTAGCGGCATTAGGGTTATCGAATTCAAAGTTGCCGTTTCGTAATGTGATTTTGGCGCTGCTTATCTCTCCGATGATTGTGCCTGTCATTATTTCTGCGGCGGCCATGTACTTCTTTTATACCCGTTTTGGTCTTGCTCAAACCATGTCTGGGATTATTCTGGCCCATGCCGCTCTCGGTACGCCTTTTGTTGTCATTACCGTGAGTGCGACGCTGAGTGGTTTTGATCATACTCTCACGAAAGCAGCGGCCAGTTTAGGTGCGAATCCGGTTTATGCCTTTAGGAAGGTGACCTTTCCTTTGATTCGTCCCGGTATGATATCGGGTGGCTTGTTTGCGTTTGGCACGTCATTTGATGAGGTGGTCGTGGCGTTGTTTTTGACTGGAGCGGAGCAGCGTACCGTACCAAGGCAAATGTGGTCGGGTATTCGAGAGCAAATCAGCCCGACAATATTGGCAGTCGCATCGCTATTAATTTTGATGTCAGTGCTCTTGCTCATTACGCTTGAATATCTGCGCCGTCGCAATATGCGGTTAAGGGGCATTAGAGAATAATTGGGGCGGAGGTGGAGGCTTTTCGTCCGGGAGGGTTTCCAACGTCTATTGATGGATATACCAATTTGCCCAAACGCTCTCTCCTGTGAGCGTTTTTTTATGGCTAAGCCCTAGCTATCACGCTGTTTTAGTCATTGCGTCATGCTAGGGCTTATTGCTTTGTGATAGCGCTTACTGCTTTGTATTAGCGCTTACTGCTCTGTGCTAGCGCTCATCGATAGTAATAGGCTTAATATCCCATTAACTGTAAGAGATTTTCAGCGGTGCTGATGGCCTCTTTACGGTTAGCAATATTAAGTTTTTGGTAAAGGTTACGAATGTGCGTTTTTATTGTGGTCCCCGCGACATCGAGCTCTTGTGCAATTTGCTCATTGCTAAACCCTGAGTAAATGAGTCCCAGAACCTGCCATTCACGCTGGGTTAGCGGGCTAGTACGTACTAACTCAGGAATATTAGGGTGATTGACCAGCTTCTCGACGAATTCTTCATTAAAGTGCACTGAGCGACTGCGTTGTGTGGTGTTGATATTTTTCATCAACAACTGTGCACGATGGCGCTCTAGATCGCCTAGCTCGGAACGAGAAGCGAGCTTTTCAAGTAGGTGACCAATCGTGCCACCATCAATAAGAAAGTTGCCAATCATTCCGGTCTGGTTGGTTAGTACTAGCGCTTCTATTAGACGTACTTTTGCTGCGTCATTATCACCGAGCTGGACCCAAAGAATCGCTTCTACAATCAGGTTTCGATTGGTGTCGGTAACCAATTGATAGGTGTCTGCTTCTTTGGATAAAAACGCGAGTGTTTCCTTTGCTGCATCAAATTGTCCGAGGCAAATTTGAGCGCGGGCAATGTTGCGCCATTGAAGTTGTAAAAAGTGATTACACGCGTTATCCGGCCTGATAGCGGTTTCAAGCCATTGCTCAATCGCTTCTAAGTCACCTCTCGCCTGCCAATAGAGCAGTAGGGATAACGAAGCGTTGGCTGTCCAGTCAACGTGGTAAGTCGACTCTTTCATTAGATGCTGAATTTGTTCGATGGTCTTCGAAGCTTTATCTAACTCGCCGCGTCCAATGGCGATGCGCGCAATCATTGAGTAGCTATGTAAGTGTTTGCTTGGTTCGTGTTTACCAAGGATGTCTAGCCCTTTGTATGCGCACTCTTCGGCTTCATCAAGACGGTTCCAACACCATAGGATTTGTGCTCTGACTCGTAGTAAGAACTCGTGCATTGGGACTTGGTGCAGTTGCTGCTCTTCGATCAATCGAAAGGCGCTTTCTTGCACTTCATACGCCGCTTGCACGTAACCTTGGGCAATTAGTATTTCACTTTGTTGTAGTTGCGCCCATAGCGCTTGGTGATAGACATGATATTGACGAGCAAGTTTTTCCGTTTGCTGCATCATAGGCAGCGCTCGACTGAGTTGTCCCGTTACATGGTTGACTTCACCGACGACAGACGTGGCGACAATTCGGCTGCGATAAACAGAATGGTCAAGCTCGCCAAGGGCTAATTCAGCCAGTTCTAGTGCTGTTTGCGGGGAATTTTGGTTAATGGCGACCTGCGCGCGAAGCGCATTGAATTCTCCCTCTTCTTTTTGAGAACGCTCAATATTCCTAGCAGCCATTTCTTTATCCGATTTGGCAATAAGCTCACCCACTTCATTGTAGCGGTGTTGGCTTTGTGCGAGCCATGCCTGCAGCATACATAATCGAGGATGGCTATAGAGTTGGTCATCGGTGAGTACTTGAATTGCTTCTTCTAGTGTCGCAAGTTCGCCTTGGTTAAACATTTTCCAACCGAACTCATTGAGAATTGTCACGACGAGCTCACTATTGGCCGCCAATCTAGCGTGTCTAAGTGCTTGGTGAGGAACGCTTTGATCAAGCCAAGCTTGAGCCGCGGCAAGGTGAAGATCCAGTTCTTGTTGAGGAATGCGGGCTTTACGTTCATGCGAAAGAAATTCAGCAAATAGATTATGGAATCTAAACCAGTTGTTTTCACCTTCAAGGGGGTAGATAAACAAGCCGAATCGGTTGAGAGATTCAATCATGCTCAAGGCGTCGTTGCGTTTGGTTAACGCCGTAACAAGGTTGTCGTTAAAGTGATCCAATACCGAGCACTGCATGAGGAAGTTTCGGGTGTCTTTATCCAACAAATCAAAGACTTCTTCAATCAAATAGTCCCAAAGATGCGCGTGGTTAAATTGCGATATAGTTTCCACAGATTGCGCTAATGTGCGTTTTTGGTGCTGAGCTTGCAGCGCAAACAATTGCAACGCAGATGGCCAGCCTTCGACATAGGTTCTGAGGGAATTCGCGGTTTCATCATCAATATCGTCGGCGAGACGAAGATTAAAGAACCGCGTGGTTTCTTCGGTGTCAAACGCGAGTAATTCATTACCAATTTCGATCATAAGATCACGTACACGCAAGTTGGCAGTACCCAATGGTGGGTTGCCGCGGCTGGTGACCACAAGCGTAATATTATCTGGCATATGTTTGAGGAAAAAGCGCATCGCTTCATGAATATCTTCATCATGGATGAGGTGATAATCATCAAGAACAACATAGCATTCATGGTGGTAACAAGTAAGTTCGGAAAACACCTCCCCAAGCAGGGAATGCAGAGAGGAAAACTGTCGACGTTCTGCTAGTTTTTGGGAATTTGGGCAACTATTACTGGTGGCTTTGTTAATGGCTTGAAGTAGGTAATTGACGAAGCGGAATGAGTCATTGTCACTTTCATCAATACTATACCAGCCAACATGTGGTTTGTCTGATAACCACTGAGCAGCCATGGTGGTTTTACCGTAGCCAGCAGGAGAGCGGAAAAGTACAAGCTTGTAAAAAGGGGCCTGCGAAAGCAGATCCAAAACTCGTGGGCGAACGATCGCGTTATGTAAGCGTCCAGGGCGAGTTAATTTTGAAGGAATCCACATAGATATTTCCTGTCATTTTTATAGTTAGAGTATGTGCTAACCGTTAGCGTCTTTCATGAAGAGGTTTGGTGATAAATTAACCGATTTAACGATGCCATTCCGATGGTAGGCGAGGTCTAGCTCTACAATGTTTGATCAATGGCTAGATTTTGTTCATAAAACGATTTTACACCAACTACGCCGCATTTTTGTGATTTGAATCACATATGATTGGTTGTTTACGGTCTGCATTTCGCGTCATGTATACAAAAAATTGGCCTGATTAGGTGAAAATTTGAATGCAATTGTGATCTCAGACTCAAATATTGAATTTGATATGCATCTAATTCACGGTAACGACTTAGTTAGCGATTACAGTGAAAGTGACGTTGGCGTGATCGGTATCACCGGATAAAAGCTAAAGCTCGAGCGCAATGAGATATTGATCACTTAATGAGGGGGAGTACGCCCTCTACGCCCTCGTCACTCATCCTCCACGGAGTCGGAGATAGGAGGATGTTTAAGGAGACGTCACCATGCACGATATGTGACAGATGGATAAAACTTAAAGTGAGATTTCTTAATGAAACCTGCGCAACAGAAAAAATTCAATAAAGCTTCTTTTCAAGACAGTGTTAAAAAGCACCTTTCTGCGACTTACGCAACAACAGTAGAAACCGCAACTGAGCACCAGTGGTATTTGGCTATGGGTCGCGCTTTGGCAGAACTCACCACTTTTGACTTACTTGCAACAGAAGCGGATGACCGCATTAAAAACGCAAAAAGCGTTAACTACCTATCCTTAGAATTTCTAATTGGCCGCCTGACAGGTAACAACTTGATCAGCATGGGGCTATATGAGCAAATCACTCAAGCAATGGAAGAGTTGGGCCATAACCTAACAGACCTTCTTGAAGAAGAGCGTGACCCATCACTTGGTAACGGTGGTCTAGGTCGTCTTGCCGCTTGTTTCATGGATTCTTGTGCTGCTCAAGAATACCCAACGGTGGGCTACGGTCTTCACTATGAGTACGGTCTATTTAAGCAGTCTTTCCAAGACTGCCGTCAAAAAGAGGCACCTGACGCATGGCGCGGTGTTGAAGGTTACCCGTGGGAAGTTGCTCGTCCAGAGCTGGCACAGCATATTGGTTTTTACGGTCATGTAGACGTTGAATTCATCGACGGTAAAGAAGTACGCACTTGGGTTCCGGGCATGGAAGTAAAAGCAATGCCTTGGGATTTACCTATCGTAGGTTACGAATCAAGCACCGTTTACCCACTGCGCCTTTGGGAATGTCAGGCAATTGCACCTTTCTCACTTGCGAGTTTTAACAACGGCGATTACTTCGAAGCCCAGCACTCGCTAATTGATGCGGGTAACATTACTAAAGTCCTTTACCCGAACGATAACCATGAGAAAGGTAAGACTCTGCGTTTAATGCAGCAGTACTTCCACTCAGCAGCGTCAGTTCGCGATATTCTACGTCGTCATGAAGCTGCAGGTTTTGCCCTTGCTGATCTTCCTAAGCAAGAGACGATTCAACTTAACGATACGCACCCAACTATCGCAATTCCTGAGTTGATGCGCATCCTGATCGATGAGAAGGGCCTCTCTTGGGATGAAGCATGGGAAATCAGTGCACACACGTTCGCCTACACGAACCACACATTGCTTCCAGAAGCACTAGAGACTTGGTCTGAGTCATTGATCAACCGTCTTCTTCCACGTCACATGGAAATCATCTTTGAAATCAACCATCGCTTCATGCAAGAAGTTCGCAAGATGTGGCCTGGTGACGGTGAGAAGCAAGCGAAGCTTTCTATCATCCAAGAAGGTTTCCACCGTATGGTTCGCATGGCCAACCTATGTGTGATTGGTTCTTATAAAGTAAATGGTGTGGCAGCGCTTCACTCGCAACTGGTTAAGAAAGACCTGTTCCCAGAGTTCAATGAAATCTTCCCAGGTAAATTGACTAACGTTACGAACGGCATCACGCCGCGTCGTTGGTTGAAGTTCTGTAACCCAGGCCTATCTAGCTTAATTACGGGCAAAATTGGTACGGAGTGGCCAGCGAAACTTGAGCAGCTAGAAGGCATTGCTCAGTTTGCAACTGATGCGAAATTCCAAAAAGAATTCATGGCGGTTAAGAAGGAAAACAAGCAGCGCCTTGCTGATTGGGTTCAAGAAAACATGGGTATTGAGCTCGATACTAACGCTATCTTTGACGTTCAAATCAAGCGTCTACACGAATACAAGCGTCAGCATCTAGACTTGCTACATATTCTTTCGCTATACCACCGTATTCTGAATGAACCGGGTTTCGAATGTGAGCCTCGCGTCTGTTTCTTTGCGGCGAAAGCAGCACCGGGTTACCACCTAGCGAAAGAAATCATCTTCGCGGTTAACAAGATTGCTGAGAAGATCAATAACGATCCTCGTATCGGTAACAAGCTTAAAGTGGTCTTTATCCCTGATTACCGTGTCAGTATGGCTGAGATCATCATTCCAGCTGCTGATGTTTCTCAGCAAATTTCCCTTGCCGGTAAAGAAGCGTCAGGTACGGGTAACATGAAGATGGCCCTAAACGGCGCATTAACGATTGGTACGATGGATGGTGCTAACGTTGAAATCCGTGAAGAAGTCGGTGATGAGAATATTTACATCTTTGGTTTGGATGTGGATGGCGTTCAAGCGGTGAAAGCGCAAGGCTATAACCCTTACGATTACTACAATGCTGACCCACTACTAAAAGCGTCGCTAGATTTACTGTTAGGTGACGAGTTCTCACCAGGTCAACCAGGTTTGCTTCGTGCGACCTTTGATAGCCTGTTAGATGGTGGTGACCCTTACCTATGTTTGGCAGACTTTGCGTCATACGTGCAAGCGCATGAAGATATGAGCAAACAATACCAAGACCAAGCAGGGTGGGCGAAGAAGGCGATTTTGAATACGGCCTTAGTTGGTAAATTCACATCAGATCGCTCTATTCGCGATTATGTGAACAACATCTGGAAGCTTGAAGCAGTATCTCGCTAAGCAAGCTTAGCCAAGGCCTCGTGCCTTGGCTTTTCCCTTTTTATAAATAAATTACCCTACCGATTTGAAGGTAATAGATGTCCTTCGGAGAGAGCGATGACAGAACAAACAGCATTAAAGCAAGTTGCTGAGATGGCAAAAATAGCCGACAGCTACGTGAGTGCGTGGGGCAGTGAAGCGAAAGTTGAAGACGATATTATTCTTCGCCTGCTTGCGTCTTTAGGCTATGACACGACCAACGATGAGACTTTGCTGAAATCAGCAGAGAGAAAACACAAAAAAGAAGTACTTGAGCCGGTACTTGTCGTGAAAGACGGCGATGCTATAGAGGTGGAACTTAACCTTGGCGCGAGTGCTCGAGAGAGTGATTTTAGTTGGCGTCTAGAAACGGAGCAGGGAGAAGTACTTGAAGGCTATCTTCAGTCTCAAATCGTTCGTGATGAGCGCGCCGAGGGTGGCCCTTTAGTATTTTCGTTACCAAATGATTTAGCTTGGGGTTACCACAAACTCTATTTAGAAAGAAAACGTCGCAAGACACCGTATGAAATGACTCTTATTCGTACGCCAAAGGCATGTTTTAAGCAGTCACAGATTGAACAAGGTAAAAAGCTTTGGGGTCCAAGTGTTCAACTGTATACGCTTCGCACTCAGCACAACTGGGGTATTGGTGATTTTGGTGATCTAAAACAGTTAGTGAATGATATTGCTGCTCGTGGTGGCGATTTTGTGGGTTTAAACCCAATTCATTCGCTGTTCCCTGCAAATCCAGAAGGCGCTAGCCCTTACAGCCCTTCTTCACGTCGTTGGTTGAATGTTTTATATATTGATGTGAGTTCAGTACCTGAGTTTGCGTTAAGTGCCGATGCCCAGCAAAAAGTAGGCAGCTCGGAGTTCCAAGCTCGCTTACAAAAAGCACGTGATTCTCATTGGGTGAATTACACCGAAGTTGCGGCGCTTAAAATGAGCGTTTTGCCATTACTGTTTGACCAATTTAAACAGCGTCACCTTGATAAACAAACCGAACGTGCTGCGATGTTCTTAGACTTTGTCGAGCAAGGTGGTGAGAGCTTAATGCATCAAGCGGCATTTGATGCCATTCATGCAGAACTTCATGCGGCGGATGCAAATGTTTGGGGATGGCCGGTTTTCCCTGAAAAATACCGTCGATTTGAAAATGTTGGAACTCAGAAATTTATCGCAGAAAATCTAGATAAAGTTCACCTATACATGTACTTACAGTGGGTTGCTGATACACAGATTAATGAAGCTCAAGCGCTAGCCGAAGAAAAAGGCATGGCGGTGGGTCTGTATCGTGACCTTGCAGTGGGTGTGGCAGATTCTGGCTCTGAGACATGGGCCGATAATGGTGATCTTGTCATGGATGCGAGCATTGGTGCTCCACCCGATATTTTGGGTCCTTTAGGTCAAAATTGGGGGTTACCGCCACTGAATCCGCAAGCGTTGCATGCTACTGCTTATGACGCTTATATCAAGCTATTACGCGCTAACATGAAACATTGTGGCTCGTTACGTATTGACCATGTTTTAGGTCTATTGCGTTTGTGGTGGATCCCGAAAGGTGAAAATGCGACGAAAGGGGCTTACATCTACTACCCTGTGGCAGATATGCTGGCTATTTTAGCGCTAGAATCACACCGTCATCAGTGTAGTGTAATTGGTGAAGATTTAGGGACCGTGCCAGACGAGATCGTGGATATTTTGCGTGAAGCGGGTGTGCATTCGTACAAGGTGTTCTTCTTTGAAACCGCAGAAGATGGTGGTTTTATTTCACCCAAGCATTATGCAGAACAGTCGATGTCAGCTCTGTGTACTCACGATATGCCGACATTACGCGGTTTCTGGCATTGCGATGATTTGAAAATGGGCCAAGAAATTGGTTTGTATCCAGATGAAGCACAGCTAAAGGAATTGTTTAACGATCGCTTAGAATGTAAACAGGGTATTTTGGATAGTGTTGCATGGCATGGTTACTTACCGGAAGGGGTAGGACGTGACGCAAGTATGGTGCCTATGGACACCTATTTAAGTGAAGCGTTGCAATTACATCTTGGCGCGGGTTCATCCACACTATTGAGTGTTCAGCTTGAAGACTGGTTGGAAATGGATAAGCCGGTTAATATTCCGGGCACAGTTAACGAATATCCTAACTGGCGTCGTAAATTGTCGATGAATTTAGATGAAGTTTTTGCAAAAGAAAGTGTCAACCGAATTGCAAAAAGTCTGTCGCACGTAAGAAGTAACGCTAGCGAATAATCGTCCATTAGATGGTAAAAGCACAGCATAATTCAGAGCAAACGGCTTGTGTTTCTGAAGGCTGTGCTTTTTTGTATTTATATGCAATTAAAGTCATTTCTAAGCGTGAGTCAGTAGTGATGAGTTTATACTGTAAATCCTGTGTTTTATAACAGGTTGCACACGAAAATCACGAATGAATCACTTCCTGTATACCGGGATTTAAGTACAATGAAAAATTGCTGGTAGCCCGTCTTGCACGGGCTTTTTTATGATGTCTCTAATGCTTTAAAAATTACAATTAGGAGACAGATTTGGTCGAGGGAGATGAACGTTGAATAAAACAAGGCTTAAAAGACAAGATCAGGCGTACGAACAGTTGTCGAATGCTGCATTTGCAGACCCGTTTTCGTTCTTAGGTCCCTATTTACAAGATGACGGCATTGCACTTCGTACTTGGATTCCAGGTGCGGATAATGTAGCGGTGATTTTGGCATCGGGCGAACGCCTACCGCTTATCCGAGAAGCGGCATCCGGTTTTGTCTTAGAATCAGACCTCGATTTGAGATACACCCATTATCAGTTGGCTGTTGATTGGAGTGGTACCGAGCAAGTTATTGACGACCCGTATCAATATCATGCCTTGTACGCGGAATACGAAGAGCTGCACACCCCAAAGGCGATGTACCACCATATGGGGTCGCAGTTCATTTCTTTGGATCGTGATGGCAAGCAAGTGCAAGGCACACGCTTTCTTGTTTACGCCCCTCATGCGACGGCGGTGAGCTTGGTCGGTAATTTCAATGAGTGGGATGGGCGTCGCAACCCAATGCAGCGTCTAGATTATGGCGTTTGGGGGATTTTTATCCCTGAGCTTGCCGAAGGGGCGCAATATAAGTTTGAAATGAAAGGCCCAAATGGAGAAGGCCTGCCTCATAAAGCCGACCCGTGGGGGTTCTACTCAGAGCAATACCCATCATTCTCCTCGGTCACCTATGACCATAGCCGCTATCAGTGGCAGGATGATGCTTGGCAAAATCGTCCGGTGACGGAAAAAAGAAAAGAAGCGTTGTCGTTCTATGAACTGCATGTGGGATCTTGGAAGCGTAATGCTCAAGGTGAATTTCTTAATTACCGAGAACTGGCGGGCGAGTTAATTCCGTATCTCACCGATATGGGTTACACGCATGTTGAGCTGATGCCCGTTTCTGAACATCCGTTTTATGGTTCATGGGGTTACCAACCAGTAGGGTTGTTTGCGCCAACCAGCCGTTTTGGCTCGCCTGATGATTTTAAGTACTTTGTCGAGCAGTGCCATTTGGCGGGATTAGGTGTGGTACTTGATTGGGTGCCTGCGCATTTCCCTTCTGATGATCATGGTTTAGCAAACTTTGACGGTACACCGTTGTACCATGACCCTGATCCACGTCGTGGTTGGCATCAAGATTGGAACTCGTATATTTACGATCTGGGGCGTGAGCACGTTCGCCGGTTCTTAGTGTCGAATGCACTGTATTGGTTTGAGCAGTTCCATATTGATGGTATTCGTGTTGATGCGGTTGCGTCGATGTTGTATCTCGATTATTCACGTAGTCACGATCAATGGATTCCAAACGCTGACGGTGGTCGTGAAAACTATGATGCGATCGCCACGATGAAGTGGATGAATGAAGAAGTGTACAAGCACTTCCCAAATGCCATGACCATTGCGGAAGAATCGACAGCGTTCCCTGGTGTTTCTGCGCCAACCTTTATGGGCGGCTTAGGCTTTGGCTTTAAATGGAATATGGGATGGATGCACGACAGCCTCTCTTACATCCAAGAAGATCCCATTAACCGTAAGTATCATCACGATACCATCACCTTCCCATTGGTGTATGCCCATAGCGAAAACTATGTATTGTCGCTATCTCATGATGAAGTGGTTTACGGCAAGCATTCTATTCATAACAAAATGCCCGGCGATGAGTGGCAGCAAACGGCTAACTTAAGAGCCTATTTAGGTTACATGTACGCGCAACCAGGCAAGAAACTTAATTTCATGGGCGCTGAATTCGGTCAAACAGGTGAATGGAATCATGATGACCAACTGCAGTGGTTCTTGTTGGAGTTTGAGCGTCACCAAGGTGTTCAAGCCGTTACGCGTGATCTCAATAAACTCTACCAAGCTGAAAAAGCCTTGTTTGAGTTAGATTCAGAACCAAAAGGTTTTGAGTGGCGTCTTCAAGATGCGGCAGAAGCCAGTATCCTGGCTCACGAGCGTATTAGTGATAATGGCGAACGTATTTTGGTGGTATCAAACTTTACCCCTGTACCGCACGAAGCATTCCGCTTAGGGGTACCTCTGGCGGGAAGCTATGAGTTACTGCTTAATACGGACGATGAGAAATACGCGGGTAGCGGTTTTGAGGCGATCAATTTAGTTAACAGCGAAGGGGTAGAAAGTGAATCACAGCCTCAATCGTTGGCGTTGCGTCTACCGCCATTGTCGACGGTATTCTATAAATACAAAGGTTAGTTGTACCGACTAAATACATAGAGACTACGATTAAGCCCAGCTTCTGCTGGGCTTTGCTTTATCTGGAGAAAATTAAAGACTGTTCTACACTCAAACATGACCGTTCAAACGAATAAATAACACGTTAAGAAATAAGGACTATTAATGGTTACTGCTTTATATGCATCGTTATTAGCGGTACTGATGATCTGGTTGTCAGTGAAAGTCATTCAACAGCGAAGGACTAATCAAGTTGCTTACGCTGATGGAGGGGTAGAAGGGCTACAGATCGCGCGCAGTGCCCAAGGCAACGCTATCGATTACATCCCAATAACGGTTATCTTAATGGCTCTGGTGGAATTCAACGGTGCACCATTATTATGGGTTCACACTATGGGGTGCATGTTTATTATTGGCCGGGTGATCCATGCTCGCGGTATTTTGTCGAAAAAGTTTAAGGGACGCGTGTTAGGGATGCAACTCACTTTAGCGGTGATGGTGGGTCTAATTATCTCTAACTTGCTTTATTTACCCTTTAACAAACTGCTCTAGCGATGACCTTAAAATTTCCCCCAACGTGGGTAACCGTTTCAATTGGTCTGATGCTCAATGTGATGGCAATCGTGCTATCAAGCCAAGTGCTCGATAAGATGATGGCCGAATTGACACAGTTAGGTGATAAAAAGGCGGCCAATCAATACTCGATCCAACTGGCTTGGAATAAGGTCGAAACGCTAGAGAGAAAGCGTGAAGGATTATTGTTGCATTTAGAGGTATCAGAAAAGTTACCGTCCCCAGAAAATAATGCGATTAAGGATGCTGTGGTCAAGCAACTTTCGTCTTGGGTGATAGAACCCGTCCCCGCAATTACTAAACTAAATCTTGCAGAACTGATGCGATTAATTGACCAGTCCCAGCAGGTGCAAAGAGACATTATCGACAATTTGTATTTAGACAATTTAGTGATGACGGAAGAGATGCAATTGATTGAAAAAGACATGGCTTTTTATAAAGATATTGCCCTTTTCCTGCAAGTGTTTGGTTTGGCGTTAATTTTGGCGCGAGACTTATCGCGCAAGTGATTCAACGCATTTGAATTTGCATACTAGATAGCGTGTGTTGATGAACACGATATAGATGAAGACTGAGTTGTGGAAGGAGCTTGCATAGCAATGTAATGGTGAAGGCTAGGGGAATAAAAATGGCAGCGATATTCGCTGCCATTTTTTATTGCACTCGGTCGCTTAGCTTAGCTTGTCTTGCTCAGCTTTACACACCGCAGCGGTGAAGACGACGTCTGTCGAGCTGTTCAGCGCGGTTTCAGCAGAATCTTGGATAACACCAATGATAAAGCCTACCGCTACGACTTGCATGGCGACGTCATTGGAAATCCCAAACAGTCCACATGCAAGTGGAATCAGCAGCAATGAACCACCCGCTACACCGGATGCGCCACAAGCAGAGACAGCAGCAACAATACTCAGAAGCAGAGCCGTTAATAAATCGACTTCGATACCCATTGTGTGCACAGCGGCTAAGGTAAGAACCGTGATAGTAATTGCAGCGCCAGCCATGTTAATGGTCGCGCCTAGGGGAATAGAAACTGAGTACGTATCTTCATCTAACTCAAGCTTTTCACATAAATTCATATTCACAGGAATATTGGCAGCACTTGAACGAGTGAAGAAGGCTGTTACGCCACTTTCACGAAGACATTGAAAAACCAATGGGTATGGATTTTGTTTGGTTTTGACGTAAACAATGATTGGATTAACCACAAGCGCGATGATCGCCATTGATGTCAGTAGTACAAAAAGTAATTTTGCGTAGCCGGCTAGAGCAGAGAAACCTGTGGTTGCAAAGGTAGCAGCAACCAAACCAAAGATACCAAATGGTGCTAAGCGGATGATGAAACGTACGATCTGTGAAACACCATGGCTCAGGTCTTCGAAAACGGCTTTCGTTGTATCTGACGCATGGTGCAGAGCAAGTCCTAGACCGATAGCCCACGCAAGAATACCGATGTAGTTGGCATTCATAAGTGCGCTGACTGGGTTGTCGACGAGCTTAAATAGTAAGGTGTGTAGAACTTCTGCAATACCTTGTGGTGGTGTCGCCCCTTCTGCTCCCGCCACTAATGTAAGCTCGGTTGGGAAAAGGAAGCTCATTAACACAGCAGTTAATGCTGCGGTAAAGGTGCCAATCAGGTAAAGAATAATGATTGGACGCATGTGCGTCGTTTGATTTTTCTTTTGGTTTGCAATCGAGGCCGCTACCAAAATGAAAACTAAAATGGGTGCAACGGCTTTTAGTGCACCAACAAACAAGCTACCAAGCATTCCGAAGCTTTGTGCTGTAGAAGGTGAAGCGATCGCTAGGATGACACCGAAGACGATACCCGCAAGGATCTGGAGAACCAGATTGCCATTGGCATATCGGGCCAACAAGCTAGAGTTCTGCATTTTTTTTACCTTTATAATTGTATTGTAAGAATGTGTGTTTGCGGTTGTTATAATATAGTTGCGAATATATGTGTCCAGTTTTAATTAATACGTAGTATAAAATTGTGGGATATGTAGGGTATTATGGTGTTATATGTTAATGATTTGTTTTTGTTTAACATATAAAAAAGACCCTAGTGGCTAGGGTCTTTGGGGGAGTTGCGATGTGAACTGAATGGTTAAGGTGGCCAAATAGCTAAATTAACCAACAGCTAAGTTAACCAAAATAGCTAAGTTAACAAATAGCCAAATTAGCGCTACGGCTAATAGCCTTTCTTTCGACTGCGGCTTTCAGTTTGGACAGAACGAATAAATTTACCAAACTGCTTATCACTACTGCGTTTCTCTGCCAATGAAGCGCTATTATGGGCTTGCTCTCTAAGCAGTTTGTAGTAATTGTCTAAACGTCTTGCGTTCACACTTCCGGCTTCCAGCGCGGTACGTACTGCGCATCCAGGTTCGTTATTGTGCTGGCAATCACTAAAGCGGCATTGCGCGATTAACGCTTCAATGTCGCTAAAGGTTTCTGCTAGTCCATCTTCACTTGCCGTAAGCTGTATTTCACGCATGCCGGGTGTATCTAGCAACAGTCCACCTTGCGACATCTTGTGCATAGAGCGAGACGTCGTGGTGTGACGTCCTTTGCTGTCGTCTTCGCGAATACCACCGGTGGCTTGGATTTCGGATGCCATTAGGCTGTTCACTAAGGTTGATTTGCCGACACCAGATGAACCCATAAACGCCACAGTCTGACCTTGATGGCACCAAGAGGCGAGTCCGCTTAGTGTATCGGCGTCCAGTGCGTTAACCATTTCGATGATTAAGAAAGGATCGAGGTTCTGTACTTGTTGGCGTTTTTCATCGGCATCAAGACATAAATCAGACTTGGTGAGCACAATGACCGCCTCGGCTTGAGATTCGTTAACCAGCGTTAGATATCGCTCAATTCGGCTGAGATTAAAATCGTCATTGAGTGAACAAACGATAAACACACAGTCGACATTGGCGGCAATAAACTGCTCTTCTACTTTTGAACCTGGCGCTTTACGACTAAATAAAGATTTACGTTCAAGTAGGCGAACAAAAGCCTGCTCGTTGTCTAGCAAGATCCAATCCCCGACAGTCATGGAAGGGTGCTGAGCATGGTGCTCTAAATGAAATTCTTGCTCCTCAGTACAGACGATATAACCACTGCGATGATGGGCAATAATACGACCGACTACCGTGTTGTCATAGTCATCAAGTGTGAGTTGTTGTTGGAAGTACGATTTCCAGCCAAGTTCATTGATAGAAATTGGATGAGTAAAAATAGAAGTCATTGTTGGTACCTAAACGTTTTACACGATTTGAATAATTTTAATAGGGTTAGGTACTTACAAATGTAAGCGTGTGCAGTAGACACATAACCCCGGGTTATTAATACCGGGCAATAAGTCGTTAAGTAATCAAGAAAGTGAGAGATTATTTTGTCGCGACCAATGTTGCCGGGTAGGTGTGTAACACAATCATGAAATTCCCCTTATTAGTGAAGTCTAGGTTATGGTAGCACATTAACAATTGGCATCACTAGCGTGAGTAATCACATACGATTGGCGTTACTTACGAGTCGTTGACGACTCTTTGTGAGGAGCGAGCCAATGTACGGCTAGGTTTGGCAAATAACATCATGGCGCCAATGATTAGGCAAATAGCGAAAAGTCGAAGCGGCGTGACTGGTTCATCAAAAAACGTAGTTGCAATAAAAAAGGCGGACATTGGCATAAGGTTCAATGCCATGCTGCTGCTGTCTACACCCACTTGTTCAATCCCATAGATATAGACGAGATAACCGATACCAGACACAAATAAGCCAAGAATCATGACGCAAGTGAGGGCAAAAGGTTGGTGTACAAGCAGTAACGCGGTCTGAATCTTAATGTCGGTAGATAAGAGATAAACCAAAAACCCGATAGCAGCAAAACCGAATTGATAACACATCGTACAGGCTGCACCGTACTTGTCGGCTAGCTGAGCTCGAATGTGAGTGACAGACGCAAAACTCATCACACTCATCAAGCAATAGAAGTGACCAATATTGAGTCCTGAAGCATCGGTTGAGGGGGCGAAAACAAGAAGTGTTACGCCACATAGCGCGACCCCAACCGCTATGATTTGCAATACGCTGAAGCGTTCGCCATAACAAAGGTATCCAACGAACAAAATAGCGATAGGAACCAGACCTTGAATCACACCATTTTCAGAAATAGTGATGTAATCGAGAGATTGGAAGGAGAAAAAGCTAAATAAGCCCTGACCGACAATGCCACATACTGCAAGCTTTAGAATATCTTGGCGATGTTCCCAGCGAAAAGTAAGGGGCGGTTTCTTGGTTAAAGTCTGGTTCTTGGTGAGAGTTTGCTGTTTAGCAAAAGAGGCGACGACTAAGACCACGCAAAGTACGCTAAAGGCAATCAAATAACGAAGCCAAACAAGTACTTTTGCGTCGATAGTCTGCAATGGCATTGTCGCTAGCGATCCTTCTGTTCCCCAGAGTAAAGCGACACCAATTGCAGCTATCCATCCCTTAGTCGTCGTGTTCACGGTTAGTTACTTTCAGCCAGTTTTGCTGTTGGTGCTGACTCGGCTTTCTTTTTGTTAGCAAACTTCATAAACATCATCATTGAGCCAATAACAACGGCAATGGCCAACAAACGAATAGGTGTTACGGCTTCGCCCAAAGCAAATACAGCAAGGACGAAAGAAGATAGAGGCATGAGGTTAAGCGCCATACCAGTGCCATCTACGCCAACACGCTCCATTGCGTAGATGTAGATAAGGTAGCTAATACCAGAGATGCCGACACCAAGGATGGTAATGCAGAGCACACGTAGCGGTGAACTAAAGATACCAAGTGCAGATGAGAAATCTGCGCCAACGACCAATAAGTAGAGACCGAAGCCGATAGCAGCAAAGACAAATTGGTGGTACATGGTGGCGACAGAGCCATATTTTTCGGCGAGCTTAGCACGAGCGTAGGCCATAGTTGAGAAGCTAGCGGCACTACCAAAGCAGATTAGGTGTCCAATGTTAAAGCCACTGCCTTCTACAGAGGGGTCCATAACAAGGATAGCAACGCCGACAAATGCACCGCCAGCAGCGAGGATTTGCAAAGGAGTGAAGCGTTCACCGTGGCGAATAAAGCCCACGTATAGAATGATGATCGGGATTAACCCTTGAATAACGCCGTTTTCAGATGCAGTGATATAGTCAAGAGAAAGAAACGAAAGGAAACTGAATGCGCCTTGACCAATAATGCCACAACAAGCAGCCCAAAAGATATCATGACGGTTCTCCCAGTTAAGTTTGAAGTCTATTTTCTTTTGCGGTTTACCCATGGCATTGCTGACTTGGATAATGACAAATAAGGTAATGAAAGCAACGGTATATCGTACCCATACCAAGACTTGTGCATCCATGACTTCAAGGATTGGTGTACCAACGATCCAAGGGATGCCCCAAAGAAGACCAATAAAAATCGCGGCTATCCAGCCTTTAGTTGTATTACTCATGGTTATTTCCTTATAGATTTAAAAGTTTGCCGTAACCTGGGCAGTGTGCTGTGTGACCTGTTAAGTGCATGGCATGCCAAAACATTGCCGAGTTGCTGCATACAACAGGGATATTGAATTTGTTTTCAATTTCTTGAATGTGGTCGAGTACACGTAAGTTGGTGCAAGACATGAATACGAGATCAGCCCCTGATTCCGGTAAGATTTGGTCGAGTGCTGACATCATGGATTCTTTCGAGATCTTGGTGATATCGGTATCTTTCTCTATCCCTAATGAACCAAGCGTGCAGACTTTAAAGCCGGCAGCGGTAAGTTGGTTATAGAGCGGGAAGTTGACCTCAGTTGGGTAGGGTGAAAACACGGCGATTTTCTTTGCGCCTAAGTGCTTAAACGCCGCTTGCGCTGCAGTCCAAGGGTTGGTTGCTGGAATATCACCTCTATTTTTCGTGAGCAGTTTCGCGACTTTTTCTTCGCCAATAATGATAGAGGCGGAAGTACAACCAAATGCCATCACGTCCATAGGTAAGCCATAGGCAATAAGATCGGACGCTTCGCTGATCCCGCTTGCTATTTTATCGAGCGCTTCGGGCGTCATTTCACTGCTGTAGTAAACCCGTGAACTGAAAATACCCGCTTGCGTGCCAAGCAGTTTTGCCCAATCCATTTCTAGTGAATGATCCGTACTTAGTTGCACTAAACCAATATGGACGCGAGCAATGCGCGGAGCTTGGGTGTGTGGAAGGTTGATTTCCCAGTTTTTGAATTCTTCAATAGTGTTCATTATGTGATCCTGCAAAGTGCCCTGCATTTGGCAGGGCGTGCCTTGGCTTATTGTTATGATTAGTTGAATTAGTCGATGATGATGAGTTCAGGAGCCGCGCGTTCAGACAACCATTCCGCGCCGTTTTCGGTGATGACGATATTTTCCTCGTGCACCATAGATTTGCCCGGTGCGTAGACCATGCCCGGCTCAAGCGTCATCACCATGCCTGGCTCTAGGATGGTGTTGTCGGTGGCGGTGTTAGATGGACGCTCAGTAAGCTCCATTCCCAGACCATGACCAAGACGACCGACGTCGTTCCCTAGTGCGCCGTTGGCTTCTAGCACTTTCCACATGGCGTTATAAATATCAGTGGTGGTTGCGCCCGGTTTCGCCGCTTCAAAACCTTTAGTGGTGGCTTCATAGGTGGCGCGATACGCGGCTTTGGTTTGCTCACTGGCGTGACCAAATGCCCAGTTGCGGTCGAAATCAGAGAAGTAACCATCACGCACCGCACCCGTATCGATAATCAGCACGTCACCCGGTTCAATAATRCGGTCGGTSGGACCCATAATGATGCTGTCATAGCCGTCAGGACCGGAGCCTGCAATGATGTACGGACACTCATCGGCGCCTTCTAGCAACATATCAATGCGGAACTGTTTACAGATTTCACGCTCGGACATGCCCGCTTTGGCGTAGCTTGGAACTTTGTCGAAGGCGACGTTAGTGATGCGGCATATTTCACGTGTTTTTTCGATTTCGGCTTGAGATTTAATCTGGCGAAGACCGTGCATTTCTAGAGAGACATCAACGAAGTCTTTTTTCACCATGGTGGTGAGTTTTAAGTAGTTGTTCACTGGCATACGAAGGTGAGATTCAATCCCTAACGTCGCGCCCACTCGGCCATGCTTACACGGTAGAGAGTTTAATGCGCTGGCGACGAGGCTAATGCCGTCATCTTCAGGTCTTGGAGATGGCCAAGTAATGATGTTATCAATCCAAGTTCCGGCCATACCGCTTGCGCCGATTTCAGGGATGATGGCAATAGGTTTACCTTCGGCAGGCACGATGACAAACCAAGGGCGTGTTGGGCTATGCCAAAACTGGGTGTGAAAACCGGTGAAGTAACGAACGTTAGGCTCGGTGGTGAAAATCATGGCATCGAGTTTTTTGTCATGCATGACTTTTTGAGCACGTAATGTTCTGTTTTCAAACTCCGCCAGTTCAAAGCCTCGGTTTAAGTAGTTAGTCATCAAGTGTTACCCCTATTTTTATTATTGGTTTGTGCCTTTGCAACCAGCTCAGACCATATTGTTTGATTCATATATTTGATATTGAGCATATTACTTATATTTCAGTTAAATAATGTGACCCAAGTCTTATGGTTAACTTTAGTGTACGGAGTTGCGGTTTTTTTTGTGTTTAAACTTGATTTTAGTCAAAAATAACAAACTTTAGACCTGAATCGTTAACTTTTGTGTTGATGGGTATGAATGTTTGTAGTTATATAGTTACATAAAGTTGAGTTTGCTATTGCAATCACTTCTATAGGAAGGGACAATGTGTCTTGAGTTGAAGTTAACAGTAGTGGTCTAAGATGAACGCAGCAGCATATAAGTCATTTAATGTCGAATTTACCGACACAGATAGAGAATATTTAGAGTCTAATTTTCGCCTAGCCGATACGATGGCTGATTTTATTGGTCCTCATTGTGAAGTGGTTATCCACTCGTTTGAGAGTTTCGAAAAATCAGTGGTTAAGATTGTCAATGGTCACCATACCGGACGTGAAGTGGGATCGCCGATCACCGATATGGGGCTTAGAATGCTAAGCGCATTTGAGAGAACGGGTGAAGTGACACCTAAATGCTACTTTACCAATAGTAAAGATGGCTCTCTATTAAAATCAACGACTTGTGTTCTTGCTGGAGAGGGGGGGAAGCCAATTGGCTTGTTTTGTATCAACATGAACCTGTCTCACCCGTTCCCTGAAATCATGAAGACTCTGATGCCCGACAGCGCTTTGCCGCATGTTGGCGTACACGAAAACTTTAGCGCTTCAGCAACTGACGTTATTGAACAAGCTCTGGAACACGCGATCCTAGAAGTTGAGAATGATGCATCCGTTAACTTGAAGAGCCGCAATAAGACTATTACTAAGCTCTTATTTGAGAACGGCATTTTTGAATTGAAAGAGGCAACAGGACTCGTATCCGACCGCCTTGGGATTACTCGCCATGCTATTTATAAATACATTCGTGAGTTTAAAGCTTAACACTATCAAAGAGTAAATTAAGATGAAAACAACCATTCATACAGAGTCAGCACCTGCCGCTATCGGTCCTTATTCACAAGGTACAGCATTCAAAGAGCTGGTTTTTACATCCGGTCAGTTACCGCTAGATCCAACGACGATGGCTTTTGTTGAAGGGGGCATTACCGAGCAAGCTCGCCAATCGCTGTCTAACTTAAAAGCAGTATTAGAGGCGGCTGGCGCGTCTATTGATAGCGTGGTGAAAACCACGTGTTTCCTATCGGATATGGAAAACTTTGTGGCATTCAACGAGGTGTACACAGAAGTATTTGGTACTGAAAATGCGCCATCACGCTCTTGTGTAGAAGCCGCAAGATTGCCGAAAGACGCCTTGGTTGAAGTTGAAGCGATCGCGTATATCAAATAAATAGTTACCCTCTGTCATGACAAGTCACCGGAACCTATCAACCACAACTTCATACTCTGATGAATCCTTGTGTGGCTTGTTACTCTCACTTCGTTTTCTTTAGGTATTCATCATGCTCAAACTCGCCAACAATAAATTCTATTCTGGAAAAACCAGCGTCCTTTTTTCTGCTGATCAAGCGCTTCAAGCGCGTCAATTTCACCAAAAAATTGAAGGTTACACACCGACACCGTTAGTGTCTTTACCTGCCCTAGCGCAACAGTTAGGCGTGAAAGCGGTGTTGGTGAAAGATGAATCTAAGCGTTTTGGTCTTAATGCGTTCAAAGTRTTGGGTGGCTCCTAYGCAYTAGGTCGTCAATTGGCCAAACACTTGAATGTGGATATTGCTGAAATTGACTTAAAAACCGTGTCATCAAAGCTTGAGGCGCCATTAACGTTTGCTACAGCAACTGCAGGTAACCAYGGYACAGGCGTGGCGTGGGCGGCGCGTGAAATGGGGCAAAACGCGGTGGTGTACATGCCAAAAGGTTCGGCGCAAGCSAGCGTWGAKCGYATTAAAGGTTTRGGCGCAGAGTGCATTGTGACSGAYGTKAACTACGATGATACYGTRCGCCTTGCTAATGAAACGGCGCAAGAAAATGGTTGGATGCTAGTACAAGACACGGCTTGGGAAGGGTATGAAGAAATTCCAACRTGGATTTCTCAAGGCTATATGACCATGGCGGATGAAGCGGTTGAGCAAGTTGCGGTGCTGGAAGTTGGCATGCCGACGCATGTGGTACTGCAAGCGGGTGTTGGCGCGATGGCGGGTGGTGTATTGGGGTATTTAGCGGATAAGTTAGGCGCTGATACCTTTGATACTATTATTGCAGAGCCTGCGGCTGCGGATTGTATTTATCGCTCAGGCACCAGCGCAGAAGGCAATATGGTGAATGTGAGCGGCGATTTGAACTCCATTATGGCAGGTCTTGCATGCGGTGAACCTAACCCGGTGACGTGGCCTGTTCTGCGTGATTGTAGTCGTTATTTTGTGTCGGTAGAGGACAGTGTGTCCGCGAACGGTATGCGTATTTTGGGTAACCCACTGAGCGATGATCCGAAGATCATCAGTGGCGAGTCAGGGGCGATCACGTTAGGTGCATTAGGTGAACTGCATACGCAGGGTTTGGATGAGCAAGTTGGTCTAAATGCAGAGTCAGTGGTTTTGCTGTTTAGTACCGAAGGAGACACCAATCCAGATCGTTACCGTCGTATCGTATGGGAAGGTGAGTACGCCGCATCGTAGGTTATAGCGAGCTATATTAACCATGAAAAAGCGCATCGATGATGCGCTTTTTGTTTATTTGATACTTAGCTATTACTAACGCTAAGAGTCATTAATCTCAGAAATAATGGGTTATTTTAATGGTGATCGTGGTTCATTTTGTTCATGCCTGACATGACTTTTTTCACTGGCACGGTAACCACTTGTACTTCACCATTGGCAAACGTTAGTTCTACGTCAATCGTTTGGGTTTCTTTTAATGGCTCATTGATATCCAGTAGCATGATGTGCAGGCTGCCAGGCTTTAACATGACATGACCGTTCGCTGGGATCTCAATGTTCTGGACTTGGCGCATTTGCATCACCTCGCCATTCATCACCACATCATGAAGCTCGACCACAGCAGCGGCTTGTGAGTTTGCTTTGACTAGGGTCCTGACATTATCACTGGTGTTTTCTATGGTGGCAAATACCGCACTGGTTGTCGCATTTGGCGCAGTCGCGCGCGCGTAGGCATCGTGAACATCAATTGCCGCATTGGCAAATGATAATGGTGCAAGTGCAAGAAGAGATAAGAGTGTTTTGTTGAGCTTCATGTGGATTCCGATTCTTGTTGTCGTGGTATCTATCCCTGATTATTCAGTCGCTTGATCGCCTCAATAATAGGAGCTGGAGTTAGGGTGTGAGGCACCTTCTCAATCAATGTGCCATCGGGTTTAAGAAAATAGAAGTAAGAGCTATGGTCGAGGGTATAACCAAGTTTGGATCCCTCTAGTTCTGTTTTACGAAATATCACGCCATAGCGATGAGCCAACGGTGTGGTGATGTCCAGCGGTGCGGACAAACCTTCGATCATAGGGTGAAAATACTGGGCATATTCAGCGGACGCTGACGCTGCGTCACGTTCTGGATCGAGCGAGATAAATAAAGGACGAATGGTTGCTTTACTTGATTCATCAATCTGATTGAGCGCGCCAGCCAGCATAGCCAGTGACGTTGGGCAAACATCGGGGCAACGAGTAAAACCAAAATAGACGATGCGAATACGGGGATCTTGTGGGTCAAAGATAGCCGTTGGCGTATCATTTTCTCCAAACAATACCGTACTTGATGTTTGCGCGATCTGACGTTCAGCCTCGGCTTGCTGGTTAGATTCTTTTTTTTGCTGCAGGGTGATATTCGTTGCAATACCGACAGCAAAAGCGCCAATAAGTAGCAGTAACCATTTTTTGTTCATCGCGTCATCCTTATTGCCGCTTGCACTGAATTCTCGCCTTCGGCGATGGTGCCATACCATGTCATGCTATCTTCAGTGCAGACAGGAAGAACAATTTCACCTTGGTAGACATTAGGTTTATTCATTTCTAGTTGGTATTTCACCACACCCATGTCCATCTCTTTTCCTTGCAAAGACACCAGTAGTTGTTCGGCTTCTGCATCAGGCCAGAACACTTGTATCTCAACGGGCAGTAATGGATGGGCTCGGTCTTTGTTGAGTTGAATTTTAACGCCATCTTGCTCACAAAGCTTGGTTGATAGCATGCAGTATTCACTTAAATCGACATGCATGGTTTTCGCTTTATTGAGTAAATTAGGCAGGAGAAAGCCTGCACCGAGTGCAAGCGCGATGAATAAAAACTTTACTTTGTTGTTCAAGTTGTTATCAACCCAGAAGAAATTCGTAGGCGCATCGTAACATAATCTGAAATGACCACCGTGCGGTCACTCCAAAAACACGAAATAATTGATGTATTTTTATAAAGTTAATTGCGTTGTAGGAAAAAGTTAGATCTTTATACGTCCGCACTGCTTATAGCATGGCAAGGCGCATTCTTTCGTGATACAGCTTTTCAATATCAAAGGATTTTTGGGTGTTTTTCCCTTCCATAAGGTGGCTGGTTTTTAATTTTTTACTCACACGAATAACGGTTTCTGTCGAGCACCCGCAGTGAGAGGCAATTTCACGGTATGTCCAATTATAGGTGGAGTCGACCTTGACCAAATCGATCATACTGTCGATGACTCTGAGTTCTACGCTGTGACTTGGCATTTTTGACAGGCGAATTTCGGCATGGCGCAACTCGGTTGCCATTTCGCTCATTAGAAAACGGACGAAGTTGATGTTGTTTTGAAAAAAGGCATCAAGGTTTACGACATGAATTTTTGTCAGGGTTACATCCGTTAACGCTTTCGCGCCTACGTGGTACGTTTGACCGGAAAGAAGTGTGCGGTAACCAAAATACTGCTCACATGAGTAGACTCGACTGAGTACTTCTTTGCCGTTGAGTAATAGTCGATTTAGCGCGACCAAGCCATTGTCGATGAAATAGAAGCAGTCGGCGTTATCATGTTGAAGATAAATGTCTTCGCCCTTAGAAAATGTGACTTTGCGAAACTCGCAACAAGCCAAATCAAAATCCATTTATTTACTCCTATGATTCCCTATTTAGTGTCACTCTGATGTTTGCATATTATTGGTGTGCTGTCTGTGTCTATCGCCATCCTTTGAAGCAGTATTTTGAAACGTTCATTCTAGGAATAACTAAACGACCGATATGTTAGAGAGTTAGTGCGGTAAGTTAGTGCGGTAAGTTAGCGTTAGAACACCGACGATATTTAGGATGGGCGTATGTATAGAAAAAACCTCCCGAAGGAGGCTTTAGTGCAGCAACCTACTTTGAGTTGCTGTTACGTAGCAGCTTTCTTAAGACTATCCGCCTCTTTTTCCGCTTCTTGGAGATGTTTTGCTCTCATATCTTCCGCAATCATTTCTGCTGATGTGCCAACAATGATTTGTACAGTGGTTGGCGTAGGACGAATGACACCAGCGGCCCCAAGGCGTTTGCAAGCGGCGTCATCCACAAGGTCACTACTTTCTAGCGTAAGACGCAAGCGTGTCATACAGCAGTTGATGTTTTGAATGTTGGTGTAGCCTCCAGCTGCGGCGTAGTATGCGCCCGCCAGTTCGTCATTGTTGGTGGTTGTTTTTACCGATTCAACGGCTTCTTCATCATCTTCACGTCCTGGTGTTTTTAAATTGAAGTACTTGATCGCAGCCGTAAAGGTGACGAAGTAAATGGCGAAGTATGCTAAGCCTAGGGGGATGATACGAATAGGGTTCGTAGAAAGGTTCCAGTTGAGAACATAATCAATGAAGCCCCCAGAGAAGCCAAATCCATGTTTGATGTTCAATAGGTCTGAAATAACATAGGACATGCCCATTAAGATAGCGTGCAGCGCAAACAAAATAGGTGCGGTGAACATGAATAGGAATTCAATGGGTTCAGTGATACCTGTCAGGAAGCTGGTCAGTGAAATAGAGACCAGCATGCCGACAAGTGCCTTACGACGCTCTTTCTTCGCTGTCGTGTAAAAGGCTAAACAAACCGCGGGTAAGCCAAACATCATCACGACGTAGCAACCTGTCATGAACGCGCCAGCCTCTGGATCGCCAGCAAAGAAGCGTAATTGATCGCCAATGATCTCAGTACCCGATGGGTCGGTATACGAACCAAACATAAAGCGAACAATACTATTGAGGATATGATGCAAACCAAACGGGATAAGAAGACGGTTCATTGCGCCGTAAACAAACAATCCGGGTTCGCCACTTTCAATCATCCACATGCCAAAGTTGTTGATCATTGCGCCAATAGCAGGGAAACCGTGACCGACAATGAACGCCATGACGATTGAGCATAATGCCGTTACGATCGGTACAAATCGTTTACCACCAAAGAAGCCAAGCCAATCAGGCAGTTTGGTGTCTTTGAAGTTGTTATAAAGATAACCCGCCATGAGACCCGCTATTATCCCTGACAACACGCCCATTTTTAGGTCGGGTGTGATGGTTTTCGCACCTTCCAAAATAATAAGGTGTGCGATAACACCGGCAACGCCAGCGGTACCGTTATGATCTTTTGCTAAACCAACGGCAATCCCAACGGCAAACAGCATGGGTAGCCCACCAAAGATAGCGCCACCAGAGGCTTTTACAAAAGGCAGGTCGAGTAAATCTGGCGACCCAAATCGCAGTAGCAGTGCGGCAACGGGCAACACAGCGATTGGCAGCATTAATGATGCCCCTATTCGCTGTAGCTGATTAAGTATGCCGGAGAGAATTTGTTTCATAAGAACCTCCAGTTCCATTCATTATTCGATCAAGTCCTGACATAGAAATTGTATTTCTACGCAAATATTTTCTAGTTATAGGTATTGCTTGTTACGTAGTATTTCAAAGTGACAAATTGCCGATATGACAGCGGTCATAAGTGGAGGTCTGTCCAATCAAAGATGTGACTTTGAGCGCTTTATTGAGTTTCTTGTTATCAGAATTAGCCGACAATATCGCACTTATTGGTAGCAATGTTTAGCTTATGATCGCAGTCATACCTACTTTTAATTGGACCAAATATAATCGTGTGGTCGTAAGTATTCCTCGGCGGTTTTGGGACTAATAATTAGCGAGAATGATAGGTGTGGTGCAGGTGCTGTATACCTATTAATTCGTTGACCAACGCGTGTGTTTACTTAGTTTTTTGATGCCGCGTTGATATCCATGTCATGGATGTTGCTTGGATCAATCGTAGTTATAGGGAAAGCGCTATGTACAACTATCAGTCTGTTGTGTTCGACCTAGATGGAACACTACTTAATAGTCGCCATCAGATTCTGACCGAAAACAAAGCCGTCATCCAAAACTTACAATCCGCGAATGTTGATATCTACCTTGCAAGCGGCCGGCCTCATCAATTGATGCTGCCTTATGCTCATGAACTCGGTCTAGATACATCATTGATTTGCTGCAATGGGGCGTATTGTTTCGACGTAAAGTCGAATGCCATTATTCATGGACGCCCTGTTGAAAAAGGGCGCCTGAGTGCGTTACTTATGTTTTGTCAATCATTAGACGTCGCGGTGAGGATCATCAGCCCGAAGCATATTTACTTATATCAGGCAGCACCAAGTTTTCAGCAAATATCTGAGTGGGAGCGGCAGCGCGAACCGGATGCCATATCCACCTATCAGCAAGTCACAGAGAAGCAGTTCATCTCATTGGCGCAATCATTGACGATCTATAAAGCAGTGGTTGAGACGGAGAACCTCGCGGCACTTAAAGAATTACATGCGTATTGTGATGAACATGAATTAAATTTCACTCAATCGTGTCATACGATGGCGGATATTACGACTCTCGGTACGAACAAAGCGCAGGCGTTGAGGCAGTTATTACAAGCTAAGTCATACGATGTCGTTGATACGGTTGCTTTTGGTAATTACAGCAATGATATGGAGCTATTGGCTAGTGCTGGGTTGGGGATTGCGATGGGAAATAGCCCGTTAGAAGTCAAAGAAATCGCCAATATTGTGACAACCCACCATGATGAGTCAGGAATTTACGATTCGCTTTGTCTTTATTTTTAAATGCTAATATTGAGCAAGGATAACCATTGAAACACATAAAACCGTCTAACTGGAGAAGCGAAGGGCAGGCACCTGATTATCGGTTTTCTCTGGCTAATGAACGCACGTACTTATCATGGATTCGTACTTCTTTGGCGTTGCTTGCTGGCGCAGTGGGAATTGAACATTTGGTCCCCGAGTTTGCTGATTCTAATATGAGGTTGCTGTTGTCGGCGATACTTTGCGTGATGGCGGCAGCACTACCGTTGTTGGCTTATATACGCTGGGCGTCCAATGAACGCGCCATGCGCAACGGTCGGGAACTGTCGTATTCGGTCGCGATCAAGGTCATCAGTATTATCATCTTTCTGGTCGCGATGTTGGTTATTGCCATGATGTGGTTGCCGTGAGGCAGAGGTAGCGATGATGATAAAAGATCCTGGACTACAGCTAGAGAGAACAGTATTGGCATGGTTTCGAACTATGTGGTTGAGCCTGTTACTAGCGATGGTAATGATGAAGTATGCAATCACTAATCAGCAACCTTCTTTAATGGTTGGCAGCGTTGCTTTAGCGGTGTTGAGTCTGTTGTTATTTGGATGTGGTCATTGGCGTGCGAGAAAGTTTCACTATGAGCAGCACCAAACATCAAATAATGAGGCTGGAATTAAGAAGTGTATCGCATTATCGGTTTTGCTGGTCGCGGTGGTGACTTTGTGGCAATTGGTCACTTAAATGGTGTTAGTGACTCATGCTATGCACGTGTAGTGAATTGGGAACCTGCTTCGCTAAATAAAAAGAAAGCCACCCATGTTTAGCTAATATCCGTGACTGGCAGCTAAACTAAGTGGCTTTGTTCGTTATAGCATATTGAGCGAGCCTAGGTGGACTACGCTACTCCTTCCTGTTCTACGTCATCCTCTCCGCAAATAAACCCACCGGTTTGATGCGCCCAAAGCTGCGCGTAAACGCCTTTTTGCTTAATCAACTCTTGGTGTGTACCTTCTTCAAGGACTTGACCCTGATCTAAAACAATCAAGCGGTCCATCGCAGCAATAGTTGATAGGCGATGCGCAATAGCAATCACGGTTTTGCCTTCCATAAGTTCATTCAGGCTTTCTTGAATTGCTGCTTCAACTTCAGAATCAAGCGCGGATGTTGCTTCATCGAGGATCAAGATCGGCGCATTTTTAAGCAGGACTCGTGAGATAGCAATACGTTGTCTTTGTCCCCCAGAAAGTTTCACGCCTCGCTCACCGACTTGAGCATCGTAACCCACATTACCAAACGGGTCAGTGAGGGTTTCGACAAACTCATTGGCATGGGCTTGTTTAGTGGCCGAGAGAAGATCTTCTTCAGTGGCATCTGGACGACCATACATGATGTTTTCTCGGATAGAGCGGTGCAACAGCGAGGTATCTTGCGTGACCATGCCAATTTTGCTGCGTAGAGAATCTTGTGTGACCTCAGAAATCGTTTGACCATCGATTCGGATCTGACCGCCCTCGACATCATGGAAGCGAAGTAGCAGGTTAACAAGTGTTGATTTCCCTGCACCAGAGCGACCAACAAGCCCAACTTTCTCTCCCGGTTTAATGTTGAGATTTAAGTTGCTAATCACGCCTTTATTCTCACCATAGTGGAAGCTGACATTATCAAACTCAATACCGCCTTGGTCGACGACAATCGGCTTAGCATCAGGCTTATCTTGGATAGCGATAGGCTTAGACATCGTTTTGATGCCATCGACCACGGTACCCATGTTTTCAAATAACGCACCCACTTCCCACATGATCCACATCGACATGCCATTAATTCGCAGCGCCAAACTAATCGCGATGGCGATGGCACCAATTGTGATGGCGCTTTGCATCCATAAATAGATGGAAATGCCAGCGATAGAGAACAATAAAATGTAGTTAGCAAGCTGTACACAGACATCAAACCCTGTCACTAGGCGCATTTGCCTGTGAACGGTATCGAGAAATCCGTCCATGCCTTCTTTGGCATATTCTGTCTCTCTTTTACTGTGTGAAAAGAGTTTGACGGTAGAGATGTTGGTGTAGCTGTCTACGATTCGTCCTGTCATCAAAGAGCGAGAATCCGCTTGTTCTGCTGCTACTTTTTTCAGCTTTGGGACAAAATAAAGCTGGATGCCAATATAAGCGAATAGCCACAAGAGCATTGGCAGCATTAACCAAAGGTCGGCCTGTGCCAAGATAAACAGCATGGAGGTAAAATACACCATGACATAGACAAAAACGTCAGCGGTTTTCATCACCGTTTCGCGAACGGCTAATGCCGTTTGCATCACTTTAGTAGCGACTCTTCCTGCAAAATCATCTTGGTAAAAGGACAAACTTTGCTTTAACAAGTAACGATGCATTTGCCATCGTATAGACATGGGGTAGTTGCCAAGCAAGGTTTGGTGAGTCAATAAAGAGTACACCAAAATAAGGGCTGGCATGACGAGCAGAATAACGAGTCCGACCCAAAAGAGTGTGCTTCCGTTTTCTGCCATAAAGGTTTCGGGTGTGCTGGCTGTTAGTAAATCGACCAGTTCACCCATGAAGCTAAATAATGCCACTTCAATAATCGCGACAGTGGTACTGAGTAGTGCCATTAGAATTAATGGTTTTTCGAATCCACGAGTAAAGTGTCGACAAAAAGCAAAGATGCCCTCTGGCGGTTGCTCGGGCTCCTGCTTTGGAAAAGCTTTTGTGAAAGATTCAAAGCGTTTAAACATGATTCACCTAGGTGCTATGAATGCTCGACTGCATTCAGAATAAAATGACGAACTCTCGCCACAATAGGCAGAGAGAAGCCTTTAGTAAGAATTTGTTTTTAAGCAGTTTTTATTTTACATGGCGAAGGTTCCATTTCGCTGAAGAGCACATTAAATTTATGACGAAATTGCAACGCCGACGAAACGGATAGTATTACAAGATTCAAAGGGCTACGAAATTAAGTGTATAACTTTCAATCAACTGGCTCAAGTTGTGTCATTAGATTAGTTTGAATATGAAACAATATTGTTACGTTATTGTAGACGTATCAAAGAAAAATGACGGAATCGGTGCAAACTAGTTGACGATTTTACTGACTTGCTTGGATATTCAGTAAATACGTCTGAATAAAGTGAATAATGCAGTTAATGAGTGGAGTCTTTGATGTCAAATAGGGTTGAATTCAGTTAATTGATAATTAACATTTTGCTTACAATTCAAAAATCGTTGATGAAGTTTGTAGAATGAGTGGACTCAATATGAATCAAGGAACAGCTTTACATCTAAAATGGCCCCGTCAATCAAAGTTACAACGCTCGGTTCAAAATGCGAATTGTGTTGTGATGGTGCCCCCTAAAGAGTTCGGTTTTAATGCTGAAACAGCAAAAGATAATGAATTTCAACAGCCAGTGACGATGGACTCGGTTGCTGTCCGCGCTGCTGCCATGGGCGAGTTCAACACTATGGCAGCTGCGCTGCGTAAGGTTGGCGTGCAAGTTGTCGAGTTTGATTACCCGACATCAGACCAAGAAACGCCCGATGCTGTGTTTCCGAATAACTGGTTTAGTACCACGCAAGATGGGGCGTTTTATACGTTTCCAATGGCGTGTAACAACCGCCAGCATGAAGTTCGCCCTGAAGCGTTAATGAGATCCTTACGCGCCGCTGGGCGAGTGGTAATCGCAACAGATTCCATGGAAAGCTACGCCAAGCAAGGCGCTTATTTAGAAAGCACAGGTGTGATGGTTAAAGATCATGTTAACCGAACCATCTATGCGGCTTTGTCTCAGCGCTGTGAAAGAGAGGCGCTGGAGGATTATGCTAAGCGTATTGGTTACCATCGCGTGGTCTCTTTTCAAACGGCACTCCCATCTGGACAGCCGATTTATCACACTAATGTGATGATGGCCATTGGGGAAAATTTTGCTGTTATTTGTGCAGACCTGATTCCTGAATATGAGCGCCGATTCGTGATTAAATCTTTGGCTAAGTCTAAGCAAGTGATTACCATCAGTGAGCATCAGATGAATCATTTTTGTGGCAATATTCTTCAGCTGGAAACGGTGAATGGAGACAAAGTGATTGCTATGTCACAATCGGCGTATGATGCTTTTACGCCTTCACAAAGGCAGCAATTGAGCACGCATGGAAAGCTACTCCCTTTCGACGTTTCTACTATTGAGACCGTTGGTGGTGGAAGCGTGCGTTGTATGCTGGGTGAAATTTTTCTGCCATCGCGAGTGAAATCTTTGTAAGCGTTACTTTGAATGATCATTCGTTTGAATGCCCCATGCAAATAACTTCCGATGGTTCGATAGATTTCGCTTATCGAATTAATAGCGAGATCCCGTTGTCTATTTTCATTATCCGCGTTTATAGTAAGTGTATTCAATCGGCGATGATTTGATCACTAAGGATGTACTATGACTAAGAAATTAACGACAGCGGCAGGTTGTCCTGTTGCACATAACCAAAACGTGGCTACTGCTGGTAAGCGTGGCCCGATGTTGCTGCAAGATGTCTGGTTTTTAGAAAAGATGGCGCATTTTGACCGCGAAGTGATCCCCGAGCGTCGTATGCATGCGAAAGGCTCTGGGGCTTACGGCAAGTTTACCGTAACCAATGACATTACTCAGTACACCAAAGCGGCTATTTTTTCAGAGGTGGGCAAAACAACAGAGTTGTTTGCTCGCTTTACCACGGTGGCAGGTGAGCGTGGCGCGGCGGATGCTGAGCGCGATATTCGTGGCTTTGCGTTAAAATTTTATACGGAAGAAGGAAACTGGGATTTAGTCGGTAATAATACGCCGGTATTCTTTTTGCGCGACCCACTCAAATTTCCAGATCTCAATCATGCGGTTAAACGCGATCCACGCACCAATATGCGTAGCGCAGAAAATAACTGGGATTTTTGGACGTCATTACCTGAAGCATTTCATCAAGTCACCATTGTCATGAGTGACCGTGGTATTCCCGCCACCTACCGTCATATGAACGGTTTTGGTAGCCATACCTTTAGTTTAATTAATGCTGACAACGAACGTGTTTGGGTGAAATTTCATTTCCAAACACAGCAAGGGATCAAGAACTTAACGGACCAAGAAGCAGAAGCGTTAGTAGGACGTGATCGCGAAAGTCACCACCGTGATCTATACGAAAGTATTGAAAATGGTGAGTTTCCAAAATGGACGATGCAGATTCAAGTTATGACGGAAGCACAGGCTAATGCGAGTGAGTTTAATCCGTTTGATCTTACTAAAGTATGGCCTCATGGTGATTTCCCACTGATCGAAGTGGGTGAGTTTGAGCTTAATCGTAACCCTGAAAACTTCTTTGCTGAAGTAGAGCAATCGGCATTTAATCCGGCGGCAATTGTTCCGGGAGTCGGTTTCTCGCCTGATAGAATGTTGCAAGGTCGGTTGTTTGCTTATGGTGATGCCCAACGCTATCGTTTAGGCGTAAACCATCATCAGATCCCGGTTAACGCACCACGTTGCCCAGTACACAGTTATCACCGAGATGGGGCGATGCGTATTGATGGCAATTATGGCTCAACAAAAGGCTATGAACCTAATCAGTATGGTGAATGGGCAGAGCAATCTGAGTATGCTGAGCCAGCGTTAGCCATCGAGGGAGAAGCGGGTCATTGGGATCACCGAGAAGATAGTGATTACTTTACTCAAGCTGGTGATCTCTTCCGCCTAATGACGAAAGAAGAGCAACAGCGCTTGTTTGAAAATACCGCTCGTTCGGTAGGGGCTGCCTCTAAACCTATTCAGCTCAAGCATATTTGGCATGCATTGCAAGCCGATCGTGATTATGCGGAAGGTCTTGCTTCTGCATTGAATATCGATATGGCTGAAGTGGAGGGTTAGCAATGAAATGGTTGGAGAGAGTATTTCAGCTGGATCATGTCTTTTTTACCATTGACAGTCGAGTGGTGAAAACGTCTATGCAGCGTCAATATTGCTCTTGTTAAAGTGACTTCTATAGAAATGCCCGGGTACTATCCCGGGCATTTATTATATCGGCTGGTCAATTAGAATAGGAATTGGTAGAGAAAACCAGCACCAATCGCCATGCCTAGTATGACGACCAAAAATGCGGCAATCATAGTGTTTTTGAAAATAGATTTAAGTAAGATGACCTCAGTTAAACTTGCTCCTGCACTGCCAATAATCAATGCCATTACCGCGCCAAGACTCATGCCTTTTGCCGCCAATGCCGCACTTAGTGGAATGACGGCTTCAGCTCGAATATATAACGGAATCCCGATCACTGCCGCAACTGGAATCGCAAACGGATTGTTGTCGCTTGCGACGCTCGCCACGAATTCTGTCGGCATAAACCCGTAGATCATGGAACCAAGCGCGATACCTCCAACGAGATAAGGAAGTACCTTTTTAAAGTCTCGCCATGTGCTGTTCCATATCTTGCGCCACTTGTTAATCGCTACCGCTTTTCCTCCGCAAGTGCTGCCACAGCCTTTAGGTGTTGGCTCACTGTATGCGTCGGCTTTGACATATTTTTCGAACCCCAGCTTTTCTAATGTGAAACCTGCGAGTACTGAAACACCCATTGCGACTACAAAATAGAACAGTGTTACTTTCATCCCAAATGTCACTGCGAACAAACCAATAATAATAGGGTTCAATAATGGACTGGCAAATAAGAACACCATCATGGTACCAAACCCTGCTTTGGCTCTAAGAAGGCCTTTCAGGAAAGGAATGGTTGAACAAGAGCAAAATGGAGTAATTGCACCTAGCAACCCGGCAACAACGTACCCTTTACCATTTTTTGCACTCAAGATGTTCTGGATTTTTGACGGTGGAATATATTCTTGTAGTACGCCAACAAGGTAACTGATCAACAGAAAAAGTATGGTGAGCTCTACAGCTAAGAAGATGAACATGCCTAGTGTGTCCATCACCATTTGTTGTGTAATTTCGAACATGGGGTGGTCTCTATATTTCTGGAATTTTCGAAATATAAGCTTTCTCAATATCGCTGTCAAAGGTTATTTCGGTAAAAGTCGAATTATTAAAATGCGGCAGTGATCAATTACCGTATTGGGGTGGTAACTGAAATGAAAAATTATATTTTTATTCAATGTATTAGAGGAGGCGGCGCTATATCTTATAAGGCATTTCAATGGGAGTGAGTCATTCATTATTCACTTTTGATCTAGATCAATTATGTGGTTTCTAGTGATGAAGTTTATACTAAAGCAAGATTGGTAAGGAAACCGTTGAAAAGGAATTGTATGTTCAAAGTAATAGCGGTGGCATTGGTGTTAGCAGGTGTGGTTGTTGGCGCAAAATACAATAGGGAAGTTAATGAGGTACTGGACGTTGAACGCTATGAGTATGCCATGGATAAAGTGCTTGAAGGTCATCTTGTTTTTGAACAGCTGAGTGAAGATCTCACTCAGCTGTTTGAACCTTAATTGAGCGGGCTATCGCTCTCCCTGAACTTCGAAATCATCGCTAATAAGTCGTGCTTTACCGTCATTTTCTACTACCCACAGTTCACGATGAACGACGCCGAAGGCTTTATTCATTGTCCAGTTTGAAGTCAATATATAACCATTTTCGCCGTGAGCTTGCCACTGCGTTTCTGTGTATTCAACCTCATTAAAGCCTTGATCCATAATGTTTTGCCAAAATGCTTGTATGGCGTCTCGGCCTTCGAACGTCCCAAAGGGGCGAGCATGCATGATACAGTTCTCGTTATATTGCGCAGCACAACCTTGAGCATCGTGGTTGTTAAATGCTTTTTGCCATGCAGCGATGCCTTGTTTGCAGGCGTTGAGTGTTTGATGGTTTGACATAATAAGCCCTTACCTAAATATTGGAATACGGGTCTAGCATAGCGCTATGATTAGTCTTGAAAAATAGCTATATTAAAAAGGAATGTTTAATAAAACAGAACAATAAAATGAATCGTCTAAGACAAATGTCCATCTTCGCTCATATTGTTGAAGCGGGATCTATTTCAGCAGCCGCAGATACATTAGATCTGTCAAAGTCGGTTGTGAGTCAGCACTTAAAGGCTCTTGAAACAGAATTAGGTCTAACGCTACTTAAGCGTACGACACGGCGACAGGCGCTCACAGAGGCTGGTCGTAGCTTTTATTCCCGTTGCAAGGATCTCAATGGCATTATGGATTCAGCTTGGGCGGAGGCTCAAGAGCTGGTAACAGAGCCAACAGGGCGAGTTAGGATAACAGCACCAAATGCTCTCATGGAGACACTCATAACGCCGATTATTGGTGACTTAATGCAGCAATACCCACGGTTGGAGCCAGAGCTGATAAGCAGTGACCAACATATTGATTTTTATGAGCATGATATTGATTTGGCGATCCGGGTAGGGCAGTCGAAAAGCAGCAATTTAAAGCAGCGACGTTTGGGGCAGTTTCGAGATGTGCTATGTGGGGAAGCGTCGTTGGTGTCCAGTACGGCGTTTGATGACCTCAATTATATCTCGAATCACTGGCAAGGTAGGCACATCCATCATGTGTTTACTAGTAAGACGGAAGCAAGTAAGGAGTACCACACAGCGGCTAGATGCATGACTAATTCATTTCATAGCAGCTTATCATTAATCACTCAGGGAGCAGGTATAGGCTTGGTGCCTGATTTTTATTTACCATTGGTGAGTCCAAAACTCGTGCCCGTATTACCAAACCATCATTTGCCGCTAAATTCGATTTATGCGCTTAATCCATTTAGTCATAGCGTACCTATGTCAGTAACGGTATGTACCCAAGCAATCGAACAGCAACTCATCAAGTTAGTTTGATTGAACTTAAATTCTAGAAATACGGAAATATTTTAAGTAAGACTAGTGGGAAAGTGTACGTTTTTAGTATTTGAGGATTTTTAAAGCTAGGGTTAGCTGAAGAAATTGTTAGACGTAACGAAGTGGTGTAACTAGAAGGGATAAAAAAGTGGCGCAAACAGTAGACTGTTTGCGCCGCTCTTAAATTAGATAGCTACTACGTTTGCAGCTTGTGGGCCTTTTTGGCCTTGCTCTACTTCAAAAGACACTTTTTGGCCTTCAGCAAGAGTTTTGAAACCTTCAGAAGCGATAGCACGGAAGTGAACGAATACGTCAGCACCGCCGTTGTCTTGAGTAATGAAACCGAAACCTTTCTCTTCGTTAAACCATTTTACGATGCCAGTAGTTTTGTTAGACATGAGAGCCCCTTAATATATTTAATTTCATAAAGTTATCGCGAAATTGCGATGCGCTGATAGCTCGGAATTATTTAATGTTACGATGAAGCAAGGGAAACACTGAGGATAACAACACTAACGTGGGCATTCTAAGGCTTTACTTTTACTTGATGTTTCATTAATAACTCTGTTCAACAGAGCGAGACAAATCATACCCGACCCCTGTGGTAAGTAAAGCGTTATTTTGGTTTTTTCGGAATATATTTCACTATATTTTCCTGCGTAGCGTTGTTTTTGCGTGCTTCTTGATGGGGTTGTGATTGTAACTGCTTGATTGTTTTCGGTAATTTGATGTCTTCTCTAGTGGCCAAGTAAAGCGGTAGTGAAGAGAAAATGATGATGGTATGGCCGAATTTATCGTGTGGATAGCCGCCACAATGCCAGGGAGTACCGATTCTTCGAGGCCTTTTAGAGTGTTAGTCATGGGGAGACTCGTTATCTGCAGGTTGGAAGCCACAATGAGTGATGCGTATAAAGGTTAACAGACAGTTTATGCTAGCGAAGATAGTGATGAGACAGGGTGTGGGTTTGTTTGGATGCGGGTGGATAGGTGCGACTGACAATGAGTGAAATCACGTCATCATAGTTATGCGGACTTTTTGTCAGAGCAATCGTGGCGAGATCGATAATTGGGCTGAATAGCAAACAGCTCAACCCGTCACTCGTCAAGCCTACTCGTAACGCGGCAGCGGATACATGGTTATTTAGCTCAATTTTAGCGTCGGTGAACTCACCATGGAGTAAGTGGTACGCACTAATATGGTTTCTTTGTTTAAGGTAGGAGAAGTGTTGAGGGTGGCTTAATAGGTGGTAGAACAGGTTGTGACAAATCGTGAAAATAGCATCATATTTGTCATGACAGGGTTGTAGCATCGCAGTTATTAGCTGATTTTCGATGTCATAATCGGCATAGTTAAGCATGTCAGTTTTGCTGTTAAAATAGACATATAGATTGCTCGGAGTCATACCTGCTTTAGAAGCAATGACGGGTATGGTCAGCTTATCATGACCCACTTCACTGACAACATCGGCAATCGCATTGCTAATTGTGCGAAGCTTTTTAATTCTATTCACATTGATATCCGAAGTGTTACACAAGAACTATTCTTAAAAGTTTGCTGATAGTAATAAATTGGTCTATTCAATCATCTATTTTTATTGGAAAAACAATGAAATGTGAACTTACATTATAATAATTATTATTAATGTAGAGGTATATATGAGTAGAATTTCTTTATTACTGTCTGTGCTTGTAATGAGCCTGTCGTTTAATACGAGTGCCCAAAGTGAAAGCAACGGCCAGTTACCTTGCATCAAAGATGGCTACTTTCTAGGTACAATGTCCGAAGCTAGCTGTAAGGACGTTGAAGGCCTTACAGTAGAAAATTGGACAGATTACTAGGGAAGTGACCGCTGCCATTCACTTTGTGAGTGTTATTTTTAGAAGAACATTTTAGCGCCGAGGCCAAACTGTGTTTGGTCGTCGGTGGCCATGCGTGTTACGGCAAATAACCTCAGCCCTTTACTATAGTTGTAAGCGAGATCAACAATGGCGAATGTGCCTGTTATGTCGTTACCCACAGAGACTAGAGGTTCAAAACCATTTTTGAAGGTATAACGAGCCATCGCGGTTGCGCTGAGTCCAACACCATCCTCATACACCATACCTGCGCGCTGGAAGCCAGAATTTTCTAAAGTATCATCTAGGCTTTTACCGTCATCCATGTTCGAATACGATAAGTTTCCGGCTAAGTACCATGCTCCGGTTCTAATATAACTGCTGACAGCGTGGACGAGATTTTCATGATTGGCGTTGTGGTATTGATATCCACCGGCAGCCGCGCCTCCAGTACCAAAGCTATCACTTGGAGCGTCACCATACTGTGTGGCAAAGTGTTCATTTGTGACGTCATAATAGATGCCCCAGCCATCAAATCCACGTGCGTATGGCGAGAACGTATCGTAAGCGAATGTCATTCCCCATGTGCCCTCTGTTCGTGCGGGCGAAGCCGCGTGGACTTCGTAAACTGGCGATTCTGGTCGGTAAACAGCACGTACTAACCACTTGTTATCCCACTTATTGTGGTAGAAGATTTTGGTGCCATCATTTTTAGCATTAAGTTGTAGTTCAGTGAGGCCAAACATGTTGTATTGATCAAAGATGGTTCCTGCGCCCCATTGTGTTACTTGTTTTCCGACAGTAAGTGCGCCAAGTGTTTTGTGTTCAAAACCAATTTGAAGTTGTTCGAAGTAAATAGGGTCTTGATTTAGAACTGGCGTATTGTAGTCTCGCTCCCAATGCATTTTGTTTTGTTCGAAGTCACCCGTCACCCATGCTTCAGTAATAAAACGGAAATTTTCGGTAAATTCATAGTTACCATTTACTTGTACTTTTGCTTTTATCGCCGCGCCCTTATCTGAGCCATCAACGGCATTGCTAATAAATGTGGGCTTAATTAGTCCTTTTACTTCCCAGTTGCCAGCTGCCTTAGGTAGAGGTGTAGCAAAACCATGTGGCGTATTGACATGTGAGAACCATGTTCCTTGGAATCCGTCATTCAATCCCGATGTTTCAGCCAGTACGGAATTAGAGCAGAGTGCGATAGCCGTAATTGTGGCTAAGGTTGTATATTTCATAGTAACCCCAAAATTGTGTTTGATATATTGAATTAAGTTAATTGTTGCTAATTGTTTTTTTTATATCTTCCGCATTTAGTCCAAGTTCAAATGCGTTTTTAAAAGTAGGTATGTACTTTTCTATATGTAAAAATATCTTTTTATATCCATTACAGAAGTAGTTTTTATTGGGAATGCCGGAGGAAGATAGTTCAAATCTATGCTTCGGGCATCCTCCATTGCAAATAGATAAGAAAGGGCATGTGTTACACTCGGTTGCCATATTAGTTTTCTTATCTGACCCAAATTTAGTTGCTTTGGGTGAGTTTGCTATATTTTCTAGTTGTTCGGTATGTATATTTCCTAGTTTATATTCTGGATAAACGAAATGATCACATGAGTAGGTGTCACCATTTAATTCCAGTGCGAGTGCATTGCCGCATTCTTTTTCGAAAACACATAGATTTCCAGGTTCACCTAGCATTTTACCTAGCGTATTTTCAAATGTTTGAATAAAAACCTCACCCAGATCATGCTTAATCCAGTGATCAAACATCGTTGTGATAAACTCGCCATATGCCGATGCGTCAACGCTCCATGGTGCAACAGTGGCTTGACTCATATCCGTTGGAGAAATAAGTGTAAGCCCGTCCTTTGTAGGGGTGTTCGCAATTCGTTCAACAAGTGGTGTGAATTGGAAGTGTCTAGCGCCAATAGACTTGAAAAACTCATAAACCTCAATGGGTTTGTCGACGTTTGCTTTGCTTACTACGGCTAAAATATTGTAGTCAATGTTGAATTTATTAAATAGTTCTACCGTATTGATTACTTTACTAAAGGTGGACTTTTGAGAGCGACTTTTACGATAGCTATCATTAATCTCTTTCGGACCATCTAATGATAGACCTATCAAAAATTCATGTTGTCTAAAGAAATGACACCATTCTTCATTAATCAATATGCCATTAGTTTGTAAGGTATTGGAAATTAGCTTTCCGTTAGCGTACTTATTTTGAAATGCAATGACCTTGTTGAAAAATGCAAGGCCCAATAATGTCGGCTCTCCACCTTGCCAAGAAAAAAGAACGTTATTCCCTTTCTGTGCTTGAATGTATTGCTTGATATAGATCTCAAGCGTTTTATCATCCATACCTACCGTTTTGTTCCTTTCTGGGTATAACTTTTCCTTTTCCAGATAGAAGCAGTAATCACAATCAATGTTGCAAAGTGAACCTGAAGGTTTTGCGGTAACGTGAAAGTCTGACATATTGGGCCTGCTAGCGTTTATCTAAGATCAAATAGTGGGGTGACTTTTTCACCTAAAGAAGCATCGTATTCTTGCGCTTCTTTCACCATCATGGCGAGCACTTCTGGATTTTTCTCTGCGACATCTAGCTTTTCTTCTTCATCATTGATCATGTTGTACAGCTCTGGCTTTTCCAGTTTGTAACCAGAGTAATTTTTCGGGTCACTTCCGTAAAAGACCACTTTCCATTCTTGATTTCTGTATGCTTGCATGTTGCCTTTGTAGTAATAAGGCATAACCGTGCGTACACTTGGCTTCCCTTCCAAAAGCGTGGCACTTAAATCAACACCATCTAGGTCTGTGTTTGGAAGTGTTGAGCCAGTTAACGCCGCAACCGTTGGTAAGATATCCATTGCGGAACCAATATCGTTGACGACTTTAGGTTCAATTTGCCCTGGCCAGTAGAAGATACCAGGTACACGAGCCCCTCCTTCAAAGGTACTGTTTTTGCCATTTCTTAGTGGAAGGGCAGAGCCCGCATGATCGCCCATTTGTAACCAAGGGCCATTGTCTGATGAGAATACAATGAGTGTATTCTCATCGATATTGTACTTCTCTAGCGTTGCAACAATTTCACCGACAGACCAGTCAATTTCCATCATGACATCCGCATAGAGTCCATGACCACTTTTTCCTTCAAACTCAGGAGAGACAAACAGCGGCGCGTGGTTTTGCGTATAAGGTACATAAGCAAAAAATGGGTCATCTTTATTGTCTTTAATATAATCTTTTAGACGAGCGGTAATATTTTGTGTATGCATTGCTTGATTTAATGGACGCTCAACAACTTTATCGCTATAGACTCCGTTATTATTATTGGACTCCATAACAGAAATATCCCAATATTCGTCTTTAGGGTTTTTTAAAGCCTCATATTTTAACGCCATATCCTTTTGTAATGCCGCGCCTACTTTTTTGACAGTATCCCAGTCCTTCTTTTCTTTCGCTTTGGCAATTTGAACAAATGCACCTAATTGTTGTAGGCGAGGTAAACCGACGGTGAAGTTCATGTCATTAGAAGCAATGGTTCCATACCAGTGCTCGAATCCATGTCTCGTAGGGTACGAAGCCTCAGTATTGCCTAAATGCCATTTACCAAACATTGCGGTTTTATATCCATTGTCTTTCAACATGGTAGCTATGGTGGTTTCTGTCGCCGGAAAGTCGTTTTGATTTGGTTCCATCACCACCGGAATTTCTTTGCCGTATAAACCGGTTTTAGTACCAAGTCGTCCAGTAAGTAAGCTGCCTCGTGATGGAGAGGAAACTGGCGAAGTGACATAGAATTGGCTCCAACGTTGACCGCTGTTAGCAATCTTATCCAGATTTTCAGTCTTATATGGTGCGCCTTGCGTGCTCATGTCTGCCCATCCCATATCGTCAGTAAAGAAGACAATGACATTGGGTTTTTCCACGGCTTTAGGTTGGGCAAATGCACTCGGTACTGCCGACATAAGTGCTAATGCGATTCCTGTACTGATTGCCTTTCGGCGAAATGAAGGGGTGTTCATAAATCGTCTTCCTTTACCTACAACTTTACGGATGAGTCATAACACGCTGTGCTGTGCTACATGTGTAACAGGAACAATAGCACACGTGTAACATGGTAAAATGTGACATGGATCTTTGCGTGCGATGATGACTAGTAAGTTGTTTTGTATTTGTGAACTGAATCATCTATTGATTAATTTGCCAATTAGTGATGTTGATTTAAATTCAATTAAATCAAATACTTATACATTGATCTCGTGTGCCATATGAGTCGAGTTGATGTTAATGAATGGTGATTTTTCATGCTCTGGATCTCAATTTGGTATGGTAATTATGCTTGGATCACATTAATTGTGAATGCCGCTATTCAAAATGATGGTACACGTGTAACACTGTCGCTAGTTTGATTGCTGAGACAAAAATATGACATACACAGTAGAAGAGACCAGACATAGAATTTTAGCGATTTCTCAAGAATTGTTTACTCAAAATGGATTCTATGACACACAAATGACGGACATTGCTAAAACCGTGGGAATCAGCCGTACGAGTTTGTATCGCTACTATAAGGACAAGTTCTCATTAGGATTGGCTATTTTAGAAACCGTGATTTCATCGGAAATGTCGATGGAAAACTTGAACACGTTGTCAGACAGAATTTCCGGCAGCCCAACGGGACTAAAGAAACTGGAAGAGTTTAGCTTGTTTTTTTGGGCTGAAGATCGGTTTGACAAAGTAGAACGGTTTCTGGCTGAGTTTGATGGTTACTTTACGAGCCAGAGATTAGATAGTGAAGATATTGATAAACTAAAAGCACAAACAGAAAAGAACGCAACAGGATTACTTATTAAGTCTTATATTAATGAGGGAATTGTAGATGGATCAATTCAAAGTAAAGTTGATTCTCATTTAGCGAGTGTCACCATTATTAATACTATCCGAAGTTTAAAGCATCGATTGATTTTACGTGGGGATACATTAGTAGAAGTCTCACCAGAATCGCACAATGAAGTGATGAAAACAGCGATTGAATTTGTACTTCATGGTTTGAAAAATAATAAATAACAGGAAATTATTATGACCAGTCAAACAGCGACAATTTCGGATCATAAAGAAGATCTAGATGTTATTCCAAGAAAGCAAAGTTTCTCATTTACTGCCGCACTGGGTGGGCAAAATATAATATTTGGTATTCAACTTAGTTTTTTAATGTATGCGTTTACGGATATTCTAGGTTTATTGCCAGCGGCTGTCGGTACATTAGTTCTCGTCGCGAGGTTATGGGATGGATTTAATGATCCTCTTATGGGCATTCTTGCAGATCGAACGAATACGCGATGGGGAAAATTTCGTCCTTGGTTACTTTTTGTGCCAGTCCCGCTCGCTATTGTCACGACGCTTTGCTTTTACAACCCGGGCTTTTCTTATACCGGTACTTTGATCTATGCCTATGTCATTTATATCTTGTGGGGCATGCTATATACACTGACCGATATTCCTATTTGGGCGTTGTCTACCGTGATGACAAGAAGCTCATCGGCGCGTACCAAGATGGTGAGTATTGCTCGTTCTTTTTCGACCATGGGAATACTTGTTCCGACCATTCTTATTCCTGTATTGGCTGAAAAGTTTTCTCCCGAGGATCCCAGTCAAGGTTACTTCTATTCAGTTGCTATATTCGCTGTACTCAGTGTGCCGCTGATAACGTTAGCATTCTTTGGAGTAAAAGAGCGCTTAGTCGTTAAACGCCCAAAGATTCGCCTATCTGATACGGTAAACGTATTTAGATCCAATCGCCCATTGCAGTTAGTATTTTTGACCATGCTTTGCTCATCGCTAACCGCAGCCCCTGTTTCCGCAGTGATCTATTTCGCGACTTACAACTTAGGTGATGCAAAACAGATGGGGATTATTAGTTTAATCTCGATGCTTGGCATGATTATAGGTATGGCTTTTACTCCTATGATGATCAAGCGTATTCAAAAGAAAGGCGTCATCATTGCGACCTCTATTTTACGTGTCGCTCTGCTCAGCCTGTATTTCTATCTCGGTTATGATGACCTGATTACGGTTTATGTCATGACATTCGTGCTTGCAACATTGAACTCTCCTTTCCTTGTCCTTCAGCCCATTATGGTGGGTGATTCTGTTGATTATGCCGAATGGAAAACGGGCATTCGTTCTGAAGGGGTGGCATTTAGTTGCATGACATTTGCAAACAAAGTCATCACTGCTCTAGGTGCGTTTGCCGTTGGTCTTATTTTGTCTATGACTCACTACGTTGCTGGCACTAGCCAAACGCAAGAAGCCATGGATGGAATCTTTTTGGCGATGACAGTTCTGCCAGCGATCAGCTGCGTATTAATGCTTATTCCTATCAAATTCTATTCACTAACCGACGAAAAATTGGCTGAAATATCAAAAGAATTGGAAGTAAGAAATGAAAAATAGACAATCAATTCAAAAAGAAGTGAACGAGTTGCTTACTCAACTCACTCTAGAAGAGAAAGCCAGTCTGTGTTCAGGCAAAGACTTTTGGCATTTACAAGATATAGAGCGTTTAGGTATTCCATCAGTCATGGTTACGGATGGCCCTCACGGTCTTCGTAAGCAACAAGGAAATACGGATCACCTAGGCTTGAGTGCTAGTGTAAAAAGTACCTGTTTTCCAACAGCAGTGACGTTGGCAAGTTCTTGGGACGTTGATCTTATTGCGACTGTCGGAGAATACTTGGCGACAGAAGCATTAAAGGAAGATGTGAGTACTTTACTTGGTCCAGGTATGAACATTAAACGCCACCCATTGTGCGGACGTAACTTTGAGTATTTTTCTGAAGACCCTTACTTGACAGGTCGACTGGCTACTTCATTTGTTAATGGGGTTCAAAAGCACAACGTTGGCACGAGTGTGAAGCACTATGCTGTTAACAATCAAGAAACCAATCGAATGGTCATTGATACGCTAGTTGATGAGCGGACGTTGCGTGAAATTTATCTTCCGGGCTTTGAAGATGTGGTTAAAAATGCCCAGCCATGGACCGTGATGTGTGCGTACAACCAAGTCAATGGGGAGTTTTGTAGTGAGCACAACCGACTCTTGAATGACATTTTACGTGAGGAGTGGGGCTTCGAAGGTTTAGTCGTGACCGATTGGGGCGCAATGAACAATCGTGTCGAGGGAATAAAAGCGGGCTTGGATTTGGAAATGCCTGGCTGCGCAGGACTCAATGATATTCGAATTGTTGAGGCTGTGAAAGATGGTTCACTGGATGAGAAGGCACTAGATCGAGTTGTTGAAAGAATATTGGCGCTGATTGTGAAGTCTAAGCGAGCGATTACTTCTCATGAACAATTCGATATTGACACTCATCACCAAATGGCTCGTAAAGCCGCTGGTGAGTCCATGGTGTTATTGAAGAATGACGCGAAGACCTTGCCACTATCGAGCTCAGACACGGTGGCGGTTATTGGTCAGTTTGCCAAAACGCCACGCTATCAAGGTTCAGGCAGCTCACAAGTCACGCCGACGAAAGTATATTCTTTGTGTGACGCATTAAATGAAAAACTCAGTGCAGAGGTGCGCTTTGCAGCAGGATATCGAGAGTCCGGTGAGCTAGATGCTGGTTTGATTTCTGAAGCGGTGGAGTTAGCTCGAAGTGTCGACAAAGCAATTGTGATGGTTGGCCTTCCAAATAGCTATGAAGCAGAGGCTTTTGATCGTATTCATATGAATTTACCTGAATCTCATAATGCATTGATTGAGGCGGTTCATCAGGTCAATCCGAATGTCATCGTAGTGTTGAGTAATGGTTCTCCCGTGACGATGCCTTGGATTGATAAAGTACCCGCAATTTTAGAAAGTTACTTAGGGGGACAGGCAAGTGGAGGTGCAATTTGTGACATTCTGTATGGTGATGTATGCCCTAGTGGTAAGCTGGCAGAAACGTTCCCTCTGACATTAGAAGATTGTGCTTCAAACGCCAATTTCCCAGGTCTTCCTAAGCAGGTTGTTTATAAAGAAGGGTTGAATGTTGGCTACCGACATTTTGACTCCCATTGCGTGAGCGTACTGTTTCCGTTTGGACATGGCTTAAGCTATACCGATTTTTCTTATCATAATGCCACGGTAGTTAGCCAAACAGACGAGCAGATTGTGTTTTCGGTTGAGGTGACGAATAGCGGCTCCGTAGCTGGTAAAGAAGTGCTTCAGCTGTATATTGAGAAACTGAATAGCCAAATTGAACGAAGTAAACAAGAGTTGAAAGCCTTTGAGAAGGTAGACTTGCAACCGGGAGAAAGCAAAACCGTAGAGTTCACTTTGGATCGACGAGCGTTCTCATTCTTTAGCTCGGCGTCAAAACAGTGGGAAGTCGAAGCTGGGGAATATCATATTCATATTGGTGCCTCGTCACGTGATATACGAGATAGTGTTCTAGTGACATTGGTTAGTGACTATATCGTTAAGCCACTTGATGCGAGTAAACGCCAAACAGTGATGACAGATCAGCAGTTTGAAGCGCTACTAGGCAGAACGATTCCGGCTCCACAAACCATGACACCATTTACCGAAAACTCGACACTCAAAGATATTCAAAGTACCTGGATGGGTCGTAAAGTAAATCAAAAAGTGGTGGAAAACATGGCAGGGTCGTTTGGTCCAAATAAGCCTAGTGAAGCGGTACTGTTAATGGTTGAAAAAGCGATTCAAGGTATGCCGTTGCGCTCTTTAGTATTACTAGGTGGTGGGAAGTTGAAGTTTGAGCAAATTGATTTTCTAGTGAAATTATTGAACGGGCATTACATACGAGCGCTGGGTATGTTCCTAAAGCGTAAGAAATAACGACTTAGCGTTTAGTTTCGAAGGGATGTAATGGTAAACACCTTATCATTGCACAACGAATAAAGGCGAGCATTTGGCTCGCCTTTATTCGTTAAACGATGCAAACTATTTTCGCGCACTGGATATCAATGCTCAAACACAACCTCAGACATGGGAACGCGGTGGCGCTCACCATAGACACCGTCATCGGCACGTACACCGCAGCTGATGATCATAGTGATTTCATGGCGCGGATCCATCCCAAGTAATCGTTTGGCACGATGTGAATCAAAGCCTTCCATTGGGCAAGTGTCATAGCCTTGCTCGCGCATAGAGAGCATAAATGTCATGGCCGCCAGTGCGGCACTTTTGTGTAAGCACACACGAACATCTTCCTTACTCACCTCTCTTACCATTGGTTTGTTGCGACCTATCCAAAAACTAAACAGCTTACGAGCAACGCCTCGCAGACCCACTTTATCGTTGTTGTACAACGTGGGAATGAGCGAGTCGTAATATTTCAGCGCACGTTTGGTTGTGCTGTCTTCGCGGCCAGCGAAAGCGGCGCGGACTGTTTCGGCGTTCATCTTTGCACGTTGCTGCCAAATGTTAGGCGTGACGGTTACCACAATAAGTTCATTTGCCGTTTTCGCCGCATTTTGTCCCATGCAGATGTCAGCCAATTGGCGTCGTTTGTCTTCACTGATAACACGATGAAATGCCCACATTTGCATGTTGCTGCTGTTTGGGCTGAGTGTGGCGAGCTTAAGCGCTTTCTCAACTGATTGATGGTTAAACTCTGCTTGGGTATCGTATTTACGTACCGAGCGTCTTGAGTTAAGGATGTGTTCTAGAGGTGTGGGCTGAAGCATATTAAAGTGACCGAACAGGGAGTTTGGTCACTTTTTATCAGTTATTTATTGTCTACACAAGTTGCTTGGAAGACGGTGCTTTAAGCTTTCTAAATGAAGTCATTGATAATGGCGTCTTTTCAAGGAGAACGGCAATGAGTGGAGTGATAATGAGTGTTCCAATAAGAACAAACGTATCTCGGGCCATAAACTCGATTCCGTGTAATCCCACCAAATTATTGAGTCCAATAATCACGCTGAAGTGTACGACATACATAGGTAACACCAGCTTTGCGAGTTTATGGACGATGGGGTAGTTGCCAAGCTGTGGCTTACTTTGTAGCCATAGGAAGATGCCTGTCGCCCAAAATACAGTACCAATTAAAAAATCATTACTATTAAATACCTGTCCCAATTGGTGTAAATAAAAGGCTTCTGAATAATGCAAAATCATACCGAAAATAGCCAAAAGTAGCGCTTTTGAAGTGGATAGTGTCCAGTGACGACGTCGAATTTCAAATCCTATAGCGACCATTAAGAAGCTGAGAAAGGGACCATTTCGCGTGAAAATCGCGGTTTCGTCGTGAGTAATGACCTGATAGCTGCCGGCGATGAGGCCGTAGGTGTAAATGATGGCAGCAAAAGGAATAAGCAAGGTTCGGCAATGGTTATCAACAAACCATGCGATCATTAATACAGCTAAACATAACGAAGGCAAAAACCATAAGTGCACTAATCCACCCTCAAAAAGGGAGTTGAGCGGATTCTGCATCAGGTAGTCCCAATATTGCTGGCGTTCAGCAAGATAGCCAAACTCACTGACAGTGGCAAGGTTAAAAGGGGTAACCAGATAGGTCACGCTCCATATTGCCCAAATGACCATAATCGGGTTGCAGTAGGCCCGTACCGTTCGGTAGGGGGTCTTGTTAAGTTTTGGCTGTATCAAATAACCAGCAATGATAAAAAATAAAGGGACAGCAAAACGAGCAGCCTGGTTAGTGAGATAGTTGAACCAAGGTTCATCATTCACCAAGCTGTGGGTTAAAAACAGCTGACAATGGATAGAGATCACGGCAATTAACGCAACGATTCTCGCTAATTCAAAACTACTCATTATCTTATTATTCGGCACACAACCCCCTAGTAAACGATGAAGAGAAAACGGTAGCGCTTCCGTGAGGCATTGTCTCATGCGTTGTATCAATAGTTAGCGAATTAGGTTGCAAGCAAGTGTAACAATTTGGAGTGGACCGCATTATGAGGCATGAATGAGGGCGAAAAGTGACTTTGTTGGGGGTTCCAATGTGAACGATATCGCGGCACTAATGTTAACGTTCAAATAACCTGAACGTTAATTTAAAACAACTTGATATTTTGAACAAAGAGGGTGAGGTAGCATTCAATGAACCGTAACGCGAGGAGATGCATATGTGTAAGTTGGATGAAGGGTATGAAGATTTGATGTTTGAAATCGATGATTCAGATATAGAGATGCTGGGTTGGGATGACAAAGAATGGTGGTTCGAATTGATTGTATTCCTGCTTATTTTAGCGAGTGCCACTGCCATTGCGCTGTTCCGTGTTATCAGCGAATAAAGTGCTGGATTTAGTCGTCGAACGAACAAGCAGAAATAAAGACCGGCCCTATGCCTGTTGACTGATTTAGCTGGCGCTCCACTCATTGCTAAAATGGTCAACAGACACATCTACCTACTGGAATTTAATCGCTATGCCAGCGGCCACGATAGGCATGACTATAGTCTGGCTCATCAATCTGTGGATCTAACGCTTCACACGCTTCAAGTGGACCAATTACGGTTCGATACGGTAAAACGCCCGCCCATGCTTTGATATTCATATCTGAAGCATCATCGTTTACGCCGTGGCGACCGATTTTAACTGAAGCTTCATTCAATTCAATCGCTAATAAATCCGTGGCTGCGAGTTCTTTTTCGCTACTCAATCTCACTTCTTGTGTTCGACCAGGGGCAATATGTTCAATGAAGTGGTTTAAGATTCTATCTTTCTCATTGTTGTTTTCAATTGCCGTGAAGTTGCCAAAAACCATGACGCTACGGTAGTGAGCGCTATGGTGAAAAGCAGAGCGAGCTAATACCCAGCCGTCAAAAAGTGTAAAGGTCAAACAGGTCGCCTGGCCGGATTTTAATGTTCGCAGTAGCCGGCTATTTTTCGCGCCGTGAATGTACACATAGTTGTTCAGCCGCCACGCTAACATGGGAATGATCACGGGGCCGTGCTCATTCGTGATGGCGACATGGGCAATCAATGATTCATCAATGATATCGTACAGTGCTTGTTGCTCTAGCACGGCTTTATGACTGCCTTTTTTTATCTCAGTACGTTTAGTTTGTGACAACATCTAATTTCGCTCCCTAATCAATGTGATACCGTAAAAGTAATGAATATCTGGTACTGTTAAGAGTGCCAATTGATAAATAACTGTGGATCCAAAATGGCTGACATCGATACGGCGAACCTAGTTTTAGTGAATGAAGGGCATACACTTCAACAAGCACTATTTGAGCAGATTAGAGAAAGAATTTTGTGTGGTTCATGGCTGGCGGGAGCACGGTTACCTTCAACGCGAGCGTTGGCTTCGGAATTAAAAGTGAGCCGGAATACCGTCATACATACTTATGAACAGCTTCTGGCTGAAGGCTATTTGGTATCGAAAGCTAAGTCTGGCTTTTTTGTTGCGGTGACGCCACCGGATCAGTTTTTGACTACGGTCTCGCCTATCTCACAAACGCCTCAAGGGACGAATAATTCACCAAGTAATCGTTTGTTTTCACCGGGTATCGCTGATCTTGCGCAGTTTCCAGTTAAGCAATGGAACCGATATTTGCAGCGTCATGTCGGACGGTCTTCGTTATTGGGGAATCAGGATTTACAAGGGCTATTAGTGCTAAGAGAAGCTCTAGCGACTTACTTAACCAGTAGTCGCTCTGTTGAGTGTTGTGCCGACCAAATCATTGTCACTTCGGGTGCCCAGCAATCTATCGCCATTGCGTTGCTGGTGACACAATCTTCAAATGCTATCGCGCCTTTTTTAGTTGAATGCCCTGGATACAGACAAGTGGTCAAAGTGCTGGAATTGTTCAATATTAAGCATGATTATGTGAAAGTGTCTGGTGGTTCGGGGCTTGATGTAGACTCCGTTGTATCTCGTTCGGCAACTGGGGTTTATTTGACGCCGAGTAATCAATATCCGATGGGGTGTTCACTCAATACCGACCAGAGACTGCAGCTCATAGAGTGGGCGAAACGTGGTAAACGGTGGATCATTGAAGATGATTACGACAGTGAGTTCCAATTTGACAGTCGTCCTTTTCGAAGTATGCAAGGGTTGGCGGCTCAAGCAAACGCGGCTGACCAAGTCATCTATATCGGTTCGACCAGCAAAGTCATGTTCAATGCGTTGCGAATTGGTTACATGGTGGTACCAAAACATTTGCTGGCGAGATGCCTAGAAATTAAAGATGCACTGTCGGGTGATACGCCATCTCACGTTCAAGCTGCGTTGGCTGATTTCATTACTGAGGGCGGATTAGTTCGGCATATTCGTAAAATGCGTCGTGTGTATGAAGCTAAGTTTCAGGTAATGAAAGCATCGATTCAACAATATTTCGGCAGGAATTGGGTAGTGATATCTCAAGGCGCTGGGCTGCATATTACTGTCGAATGGCGTTCAAATGTAGATGAGGTGTTACTGTCAACCCAAGCGGAGCAGGTAGGAATCGTGGTTCGGCCAATGCGTTTTTATCAGCCCGCACAAAACAAGATCATGCTGTCACGAGAGCCGCGTAACAGTGCGATTGTGCTTGGATTTGGCAATGCTTCGATGGATGACATTGCCCCAAGCGTGGAACGGCTATCAAAATTGTATTATGACTTACTTGATGAGCTTGAGTAAGGCTCTAAATTGTTCACCTTCTGCCGACTTTTGAAGTTCAAAAAGTGCCATTTCGGTGGAGGTCAATATCGCGCCAGCTTGCGCTAACCGCTGAATAGCGAGGGCTTTGTTTTCTGGCGTGCGTGAGGAGATGGCATCCGTGACAAGGTGGACGTTAAACCCTTGAGACATTAGATCCATTGCGCTTTGATACACACAAATGTGTGCTTCAATGCCTACAAGTAGAATGTGTTTTTTCGTTGGGTCGATTGCACGGCGAACAGCGGTACTTCCCCAAGCGCTGAAGCTGGTTTTGGCGATGGGCTTTCTGTCGGGGAGTTCTTGGCTTATCTCGTTGATTGTTCCTCCTAATTTATCCGGAATCTGCTCTACCCACACAATTGGCAGATCCATAAGCAGAGCGGCTTTGGTCATGGTATTTAAATGACTAAAGAGGGCGTCCTTATCGTGCATGATTTGAGCAAGTTTGCCTTGTACATCGATGATCATTAATTGTGTGTGGTTTTGCTCTAACATGCGTACCTCTATTCTTTGTTGTCTCGATCCAATATGGCTTCAATTAGCCAATGTCCAGCTTGACCTAGTCCACTTCGCCAAGACATCTCGACAGGCCAAACCATCGCATTATCATAACGCCCGACATCCAGTTTTTTAACTAGACCAAGGTCTAGGTAAGGTTTAGCTAGCTGTTCTGGGTATAACGTAAAACCGACCCCAAGCATGAGCAGATCATGCAGCTGGTAACTGCTTTGGTAGCGAATTATTTTAGGGCTGAATCGTAATGATTCAACCAACTCGGTAGTGGCGATCTCCCCTTCATTGGTGAGGATCTGTGTATATTGTTCTAAATCTTGTGGTGTCACCTCTCCTTTTAGCGCAGCAAGAGGGTGGTTCGGCGAGACTAAAAAGCACCATTCGATAGCATCGACAACGGCGTTATCGGTGCCTCTTATTGGATGAAGTTGAGCCGGTGCGATCATGATATCTGCGCCAGGCGTTTCTGAATCCGGTGCTAAACCTTCGGTTTCAGCATCGACGAGCTTTAAATCAACATCAGGAAATCGCTCTAGCATTTGAGAGATGATTTCCACAAAGCTAGGATAAAGCGTCATACTGTGAGTAGCGATGGTCAGCTGAGTTTCTTCACCTCGCTGTAGTGAGCGCGCTTTTTGTTCAATTGCAGTTAGTCGGGGAATAATATCGAGTGCTTGGAAGTACAGGGAGCGACCTGCGGTCGTCAAAGATGGGCTTTTCCCTGCAACTCGTTCAAAAAGTACAACGCCTAGGTCTAGCTCCATAGATTGGACGGCTTGATTGACAGCTGAAGCGCTAACGCCCAGCTCTCGCGCGGCTGCAGAGAAGGAGCCGAGCTCTGCAATCATTACCAAATATTGTAGCCGTTCAGTCGTTAATAGCATGATAATCCTAGGCGAAAGTAAGAGGTTAAAGTTTACACTGTAAACCTATTTCTTTAATTTTGCTTTAGGGTGTGCACCCAGAATGACTTCTTTTGGTTGTTCATTATTGAACATATCAAAGTTATAGCGTTCAATTTGCCAAGTATCATAGCGGTCAAGAACGATCTCTTTAGCATTTTGATCCGTGTAGATAGTCCAAAGTGTTGGAAAAACATCGTTAGCATAGGGGTCAAGCTGACTGTAGCCAGCAAAAACCGAGGCGCCTGCCGCCTTCATGCTATTTAAGGCTTGTGTGTTATCTGAGACATCTCGAGCGTACATATCGTCTAATATCGCTTTTGCTCTAAGGCGACGATCGTAGGCGCGAATGGTTGATCCTGCTTCGGTTTGTTCTTTGTCTAAATTGCGATGAAATGAGAATTCAGGGTCGTTCGAAAGGTATTGGGCACTGGGTGCTGTATTCACGTCACCATGATAAATTTTCGTTTCCCCCGCGACAAACTCGATGACAGCGCTGTCACCATTAGCATCGGTTAAGTGATAATGAACCGGGGCAGGGAGACATTCGCCTTCATGAGTGGGTAAATCACACACGGCATCTTGAATAACATCAATATTTGGCAGGTCAAGAATCACTTCCTCTACGGACGCAAAATTATCGACGGCGTAGCTTGGGAACTTTGACGCTGCAACATCAGGAACGCCAGCTCGTTCTGGGGCCATCTGTGTGTAATCAAGTCCAAGATATAGAATTCTTGCAACCAAGCCATGCTCGTTCATTGCTTCAGCGACAATTTGAGGCGCAAAAGACTTAATTTTTAGTGCGGCATATTTTGATTTGCTGGTTACGCCTTCATCAGTATCGGCATAGCGAACTTCAATGCCGCTGCCAGTTCCTACGACAACAGCATCGTCATGCCCAAACCAATCCATAGTGCGTACTGAAAGACTAGCGTCTCCGTGATTGTATATTGCCGAGGTACAAGCTTGGCTGGTGGCGACAATGCCTGCAGATAATGTAGCAGTGACTGCTAGTGTTAATGCGATTTTTTTCATATGAACCTCGTAAATGTTTGTTTAGGTCGCTTACTTTGTGAGGCCATAATAAGTGGTCATTGTTATCAGGTTAAATTACCACCTGTAAGTTTAGCTAATAGGGTCCGAATTGGCACTGTAAGAAATTATGTTCTAGAGTAATAATTCCATAAAAACGAAGACCCAAGGAAGAGTATGAAATCGTTACAACAATGGTTGGATGCTTACGGAGAAAGTCACCAGAACAAAATGAATCGAAAAATCCATAAGGTGGCGGTGCCGGGGATCTATTTATCAATCGTAGGGATTATTTGGTCCTTGCCTGCCTTGTCTTTAGGAGAGGTACAAATTAACTGGATATGGCCAGTGATGATGCCAGTGATGATGTTTTATGCCTGTTTGTCTAAGCAAGTGTTGGTGCAGATGTTGGTTTTTACCTTAGCATGTTTAGCGGTCATATCGTTTTTGGCCTTGTACAGTGCTCCGGTTTTTTCTTTGTCGGTTGGCTTATTTATCGCATTATGGGTTATGCAGTTTTTAGGGCACCATATTGAAGGTAAAAAGCCCTCGTTTTTTGATGATATTCAGTTTTTGCTTATTGGGCCTATTTGGGTATTTCGCCAAAAGTAAGGCTGGGCATCAGATTTGGCAGTAAATGTTTAACCAGAGTCGTCAATGAACCAAGTTGGCCTCGCTGATATCGAGGCCAAAACTTTAACGATTACTGAACCAAGGTGTCATGGTAATCCAGCAACGAATTCCCGCTAGTTTGTACCGAAAGATAGCTAGGTTGGTTAAAACCTGAATTATCGCCTTGCCAAGCAAGGCGCCCTAATACCGACGTTAATTGTTCGCCAGAATCAATGGGATCAAGGTAAGACAGCAAAGGTTCGGCTGACAGGTTCTGGCATTGAATCGTACTGTTGTTGTTTCCTAAATCGTTGAGGGTACAGTCAATGCCGTCAATTGGGTGCCATTGCCACAAGCGAGCGGGCGTTGCGAGTTGTACCGTGATCGAAAATGGTTCAAGAGAGGCAGCATAATAGGGTGAAACGACGCCTTCTAGTTGAACTTTACCCTGCATGGAGTCCCACCAAGTTAACGTCACGTGAGCGGTCGGTATATCGTCAACATTACTAGGGTCTGAAAAACCGAGAAATTCACTAAGGTTTGAGAACTGGTCGTTATCTAAATCCTCAGCACTGTCATCAATCAGAGGGTTGAGACCGAAAAATGCTTCGTAGCCATCCCACAGCTTGTCACCATCTTGATCACTAAAGTTAATCAATTTCGGATTGCTGAGTATCCAAGATGGCATTATTTTGTCAAAAGAGAGCGTATTATCGCTATTATTTTTGATAACAATATGACTGGTCATTTCAAATTGATCTGGCATATCAGCGTTGGACTCTGTCTCATGATATTGCGCGGTGAGCAGCATAATATTATCGATAGCCGTAAATTGTAAAGTCCCTCCAGCGAGCACGAGTGGGGTCCCTAACACGTTTGGTAAATTTGAGTCTTGTTGAAAATACTTTAAATCTTTCGAAGAAATATCAATGTATCCAGTGTCAGACAAAAAGATCTTACCAGAGTGGTTCATATAATTGGTGAAGAAAATATTACTTGAATCAGGACAATATGCCGAACTCTTAACATCAACCAATATGGATTCTTCGTCGGTATTCGTATTAACGCTGATATTACTTTCTTTGGTATGCTGACAAGAACCTAAATTGTTCTCCTTGATGGTGCCATCAATTTGAGTATAACGACCATCAGGTTGGGTGATTTTAAAGTTGGCGTATGAGGTGCTCATGGTTACTGGTTGCATGAGCTGTATATTGGATTCATACACATTGATTTGTAATGTGCCATCGAGGATAACACCGCTCCCATCAAGGTCGCATTGTTGATAGTGTTGAATGTGATAACCCGTTTGAGTGAGAGAGTTAATATGCGTCGTAGTTGTACCTGTGCCAGTGGCACAGTTAAGTGCTTGGTCTACTTGATTTAAAGGGGCTATAGCACGTTGCGAAGCATAGGTGGTGACATTAGGTGTCCATGATGAATTGTTGAAAAGTAATGTATTACTGAGCGTAGCAGACAGTTTTTCCGGTGTGATTTTTTTGGCCTGATCCATATTACCTTGGTAGATTGGCACTGTGTTTAAGGATGGAAAACTTTGGCTGTTACTTGTGCTTGCATCATTGCTTCCTCCACCACCACAGGCGGTAAGTACGCTCACTGCTATTGACGCGAAAATATAAATGTTAATATTCATTCTTGTATCCAATATTGATATATAAGTTTTTAAATTTGAAAGGACTAATAAAATTAACGCTATTAATAGCCGTTTCAGATCGCAAAGGGGGAGTTACACCTACTCTATATTGGTAGGTTTATAGGTTTATAGGTTTATAGGAAAGAAATGTTATATTAAGGAAGGGTATACAGAACGTGATTATATTCGCGTTTATAAAATAGTGTGTAAATTAATATTCTGATGATTCATAAATAAAAGCGAGAACGATTTTCATCGTTCTCGCCCTGTTCTGTTAGAATAAATGGCCATTTAAACTAAGGTGGAGCAAGATACTTGCCGCATAACCAAGTGCAATAACTGGCGCCCATTTTAAATGACCAAAGAAGGTATATTTTCCATGAGCTGCGCCCATTAAGGCAACCCCAGCCGCTGAACCAATAGAGAGTAAACTGCCGCCAACCCCAGCGGTTAAGGTGACCAACAACCAGTTGCCCATTGAAAGCTCTGGGCTCATTGTCAGTACGGCAAACATAACAGGGATGTTGTCGACAATGGCTGAAAGTATACCTACCATGACGTTGGCCCAGATAGGATCCCATTGGGTGTACATGATTTCAGAAACCACGCCTAGATAACCGAGTAAGCTCAATCCACCAACACACATCACCACGCCATAGAAAAATAGCAAGGTATCCCACTCGGCGTGGGATACTCGACGAAATACATCAAAAGGCACAATTGAACCTAAGCGCTTGAGTGCCATTTCATCATTATTGGCAATGGCCATCGCTTTCTTTTTAGCAATAGAGCGGGGCAGAGTTCGGCGTAGGAAAAAACCAAAAAACTGTAAATAGGCGAGTCCCATCATCATTCCCATGACTGGTGGGAAATGCAGTACAGCATGGAATGCGACAGCGGTTGCGATGGTGAGAATAAACAGGCCAACAATTCTTAGTGAACCACGTTTTAGTTCGATATGTTCGTGAACAGCATCGGGTTGTGTCTTGGGGACAAAGAAAGACATAATAATTGCGGGGATAAGATAGTTTACGACAGAAGGTAGAAAGAGTGGCATAAACTCAGAAAATGAGACATGTCCTGCCTGCCACACCATTAACGTGGTTATATCGCCAAATGGGCTAAACGCTCCGCCAGCGTTGGCGGCGATAACAATGTTAATACAAGCAATGTTGACAAACTTTAGATTACTTCCGCCCACTTTAAGGACGACGGCGCACATCAACAGAGCGGTTGTTAAGTTATCGGCAATAGGGGAGATAAAAAAAGATAGGATGCCGGTTAACCAAAACAACGTTCGAAAATTGAATCCTTTTCCCACCATCCAAGACTGAAGGGCATCGAACAATCGCCTTTCTTCCATTGCCGATATGTAAGTCATGGCAACCAATAGGAATAATAGCAGCTCTGCGTATTCAAGCAGGTTGTGCTCTAAGGCCGCTTTCGCGACTTCGACTTGATCGAACTCTTTGTAAACGAATCCGATGATGATCCATATAAGACCTGCGGCGAGCAAGACGGGTTTGGATTTTCGTAGTTGCAGGTATTCCTCCATCATCACTAAGGTATAAGCGAGCCCAAAAATAATCAGGGCGGCATAGCCGACGGTCGATTGGGTTAGGTTTAGGGGCTCAGTGGAGGTGATAGTGGAAGCAAGGGCGGAGGTAGAAAAAAGAGTGGTGGCAACTAAAAAGAGTAGAAAACAAAAGGGCCGTTGACGCGTCTTAATCATGTTTTGATCCTTCAAAAGCAAATAAAATCAGTCATTAACATTAACTACACGATATTTTAAAATGAAATCAACAAAATCGTTGTGAGCTAACTCTTATCTAAAGAAAACGCTGTTCATTTTTTGACAACCTTCTTTTCTCATCTAGTCTCTTAAAGAATAAGGAGAGAATATGTCACCTAAAGTATTGATACTGCTTCTATTATTGTTTATTACCAATACAGTTAGCGCAGGCGCTAAGGATTGCTATGTTGTCAGAAATGCGGACGAATCCGGTCAATCTACTGCTGTTCCTACGCTAAATGCTGAGTGCCCAATTGGGAAGGGGAGTTGGGGAGTTGCAGAGATACAACCCAAGCCGCAGACATATTGGGTCCAGTGTGGTTTCTTTCGCTCTTCTATTAGCGTAGACAAGTGGAAGCTCCTACAGCAGCGATTAGGTGATCGAGTGTGGGTTAAACCGGAGAAGGAAGGTTCACGCTGTTTAATTGGACCATACGATAGTTATCGCCAAGCCAAGGTGGGGCAATCTGCATTGCAGGCTTTACCTGATTACAAAGATGCATTTCTGCGAGCCTTACCTCAAGATATTAGTGTTAAAACGGTGCGCTCCACCAAACGACAATCGTCTGATAGAAAATACGAGATTCCGCCAGCGAATGCAAAGTGGCAAGTGACCACCCCTTATATGATCGCTGGTGAGCATGCTCGGCAAGATTGCTTGTGCTTTTTTTAAATAATAGTGATGCAATGTAGTATTGGGATGGACACCATTACACTAGTAAGCACGGATCCCAAACGGTCTAAGCTTTAGCGGTAGTATTGTATCGAGCTGCTCTAACTCTTCAGGGAAAATTTCAATGAGATCAAACTCATGGTCGTGATAGAGCTGGCGAGTTTTTTCAATCGTCTTAGTATCGACAGGGCCGTTATCGGTGCCCCAAAACTGAATGTAAACTTTGCCCTGTGGTAGGTAAAAGTCGCTAATTACATCGGTGTCGATCGGAAGTTGGCGCTGATAGGCGTGTAGAACGCTGCCCATATAAAGCCAATTATCAATGATGAGTTCGCCTTTGGATTGGACATAATGGCCATCTAAGGTCCGGTGTTTGGCTGAGAACTTTTGTTTAAACCGAGAAAAAGAACGGTCGGTTGATTGATTATCTGCGTCGCTGCCTTTGAATTCCCCCACCGATTGCTTCAGCCGCTTATTGCGAAGCAGACTAGGGTGCCAAAGGACAAATGTGGCATCTTTCACCGAGTCGATACGCTGAAATGCGCCCGCTCTTAATCCGCTTTGTGTTACCAGCCATTGCTGCCCTTCTCGCTTAATCCAACCTAATTCGCTTAGCAGCAAGTTAATTTTTTTGGCTGGCATTGAAAAGTACTCGCCAATTTGAGTCGCGCTTAAGTGGGCGTCTGAAATGAGAGTGTCATCAATAATGAGGTTTGTTGGCCAGACAATAAAACGACCGTATTTTTCACTCTCTCTGTACTCTCCACCAAAGCGAAAGCCAATGTCAGTAAGTAGCCACTTCGACTCATGCCAAGAGAGGTAGCCCGCTTGCTTTAAGGTTGTGAATAGATCTTTGGCAACCATGTCTCGGTGTTTCGCTAATGCGGATGTGGAGAGTTTATCGTTCATTGTGATCCTAGAGTTGTGGTGGATGAGCCAATAACCGTGTTAACTCACGGGCAGCTTGTTGCGGAGAGCTTGCATGGCTAATGGCAGACACCAGAGCAATACCATGAACGCCAGTTTGGGCGATGGCAGAGATGTTCGTCTTGTTAATACCACCAATGGCGACAATCGGTAACGTCGTTTGGTTGAGGGCATTTTCGAGGCCAACTAGTCCCCATTGTTTTTTGATATTACTTTTGGTCTCGGTCGCAAAGATTGCGCTTAATCCAATATAATCAATCGGCAGGTTGTTAGCTTGTTTAAGTTGTTGCTCATTTTCAATAGACAACCCGAGTAGCTTGTTTGGTCCGAGTAACTGACGTGCGAGTTCAACTGGCATATCGGACTGCCCCAAGTGAACCCCATCGGCATCAATCGCTAACGCGACATCAACGCGGTCGTTAATGATTAAAGGCACGTTCGTGCCTTCTAACACTTGCTTTATCGCCGCCGCCTTGTTGATAAAGGCGCGTATATCATGATGCTTTTCTCGTACTTGCACCATGGTTACGCCACCTTGAATCGCTTGTTCAACAACCTTGAGCAGAGTTTGAAGATCCTGCTGCTCATCAGTGACGAGGTAGAGACTATAGGGATTTAGCGGCATGTTTATTCCTAGATCTCGTTGATGCTTAATCGTTCAGAAAGTGTCTTGGCATCAAGTTGATACAAGGCATCGAGTAAATTGAGTTGCAGTGAACCTGGACCATTTGATTGCTCGGCTGCGATCTCGCCTGCCACACCAAATACGGCGGCAGCGGCAGCACCAGTGTTATCACCGACTGCAGCAAAAGCGCCTGTTACAGCAGAGAGTGAACAACCCATAGCAGTCACGTAAGGCATCATTTCATGGCCATTGTTCAAAGCGATGGTGGAATTAGGGCTAACGATGTAATCCGTTTTGCCTGAAATCACCACGCTACATTGGTATGCATCCACTAGGGATTTAGCGGCGTTAAGTGCAGCCTCACTACTATCCAATGCGTCAACACCTTTGTTGTGACCTTGCTCACCCGCCATGGCAATGATTTCTGACGCATTGCCGCGAATGATGAGGTGTTTTGCTGCTTCTGCAAGTTGACGGGCTGTGGATGTTCTTAACTGGCTTGCCCCGCAGCCAACCGGGTCGAGGACAACCGTTTTGTCGTGTAAATTGGCCTGTTCGACAGCGAAAAACATCCCCGGTCGCCATACACTATCGATAGTGCCTATATTGATGACCAGTGCGCCAGCAAACGCCATCATCTCAGCCATCTCTTGTTTAGAATGCGCCATGATAGGAGAAGCACCGACAGCAAGAAGTGCATTGGCAGTGTTGTTCATAGCAACGAAATTAGTAATGTTAACCACAAGCGGTTTATTTTCACGCACTTGCTGTAGGTACTCGACAATTTTGCTTTTGTTCATTATTCGTCATTTTTTATGGTATGAGGTGGCAAGTATTCTAGCAGAGTGCGGTTGGTTTGCTATGCAATTTAGTTGAGTGGCGGTATGGCATTCAGGTCGACGGACGACAACCTAGTCAATGTTGAGTGGGCGATTAATGTGAGAGCTTGGTCAATAGGTGAGATGTCTGTTGTTGTGCTTAGGTGGCTTGTCTAACAGGCAGGAAAGGGGGGGAACCTTCACACGCGATCGGCAATGTGAAGGTTGGTGAGCGTCTAAAAATCGTAGGTCATACTCAATCTAACTTCTCTTCCGGGCCCAGGTACACCATTGGAAAGGTAGGGCTGATAATAAACATCGGCAATGTTCTTGACCGTTGCTCTTAGCATCAGATCTTTCATCGTTTGTGGCTGCCAACTCACGTAGATGTCTTGTAACGTGTACTGGTCACTGGCCTGAGGGAAGTAGATCGAATCTTCTACTTTAGTTTGCGCGTCATACCAGCGTAGTTTGTAACCTGTTGTGAATCCATTGAGCCATCGGTATCCAAGACCGGCTTTTATACTCAATGGTGGGAGTCCATACATGTATTGGTCATCGCCGCTGGAGTCGACAATGGATCCATTATGTTTTCCTTCTATATAGCTCGCTGACAAATCGCTATAAAAACCAGCGAGTCGATATTGTACTTGAACATCAACACCATAGTTCCGATAACCGTCTAAGTTTACTTTCCAGCTCTGTAGGGTATTACGATCGTCCACTAAATTCTGTTTTACACGATTCATAACGTCGTTACTGACATTATTGTAAAATCCAGTCACTTCAGTCGATACACTATCATTATCATTAAATAGTCCAGAAAGATTGTTGATAATGCTGGCTCGATACGCGTGAATTCGCTGAGCTTCAAGGTCACGAGAGCTTGCAGAGGCTTTCGCCCTTGCATATTGAACAGAATATATATTGTCTATCGTCGGCGCTTTCATTTGGTAGGCGTAAGCGAGGTTAAGCAGTGTGTTGACGGTTAGATCGTAGTCCAGTTGTATCCTAGGACTGAATCCAGAGTGTGTCACTTCACTAAAATCATGTCCTGCAGCGGGGTCGTTATAGTCGGGAGCCAAATTGGCTTTGCCTTTGGATACGATGTAGTCATAGCGAATTGACGGTGAAAGTCTTAGATGGTCAGTGACGGTTATATGGTCTGAAACATAAGCAGAATAGGTGGTTTGAGCGCCCGACGGGTCATAGTAAGGAGTGAAAATACCATAATTTTTGGCGGGCTTGTTGTAGGTTTTGGTCGCGTTATGCACGAGCGTATCCCGCTCATTTTTCTCGTATTGGATGCCCATGGTCAGAGTGTGACGACCTAATGTCATTTCATTATTGATATCGATATAGTCTCGTTGATATGACGCCCATGACTCATGTCCATAGGCACCAATAGAGACGAACATTTTTTTCCATGCAACATCAGGTCTTCGCCAGTGACGTTCATTGTTAGACCGTGCAGCGACCGCATTGAGGTTCACCAGTTTTGAATTAGGGTTGTATTGATAGCGTAGAGAAGTGGTACTGTCTTCATACTCGTTCTGTACGGTGTAAGCATATTTAGCGGCTTCAAGGGAGCCATATTTCTTGATATTCCAGTCGCTAATTTTAGCAAACTCACCTCTGCGATTCGCCCAAGGTTTACGACCGTTGTCTGTGTATCTAGTATGGCTTAACTCAATAAGGTGCTGATTCGTTTCGTAGCCAAGTTTCATCAGGCTGTTGTTTTGCGTATAACCAGAATATTCCAATGCATCGCCGCCAGCGATTCGAATGTCGTTGGAGTCTTTCCACGTCCCAGATGCTAAGAAATACAGTCCTGAATTTGTTTTCCCAAACGCGGTCAAACCGACATGTTTTTGGTCGTCGTTGTCGTTGTATCCAACATGTGTTCTCACACCAATATTTCGATTGGGTTTTAGTAACTCATCGACGGATTTGGTGCGGATACGAATGGTACCACCGAACTTTCCGCCTGATTGGTAATCATGAGCACCCTTAACAATCTCTGCATCACCGATGAGGTACGGGTCGAAAAAGAACGTACCATAGCGATATTGTTGAAAGCCTATTGGTGCGCCATCAACATACATGCCAATATCACTCGGATCAGAAAACCCCCAAATATTAATTTTCTCTCCGCCAGATCTTGCTCCACCGTCAAAACTTGCGCCGGGTATATCCTCAAACAGCTCAACAAGATTGGTTGGTTGCTCAATTTCGATTTGCTCCCGAGCAATGAGAGATTCTCCCGGCTTATCTATGGTTATTGGGCGGCTATAATTGGTGCCATAGACCTGCATGACTTCTGTTGCAGTCTTGGTGTCATTTGAGGAGTGGCTGGGTGATTCTTGAGCAAGTAATGGAACTGAAAAAATGGAAGTAGCAAGTAAAATGAAGTGGTTAAATGTAGCATTCATTATTGTAATATTTATCGTATTGAATAGAGGGGCAAATAGTACTGCTCATAACCCAATAGATCAAAATGATAATCATTATCATTACATTTTTTATACTCTCCATGACATTCTGTGACATTTGTTTGGGCTCAAAGAAGGTCAGTTAGACGTAATAAGAGCGATTGATGGTATGCAGTGCGAGTGTTAAAGCAGATCGAACGACGATAAAATTACAATACCTAACGTACATGTGATGGCCGATAACACAGTTGTGAAGGCAATGATATTAGCGGCGAGTGCAGAATTACTCCCCATTGCTCGTGCCATGACATAGCTAGCGGCAGCAACAGGAGACGCGTTCATGAAGAATATAATCCCCATTTCGATGCCCTTAAAGCCCATTAGATAGGCGGCAAGGGTAATGCTGATTGGTGCCAATAGAAGCTTATAACCGGTCGCAAACCACGACGCAGCTTGTTCATTTTTCATTGAGTTAAGGTTTAGCGATCCCCCTGTACACAGTAGAGCCAATGGTAATGTCATGCGGGCGAAGTAGTTTCCGGCATCCACTGCTATCTCGGGCACTGGTATGGAGAGGCTATAGAATACGATGCCAAATACAATGGCGATGATGAGCGGGTTTTTGGTGAGTGTTCTAAGCATGACTTTTCCCGCTTTTGTCCCAGATGCTTCTGAGCGAGGTGTCAGGCAGATAACGGCTTGGACGTTATATAGAAATGTTGTGGCGGCAACATACAGCGCGGCGAGAGCAACCCCTTGGTCACCGTAGGCATTTGCCACATAGGCTAGCCCAATAATAGCGGTGTTAGAGCGAAATCCACCTTGAATAATCACGCCTTTGTCAGGTGAGTTTCGAAACCAATAATTAACAGAGAGTGTGGTAAAAACAAAAAACAAGATGCTGGCAATGAGCCCAAAGCCAACAAATTGGCTAGCGGCAGAAAAGTCATGCTTAGCGGTCACTATGCTTAGAAATAGCATGGCAGGCAGTGTGACTTGAAAAACCAGCTTTGAAGCCACATCGATAAAATTTTCGTTGATCAAACCAATGCGTTTGAAGATGACACCAAGAATAAGCATCAAACAAATTGGACCGGTTATTGATAAGGAAAAATGCAGCTGCTCCATAAGAACATTCATAACTCAATCCATGTTTGCTAGGGGACGTCGATGCGGCTATTTTAAGCGGCTATTTTAATGAGTGATAGTGTCCCATAGGTAGACCGACAATTAAACGTGTGTTGATAAATATAATAACGGCCTGTTGCTAAATAGCACGACCGTGCTAAATTAAAGGCAATGATTCGACATGAGGTGAAAATGAGTAAGGGCAAACTAACCAAAGAACATATTCTTTGTCAGGCTTTTGAATTAGCGAGCCGAGAGGGGTTAGAGAGCCTAACTATTGGCGAGCTTGCCAAGCAGTGTGGCCTGTCAAAAAGTGGTTTGTTTTCGCATTTTAACTCGAAGACGAATCTACAAGTTGCCGTAGTAGAATACGCTGAAGTTACATTTCAGGCGCGTGTGATTGGTCCAGTTAGAGCCTGCGAATACCAACACATTCGGCTGAAAATTAATCACTTAATTGATAATTGGATAAGCTGGAACCAGTCGTTTCAAGGAAGCTGCATGTTTATTGATGCATGGCGTGATAGCCAGCAGGATGATTTGCAATCGGCATTGCGTAGTACGATTCATCGCTGGATAAACTACTTAACGATTCAAATTGAAAAAGGAATGGCAAGCGGTGAATTTAAAGCGGATTTGGATCCAAAGCAGGCAACGTTTGAACTCTACGGGCAGTATCTGAGTGCTCATGTGTTTTATTCACTTGTCGGTGAGCAGGAGAGCAGCCAGCGTTTTAGTAAAAGTGTTGAACGTTTGATGGATTCTTGGATGGATGATTCGAGAAATTAAATGGTTCAGAGGTTAATCATTCACGAGAAAATATTTACCACAAAAAAGCACGATCGTACGAATCGAGAGAAAGGAAGTGAGTCATGAGCGACAAAATCTATTTCAACACATCAAAAAAATTTAGTTTTAAGAAGCGACTGGTGAATCTTACCACTCGCACGCATCATAAATTGGCACCGAACCATGCGAAAAATATCGCGAAAAAGTTGTTGTTAACGCCAGTGCGATCTAAGCCAAAAAATGCTCAACCTGATGGGTTGGTTGTCGCGGATGTTGTCACGCGTGAAGGGGTTCTAAAAACGTATCGTTTGGGTCAGGGACCTGTGTGGATTTTGACGCATGGCTGGTCTGGTACGGCAAGCCAGTTCTATCCATTGATGGAGTATATTGCTCAGCAAGGTTATACCGCTTTAGCGTACGATCACCCTGCCCATGGAGAAAGTGAAGGTCAGTATGGGCATATTCCAGCTTTCATTGGTGGTTTAGAAGGACTTTTGGACAGTGAGGGCGATGTCGCGGGTTTGGTTGGGCATAGTATGGGAACTGCTGCAGCGCTTGAGTGTAAACATGCAAAGCTGGTGGATAAACCTTTATTGCTTATCGCCCCTGTCTTGGATTATGTCGATAACTTGTTTGGTAGTGTCGCTCGATCGGGTTACTCAATGCGCCTTTTTGAAGCGGTGGTTGGGGACATAGAAGACCAGTATCGCTACCCAATTCAATCTATTGATCCTTATCAGAAACTGTCACGTCGGCAAGCCGAAACTATTATTGTTCACGATAAGAAGGACAAATTTACCAAGTACGATGTGTCAGAAAAGGCATCAAAAGAAATGGATCGCGTCACTTTAGTGACGACTCAAGGTCAGGGGCACGGTCGAGTGATGCAATGCCAAGAAACAAAAGAAAGTTTTGGCCGATTACTGGCTAGTATACCTATTCCTATGTCGTGATCGCGAATTGCGTAGTGCTTAAAAAATGAACAGGGATAACGTGTTAGGTGAACTTGTTGCAAATATATCCGTATTGTTGATGTGGTTAACAGATTGATAAATTTGTATTATGCGCTTGATTGGCTATGTGGGATCATGATTTGGTTCCGCAAGTCTTAACAATCGAGAATCAGCGCTTTGCCCCGATTTTAATTTTTATAATGGGCATGGTTAGCGTAAATGATCGCACTTAGATGCCGGTTTTTATTGAGAACTTGTGGTTTTGGGGAATTCACCCCGGGGGACTCCACCCCAGTTAACAAAAGGAAGCCATAATAATGAATAGAAACGATAGTGTCCCTTTGCCCTCTAACACCCGAGAATGGTTTTTAAACCGCAACAGCCTGATTATTCTTGCAGATATCGCGCTGTTTTTTGTCCTTTATAAAACTCTGCCATTTGACCCTAATGTGGTGCTTGGAATCAGTATCCTTGCCTTCATTGCTGTGCTCTGGCTGACGGAAGCGCTGCATGTGACCGTCACTGCAATACTCGTCCCTATCATCGCGGTCTTGTTTGGAGTGTTTGATACTCAGACTGCGCTAAATAACTTTGCCAACTCCATCATATTCTTGTTCTTAGGTGGCTTTGCGCTTGCCGCTGCGATGCACCGACAGGGATTGGATAAAGTGATCGCCGATAAAGTACTGGTCCTTGCCAAAGGGCGGATGAGCGTCGCGGTCTTTATGCTATTTGGTGTGACTGCAGTGCTGTCGATGTGGATCAGTAATACGGCGACAGCGGCGATGATGTTGCCATTGGTATTAGGTGTACTTAGTAAAGTTAATGAAGAAAGTGGCCACAATACTTATGTGTTTGTTTTATTAGGTATTGCTTACAGTGCCAGTATTGGTGGTATTGCAACCATGGTCGGTAGCCCTCCTAACGCGATTGCTGCGGCTGAAGTCGGGTTAACGTTTACCGATTGGATGAAGTTTGGCTTGCCTACGGCGATGATCTTATTACCAATTGCGTTGGCGGTACTCTTTGCCGTGTTGAAGCCAAAACTAGACGGTGAATTCGAAATTAATCATCAAGCGGTAGAGTGGGATAAAGGTAAAATTGTTACGTTACTTATTTTTGCCTTAACCGTTTTCTTTTGGATTTTTAGTAAGCCTATCAATGCCATGATTGGTGGTTACGCGAAGTTTGACACTATTGTCGCATTGGGGGCGATCATCGCGGTGAACTTTGCTCGCGTCGTTCATTGGAAAGACATCGAAAAGACAGCTGACTGGGGCGTGTTATTGCTCTTCGGTGGTGGTATTTGCCTAAGTAATGTCTTGAAAGCGACGGGGACCAGCGTCTTTTTAGCTAATGAACTGAGTGATCTCATTTCTCAATTCGGGTTATTGCTGATTATTTTTGTCATCGCAGCATTTGTGGTGTTCTTGACTGAATTTGCCAGCAATACAGCCAGTGCGGCATTGCTCATCCCTGTCTTTGCGGGGGTGGCTGAAGCCTTTGGGTTATCACCTGTTGTGCTATCTGTACTTATCGCTGTCGCTGCGTCGTGTGCATTTATGCTGCCCGTTGCCACGCCTCCTAATGCGATAGTTTTCGCTTCTGGTCACATCAAGCAGCAGGAAATGATGAAGATTGGTATTTTGCTAAACATCGCTTGTATTATGGCTTTGACGGTCATTGTCATGATGTTCTGGGCGTAGGGGCTCAAATCCTCCTCTTATTGGTTAGTCAGTAAGAGGAAAAGCGACTGACTATTGGCACTCTTGTTTACAAATAGTGTGCTTGACGTTAGTCGCTTTGATATTTTCCTAATGGTCTTGAAAGTTACCTTATTAGCTTGGCGATAACACCTTGGAGCTGTTCGAAAATGACGTTAGCACCAATAGCAGATAAGTGAATGCCATCATTTTGATAGAGCGCCGTATGACCATGCTCTCGTGCATAGGCTTCAAACGCTTGATAAATATCCACCACTTCAATGCCGAACGGGCCGTGCCCATACATAGTGACTAACCGTTTGCTGTGTTCTGTACTTAATGCTTCGATCGCATCTCGAATACGGGTAACCGTTGCCTGTTGGTGAGAAAATAGTGGTAATGATCCAACAGGGTCAATAGGTGAGGTAATCATGACAACAGGTTGAATATTATGATGTTGCGCTTGCGCAATCATCGAGTTGTAATTGCAGGCAACTTCATTAATTGGCGTATCCCAGTTTAGGTCGTTTAGACCACCGAAAATCACAACAATATCGGGTTGTTGTTCGATAACTTGTTGTTGAAATCGTGACAGCATTCCTGTCGTGGTGTCACCTGGAATTCCTAGGTTGGTAAATTGACCCTCGGGAAATGTAGACGCTAGGGAGTCAGACCAGTTTTGTCTTTCAGTCAGTCCCCAGCCTGCCGTTAGGCTATCACCAAGTAAGGCTATTTTTCTCATTCTTATATGTCCTTATTGTCCTGTGCTCGTTGAGATAACGACCTATACCACGCTATAGGGAATGTGATGGTGAAAAGTCTGGATTGAAAAAGCCGCTTTTTAAAGCGGCTTTCCGGTATATCTTAGCGGCAGAGCTAGTGTTGACTCACGTATTCCTTAAAGCGAGCTTTCGTTTCATCATCTGCTTTGTTGTACCAAAAGATGAGCATTTCTTCAGCGGTGGTGTCGCCAGCGGGTGCATTAACATTGGCGGGTAAAGTAGCAGGGGTAGCCGCTGCAGTTACCGCGACAGCACCTGTAGCGGCAATCGCTGCTACGCCGCCCTTGCGGTTATAATCTTCAGCTTCACGGCTGTAATCACGGCCAATTTGCATGCCATCTTTAATGAGTACATCTTGTTCTACGGCAATTACGTTTCCTTGCTCATCCTTTAATGTCCACGCAAACGCATCGATATCTTTTTTAGCTTGTCGCTCGTTTTGATAACTTGGGACTTCGAGTGTGAGCGTGGTGTTGCTTGCGTCAAATCGTGCAATCACCGCTTTACTTGGTACGCTGACGCGTTCTTCTCGATTAACGTCAAAATACGGTTCAAAACGGAATACGATTTGATTGGTGCCGTCAGGAAGTATTGCCGTTTTTCCTGAGGAGAAAAAACCGTTTGACTTAGTGTCGGCTTCGCCAGCATTGACGGATAGTAGGTCAACAGAATCAGGAATGTTTATTGTTACGTCAGCAATAGCGAATGTGCTGCAGCTTGCCAAAAGAGCGCAGGAAAGAATGTTAAGTGCTTTCATTATGGTGTGTCCTTCAAGGATTATTCTCAATAGTTTAGCGCATCTTAGCTTGCCCTCATTGCATAATGAATGCAATGAGTTACTGATGGAATGAAAATAATTTGACAGAAGTTGCTTCTATTTACTCGCTGCTGCTTTGTATGTCGGGTAACGGATAGATATTGTCATACATAAGATTGAAGAAATATGAGTAAAACAGCGCAATTACGACAAAGCCGATGTCAGTCACGATCGCGTCGATAAGCGATATATTTAACGACCAAGCCAATAATGGGATGGTAGTAAAGAGTAAACCGAACTCAAAAAGTATGGCGTGGATAACACGCTGAGTACTGCTTTTATCAGTTGAACCGTTCAGCCGATAAAGAACAGCATCAAACAAATAATTGTAGATAAAATTCCATAGCATCGCGATTGCCGATAACGCCACCGCGGTTATGGTTGCGGTTTCCGCACTGGCACCAAATATAAACATGCATATTGGCGCCGCAAGTAGTAGTAGAAATAGTTCAAATAATATCGTGTGCCTTAATCTATCTGCGGGAGTCCGCATTGCTTTCCTTGTTTCCATTTACTCGATCTCTGTCACAATTCAAAATATTTTGTAAAGACTATACGATTTGTTTAACACTTGGAAGGAGAAAGTATCTATTTTTCGAATTGGTCGGAGGTGTGATTGCTCTAATGGTGGAGGGTTTATCTATGTTACTGTATAATAAGGGATTAATTTAATTTTCCCTATATATGAAACAGGGGGTGGCTATTGATGTGGTGAATTATTAATCGCATTATAGCTTAACCCCTAACCTTTTGTGGGATTACCTATATGCATTGTTAATGGGTCGGCTTTATCTACGGATGGTATTTTAGTAGCATCTTCGTCGCCTATAGCTTTGGCACACACAAAAGGTACTGTTTAGGTATAAGTACCACGAAGAAAGGAATCTCAGTGTGGTACGTAACGAACACGACTAATCGAGATTTCTGTGCATACATTCCTTATCAAGACTTCACTGCTATCCCTCTCTCTCATTACTCTTGCGACTTCTGTCTGGGCAGAAGATGCCGCAAAGGTTGAAAATCATGCTGCCGAGAGTCGAGAGCCCACACTACAAAATAAAGGTGCAAATAGCACGCCTTCGCAAGAACTTGCTAGCCATCAGCCTCAGTTAGCAGGTGAAGAAGCCCTACCAGATAGAAAGTTTGCAGCATTTCCTGTTCCGATTACTGATGATGCATTAGGGGTTGGTCTTGGAGTTAATGCGATGTATTTGCATGACCGAGCGGAAGGGGCAACAAACCCTTCTACCAGTATGTTTTATGGTCAGTATACTGATTCTGGCAGTGGCATGGCGATCGTTGGGCATGAACATGTTTTTGCGCATGATGCATGGCGTGCTGGATTTTGGGCGGGGCATTTTAGTTTGAATTTAAAATACACTGGCCGAGTCGGGATGCAATTACCAAAAGCTGCAAAATATTCAAGCTACTCGAATTTTGTCTATGGTGAAGTTCGTAAGCAGATTATCGATGACTTGTATTTTGGTGTTCAAGGGCTATGGAGTGGCGGCAATGCAGACTTAAAAGAAAAAGCGACGGCGGAAGAAAAGCGCGAATTTGAACGTCAAATGAGTGGCAATAATAGTGCCGTTGGTTTTCTAATGACCTACGATTCTCGTGACAACATGATGGGAGCGAGTCAGGGTTTAAATGTCGACTTGAGCACATTACATTACTCTAAAGATAGCCGTACAGGTAAGCGTTTTGATAGATTAGACGCAGAAATTAGTCAGTACTTTCCAGTGGGTGAGGATGTGTTCGCTTATCGAGTTATTGGTAAAGAAATGCTTGGAGACACTCCGGAATATGAATTCGTCACACCGGATTTACGAGGCGCTGATTGGAATAAATATCGTGGTAGTGCGATGTATCAGGCTGAAGTTGAATACCGCCGTAAGTTCTCAACATTATGGAGTGGCGTGGCTTTTGCTGGTGTTGCAATGGTTAAGAATGAGTATAAAGGGGCGTTATATAGTGTGAAATCAGACGTTATCCCGAGTGCAGGGGTGGGTGTTCGCTATTTGTTGAACGCAAAAGAACGATTTTCGATAGGTGCTGATGTGGCTGTGTCTAAAATGGGCAACACGAGTTTCTATATTCGATTTGGTGAAGCGTTTTAATTGATTCATCCCTCCGATTAATTGAGTTTGTCGGTTGTATTAGTTCGAGTTATAAGTTTGGTGCAATTATTGTGCTATTGTTTTACGATTGACATGGTTATTAATAAGTGATTCAAAGGGTTGAATATGCTGAATATTGAGCAGCTAGTGGCATTTGTTGCAGCCGCAGAACAAGGTTCTTTTTCTGCAGCGGCGAGACATCTCGGAAAAAGCCAAAGCTCGGTAAGTATTGGAGTGAATAATCTCGAGGTTGATCTCGGCATTACGCTGTTCGATAGAAGTACTAAGTATCCCAAGCTCACCCCTCAAGGGGAGCGGATGCTTTCACAGGCAAAAGTGCTGTTGCGACAAGCAGAGCGAATTCGCAATTACTCCCGAGCAAGTGTAGAGAATGTCGAAGATACGTTAAGAATTGCTATTGATCCGCTACTGCCATTTAGCTTGCTTGAGTCCGCGATTGAGAAAATGTCACAACGGTTTCCATTTACTCATGTGGATGTATCTCGCCTCGGTGCTCATCAGCTTACGGCCGCAATTTCTAATGACGATATCGAACTTGGATTCAATATCGCAGCTGACGCGGTGCCAGAGGGTTTAGATTTTGTCTCTATTGCTAATATTGAGTGGGTATGTATTTGCAGCCCAGACTCTATTTTTGCTGATATGACGCAAGTGAGTAATGAAACCTTAATCGGCGAAAGACAAATTGTTTGTCGTAGCATGATGCAAAACCCGGTGTTGAACGCTCAAGGTGCGTTTTCACAAGATATTTGGCAAGCAGACGATCAAGAAGACGTGATTAAGCTGGTTGAACAGGGAATTGGCTGGGCTATCGTGCCGAAAGATTTCATTGTTGAAAAGCAAGCATTAGGCACATTGATCGACTTCAGACCAGAATTCCAACGCTATGAAATGCTGAACTCCGCGGATGTGCTTTGGAAGTCAAACGCACGATTAGGGCCGGCTGCAAAGTACCTTTGTGAAATGCTCGGCGTGTTCTAGTTTAATTTCCTCCCTATTGACGCATAGAAAGACTTATCAGAAGAACTGATAAGTCTTTGCTGTTTTATGGTTAGCCTTAGCTATTCAGTCCCATCATTTCTTTACAGAAACCAGCACTCATCCTAATGGCAGAAGGCAAACGACGTGATTACTGGTAAAAACAGACGATATTACGTCCTTTTAGTTTTGCTTGTGTTAACGCTTGCTTGGCTCGACTATTCACTGCGTCAGGCGTATCTGCCACTCCTGCAGTACCAATTTCTGTGGCACCAATAGTAATGGATGTTTGTATCCATTTATCATGCATATAGAGTGGTTGTTTCTCAACTAATTGTCGCAACCAGTCCAATTGTTTTTCTGCGTCGTCTCTACTACTGGCGTCAAAGAGTAAAGCAAAGCCGCCATTCTCATCACGAGCAAGACAAATGGCATTTGGCTTTTTGAAGTTACGCTTAATCATATCGGCGACGTACAAAATGACAGCGTCTCCTAGCATATTGCCGTGCTGCTGGTTAATGTCACTAAGTCCCTTGATATCAATTAAAGCAAAAACTGCGTTACTATTTCGGAAATGTAACAGGATCGCATTGCGCATGGTTTGTTTGTTGTTGAGCCCCGTTAAGGCGTCTTTACTGTGTAGTTTTTGGAACAACAGTAAATTTGACAAGGCAACTTCAGAAAAATCTCTAATAGCACGCAACACTCCCCCAAATGCGAAGAATGAGCTCTTAAGGTAAATAACGCCTATTAATGTTTCTCTTTGATACAAAGGTAAGGTGTAGTGACGACCTCTAATTTGTAGTTTTTGGGCGACAATATCTAACTTTGTATTATATGAATAGTTGAGTTCTCTACGCGTTAACACCGTTGGTAAGACGTCCGTATGATGGATGACCTGACTATTGCCGTGAAAATCGATAGTCTTAAAGTTACTAGACTCACTGTCATAGAGGCAAAGTTGTACGCCTTTATGAAAGGTAAACTGGTTAAACACTGACTTAAGATCTTGTTTAAATTTAGAAATGTCAGATGAGGTGTTGAGTTTTGCCAGTGATTTATTGAGCTGGAAAGTAATATAGTTAATGGAAAGTATCAAAAATAGCAGTGATAGCAACACGATAGCGGTCAATGATATTTGGTACGAGGTGAAGAGGATATCTGCTCGGTTGGTGCCCGACACAAACACCCAGTTCATTGGATTATGCGCATCAAAAACGCTGACTTTGTATTGGCCATTATAATAATACTCGTAGGTGCCCCGTTTTTCTTCTTGGTTGAGTCGCTGTTTGAGTCCGCCAGTAAAGCCGATAGAGGGCGATGCGACTTGTAAGGGATTAGAGTAGTGTTCGTAGGTTCCTCGCTTTTCCGCGAGATCTAATTGCGCTTTTAATCCGCCAGCATAGCTAATGGAAGGTGAACCAATTCGTAATGGGTTTGGATGGAATACTAGGCGCCCAGTTTCGGCATCAATGACAAACACGTAGCCATTCTTTAACGTTTTTAAGTTCGCCAAGTATTGGGTCGTGTGTTGGACATCAAATTCTATCCATACTTCGTTCTCATTGACGTTGTTCGCTTGTTTAATTGCAAAGACCCAAAAACCATTTTCCTTTTGATAAATACTGGATACCGCGTAAGTCTTAGAGGTCGCTTTGTACTCATGCCATTGGATAGTACTAATGATGTTTGAGGAAATAGGTGCTCCGTTCACCGGTTGATAGAGTTTGCTACTGGGATTAAAGCGCACAACATTTTTATATAGGTAAGTATTAGAGAGAACGTCGTTAGCTAACGCATTAAAATGAGAAGAATTAGCGTTATTTTGCAATAGGTCTACCTTGCCAAATGTGGCTTCAATTTGTGCCCAAACTAACGCCGATGCCATTTTAACATTGGATTGAGATTGTTCTATCGCGAGATCTTGCGAGCGTTGATATTGTTGATAGGAGACGAAAAATAGGGTAGCAATAAGAGCAAAGCAAAATGGACGAAATACCCGTAATAATAATTTTGGTAAAAACATATACTATTCAACTGATTGAGCAAGTACCTGATATTACTATTGGTAGTCGGTATTTTTCAAAGGAATATTACACTTTTCGATGACATTACTACTTTGTTTTGTTCATTAAAACAAAAGAGTCTAAAATTTAGACTCTTTTGTTGAAATTAAATAATATTCTTATTGGCTAGGTGAAAAATATAATATTGCCATCGACATCGGCGCTTGCAAAATTTCACCTTCAGCATGTCCTACTTCAGATTCCGCAATGTGGGTATCACAAATAGTTTTCCAGCATTGATTTCTGTCGTTGGGGAGCGAAAAGCGTGCAGGTGCTTTGGTTTGGTTAATTAAATAGAGCATTTCATCGCCGTCTTTGCCTATCCCAAGGTGAAGAGCGACACTGCTTAGTCGATTCCAATCTTCCATGCTCATTAACTTACCGTCTACACGGCTCCAAAATATTCGGTTGTTGTTGCGGTTTTCTCCGCTGAACGCTCGAATAAACGGCACCATGTATTGTTGACGGGCAACGATCATATTTGCGAGCCAAGTTTTAAAGTGCTGTTTGGCTGTGCTTTGCTCCCAATTTAACCAGCTTAATTCGTTATCTTGACAGTAAGCGTTATTATTGCCTTTCTGAGAGTGAGACAGGACATCGGCCGTCAAAATGTGCGGGATACCAAAAGAAAATAACAGCGTTGCCATAAAGTTTCGCTTTTGCTTTTCCCTAGTAGCTAAAATGATCGGGTTATCAGTCGCGCCTTCAACGCCATAATTGTCGGAGCGATTATCACCATGACCATCACGATTATTTTCACCATTGGCTTCGTTGTGCTTATGCTTATAAGAAACGAGATCTTGCATGGTAAAACCGTCGTGATAAGTGATGTAATTGACGGTGAGCTTATATGGCCAATTAGCAGCACTGTATAGGTCGCGAGAGCCCATAATACGCGTCGCAAACTCTTTCAAATACCCTTGATCCCCACGCCAAAAGCTACGCGTGATATCACGCAGGCGGTCGTTACATTCATTCCAGCCAAATGGAAAATTGCCCACTTGATAGCCATTTGGTCCAATGTCCCACGGTTCGGCGATGAGTTTTGTTTGTTTCAGAGTTGGGTCTTGAGCGACAGCCCTAAAAAATGCCGCATCTTGGTTAAAGTTGTCACCATTTCGCCCTAATGTCGCCGCAAGATCGAAGCGGAATCCGTCAACTTTAAACTCTTCTACCCAATACCGAAGTGTGTCCATAACAAGATTCAGCGCCGGCTGATAGTTAAGATCAACGGTATTGCCGCAACCAGTAAAGTTGGCGAAGTATTCACCATGTTTGAGGTAAAATTGGTGATCCAGTGCTTTCAGGTTGAAGACTGGGCCATTATCGCCACTTTCCGCAGTGTGGTTGTAAACTACATCCAAAATAACTTCAATGCCGTGCTGGTGAAGCGTTCGAATGGCAGTTTTTAGCTCAATAACGGCATCATCGTTTGCATATCTTGGGTCGGGCGCCATAAATACGTAAGGGTTGTAGCCCCAGTAATTGACCTTATCCATATCGAGCAGGTGAGGTTCATGCATGCATGCTGCGACGGGTAATAATTGCAGTGAGGTTATGTTTTGCTCGCGATAAAACGCCAACATATCGTCACTAATGAGCCCTAAATACTTCCCTTGATGTTCTTTGGGTACGCGCTCATTGAGTTTGGTTAGCCCTTTTACATGAGTTTCAAACAAAATCATCTCTTCACGAGGGATTCGCGGTGACGTTGAGTCTTGCCAATCAAAGTTATCGTCAACGACGATACATTTCGGCAATAGTGAGCTCTTGGAATCATCGAAAGGAGGAATGTAATGCAGGGGCTTATCCAGTGCTTTTGCATAAGGATCGGAGATAAACTGAAGTGAATCTGACTTCTCGATAACGAAATTGTAACGTTGACCCGCATTTATCCCCTCAACGCGAGTGTATTTGATACTTGCATATTCTTCATCGAGAGAGAATAGCTGATAGGAATCATCGCCATTAAATATCGCCAGCTTGATTTGTTCACAATCTGGCGCATGAATAGCAAAATTACATCCCTTGCTATCTAAAGAAGCCCCTAAAGGGTAAGGACTTGACTGAATTTTTGTCATAAGCGTTATTTTACTTTTTAGTTGTTGCTGACAGTATTTGTTTTTAACAGTTAATAGGTTTGTCAACTTTAGGTCAAGCCTAGATCACAGAAATTTAAATGTAATTTTATTTCACTAATTTTGCGAATTCGTTAAGAAAAGTGACATAAAGCGTACTTTGCGCGTCAATACATTACCAATATCCATACTACTCCCCCCTAAATATGTGATCAGGGCAAAAGAAACGACGTACGGTTATTTTTCTCATCCTCTCTCATCCCCCCCTTTATAAAACTAAGGTGGAGGACGTGTTTCACCTATGACTTCGTTAATGTTCATTTCGTTCAATGAACTCGGGACCCTAAAACCGATATTTCAAGTGTTGAGGGCGTGGTACTGCCTCCATAGCCCTCGACAAGAATGAATATAACAATAAGTTAAACGGAGTTTTCTAATGAAAAAAGTAAGTGTAATCGCTGCTGCAGTGGTTGGTGTACTAGCGTCAGGTTCCGCTTTTGCGGGTGATTTACAATTCAATGGTTACATGCGTGCAGGTATCGGCATGAATGCTGATGGTGGCGCGGCTGCTTCATATGGTAACGGCGGTAGCGGTCACGCTGTTGGTCGTCTTGGTGATGAGGTTGATACTTACGCTGAGATTGGCTTAGGTAAAGAAGTGTACAACGAAGGTAATACGGCGTTCTCAATCTATACACGTATGTCTTATGCGACCAAAGAAGGTAACGTTGACCGTCAGGGTAACTCAATGCAACGTGTTGGCGATGGCGGTCCTTGGGACAGCGGTAATACATCCCTTCGTGAAGCCTATGCTAAAGGCGATTTTGAGAATTACACCATTTGGGCGGGTAAGCGTTTTTACCAACGTAAAGATATTCACATTCTAGATTTCTATTACTTGAATAACTCAGGTTACGGTGCCGGTGTTGAAAATATTGATACAGGTATCGGTAATTTCTCTGCTGCAATTACATCGTCTGCGGAAGATTGGCAAGGCGACTACAGTTGTGGCTTAGGAGGCGTAAATGGTAATGGTGACTGCGTAGGTGATAATTGGAAGCGTGCTTATAAAGCAGATTTCCGTCTAGCGGGTATTGAAGCAAACAAAGATGGCTCTATTGATTTAGGTTTCATTTACGGGACAACATCGTTAACTGATGCTCAGAAAGATTCAGCAAATGCAGGCTCTGCAGGGGATGGCGATCTGGCTGACAACAACGGCATGCTATTAACGTTTGAACATACTCAAGGTAACTTCTTTGGTGGTTTCAACAAGTTTATCGTTCAGTATGGCACTGATGGTCTAGCGGTTGGTGGTTTTGATAACCACGCTGGTGAAGGAATGAATGCAGTTGAAGGTACAGGCTATCGTTTCATCGATTGGGGTGTGATTGAGCAAGAAAAATGGAACATGGGTTACTCATTCATCTATGGCTCAAAAGATATCGATAAAACGACATCAAAGACTACTCATCTTGATGGTAAAACCGATTTTTATAACGCGGTTATTCGCCCTGGGTACAAATGGAATGACCATTTAGCGACAGTGCTTGAAGTTGGTTATGCCAATGAAAGACGTACTTCTAGCCTGATGACAACAGATTCAGGTGAGTGGAAAGACCTAACGAAGGTGACACTGGCGCAAGAGTGGAACGCAGGTTCAAACTTCTGGGCTCGTCCTTCTATTCGTGCTTACGTATCACACTACTCGGGTGATAAAGTACAAGAAGATACCAACGGCAATAAAGCAGAAACCATGGTTGGTGTTCAAGTTGAAGCTTGGTGGTAATACGTAACGTATTAGCATAAAAAGTAATACAGCCAGAGTTCTCTGGCTGTATTGATATAACAGAAGTAGGGGTATGTTCATGAAGTTTTGGTGGTTACCGATTTTGACAACAGTTGCGATTGCAGGCTGTTCGAGCACGCAGGAGGTGTCGAACTCTGTCGAGCCTGAGCAACAAGTTGTGACTAGCGTGGATAAAATCAAGTGGATGGACTTGAACTTACCGGTTGATATTGAAGCTAACATAAATGAAAGTTCACAGCTTTTACTTGAAGGTAATAGCGCTGGACCTATCATGGGCTTAGTCGTTGACGGTACTCGTGGTAGTTTAGATATTGAAGTACAAACCTTAGTAGAAAATGAGCAGAGCCTATACGCTTCTTCAGTCAAGATTACCGATAATTTAGGTAACCTATTAGCTGAAAATAATTTCGAACAATTTGAGTATCAGCAAAGCAAAATGCTTGATCCGAATAAGTTCGCGGTGACAATGAATGTCATCCCTAAAATAGGCACAACCAAAATATATATTTTGGTTTACACAACCAAGCAATCATTAGACAGCACCTCAACGGTGACTCATCCCGCGAAGATTTTTGCTGAAACGAAGGGTACAGTCCCTCCAGTAATTCCAGATCCAAGTATCGAACATAGCTTGTATGGCAAGGTTAAAGTTAAAGTTACTGCGAATGATTTTGTGACTCAGCGTGTCGTTAAAGCGCAAGAGTATGTTCCAGAGGCCGCAACCAGTTCGGAATATTATACGTCCGCTATCCAAAAAGCCGTTGCAGAAGACAACATCCCGAAAGCACTCAGCTTACTTGATGAAGCTAAAGCCCTAAATATCGAAGGGGCACAAGAAGTGTTTGTGAAGGCAATTAACAACAAAAAATAGATAGCTTGATATTGTTAAGCCTCGGATAGCGCATGCATCGCCCAAAGCGACTTGTGTTCCGGGGTTTTTTATTGCTTAGAATTATTTACAGGGTCTAGAATTTGTCGCTGGGCAAGGGTTAAAGTGTCGTTTTGGCTTTGGATTGAGTAATTACAGGGGAAAAGATGTAAAACCGTGTGGCGGATCGTCAAAGATGCTTCATTTAATGGTAAACCTGCCGTTACTATAACTAAGTAATTACACTTAATGAGCTTTCTATTTTATGTCGACACTTTCTATCGCTATCGGTGCAACAAGCCTTTCGCTCATTTTGGCGTTTGTTTGGATGTTTTCCTTATCTATTCGAAAAAAGCGATTAGAGCAAGAACGCATTGCACGAGAAGCAGCGTATCGGCGGACGATTGAAAAGGCTCGACAGCAAGAGCGAAAAGATCGAATTTTCAAAGCCGAAACCGGTCATACACCAACCATGCTCTTTTTAGCGAAAGAAGCCGAACGGAAAAACATCCAAGAAGCCTTGTATTGGTATCAAAAAGCCGCGCAGCTAGACAATATCACTGGTATGTATGGCATGGTTCGTTTAAGTGAGTCTAAACGCGAAGATATGGTGCTTCGTGAGCAAGCCAATTACTGGCGTTTGTGCATTGCTGGAGCAGAAGGCGATTTACACGCGAAGTTTGAGGCAGCGAAAGCCTTGGTGTATGGACGAGGTGTGGAGTGCAATATTCCTAAAGGTATTGCGGTGATTGAAGAGGTGGCGCAAGAGGGCAACCTAGAAGCGATGCTTTTTATGGGCGATTGGAGCGTATCACCAGATAACCCGCTGCCTTCCCCAAAGCAATCGACGCAATGGTTCGTGCAAGGCGCAGAGAAACAAAATACAGAAGCCATGACCAAGCTTGGACTTAACTACCTAAAAGGGGTGGGCGTAGAGCAAAGTACTGAACGCGGTTGTTACTGGTTAGAACGAGCGGCGGAAAAAGGCAGCGTAGAAGCGATGTTTTTTGCTGGCGAAGCGTGGCGAGATATTGCGCCTAACGGTGCGGCCATTGCTTATATCTGGCTCTTTATGTCGGCGCATTTAGGGTATGAGCCCGCCAAAGCAGTGCGTGATAGTGTTGGTTCGACACTGGGAGTGGATTCGGTGGTTGGATTGCAGTCGTTGGCAAAACCGGTGCTAAAAAAGCTGCAATTAAGTTCAATGGTCAAGCACTCACTCATCAAAGCCCTGAATAAGCTATATAAACGTCAATTGCCGTTATTTGAATTGGAAGATAAGTTAGGCGAGGAGAGAGAGAATCTGGACAACCCAGCATCTAGTTCCTGCAATGAGAGCCAAATGAGCACGAAACACAATCAAACACCGATGGCTGACGATGATACTTCAGCTCGTGATTTGTCAAAGATGACCTCTGCTGTAGAGCATGAGTCCTCAAGTGAGTCTATAGAACCGAGTTTTTCTAGTAGCTACTCCAATTACCAACAGACATTTGGCAAATAGTCGTCATCAGTGCCCGATAATTGCTAACTACTTAAAATAGTTGACATTCAATCATAATTGAAACAAATTATTTTTCTGTCACTTATCTTGAATCATTTATGATTCATTATTGTGGCCATGTTATATTTTTGGGTTTATTTTGTGTTCAATCAGTCACCTTTCGCTGCTTTTCTTGTGACGCTTATCACTTAAACTTTTCTGTTGACACTTTCATGACATTGCAAGGGAACAAAACAATATTCTGAGCTGCGTTTAGTGTTGCAATCAAGGATGCTTGGCAGTGGCCTTGTTGTTAGCACGTTAAATCTGATGCCGTTGGCATTCCTGTTCTATACGGAGCTTTATCATGAAAACTTTAAAACTGACTCTAGCAGCAACGCTAGTTGCTGCTGTTGCTCTTCCTGCAAGCGCAACTTATGTTGACGTTCGTGGCGCATACAAGACAGAAGCAAAAACTTACGAAACTCGTGTACGTGCGGGTTTTGATTTTGCAGAAGATTGGCAGATCCACCTTGAAGGTACACAAGCTCAAGGTGATAAACTGTTCAGCAATTCTGGTAAAAGCGTTGCAGCATTTGAAACAGAGCTTAACTACAACTGGGCAATCAACGATAACGTTACGTTGACTCCTGGTTTCGTATACTGGAATGGTTCAGACCACACAGAATACCGTCCATACCTAAAAGCGACTTACGCAACAGGTAACTTCTACACGGCAGCACGTTACCGTTACCAAGCGGCGACAAGCAGCAATACTCCAGGTGTTAAAACAAACGACACTAACCAAGTTGACGCTTGGATTGGTTACAACGTTTCTGACTTCAACCTAGAATATAACCCAGCGTACATCAATCAAAAAGATGGCGGCGCATACTCGAACAGCATTGGTACTGACCAAGCTGATACGAAGTGGGAACACACGTTCCAAGTTAAGTACACAGGCTTTGAATCTTGGGCACCGTACGTAGATTATCAAATCCTAGATAAAACGTATCACAACCGCGCTACTCTAGAGAATAAAACAGAAAACCGTATCCGTGCGGGTGTAACGTTTAACTTCTAAGCGTTATTGAATCGCGGTTTACGTCGCGACGATAAAAATTTTAAAGGCAGTGCGATATCGCACTGCCTTTTTCGTGCGGGCAGCAAAATAGTGGGCTGAAAATAGGGCGATATAACCAGCGGTTAATCCAAGCTTTTTTTAAATCTAGACGCCGCGACGGCCATCCCTACTACCGTGAAGCATACCAACCAAAGCGAGTCTCTCCAAACATCGGTTAAATCGGCGCCGCGCAAAATGATGCCACGAATCATGCGCATAAAATGGGTGGCAGGGAGCGCTTCTGCGACCCACTGAGCAGCTGCTGGCATGGCTTCATAGGGAAACATAAAACCGGACAGCAAAATGGAGGGCAGCAAAATGAACACGGTCATTTGCATGGCTTGTAGCTGAGTCTGTGCGATGGTGGAAATGACCAGACCAAGCGTGAGGCTGGCGGCAATAAAGAGTAAACTGCCGAGCAATATTTGACTAAGAGCGCCATTGATTGGGACATTAAAAATAACGTAACCAAGTCCAAGAATAATAAAGATTTGAAGCAGTCCAATAAAGATATAGGGGACGATTTTTCCCACCATTAATTCAAGAGAATGAATAGGTGTGGTGATCAACAGCTCTAAGTTTCCGCGTTCACGCTCTCGAACGATTGCTGCACTGGTAAATAAAATCATCGTCATTGTTAAAATGACGCCGAGAAGTCCAGGAACAATATTTACAGCGGAACGACGGCTGGGGTTGTAGAGGAGCGTTGCCTCAAAGGTTTTAGCTTGGTTTGGCTGATAGCCTGCAATAGAAAAAGCTTTAATCGGCATAGTTTGAAGTGAAAGTAATGCCGAGCTGATCATGGTGTCGGATCCGTCGACCAGCCATTGGCCTAGTATGTCATGATGGGTAATGCGCTGTCCTAAATCAGAAGGGAGAATTAGGGCGGCACGAACCACGCCTTTTTTAATGGCGGCTTCTGCTTCAGTAACTGTCGCGTATTGGGTTTTAACCGTGACGACTTGAGTCACTTTAATCGCTTCGGTGATGATTCTTCCAGGAACAGAACCACTTTGGTCGACAATCGCGATGGGAATGTTTCTGACATCAGTATTCATGGCAAAGCCAAAAAGCAGTAATTGAATGAGAGGGATCATGACAACCATACCAAAGGTGATTCGGTCGCGTGATAACTGACGAATTTCTTTCACCATGATGGCGCTTATTCGAGATAGGCTTTTCATTGTCTTCCCTCTCCTGTTACCGAGACAAAGACGTCTTCAAGGCTTGGTCTCGCGGGCGTCAGTTCGGCGTGCTGAAGTTCAGGAAATTGGCTACGTAACCAGCCGATAGGATCCACAACGGATTGGTTAATTAAAATACGTAGGCGGATCCCTAACTGAGCGGCAGAACGTACCTCGGGTCTTTGCAGGACTTTTTCTTTCAAGGCACGAAGTTGGTTGGCTTTGACTTCGATGATATTGACCCCCATATTGTTCATCAAAATTTCTGGTTCATCATCGGCGCGCATTTCACCCGCTTCCATGATGGCTAGCCGATGGCAGCGCTCAGCCTCGTCCATGTAGTGCGTCGTGACGAGGATAGTGGTGCCTTGATCACTAAGATCAAACAGTTGCTCCCAGAATTCTCGACGATTCTCAGGATCGACCGCTGAGGTGGGTTCATCTAAAAACAGCAATTCGGGTTTGTGCATCGTGGCAGCCGCTAAGGCGAGCCGTTGTTTTTGTCCCCCGCTCATGCCATTGACGCGTTGTTTTTGAAGGTTCCTTAATCCATAGACCGTGAGTTGCTCGTCCAGACGTTGTTTACGCTGCTGCGCAGTCATCCCAAAGGTCTGCCCGATAAATTGCAAATTTTCGTTTACCGTGAGGTCATCATAGAGCGAGAATTTTTGGGTCATGTAACCTATTTTGAGTCGCAGCGCTTCCGATTGCTCAGGAATACTCAAGCCTAATACTTCAATCTCACCGGCAGTGGGTTTAAGTAGCCCAGTAAGCATACGAATTGTGGTTGATTTACCGCAGCCATTGGGGCCGAGAAAACCATAGATACTGCCCTTTGGTATTGATAGGTTAATGTTATTGATAGCCGTGAAGTGGCCAAATTTTTTCACCATGTTTTGCGCCGAAACCGCGAGTTCAGACATTTATTTCAACCCTTCTAAATCAACTTGAGCAGGGACACCACTTGGTAGAAGCTCAGCTTGGCTGCCAAGGTCAACTTCCGCGAGGTACATCAAGCGCGATCGTTCATCTTCCGTCAGCGCATAGTAAGGCGTAAAGGAAGGTTCCGAGGCAACCCAGCGAACCTTGCCGATCAGTGCTTCTTCGATCCCGTCAACATAAACGTTGACCTCAAGACCGGGAATAAAGTTAACTCGAACGGAAGCCGGAACATAGACTCGTGCGTAGGGAATACGGTCAGCGAGAACCACGGCAACAAATGCCCCAACAGGGACGCGTTCGCCAAGGTTGTAGGGAAGGTTATCTAGTACGCCATTACGGGTTGCAGTAATGGTCAGTTCGTCAAGTTGTTGAGTTTGTAGCGCCACTTCTGCATTGGCTGCGGCTAAGGCAGCTTCTGCTTGAGTAATGTCTTCTGGGCGAGTCCCTGCTGTAAGTTTAGAAAACTCTTCTTGGCTGGAGTTCAGCTCTGCCCTTGCTGCATCGCGGTTCGCGACGGCTTGATCTTTTTGTGATTGGCTTGCGAGTTTTTTACGTACCAGTTCTGATGCCCGAGAATAGTTTTGTTGCGCTTCCGTCAAACGTGCTTGTGCCATGTCCACTTTTGCTTGGGCGGCGGCAATGTCTTCGGGTCGTTCTCCATTGGTTAAGCGAAGTAAGTAGGCACTCGCTTTAGCTTGCTCGGCGATAGCATGAGCAAGGATGGCTTCTTGGCGTTTTGTATCCAGTTTGACAAGCACATCCCCAGTGGTGACGAGACTGCCTTCGCGAATGGGCAGTTCACGGATAATCTCACTGGCAGTAGCAGAAAAGGTGATTCTATCTCGCTCAAGCGTGCCTAGTGCTTTGTTTTTTTCTTCAGATTGGCAGCCCAGTAGCGCGAATATCAATGGCAAGATGACGAGAAATAACCGTTTCATATTAAGACCTTCTTGTGTCGTTATACTATCAATATTAGAAGCCTTCTTGCTGTTTTCTAGCTAATTTTCATGAAGTTATGATGTGAGGCTGATTTTTAATTAATCATTTACGGACGGTGATGACAGAGGGTGTACAGCCTATTGAATCTGAAACGGATGGATGTATTGTCCAATAACAGAGGGTGTTGAGGCTTACCCCTGTTATCTAAATGGAGGGGAGGGCGGTTCATTTGGCTAGGATATTAAGGCTAACTTATTATTTTCATTAATTATTTGACACCAAGTCACGTCCTGACATTTCGCAATTTCTTTAGACTAGTACCAAGCAACACGATTGCGTAAATTAATAGCCAATGTCACCGCTAGTCGTGACATCGCACGCTGTGGTCGTGCCTCCTTTAGCCTTGTTATTCTCAGTCATGGAAAAGATAGACTCGTACATGAAAGACCAGCTAACCATATCAATTTCAACCATTAATGGCTCAACGCATTGGCAATTGAGTAAACGGATGCGGCGCAGCCTTAAAAGTTTAGCCAGTGTCACCGCAGTTAGCGTAGTGTCTGCGTTGCTCCTTATTTGGCATTTGTACAATAGTGTCGATGATGCGCAATTGAAACAGGCAGAATTGACCAATGAATCTCAGAGCATGGAAAATGAACTGGTTAATTTGCAGCAGTTAAAACAGGCCTTAGAGCAAGATCTATCCGAACGTGAGGATAGGATTACCCATGTTTCCGAGCGGCTATCTGAGTTGGAAAATGTGCTCGGTGTTGCCCAAGATGGCAGCGTGCATGAGCTGGATTCTCGCTTAGACACGGCAGCGATTCATTCAAACGTGCGTATGACAATGCTGACGCAAATACCGAGCGGTTCCCCAGTGGGGAAGCAGCGTATTTCCTCGCAGTTTGGTAAGCGAATTCATCCCGTATCTAAAAAAGCTAAGATGCATCGGGGACTGGATTTTGCAGTGAATACGGGAACAAAAATCTATGCGCCTGCTGATGGAGTGGTTGAGGTTACAAGGAAAAGCCGTAAAGGCTCAGGCAATTTTTTACGCCTTCAGCATGCATTTGGCTTTTCTAGCTCTTATTCGCACTTGAAGAGCTTTAAGGTGAAAAATGGTCAGTTTGTCCATAAAGGCGAATTGATTGCACTTTCAGGAAACAGTGGCTTGTCTTCTGGTCCGCATCTTCATTACGAAGTGAGGTTTGTTGGCAGAGCGCTAGACCCAAAACCATTTGTGGATTGGGGGGTAAACGAATTTGAAGAAATCTTTGAAAAAGAACGAGGAATACGATGGGAATCTTTAGTAAAAACAGTGGAACAACGAGCCGCGCAACAACTACAACTCTCATTGCCAAAGGCTGTACTATTAGCGGAAAACTCAAACTAGAAAATGATATTCAGGTTGATGGTTTCTTAGAGGGGCAAGTCAATGTCGAAGGTGCCATTATCATCGCGGAGTCTGGGCGAGTGAAAGGCGAGGTCTTTGCTAAACATATTATTATCAATGGATTGTTTGAAGGGGATTGCCACGCTGACCATATTCAGATTTTGTCGAATGGAAGAGTAAAGGGAAAAGTGTGGAGCAACAATCTTAGTATTGATCCTGGGGGAAAATTTTTTGGTGAAACGGCTGAGCTTCCCAATAGTGATGTTGTTGATCTTGGTACAAAGAAAATCACGGATGCACCGAAGCCTAGTAAAAGCGACAATGTTAAAACAGCGTAGCGTCCCATTTTGTTTACGGGTAATACATCTTTATAACTGGCTATAGTTAATTTGTATACTGGATATAGTTAACTTGTATTGTCGGTAAATACTGGTGATGTGATCGGCGCCACTTAGTTAGCTTGATGTAAATCAAGCAACCGGATGTATTACCAAAAAGAGTGATGTCAATCGAATTAAATCACATTAGATTTATGGCATGAGTTAAACGTATAGCTCGCTTGTATGGGTGGGCTTGGTTGAGGCAAATGCGATGTCACGTTCGAAAACCTCGGAAAGTCGCCGACGATTTCTAAGAGATGCCACCAGAACCGCAGTCGGTGTTGGCGCTGCCGCTACATTACTGGGTTTACAGTCTAAACAAGGTCAAGCAAAAACAAGCGGGGGCGTGCCTATCCGCCCACCAGGTGCGCTGGAAGGCAATAGGTTTGATGAAGCCTGCTTACGCTGCGGCTTGTGCGTTCAAGCATGCCCTTATGATACGCTTAAATTAGCGACCTTACTGTCGCCTGTTGCCTCAGGCACCCCTTACTTTACTGCAAGAGATATCCCTTGTGAGATGTGTGATGACATTCCTTGTGTTGTTGCATGCCCGAGCGGTGCGCTCGATCATGCGTTGACCAATATTGATGACTCTCGAATGGGGCTCGCAGTATTGATAGATCACGAAGAGTGTTTGAATTGGCAAGGTCTTCGCTGTGATGTGTGTTATCGGGTGTGCCCTCTGATTGATGAGGCAATAACACTTGAGCCGATACGCAATCAGCGTACGGGCTACCATGCAAAGTTTATCCCCACAGTACATTCAGACGCGTGTACCGGATGTGGTAAGTGCGAGCAAGCTTGTATTACGGAAGTTCCAGTGATCAAAGTAGTACCGATCGAACTCGCGAAAGGTCATATGGGGGATCATTATCAGCTTGGTTGGGAAGAGAATGTCGAGCTTCGTGATGGTACGTTCCCTGAAACACCAGACATTGCGCCAAGTGAGCATATTCGCATCAATGATGGGAGAAAATAAGCATGGCTAAAAATCTCGCAAAAGATGCCGGTAAAGACGCAGTTCGTGAACTGGGCTGGTGGAAAGCGCATCGCTTTTTATTGCTAAGGCGTGTCTGTCAGTTGTCTATTATTGCCCTCTTTATGATTGGCCCTACATGGGGTGTGCTGAAAGGTAACCTCTCGTCGAGCCTGCTATTTGATACCATCCCGCTAAGCGATCCATTATTAGTCCTGCAAACTCTAGCAACCGGGCATTGGCCGGAAGTGAATGCCTTAATAGGCGTGGCTATTGTCGTTGTGTTTTATATGGTCATTGCGCCAAGAGCGTTTTGTGCATGGGTTTGTCCGTTAAATTTGGTGACGGATTTGGCGGCATGGTTAAGAAGAAAGCTAAATTTTAAAGCCAGTTATAAATGGTCAGCAAAGATTCGCTATTGGCTGATCCCCGTTATCTTACTCGGCAGTGCTGCCTCGGGTTCATTGTTATGGGCGTGGGTTGACCCGGTTGCGACGCTGCATCGCGGGCTAGTCTTTGGCATGGGGGCGGGGTGGATACTTATCGTACTAGTGTTCTTGCTAGATTTAGTGCTGGTTGAGCACGGTTGGTGTGGGCATCTTTGTCCGCTTGGCGCCACTTATGGCGTCATTGGTCGTAAGAGTGTGATTCGCATAAAAGCAACGCATCGAGAAGCGTGCACCAAGTGCATGGACTGTTACAACGTCTGCCCTGAACCAGAGGTGCTTAGACAGCCCCTTAAGGAAGGCGATCGCCGTGTGATGAGTCAGGACTGTATCAGTTGTGGGCGCTGTATTGATGTCTGTGCACTCAACGTGTTGGAGTTCAAGGTCAAACCTAAAGCTGATTAACCGTATCACGGTATCAGACACCTACCCGGCAAGAGCCGATGGGCACTATTCGTGTCGGGTAGTATTTGCTCCTGCCTTAGATAGTCTATTACCCATAATTAATTTATTGCCAATTGATGGGTTTCATATGGCAATGACGGTCTGGTGAAAAGACAATTAACCAGGCACTTTCTTCCCAGTTAACATAGGTATTATCAATCGCTTGATAATTAGTCGATTGAACATTAAGGCATTGAATACTTGGCTGTCCTTCTCTTTTCAATTCTAGTGTTAAACTTCCTGCGTGCTTTGGCACAGTCAGTGGTTGTGACAGTGTTTTTCCTTCAAGCCCTTGGATGATTTGAGTGCCATTGAGATAAAGGTCCGATGCAGTGTGTTGATTAGGCGTAGACGCATCGATGACAAATACGGGTACCGTCTGTTCAGATTGAGTCACAACCGGTCTTTGGACGGTATACAGTGAATAGTTATTAGTGCTGCTATCGCCAAAAGCAAAGACCCAATAAGGTTGTTCTGCGTCGGCAATAATTTGCGTGCTTGCTTTCACGAGTTGTGTATTGCGGTCAAGCAGTGCAATGGTGATTTCTTGATTGTTTAACGTATCAAAATAGTAAGAAATCGTTGAGCGCGCACTGCTACTAAACAATATGTGTGGTTCAGTTAGGGTTTGCTGGTGGTTTTCATTGCTGTAGGCAACGACATGCGCTACTGAAAAGTCACTTCCGCTATAGACATAATCAAAGACATGCAGATCTTGTCGCACCTTGAATCCATCAATGTCAGGTGTCACGTTGACTCCGCCGTCACTGCTTCCACCGCCACAGCCATAAAGAAATAGGCTAGTGGTAAGCAGTACAAAAATGTCGAATGAGCGAAAATTATGCATAGTGTTGTTCTCGAGTTAATAAAAGGTAAAAGCAAGGTGAGGCAAAAGCGTGGTCATTTAGTGAGAAAAAGATCGCGGCTTTTGATATATAAAGCCATCCTTGGGCATCGAAATGGTTTGAGGATATGTCGCCATCTTGGTTTTGGGCTGTTCGCAGTAACGGAATAATGGCTGGTCATATAATCTAATGTCTCTTCAATCACTTGATCCCATTGCGAGTCAAATGCAGTGGTAAGTTGGCTAGATTTAGGGGACGTAGACCAGATCTTATTGCTGATTTGTGGACAAATATAAATATTGCCCACTTCATCAACAATGACTTCCCCTTTTAATTGGTTATCCCGAAATTTTTTATTTACGTCATCTTGTGCATCGGTCTTAATTTCGATTGAATAGATATATGGCATGTTATTTTCCTATGGTTATACGCAGCCCTCAGGTGTCATCCTGATAGGCGTCTTTAATGTCATTTAGTGATTAGAGAAAGTGGCGAGGGTCTCTAATACTTAGGTCAATACCATCCAGTTGGTTTGATAATTGCGAAACATCATTAATGATGATCTTACTTCGATTAAGCTCGACAAGGTGCTCTCGTTCAAGTTGTTTCATGACTTCATTGACCCGTTGCCTAGCAATCCCCGTCATTTCACTGAGCTGCTGTTGCGAGAGCGCTATTTCATTGCAGGTTCGATGTTTGTCTAAGTGCGCCAAAATTTCTAGGATCTGATAGACCACTCTAATGTTAAGGGCTTCACTGTTTATAAGTTGGCTTTGCAGCCATTTCGCTCGTGATTCAAAGGTGAGCGAATAAAACCATTTGTATATTTCATGACTACTGTGGGCAATATTTCTTAATTGTTCATTATTAAAGTTCACCACTGTGCATGGTTCTATTTCAATAAAAACAAATGACGACAACGACGATGTACTATCAATATAGTTTCCAAACCAACCACCTTTTCCGATAATAATACAGTTTGCGGTTTTTAAGTTTGGTGTTTGAATACATACCGCCAATGTGCCTTGTTCAAGAAAGTTAACGCCTTGATTAATGAGGCGAGAGTTATCTAAATCCCGCTCTACAACCTGTTTTCGCTTAGCAAGTGTGACTAATTGTTGTTTTAAAGCCGAGGAAAGCTCCGTCGTCCACCTTAGGTTTTGACTGTCTACATTGTCGGTCATGCTTTCCTCACCACTATTCATCAACGCTGTTTTCTCTATCACAATCTACCATCGCTAGTGGCTGATTTATAACGAAGTATACTGCTCTACATTGAAGTATAGTCTCCTTGTATTCGCTTCGCTTACGTTGTCGAGGTTTTGTACTCATGCCTTGATGTTGCAAGTAGTATAAAAGCAACCTAGTACAAGAAATATCCGTTAGCGGACACTTCTCAATAACAATGAGAAAATAGCCCGAAGGGGGTAGTTTCTGGCTCCTGGAGTAACCAGTTTTAGTACTTAGTAGTAAGTAGTAAGTAGTAAGTAGTAAGTAGTAGGTAGTAAGAAGTAAGAAGTAAGAAGTAAGCGGCTTAAGTTAGGAGCTCGCGACCAAAGAACCAAAAGCGTGGAAAGCGCAGGATATGAAAGAGTTGGGCGTAAAGTTAAGCAGTGTGGACGTGAACCTACAATTAAAGCATGACATTGTTTTGCCGTGGATTAGCCTCCAATTCGACCGCTGTGGGTAGAAGGTCGAAAAGGAGAGGAAAAATGCTAGTTCGCAATATCGAGTTGGTTATCTTTCACGCCATTCGTTCTAAACCAGCCAGCAATGCTAAATCGCTCACGGTGAGTAGGAAGAACTTCATGCGGAAATTGCTCTGAGAAGAAAACCAGTAAACGTCCGGATTTTGGTGTAATGCGAGTGAGCTCGTTGTCATCAAGATCGTAAACGACTAAGTCACCACCATCTTCTTTTGACCATTCATCATTCATATAAAATACGGTCGTGAGGCGACGGTTTTCATTGTCACGAAAGCAGTCTAAATGTTTTTGATAAAAGTCGCCTTTTTCATATTTAGCGAAATGCGCTTCGTATTCAAACAAGCCGAGAAAGAAGTTTTGATTGGCGGCTTGGCGGATAATTTCCATCTTGCTTAAAAATTGTTGTACAGGCTCGCCAAGATCCTTGGATAGCCAACAGATCTTATCACTGCGAATCGCGCTTTCTCGCACTTCTTCATCGTTTCGGCCAATACAGGCTTTTTTCCAGTTTTCAGGCAAACACGCTTTCAGTGCGTCTACTTGCTCTGGAGAGAGAAAGTCATCCCAGATGTAATAACCTTGGGAGTTTAAGGTGTCGATAAGCTTTTGCATGATTGGCGCCGTGGTTGTCAGAAACAGGAGGGCGCTTTATAGAGAAAACTAAGACTGCTATCAATTCAGGTTTGTTATCGTCACGGTAGAAGAGAGTGATAGCCCCCTTGATAATGGCATCAAGGGGGAGAGAGGCTTTATAGTCTCATATTGATTATGGAGCCCCGATCTACATAGGATGAAGCTCTAGAAATCGATACGATATACCGAGGTCGTGCCACTCACTTCGTTGCCAACGGCAATAAAGTGCTGACCTTGGCGAGTGAAGTATTTAATGGATTCTGGGCCTAAATCGCCAGCTTTTGGGTTATAGACCTCATTGTCACAGTCACCGTCGTCTACTTCGGTGCACACTGGTTCGTCAAAGTGGCGATTATTGACGTACTTTAGAAATTTCGCTTGAGCGGGCTCAGTGACATCGTACACCATGATGCCTCCGTGACGTTCTAAACCAATGAACGCGTATGCGCGGCCATTGATTGTCGCGACATCGATGGCTTCAGGTTCCACCCCTTTATCATCACTGCGGTCGTCGGCAGAGTGATTGTTGTCATTCGTGCTGTTGAAGTGGGCTTTCTCTTGGCTTAGGACAACGGTCGCAAATTCGTCACCGCTGTCGAATACTCGCTCCCCTGCATCACTCCAAATAGAAAATGAACGTGCGCCAAACGCTTGGACATTATCGCTAGCAGCTAGCTCGCCTTCAGACTTAATCACTTTTAAGCGTGCAAGCTGGGTGTTGTCCTTGAGTGCGCTGGCGAGCGGATGATCGGCCGCCACATTGAGTTTTTTGCCGCGTACTTCATCACTATAAGCGATACAAAAGTCTTTGTTATTGGCATAGTCACTGACGCTTTGGTCTTCGTCGCCATCCCACTGATAACCTAATTGGTCACATTGTTTTTGAGTCGTGTCGAATCCGTATTCACGTCCATCCCCTTCGTTGGCTGTCACAATATACGTTGAGCCGTTAATGGTGTAACTGGCGATACTGTCTGGCATGTAAAGCCCTTCGAGCATGGGGTAGTGCTGTAAGTTACCGACGATTTTATCTTTGTTGGACGCATCCAGTTTCGCGCTTTGCCATGATTTCCCCCCTAATCCGTAGATAGCGTCGACAGTGGCGGAGCCCACATCAATCGCACCAAGGGCGTTATTCTCTTGTAAGGCAACAAAGATCTTTCCATTGTTGGTAAACGTTAGGTATTCAGGTTCTAAGTCCTGTGCAACGGTGGCTTTAGGGTGCCCTATCCGGGTGCGAGCGTCGAGCTCAGAATGACGGCTACTCCCCTTATTGAAATCTCTAAAATCGATTTGAGTGACGACAGCATCCATCGGGCCAGAATTAAGATCCACCAACGTCACCGAGCCTTCAGGGTCGATAGAGTAATCGGTGTTAGGCTCCCCTTCATTCGCTGCCGCAATATAACGACCATCTTTGGAGAAACTGACCATATCTGGGAGTGCGCCAGCCGAATAGGTAGTGATGAGTGCAAGCGTATCGGAGCGGTACAGGGCGATAATACCATTCTCTTGTTTGTTCGCATTCTCTATAGCGACAGCCACTAAGCCTTGATGTGCTGAGACACTATTTGCAGCACCAATAGAGACCCCAGATTGATTGGCGGCAGATTGAAGATCGATGACACCCGTTGATTCAGGCAGGCTTTGTCCATTAAGTGATAACACATCTATTTTTTTCGCTTGGGCGTTGACGACATAGAGTTTATCGGTACAAGAATCGTAACTGACAATTTCCGCCGCTGATGTCGCAAACGGGGCGTTTGCGATGGAGGTACCGATTAATGATAACCCGCTGAATGTCGCTTCAGTTTCGCTAGGGAGTTGCTGCTCTTGACACTGAATGTTGAAGCTGTTGATTGCGTTAAAACCTTCAGTAGACTGATGATTTTCTGAAGGCTTTGAGCAGCCTGACATAGCGGTAATCGCGACGGTAAGCGCAGTGAGTTTAAGGTAGTGACGATTCATGTTTCCTCCGTGAATAATGCAACTTTGGATAACGCTCATAAACAAAAACAGAGCGCTCGATGACCATAAACATATTTTGTTACGCTTTGGTGACTTTTACGGAAAACAATGAAGCCCCTCCCGGAGAAAGGGAGTGACAGAATGCTCAATTACTTAATTTATCGAGTGATAAGCGGAAATTAGCTCGGTAGGAGTGCGCGTCAACACTCTTACCGTCATCGAAGAGGCTATGCGATTAACGACGTAAATCGTGGCAGGCTTTGTGCGAAGCGTTGGTGTACATCTAGGTAGGTTTGTATATAGACTTCGTCAATGGTATCGGGGCAAGGAAAGCTGCTAGAAAAGTCCATGTGTTTGCGGTCAATAGACAACTTTGCAGCCTCGATGATATGCGCAATGAACATGCGAGGATCTTCAAGTCCAATGGAGATTCGCATGGTCGTAGGCTTTATTCCAGATTCAGCCAGCGCTTCGTCGCTGAGCTCAGAGTGCGTGGTGAGGGCAGGGCACAGCGCAACGGTATTGGTTTGTCCTAAACTAACCTGCATCCCAATAGCGGGTTCAAGCATGTCGAAGAACTGTTTAAATACATCACGATTGATTGGGGCACGATTACCGTTTCCTTCCATATCAATCGTAAACAGTGCGGCAGGCAAGCCTAGGTACATATTGTTTTGGCAGTGCTCATAATTGTCGCTGTCAGGAAGGGCTGGGCATGAGACGTTGATGTCGGGGTGCCTATCAAATAACTTAGCTAACGTTAACGTGTTAATCGTCTTTTGAATGACTCTCATCTCATAGGTTTTCATGCCGTTGAGTACTTCAAAGGCTTTATCGGCATCAAGAAATGCCCCTTTGATGTAGTAGACGTTCCAAAATAAGGTTTCGTTCCAAGGAATAATCACTTCTTCGCCATTAGGCTTAGTGAACGGAATGTCCTCACCTTTTGGTGCAAACATGGTTTCATTGCGTCCGATGACAACACCTGCTGTCGTGGTACCTGAGCCAGCCAACTCTTTCGTGTACGAGTGGATAACAAAGTCAGGGCGCTCCATGACATCATCGCGCTTTAATACCGGGTGCAGCAGAGGGGTTCCGACGGTTGAATCGACAATGACGTCCCATCCTCTTTGGTGGGATTCATAGCTGATTGCGGCTACGTCTAAGACGTAGCCGTGCGGATTACACGGAGACTCCAAATAGACGTAGATTTTTTTCCCGTTGGCTAAGCGGTCTGCGTATTTCTCCGCGAGGTCATCTAGGCGAGTTGCGAAATCATCACCCCCGTAACCATCTACCCATTCGACGGCAATATTGAGGTTTGAAGACTTGCCAAACCAATCTTCTAGTAGCTGATAAGATCCGCCATAAATATTGCGTGAAGAGAGCACGATGTCTTCATAACCCAGTAGGTGACTAAATAAGCCATCGATGGCGGCCATTCCTGAGTTAAAGTTCCAAGCTAGGTATTCGTTCGCTCGTTCGCCCGCTTCAATATCAACCATATGATTGGCTAACGCGATAGACGTTGGGTTGAGCAACCGCGAGTAAATGTCGTGTAATGGCTCTTTACCATTGAAGGCGTCTTCAATCCATTCAGTACAGGCAAATAAGTAGGTTGCCGTGCGAGTGATGACTGGGCTTGCGGAGAATATCGCTGAGACATTGTCGAATATAGGGTAGGCACCTTTCGACGCAAAATGACCATTGTTGGTGGCAATAGATTGGTACGTGGAGCGCATAGGATTTTGTAAATTATCGAGAATTTTTGCAATCTGAAAAGATAGGAAGCGCTTGGCATTAAACCACGCAATACGGTCACTCTTATCGAGCTCCGATAATCCATCTATCGTCAGCGCCCATAAGTCATGAGTTTTATTGTTTGCTTGATAGAGCGTGGTCGCGAGTTCGACCAGAGTCGTGCCATATTCACTGTTTGGGTCAATGCCAAAATGTTTAGCTTGCTCAATGGCGAGTGTTTGCGCTTTCTCATGCTTAGTGGTTTTTCTTAGGGGACTAAGTTGGGTTGCGATGTTCATGTCTGGTTCCTTTTGACTGTTCTCCTTAAAGTCTAGAAATTCTCAGTGGCGAATGATTGCGAGTTTCAACTCTTAGTACTAATGTTAAGCAATATTATTGCGTATGAGCGGTAAATATTGATGGATAATTGCGAGAATGGTCATGGATGATATAGATAAGCGAATTTTGAGTGAGCTGCAGAGTAATGCACGGCTGTCTAATCAAGAGCTTGCTGATAGAGTATCGTTGTCACCTTCCCCTTGTTTACGCCGTGTCAGGGCATTGGAAAAGCGCGGTATAATTAACGGTTATCATGCCAGCGTCGACCAAGAAGCATGCGGGTTGCCTATTACGGTGTTTGTGTTGGTAAAATTAGAAAAGCCGACGCAGGAACAGATGCGGCATTTTGAGCAACATGTGGCGCAGCTCGATGAGGTGCTGGAGTGCTTTTTGATGACGGGAAACCACGATTATCTACTTCATGTCGTGAGTGGTTCTTTGAAAACCTACGAGCAATTTATTCGTAGAGAGTTAACGAGACTGCCTAACATCGCAGCCATAGAATCTAGTTTTGCGTTTGGTCAGGTGAAGCGTAAAACGAAGCTGCCCATATAGCTTAAACACCATCAAACTTTAGCTCCATCAAATTTAAGCACCATCACTCTGCTTCATCGTTGGTTTTGAGTGCCTGACACCCAAAACCAGCGATGTTATTTCGTTAGTCGATGACTATTGGCCGATCACCATTTGTCCCAGTACATAGCCTGCGCAACATGCCGAAACCACACCGATAAGCCCGACACTCATGAATGAGTGGTTAAAATACCATTTGCCAATTTTCGTCGTGCCAGATGAGTCAAAATTCACCGTAGCAATATCGGAAGGGTAGTTGGGGATAAAGAAGTAGCCGTAGACAGCAGGCATTAAACCAATCAGTAGTGCGGGTTCAAGCCCTAGCCCTAAGCCAACAGGTAGCATCATACGTGCCGTTGCTGCTTGGGAGTTGACGACAACAGAAACCGTAAATAGCGCAAGCGCAAACGTCCACGGGTAGTCCGTGACCATACCAACAATCCCCGATTTAAATTGTGGCATCGCGTATTGGAAATACGTATCAGACATCCAAGCAATACCAAAAATGGCAATCGCTGCGACCATACCAGACTTAAATACAACGCCGTTAGGGACTAAACGTGGGTCGGTATTTGTGGCAAGGAGGATAATGCCACCAAAACAGAGCATCATCATCTGAATGATCACAGCCATGCTTATGGGTTTACCCCCGTCTGTAATGGTACGAATCTCAGGTACCATCGCAATTATCACGATCACAACGATCGATAGCAAAAAGATCAATACCGAGTTTCTTGCAGAACTTGGAAGGACTTCATCTAGCGATGTAGCCGTGGTATTTAGGATGCGCTCGCGCCACTCTGGATCTTTTAGGCGTGATTTATACTCAGGATCATCATCAAGCTCCTTGCCGCGTTTCATGCTGTATAACGACATGAGCAAGGTACCAAATAAAGTGGCAGGAACGGTCACCATTAAAATAGACAGTAAGGTTATATTGGTTTGGATCTGTGAGAGCTGCGCGAGGTAATAGACAACCGCAGCAGAAATTGGCGACGCGGTGATGGCAATCTGAGAGGCGACGGAAGAAGCCGCCATTGGTCGCTCTGGACGAATGCCATTTTTAAGTGCGACATCACCAATAATAGGCATAATGGAATAAACTGCGTGCCCAGTACCAAGTAAAAACGTCATAGTGTAAGTCACAAATGGCGCAATGAGAGTGACACGCTTTGGGTTTTTACGTAGCAGTCGTTCGGCGACTTGAAGCATGTATTTTAAACCGCCAGCGGCTTCTAAAATAGATGCACAGGTAACCACTGCTAAGATAATTAACATCACGGTGACTGGAGGAGACGTCGGTGGCATCTTGAAGATGAACACCTCAATGGTTAAGCCAATCCCCGATACCACACCAAGACCAATCCCACCTTTCCTCGAGCCAATATAGAGCATGAGAAGCAGGAACAGAAACTCGAGATACAACATCACTATTTCCTTATTTACATTTTGTAACAGTAAGGTAATTATCCATTATTAATGTATGGATATTTGAATGGAAGATCACATAACGTCTTGAACTTATGTTGGAAATTTAATTCTATAAGATGCGTCACTCTATAGGTGAGATTCGTGAATGAGGTGTAAATTAACTGTGATTAATGGGCAGGGATTAGGTTGCAATAGTGAAAACCATTACACCGAAAGAAAACCACGACGTTGAATAGTGAGTGTTTCATCACGAATATTGGACAGCAAATGTTCGGTTATTTATCGTTAGTTAGCGCTGTCCATTACGTTTGATTTGGCGGGAATAACTGAGCCGATGTAATGAATTCTCCAAAGGTTTCGCACCAAACAATGGCGGTGGTGTAGTGGGTTAAATCGGTATTCTCGGGCAGAGAAAGTAGGAAGCGATCGAAGGTTTTGATGTCCCCAATATTGAGCATCGTTGCTTTATTGGCATTGAAGTCACTTTCAGTTTCCACATAAGTCGGTGATAAATACAGTTTGTAATCTGGACCTGGGGCAAGTTCACCGATAAACATAACGCTGTTGTGGGTGACCGTAACTTTACCTTCCCCCCAGTGGAAGAAGTCGCTGTCCTCACGGTCTTTAGAGAACTCACCGACCATGATTACTTGCTCAGTCGGTAACGTCGCCGTGTTGAACTCGGGGGAGTCAGGCTGTATCAAAATAGGCAGAACGTAAATACCCAGCATGAATCCAGCGAATAATGCCGCTAAATGGGTACACAGTAATATCACTCGCTTCAAAATTGTTCTCCGACTGGTGTTTCTTTTATTGTTTCGAACGGGCTTTCTATTTTTATCGATATTGCTTTAGCTATCGATAATGCCTTACTGAAAGTGGATAACTTAACCATAGAACATTTCAATGCAGGGCCTCAAACAAATTCGTTTCTATTGCTATGTCGGTCGCATTCAATTGGCTAGCAACGGTTCAAATTGTTGTTATTGGTACTGGTGATTCTGAATGGCATTTCGAATCAATTGACGAGTAGTTTTATGTTGATCGTCATTGAGGAAGCGGCGGTGATAGATCATTCGAAATTGAACGTCTCTTAACTGAATCGGTATATCGATAACCTTGAGGTTAAGTAGTGGCGCCATATGTTTAGCAAGGGAGACGGTGGATGCTCCGATTAAATCTGTCGTCGCAGCAAGCGATAACATACTCGACAGGGAGCCTGTCTGCGCTTTGATTCGTCGGGTTGGCATGGCTCTTTCCGCTAGGAATTCAAGCATGACCACGTCATTTCTGCGAATGTTAAGTGCAATGTGTTCCAGTTTAAAATACTGCTCAAACGTCAAACTGTCGCCAATACTCGGATGATCGTTACGACAAACACAAACAACAGGTTCACTGAATATGTCTTCTACAACATGAGAATGACTTCGGCTGGTGGCAACATCGATAACCAAGTCGACTTTTTGTGAGTCAATATCGGCTAAAAGTTGTGACTCACTAAGCGGGGGCTCTTGAAAAGAAAGGCCCTCGATCTCACAAACTAAGTGCATCAGACTTTCGCTACAATAGACTTTGGTAATGTCTTGGCTTTGCTCGATGGTTTCGAGTACCGCTAGAGGGCCGGCTATTTTATTGGCAAGTGCTACTGCAGCGCCTGTTGGAGCAATACTGCGGCCAGAGCGCACAAACAAGGCCTTTCCCACCACGGCTTCTAGTCTTTTTAATGCTGCACTCACGGCTGGCTGAGTGATCTCCAGAGCATCGGCCGCGCGTGTAATCGAGCCGTGTTTGTATACTGCTTGAAATGTGATGAGTAGATTAAGATCCATTACGTGTTGCGCTCCATGAGTTTTACTAGGCTTATCACGAACGATGGGGAGTGAGTCGTAGTATTGAGATCGCCGCTCATTCATTAATATATCAAGGTCAATACGAGGTCAAGGGGACAGGAGAGGGGAGAGTGGGTTGTGAAGAGTAAATTTGGTTAGGTGATATTCAATCCTTCGAATATCAGTATGTTATGTGTTTAAGTTTCAGGGTGCTTTAGTAATTAACCGCAGATCTTATGTTGATCAGAATGGAAATACCACACCAACCTTACCGTATGTGTTACGAGTATCTTTGCCAAATACACCTTCATTACCGACTTCAACATAAGGCACCATGTTTTGGATGTCGGTGAAAGTGGCACGCAACTCTAGGTTGTAGATTGTGTCTTTATTTCGGTCAGCACCAGAATCTAAAGCAATCACATCTTTATTATTCTGTTTTTGGCCCACGACTTTTGCGTTAAAATACATGCGGTCTGTGACTTGCTTACCCGCGGCGAGATCAAAACGATAGATGTCTCCTCTTGGCGCATTGTGGCCAGAGCGTAAATCGGTATCTTTACGTAATCGAAGTGATGTATCGAATAGATCGGCAATATTACCGCCAACTGTTACACCAAATTTGTTTTGGTCATTAACTGGCTTTTCCGGGTCATGTTGTACACTCTTCTTGTCTACAAATTCATACTCTCCTTTTAGCCAAAAGCCATCGAAGTCATGCTTGTAGTTAACATTGTACTCATTTTCGAAATTCGCTTTACGTTTTGCTGATGCACCAAAACCTTCATAACCGACAAATGCTTTGATACCAGAGCCGTTATTCGCTGAATATTCTTTTTCACCATTTACAAACTTCGCGTCCAGTTCTACGCCGCCAGATAGGCCTTCTGCCATAATGTTTGCAGAAAAAACCGATGTTAGCGCAAGGACGATTGCTGTTTTTTTCATTTTCGTTACCTTATTTTATGAGTCCACTGATTTGGAACGGCGCTAAGTTAACGAAAATATCGAATAGATTTAAATCGGCTTCTGGCTTGTTTTCGAATGGGTGGTGGTTGACATTTTTTATTGGCTGATTTTGGTGTAATGAAAAAATAGTAATGTCCCTGAAGCCATTAAGGAGCGTTCATGGGGGGAGGTATTCTAAAAGCAAAAGCTAACAAGGAATAGGCAAAAAAAACACCTCGAAAAGTGAGGTGTTTTGAGCACAATGCCTGTTCCAGAACTCCGTAGAGTCCAAGTCTTTAATGAGCTCCAATGGGTTAATCTGCTATCTGCTATCTAACGCATGTGATGGTTTAAATGGCATTTAAGTAAGCTTTTAATGCCTTTAATCGGACAGTAGCGCCACCAATGATATCCATGAAACCAAGCTTAGAGGATGGTTTATCGGCTGATACCCAGCCAGAACCCGTGGCACCAAGCGGTACGTTATAGCCTTCAGGCTCTTCAAACTCGATAACAATAGTACGTCCGTGTGAGCCGGCATTATTGCCAACGTGTTGGCGGACTTGCTGGCTAGAACCTATTGCAGAGACGGTCGCTTCACCGGTATTACTGGTGATGCTATGAACGCGTCCCCTAAAAATTTCGCCTGGATGGGAGTTGACAAAAAATTCGGCAAATTGTCCCTCTTTGATATGGCGGTATGTTTGGTCGCTAACGCGCATTTCGACAAATTTTCGGCCTGTGTCATATAAGAATAAGTTACCGGTACGAGATCCTTTGGCGATGTTAATTACGCCAACAACCCCATCAAATGGCGCTCTAACTTGATTGCGGTCATTGAGCCATTGTTTTTGGTTAATTTGTGCTCTAATGCTGTCGGCATCAGAGTGGGCGGCCATTAAGTCTGCGTTGCCTTGTTGAATTCGCGTATGCAGTTCATCACGCTCTTGTTCTGAGCTGAATTCATCCAAACTGATTAGGCGTTGGTGATTCTTTTTATCAATGATGATTTGTTCTTCAATGCTGATAATTCTATGTTCACTGGCAATGAGCCGTGAGCGTAGGCTTTTAATTTCTTCATCGGTATCTTCTGACTCTAACGTATACAGTAAGTCGCCTTTTTTAACACTTTGGTTATGGGTGACGTAAATGTCTTTAACTTGCTGCCCAAACAGTGGGCTAAGTACCGCATGAGGAGCTTTAACTGTTGTACTGTCAGTCAGATCGGCGGGAGACCAGAATCGGTGCGCAGTAAACAATAAAAACGCCAGAAACGCACCAAAACCAACGCTTAGCACCGCGTTTCTCAATGTCCACTTGATGACACCAAGCTTAACCAGCAGCCATATAATCAGGACGTAAGGGAGCATGATCTCTTTCATTTCGCTTCTTCCTTCTTATTACCGTAGATACCACTGTTGATTACTCGGCTCACTGCTTTACCAACGGCTTCCCAATCAGTAAACGCTATGATGATGGCTAGCACCCACCAAAGCTTATCGATGAACAAACCACATAGAGACAACGCAAAGACTAAGTTAGCGTGTGCACTTTGCATGTATTGACTGCGGTGTACGGCAACTTCGTGGAGCTGCCAAAGTAAATAGAGCACATAAGCAACAATGGATAAGGTGATGACAAAAATGATGCCCATGAACATTTCAGAGTTGAGTAGACCAATGATAGTCGGTTGACCATTGGCAAAATGATCGCTGGGCAGCGCTTGTCCATGTATGGTTGAAAGCAAAGAAAAGGCGTAGCTTAAGGTTAAAAAGCCACCAATAATGAGTGTCGCCTTAAGGCTGAATCTTAAGGACTTAATAATAAATGGTTTCATGCTAGGTTATCCGTGTATCGATAAGAGAGCGAAAGTAAACGGGGAGGCGAGTCACTGCTAGTTTTGTTTGCGAAGGAAACCCTTGTACGAATAAAACCCAATCATCTTTAGGAAGAATATCGGTGGTTTTGGATTTTGAAGGGTGATGTTGGTTAAATAGTCTGAGCATAGTCATTCCTATATCAGGCTATCCTTAGCGTGCATGCGAACCGTTAAACCTCTAAAAGATCATTCAATGGCTATAATCTATTGAGAAGTCCAGTTGTGGTGAATCGAGAACGGATGAGTGGCAAGCAAGTACACTGCTGGTTAACGATTCTTAGTATGAAAATATCGTATTCTATTTGCTTGCTGGAATACATTTGGTCAACTAGGGTTCTGACATCAATTTCATTTATGTATTGCGTGCGGTCATTGGTAAGTTTGAGGGTAGACTTAAGGAATTTTGTGTTGCTAAATCATTCAAACTGATTATTTGTTCACCAAACAAACGGATTTCTATGTTTTTATCTAATGAAATGCTATACAAGTAAAATATCGTCAGTTAACATTCGTTTGTTCCAGAAAATTGGAACCAAAATGATAACAGACGGAAGTTTGTACTCATTGATGCCGAGATGGTGAAATTGGTAGACACGCTAGCATGAGGTGCTAGTGCCTATGGTGTGAGGGTTCGAGTCCCTCTCTCGGCACCATTCCTTTCCTTATTTGTACACAGAGCACATAAGTACACAGACTACAATGCAGAACAACGGAATCGGTTCAAAGCACATCAGTACGTCTAGCTCAGATTCAATTCAACAATTGACTGAGGTGTCTCTTCACGCCCTTTTACACCTAGAATTCAAAAAACTTGAAGCAAAGTCTGCACATCTTGATCGTGATAAATGCAATGATTTGCTAGTTCGTTGGTTAAAACCAAAACTTAAAAGCAATAAGTACAAAGCCATTCGCAAGCAACTTAAGACGATGAGCCTACAAGCGAAGAAGTCTCAAGTTGATCTAGAAGAGGTGTTGTTGGTTGGCATTGAGGCGAAGCCTGAAGCCATGCAACCGCATTTAGATAGTTATTTGCTGCTTATTCGCGAGATTGAAAGAAAACTTGGTACGACAGCGCTACTTTCTAGTCCAAGAGACGTCGATCTTAAGCATGATGAAGATAGCTGTTTATTATGTGTGTTATCTGAAGACCTTAATGGTCACTTTGGTACTAAAAATCAGCTAGTTAGCAGTATTTCTATTCTCTTCCGTGGTACGGTTCGTGAAAAGCATTTATTCCTTGGAACTATCTATGCCAATGATGTTTTTGCTTATCAACTCCAGTATGAAGATGAAAACTTTGTACGGATTGAGCTTGAGTTAAATCATTAACGTAAATATGTCATCAATGAGTGATTGGCTTTGCTCTGGTCGAGACTGATTGGCGCGCACGTAGCTTCTAATACCCATAATTTGTATCTGAACGTATTGTCCCAAGCGTTGGGCATCGAGTGAGGGATTAACTTCACCGCAAGCTTGCGCAGCTTTTATCACCTTCTCAAACTCTCCTTCAATTCTTTGCAGCGCTTGCCTGGCACAGTTAAGTAATTCTGCGTTGTCTTCGGTAAGTTCTGCGATGGTTTTTGCCAGCATGCATAAGTGACTTGGTGCGGGTTGGTCATTAGGGATGACTGCAGCGCTGACAAAGCTCTTTAAGCCTAGTAAGGGAGAAGGGGAAGTACAGACCGTGTCCGTCAGCCGCTTAATGCTTTGCTCGGCGTAATGCTCTAATGCCACTTGAAACAGCCCGTCCTTGCTGCCAAATTCCGCATAGATACTGCCAGGTCGCATATCGATTGCGTCTTGCAAGCTACGCATAGAGGTGGCGTGATAACCTTTCTCCCAATACAACAGCATAGCATTATGTATGACTTCTTCGCGTTGGAACTTAGCCGTTTTAGCCATGTTGCACTTCTCTTATTTGAACGTATGTTCAAATTTTAGCGTGAACCTAATATGAAGTAAAGTGAGGGTGCTTGTACTAGGAGGCGGTAGAGGGAGTGTAATTTTTCTTGATTTGATTGGTCTTAGTGTGAATAGAAAAAGAGCCACGATATCGCGGCTCTTTGGTGGTCTTAGTCCTTGATCATTAATAATTAAGCCGTTGCTTCGCTCTCGCCTTTGAGTGGCAGAACCACACTTTCTACTAGCTTATCAATCATTTCGTTCGTCACTAGCACGATGCCATTTTCTGAAACCGTAAAGCGAGCCTTATCTTGCTCGGCATCAAAGCCGATGATCATACCATCAGGAATCTGACATCCCTCACCAACAATGACTTTTTGAAGTTTACAATCCATTCCTACGGTGGCGTTAGGCAGAAGGATCGAGTCAGTGACTTCTGCACGGTCTTCCACCCTTACGTCAGATGAAATGAGACTGTGTTTGATCTGCGCGCCGGAAATGATCGCGCCAGCACACAGTACAGAGTCGATAGCAAACCCACGTCGTTCTGGTTCATTGAATAAAAACTTTACACCTGGGCGCTGTACTTGGCTGGTCATGATTGGCCAGCTGGTATCGTAGAGATCAAGCTCAGGCGTTGGGGCAAGTAAATCCATAGTGGCAGCGTAGTATTCTTCTACATGACCCACATCACGCCAATAGCCGTTGGCACCTGGGTGACCTTTTTCGCTAAAAACGTAGCCTTTTAACTTACTACGGCCGATAAGGCTTGGAATGATGTTATGACCAAAGTCATGCTTGTAATTTGGATCGTTAAGCGCCTGTTTTAATTCGTTATCAAGTACATCCAGATTGAAAATATAGATACCCATAGAGATCAGAGCTTTGCTTTCATCATTTGGCATCGACGGTGGGTTACTTGGCTTTTCTACAAAATTAATAATGTCACCGTCTTGATTAAGCCCCATCACACCGAATTCTGACGCTTCCTCGATCGGTTTTTGGATACAGGCGACAGTAACGTCTGCGCCACTTTCCACATGGAAATTGACCATGCGTGAGTAGTCCATTTTGTAGATGTGATCGCCACCCAAAATTAGAATTCGTTCTGTTTGATCGTGTCGTTTAATGAGGTCTAAGTTTTGGTAAATCGCATCTGCAGTACCGCGGTACCAGTCTTCACCTACACGTTGCTGGGCAGGAATGATGTGTACTCCTTCATTTAGCGCCGAGTACGTCGATTGCCAACCAGTTTGGATATGAGTGATCAGATCTTGCGCCATATACTGCGTAAGTACACCCACTTTTCGGATACCTGAGTTGATACAGTTGGATAATGCAAAATCGATGATTTTAAACTTACCACCGAATGACACTGCTGGTTTTGCAACGCTAGAGGTGAGTTCTTTAAGCCGAGTTCCTTTTCCTCCTGCGAGGATCATAGCCGTTGTATTACGTAGTCGAGCATTGCTCGAAATATGAGAATATTGGTTTTCCTTTGGCATTGTATTACTCCTTTTATTACAAGCGCAAAGACGTGCGGGGGAGTGTAAACGTGCTTTCTTCTAGCGAGAAAGTTAGTGTTTATTTTTAGTTCACCCAATAACGTCATATAAATAGCCCCTCTATAAGAACAGAGAAACGTTATGCGATCCATGTCATATTAAATAAAGCGATTAACAAGCATTGGATCTTGGTTGTAGATCACAGAATGCCGTATCAATAGTGAAACAATTGTTGTCAACGTGTTTCAAACGTAACCGGTTTGGTGCGTTTTGTTTTGTCTAGTTATCAGTATGCACCGTATATGCACTTCGTTACATTTATATGACATCGATAGGAATCAGTAGAGAGACTTGTTTCAAACGTTGGAGTGTGAGGTAGGCGACGTTTATCGCTGGCAGCGAAACCGAGTTCTCACGGTAATAAAGAGTTGAGTTATCCGTAATAATACATAAACTTGTCGGTATTCAGAGCGTGACCGATCGCGAGCACGCTCTTTTTTGATTTAGATGATGAGTAATGAGGTTTTAGCATGTCTAAAAAAGATTATTACAGCGTGCTAGGGGTCTCGAAAGGTGCCTCCGAACAAGAAATAAAAAAAGCTTATAAACGGCTAGCAATGAAGTATCACCCGGATAAAAATCCAGGTGATGCGGCGGCAGAAGCGAGCTTTAAAGAAGTCAAGGAAGCGTACGAAATCTTGACGGATAAAGATAAGCGACGTCAATACGACCAATTTGGTCACGCGGCATTTGAAAGTGGCGGACATGGTGGACGTGGCGGTCATCATGGTGGGTTCGATGATATCTTTGGCGATGCATTCCGCCAGCGTGGACAAGGTTTTGGCGGCGGTTTCGGCGGCTTTGAAGATATGTTCTCGCAAGGTAGAGGTCGTCAACCTCGGCCTCAACGTGGTCAAGACAGTGAATTTACTCTAACGGTCGACTTTGTCGACGCGATTCAAGGCGCTGATAAGGTCGTTGAGCTGCCGATTAACGGTGAGCATAAAAAGATCAACGTTAAAATACCCGCGGGTATTAAAGACGGCGAAAAGATACGTTTCTCCGGTAAAGGTGGGGCGGGCTCATACGGCGCACCAGCAGGCGATCTGTTATTGATTATTGCCACCAGAGCACACGCGTTTCTTGAACGAGATGAAAATGACCTCATCTGTAATACCCCCGTCGATATGATCACAGCGGCGTTGGGTGGTGAGATTGAAGTCAACGTGCTTGATAGTCGTTTTAAACTTCGCATCCCTGCTGGGACTCAGCACGGGCGAAAATTCAAAATGACAGGGAAAGGGGTGACCAGTCGTAAAGGAGAAACAGGTAACTTGTTGGTGAGAATTCAGATCAAAGTGCCAACGGATCTGAGCGATCAACAACGTTCCTTGTTAGAACAGTTTAAAGAGACGATGCAATAGCGTGCATTCGGCGCGTTTATTCGTTTTCGCTTAATGTGTTACGTGTGATTTGATAAAGACAGCCAACTTTTGATGGCTGTCTTTTTGTTTTTCATGACCTGCGTTATTGGCCAATAGGCGCTATGCTTACAAATTACACTAAAATTTAGGTCCCTATCTCGCCCATCATTTTTTAAGTAAAGCAGATATCGACATGCCCTTTGCATTTCACAACCAGCCAAGGAGAGAGCAATGACGATGGTGTTCAAAGCCCTTATTTTGGGATTGCTGTTTGGTTTTGTCACGAAGGAAGTGCTCGCCCAAACATCCATGTTTTTGGCCTGTTAGCCAGCGAGGGCTTTAAGACTTAATGACGAGCAGCAAAGCGATGATGCGCAAGCTGTACTGCTCTTAAGTATTACGTAAATAGGTGCTACGTAAATTGCTGTTATGTAAATGGTTGTTACGCGAGTGCTGGCTATTGGGTCGAATCAAAAGGATAGCGATCTAACCCGTTACTTACTCCATCTTCATCACTATCATTAAAGATACCGTCTACCGGGCTTGCTCCCCATTCTGCAAGTGGACGATTAATCGCTTTGGATACCGAAATATTGTCAAAATAGATCGTTTTAGGGCTTCGAATTTCGGTATACATGCCAAATTTCATATAACCGTCGTTGCCAACCAGTAACGTTTTGCCTGCTCGATCAAGTTTCAACTCACCATTTACCCACACTTTAACATGACCATCATCTCCAAGTGATTTCTTGAAATACACACGAATATCAGTCCATGTATCTTGCGGTGCTGTACCTAGGTCTACGACGGGTTGACCACTTGAATGGTACGTAACTGCAAACTTACCATCGTTACTTAACCTGATCGCCGCATGAGGCCCTGAACTAAATGATTTCCACTGAGTAATGATTACGGAATATTTTGTCACAGTTTGCCATGATGCATCGGGACGAATACTGGCACTATAAAAGGATTCCTCCCCAGGTGAGAAACGGTAAATACTGCTCATAAACGCGGCTTCAGAGCGATAGGCTGGCGGTTCACCAAACACTTTTAGGACCCGGTTCCCCGTCCTTGCCCATGGCACGGCTTGTGTTTCGTAGTAATGGTAACTGGCTGGCTCCTTAGTGAGGGAATCGAAACTACTGGAAAAAGAAGGGGTAAGTTCTCCTGGCAATTCAGAGTGTAGGGTCCCATTCTCCCAACCCGCGGTGTAAATTGGAGCTGCATCTTCTATAGGAGTGGTACGGTTTACTTGAATATCAACAACAGCTGAAGCTGAATGGTTAAATCCATCATCAACAAAGTAACTAAATTCATCCAGACCAACAAAGCCTGTGTTAGGCGTATATAGAACGTGCTCATTTGTGACCGTTAGCGTGCCGTAACGAGGTTCGCGGTCAATGATAATTTGTAGTTCATCTTGCTCTGGATCGACATCATTACCCAATACGTCACACAACAGCTGTTTATTTTCCAGTCCATCACAGGAGTCAGGAACGACCATCGTCACTTGGTTTTCCCAGCGGTTAGGATCAAGGGGGTAGTCGTCCATGTCGTCATTGACACCATCGCCATCATCATCAAGATCTTGATTGTTGCCAATCCCATCTTGATCGGTGTCGAGCCATTCGTTGGGGTCGTTTGGGAAGGCGTCTTCTGCATCGACGATACCATCTCCGTCAGAGTCTTTAGATAAAGGTGAAAGCTCAAATTGCAATTTATCGACTCGTACCGAACCATCTATCGCATGTAGTGTGAGGGTGTGCTTACCCTGTGTGAGATAGAGCGTTTGCGGTGTAGTTGGTTCAAATTCGCGAACAATTTGGGTAGTGGATAAGAAAGGTAGGTGAGCGAGAACGGTGTCACCTTCAGTGAGCTCGAGTCTTTTTGGTGTGCTGGCGGTGGAGCCTAGCCAGGCAGAAAACTCATAATATGCCCCTTCCGGTACCTCTACGGTGTAGTTCATCCATTCATTACGGGCAAACCAACCTACATGAAGATTACCGGAATGGTTTGAGATATCGATTTCGTCATTACGGTAGTTCTTACCTCCACGGTTTTCTTCTGTGGTGTCAAAGAATGCGATACCTTGACCACCCAAGTCATAATCCTCAGCTTCTATAATCGTAGGAAGCTGGTGAATGGGTAAAGCATGTTTAGACGGATCCCATGGATATACATCATCACTATCAATGATGCCGTCCCCATCGGTATCTAGTGTATTCGCGCTTACCGCGAATGATGTCGTTAAAGGGGCAAAAATCATGGCGGATCCAGCAGCAATATAAAGTAGGGAAGCAAGCCGATTTTTATTTTTTAATGGTGTCATGGCATATCCTCGTTTAATTCCAACCACGATGTACTGCACAACCAAATGTTGCGGCAGTTCATCGCTCATTTCTAATGTGATTAGGCGGCGAAAATGTGAATTAATTGAGTGCACTCATGAACAAGGTAGTGAATTTGGTATTAATATCAAACTAATGTCATATTTATGCAGTGAATGTGTTCTGTGCAAGATGAAGTGTTTTACCGATTAAAAGATAGTTCTGTCATTAAGGTGGTGTTTATACAATGTAATTATAATTGACTAATATTATTAAAGGCTTGATGCATTATATTACTTGTGTAATCAGGAGGTCATTGCTAGCTAAATGCGTTCTGTATTTAAGTTAATTATTATAAGTGCCGCCTTTGTGGTCAGATAGCTGGCAAACTCTTTGTTTGACAGGCTGTCCCTATAATATGTTGATTTTTACCGTAAACTTATAGCGTGAGTGAATAAGTTGGTGTTTTGACTTCATATTGATAATTTTGAAGCAGGATCGCACCGGATTAGCCTAGCGGTGGTTGTACCAGTTTGATATGCTATCTCTAACGTGGAGGGGCACTATGAAGTGGAAAGTGGTCGTTGCGCTAGGCGCTGTATTAACCTTGTTAGGGTGCAGTAAACCCGATGCCGAGCCAACAAAAAGTGAGCTATCAAATCATCAAAGCCAACAGGTCGTCATTGTTCATGGCTTAGGCCGTAGTGCTTGGTCAATGCAGACGATGTCAGATCTGGTTTCAAAACAAGGTTATCAAGTGTGTGTGGTCGACTACCCAACGCTCCGCCGATCAATCGATGAGACTTTGCAACAAAGTGCTAGCGCGATTTCAGATTGTATTACGCAATTTGAGCAAGCAGACTTTGTTCATACTAATCAATCAAAAACGCATTTTGTTGGTCACTCGTTAGGTGGGCTTATGATTCGCTCGTATTTAGCTAATCACCCCGACTTTGTCTCATCTAAAGAGATGGGAGAGGTGGTGTTTTTAGGCACACCTAATCATGGTAGCGATGTCGCCGACTTTTTTGTGGACAATGGTTTGTTGTCATTGTTAGGTGAAACGGCCACGTCATTGACCACGGATCCAAACAGCTTTCCAAATAGCCTGCCACAGCCTAACTATGAATTTGGTGTCATTGCAGGGACACAGAGTTATCCCGTTTTTAGTGGTATGTTTGATAATTCTAATGATGGGCTAGTGTCAGTTGAGTCGACCAAACTGGAAGGCATGAAAGATTTTGTTGAAGTGGACATTAAACACGACAAGCTAAGACGAGATCCTTACGTGACACGCCTTATCTTAAGCTTTATCTCAACCGGAACGTTTGACGCTTCTTAAAGGTCACAATATTGCTCCGCTGAATCAGTAAATCATGAGGGGAGTTAAACTCCCCATTGTGTTCATGAAGATAATTCACTGTGATACCTGAATGAAATTGATATAACTAAAGTACCCCAAGGAAGAGGGAGTACGACATGGAGTTATTGATAAAACTGGAATACATTGCCTTGCAAATCTGGGCAATATTTTTGATAAAAGCGCTACTGTTTGGTTAGCGTGGTATAAGTAGCGTTTGAGTATCCTATTTTGGGTTCTCGTTCGATACGGCGCTACCTATCTCCCCCTCGGCTCTATGTCTTATAAGTGCCACTCTGCTGGATAGGCTGTTACTTGGTTTTGCCCCAAAGTGAGCTAGAGTCGGATTTAACCTAATCTCAACTCTTGCGGTGTGGCTTACTTTTTCTCATGCTTAGAACTCTAAATTTGTGGCCAAATTTGCTAGTCCACTCCAACCCTGAAACGGAAGTATTGCAGATGTACATGTCATCAGACAACTACAACCTAAACTACCGCACCCACCCCAAAATAAGGTTGAAATGAACAGTTGCTAACATCTTGGGATTACTTTTCAGTTGCGGCAGTCACTTACGACTTGGTCACAGTCAGATCAGGTTCGACTAGTGAAGCGACAAGTGTTTCGTACCATTCTGAGTAATGCTTAGTCCTAAACTCACGAGCCCTTGTTTTGTCTTTGCTATGAATATGTTCCGAAATCTCGCTATTTAATAATAATTGATTTACTAATGACATCCTCCCGACTAGGGATAGACAATAGGTTATTTGATTGGCGAAAGTACGCTTTCTAAACACGTGCATAAACTTATCAAATAGTTGTTCATCTTTAGTTTCAGTGTGTTGTAACTCGTTATCGAAGGTAAAATCATACTCTTCGGAGTAACTATGCATATCTCCGGAGTAGTAAAGACTATGGATATCAGCTACTAGAGGTTGATTTATAAACTCAAAGACTTCTTTTTCATTTTCAGCAAGCCAAATAGATCTATTCCTATTGAAATCTAAAATACTATTTGGTGTAGGTTTTGTTGAATCTGGTGCGTTAATAGCCTTTTGGTAAGACAACCAAAGATTCATGACCCAAAGTATATCATCATCAGATGCAGCCCTTAACGGCAACTCAATACCAATTTCATAGCTGAGTTCTCGATTTTCCTGAATTTTATCACAAGCGCGGGAGAACTCTCTTTTCGTCAAGTTCTTATGTTTCATCCATGTGGACTTTACTGCAAGAAACTCGTCTTTACCCCAGTTTTTGCGAGGTGGTAGTTTTTTAGCCAGTTGAAGTAGGTTGTAACGGGACAATTTCGCAGTGTACGTATTCAACTTGTATTCATTTTCAAGCTCGGTGAAAAGGTCAAAGTGTTTTGCAATAGCATCTTTTAGAGATGAAAGCTGAATGCCTACACGACCAAGGTCAATTGTTGAGTACTCAGTAAGGTGCTTAATACTTTGGTTGCTAAATGCATACCTAAATGTTTGCCCAGTTGGGTCGATTTTAGCCCAAGGGTTTACCAACTTACCCAGGTCAATTGTCATACCATCTAATCGGTCATCAAACCCTAGTACCAAAGAAGTGTATTTTTCCCAGATAATGCCGAGGTCGTGAGAGCCAGCATAATCAAAACTGTGGTGTTCACCCTTCATCTTGTACAGCTCTATCAACTCACTAATGAGCTGCTTGATGCTTAATTCAATTCCATGACGTATGTTAAAGCAAATAGGGTACACCATATAGTCGGGCGAGGTTTCTTCCAATAATCGCTCATCGAGTAAAGATTGGGCTGCGATTAGAAATCCGGTAGCATATGTTCTCTGTGTTGGACGTCCGTTATTGCCAACACATGCACTCAAGTACCAGTCATGGCGACCCGTTTCGACACCTTCTAGAAAATCTATCATTGAAAGTCTTAATATCCCCAAATCATATTAGCTGTTATAACACCGCATGGATATGATGTTGACGCTTGCTTTTCATCATGTTCCATATCAAAAATTATTTTGAGTTTACAACATTATGAGCTCTATCTGTATCTGTAGTGGTTGAGTTGATTAAGCCAGCTGATAAGAGGTTTGACCGTACTTAAGGTTATGCGAAATATATCGAATTAAGTATCAGCTCTTGCATAAGCCAGTACGGCTTAGATTAGTTGATAAGTGTGAATTCATTCTTCTGTCTTCGAGAAGTGACTAAAGGGCCATATATGGTCTCCTCGCTGATTGCAGGGCATTGGTGACCAGTTTAAAGTAGGAGTAAAAAGGCGGATACTGAACATAAAAGTGTTAGCTATGTAGTGTTTTTTAACTATAAATAAGCGAAAACAACATACGCCTACTAGCCTAATGGGTCACATGGAATGTTAAGTAGGAATCAGGTCTTGTTCGTCAAATAGGATGAGCAATGACTGATATGGAAGATGAAAAAGATAAAATTATTGGTTACTTTTGCCTGTCTCTTTTGGGTTGTAGGTAGTATAAACGGCTGTAGTAAAGCAGCGCCAACACCAGAATGGAAACTATTTAAAGGTGACTATCAATGGCAGCTATTTATGCCAATTTCGGCCGTGCCTTTGCAGAATACATCGACACCAACCAAATCGCTTTATAAGGCTTACGACCAAGAAATAAAACGCTGGGTTGATAATACACTCTATAGCTGTTTCGAATATAAAAGTCGTTTTAATGACTGTCAGTTTACCGAATATAAGACTTGGAACTTATGTGATGCCTCCTATCAAAAATCAATTTATTTTGGCTACGGTTATGACCGCCTAGTTTCTGTGCTCAATGATTACTACGTTAATGGGGTTCACCAAGCAAGTTATACTTCGTTGTTAGAGTATAACGGAAAGAAAAGGTGGCATGATACTACAGTGATTTTGGGACCTAGAGTTCATGGCGCTAGGATAACGAGAATCTCAGAGTTCAATCAGGATTGTACAGTAAAAATTGGAATGACAGTTGAAGCAGTAATGAACTGGGAATATGCGTATATCGATAAGAAAAACCAGAAAACCATCTATTATGAGCCAGCTGACGATAGAATAGAATACGAAATTTCACGGAATTATACGGCACATAAAGATATGTTTGCGCCATTGTCAGAAAAGCAGCTCAAAGACTATGTTATACATACGAAAAACAAAAGTAAGAGTATTAATACAAGCGGTTACCGTTATCATGCGATTAAGAATCTCGACATTGTAGCTAAAAGAAATAATCAAAAATATGCACAGGTGTCTTCAACGTACCTGCATAAATTGGATAGCTTATACTCTCAAAATGACCCTGAAATGTACGATGGAGAAAACGTCCTAATTACATTGAATAATTCTGTCGTGGGAGCGACAAATACAGCTTTGGGGATGGTTGCAGAGGTAGGCAGTGCATATGCCGCTAATTCATCGTCATATTCTTCTAGCTCTTCAGGCGGCGCGGGGAAAAGCTTAGATCAAATGATGCAAGAGCAGCGCCTGTTGCTCAATGATGCAGTTCAAAAATCCCAAGTACGATCAACCAAGACAGGTATGCAATCAAATGTGTCCACTTCAGTGGCTTCTACGCACTCTCCATCTAAGAATGCGAGTTCGAAAAGTACACCTGTGGTCGTCTCATCTGCATCAAAGTCTACCACTAATAATCATTCGGTAGCGCGTAATAGTAAGAGTTCAGCTAGCACGAAGAGTGTTTCAGCAAAGACTTCTAAGGATACTGGTAAATCGAAAAAAGTAGAGGAAAAGAAACGTCGAGCGTTTGCCGTGCTATGGCGTGACAAGCAAAATGAGAACTGGCTGGTCGATGGTCCTATACAAAAAGGGTTGACTGAGTACGCCTCAGAAAGAGAAGCGTTGGATATTGCCTGCCCCGGGTCGGACACTGAGTTTCGGTATATGGAAACATTCCAAGGTTACCGAGTTTATCAGTGTACGGGCCGTCCTTTAGAGAGTTGGGATAGGGATATTCCACAAATCTATGCTTTGCCGGGTAAGTTCCATCTATAGCGGCTGATGTAACCAGCGCGGAATGGTAATGTTACTTTCATCGGAAGAGCCGTCGGTAGCTCTTCCAAAAACACACCGAAAGTAATGAGGCTCTCTTAACTGGTTACCCTAACCACAATACCAAGCCATTACTTACAAGCCTTTACCACAAACTCGGATTTCCCTCTGCCGTTTTGCTCGCTTTACCGCTAGAATACCCCCATCACAACCCACTCATTTTCCGAATTAATAAGGAATGCCATGAGCAGCCAAAACACACTATCTAGCGATATAGTGATTGTTAGTAACTCTTCCGATAACCCATTTGCCATCGATGTCGCCTATGCGATGGGGCAGCATGAAGACATTTCAGATGTCATCAGTATGAAACACTTCATGAACACCGAATTTTGCCCTCGCTTCATCTCTGATGAAGACGATATGGACAATATCGGCAATAGTTTAGACGGTAAGACTGTCGTCATCGTCAGTACCGGCAACTTGGTTACTAGTCGTCAAGAGTTGGCGATGCATAACTTTATTATTGCTCGCGCAGCTAAAGAAAATGGTGCCAGTCGTGTGGTGTTGGTGGAGCCTGATCTGTTTTTCTCTGCTCAAGATCGTGGTGCACGCCCAGGGCTTGGCGACACAGGTGGTGAGCGTTCTGCTTCGGACATTAAGAAATTTGATGGTCAGCCGTTTACCGCACAATTGTATGCGCAGTTATTAAAGCTGTCTGGCGTTGATGATGTGGTAACGGTACATAACCACTCTGATTCGGTACAGAAGATGTTTGGCGATGTGTTTGGTGGACGTTTCTATAACCTCATTCCTTATCAGATTTACGCGCACTACCTGCTTAACTCTAACATGTTGAACTACGGCCCAGACGGTGAGGGTTTGGTACTTTGTGCGCCAGACAAAGGGGCGCGCGACTTTGTCAAAGAGATGTACAACAGAATTGGTTTGAGCAAAGCCAAATTCATCATGTTGGATAAAGAGCGTACCGCTGAGCGTAAAGTGGAAATCACCCTGCACAAAGAGAGTGAAGATACTTTCGAGGGGCTGGAAAAATCGAGCATTGTACTGTTTGACGATATGGTGCGCACTGGCTCAACCGTGGTGAAATCGTGCCAGTTCCTACAGCAGCTTAAACCTGAGAATATGGTGTTTACGGTTTCACACTTCTATGCCAGTACTGAAGGGCGTGAGCGTATGTCTCACCCAGCACTGGGTGAGATTTTAACATTGAATACCATGCCAACTATCCTTAACCGCGACGAGCAAGGCCGTCTGCGTAAGAAGATGGTGGTGTTAAAAATCGAGAAGTACTTGGCACAGGAACTCAGTAAGATTTTAGCGATACCGCAGCGCTCAGAAGAAGAAAACCCATATAAGATAGATATGTCCTCTAAGAACCCGCGTTTTCAGCGCAAGATTTGGTTCTCTGATCAGTTATCTGAGCTTAAAGGCTAATTGACGTAACATATCGACGCAACATGATCCAGTGAGAAAGCCTCTGCTATCTTTTTGTCGATGTACCGTTTTGAACCGCTGTTACTTTTTTACGTCTAAGGCGTGTCAAAACTAAGCGGCTTACTCGACATGATCTCCCACAATATGGGAGATCATGTCGTTATGATTATTTCAATAATTTAGCAATTAAACCTGAGCCATCCCAATACAAATCGCACCCCATATACTCATCTGTGACCAGTTACTAAAATCTCTCTAATGCATAAGCTTGGAGCAGTTCTTGATCGGCGCACCCACAAATCATGTCTTTTATAAATTGCCCTGAAAAACCTGCCATGGTTAGCCCTAGGTGGCCATGACCAAAACAGGTGCTCACGCGTTGCATTTGAGAGAGGCGACCTATTACGGGAATACCATCAGGTGAAGAGTGGCGTACCCCTACCCATTTTGAGCGAACCTTTGTTGGCTGCGAAAACAACTCTTGGCTCCACGTTTCAAGCAGCTGATGGTGCTGATCCCTTGCGTTACGTGCGCCATCTGCAAACTCAGTAGTACCTGCCAAGCGTATTGAATCAGACATAGGGGTGGCAAAAAAATACTTACCTTGCCAGCCAATAGAGCGATTCACTTCCAGCTCGGCCTTTTCCAATTCGATGTGGTAACCCCGCTCACTTACTACTGGAACTTGAATGTCATGTTGCGCTAACAGCTGGTTGGTACCAATCCCAGCGCACAGTACCAGCTCATCACCTTTAAACTGCTGGTGAGTGGTTTCTAGCCAAACTGATTGACCATCTTGCTCAAACGCTACAACTGATTCCTCAACATAGGTAAAGTTCCGGTTTAAACATAGGCTGCGAAAAAGTGCCTCTGCGTGCTTTTCAGGGCTCAATAAGCTTTGAGTTTGAGGGTGAAATACCCCTCCGATGACCCCATCTATATTCACACTTGGTTCTAACGTACCTACCGTTTCTTTAGAAACAAACTCACACTCTATGTCAAACTTCCTCTTCTGCTCGACAATCTCGATAAGGTCGGCTTCAGTTTCTTGGCTGTCTTTATAGAGATGCAAACAACCATTTTTCAAGACCAAATCATGTAGGTTTAGCCGCTCTATCTGCTCAACGTGAGCCAGCATAGAGAGTGATAACGTTTTTGAGAGCACCTTTTGGTTTCGTGCATAGTTTTGGTTTGATGCTGATTTTACAAACCGATTTCCATAACGTACAAATTTGTGAATATCTCGAATATCTAAACTCACACCACTGCGTCTATTCGTTAGTAGAGCTGGTAGCTTACGTAGCGTATCCATGTTCGCGAGTGGTGAGTTAGCATAATCAGCGATTAATCCGGCATTGCCAAAAGAAGTTTGACTACCTGGTGAGTTTTTATCAACCAGTATGACATCATGACCATCGTGAATTAGCGCATCACATACTGACAGCCCAATAACACCTGAACCTACAACAATTATCTTGCTCATCTGAACATCCTAAATTTTAGAGGGGAGCGCGCAACAGATGCTGCGCGAACGAGCTTAGTTTTCTTTGTAAAATGCGATGGCTTTCACTGCGATATAGAACACAGTGAGCATGGAGATGACAACTGAACCATAAACCGCAATGTTATATAACATCATGAGCTTTCCCCTTTCTTAGTATTACTTGTCATTAAATTAGGCTTTTCACTGAAAAGGTTGATTGACGTAATAAACACAAAAATGTTTCCGATTACGCCAGCGATGAGAGCAGACAGCCCCGTAATAGCCTGTAGATCCCAAGGCCCCCATTTCCAGCAAGACGTTACGATAGCTCCGGTGATAATGGCGAAGATGGCCGAACGATTACATTTGATATCAAACACCACACCCGCCATAAATGGGATAAGAATCGTTGGAGCCCATAGAGCATAACTCATCAATAGGGCATCAATAATGTCCGTAGCAGTGAGTGCAAAGGCGATAGCCCCAAGACCAATCACAAAGTTAACGCCACGCTCGAGTTTTAGTTTTTTAGATTCTGGACAGTCAGGCTCATAGAAGCGGGTATAAATATCTTTAACAAACACAACTGATGCGGAGTTTAGGTAGGAGTCAGCCGTTGACATCACGACCGCCAATAATGAAGCTAATACTAAACCAGTTAGACCAACAGGCAGAGCATTGCGGATCAAGGTTGGTAACGCCTGATCTGGAGAGATATCTGGATATAGGACGAATGAGATGATGCCAATGGTTGAGCTCACGAAACAGAAAATCAAGCCAAACGCACCTGCAATCGTATAACCAATCTTTGCGTTGCGAGAATCTGGCGCAGCCAGTGCACGTTGGGTATAGGGTGGTACTAAGGTTTCACCAAGCAGGAACGCAATGAAAATGGAGAGAAAAACTCCCCAGCTATACTCTCCCATCACGGAGAAATGGAGCTCTGGGATACTCGCGACTAGGTTACTTGGCCCACCGACGAGTTCAATCCCGATATACATGGTGAGGGGTAAGAAGAAACCCAGCATAACAAATTGGATAACATCAGTTTGAATCACAGCCCACATGCCACCCATTGTTGAGTAAGCAAGCACGACGGCCATACCAATGATAATGCCTGTGAGCACGTCAACATCAAGCAAGATGTTAAATACTGTACCTATAGCTAAGGCTTGAGCACCTAAGATACCGACACAAAAGAGTAGTGAAAAGACGCCGGTAAAAATACGTGCTGGCACACCGTAGTGGTGCTCCATAATGTCCCCAACGGTATGAGCATCTTTATATTTCTTGAGTTTAGGAGCAATGAATACCCCAACAATCATGGTGGCGATTGGGAATGCCAGTGCCGCAAACATGAACGCATAGCCATGGTCAAAGGTTTGTCCGGCACGCCCCATAGATGCGCCACCACCAAGGAACGATGCTGCAAGTGTCGCAAATAAAATAGGCCAAGTGATTTTGTTTCCAGCGACAGCAAAGTCGTTACTGCTTTGTACTTTTTTAGAGCTGCGATAGCCGATATATAGCATCACAATGAAATATATGGCGATACCTGCCAAATCGAGTATATGCACAATGATCTCCTTTCTATGCTTATTTTGTGAACACTTATTAGCGCTGAAAGCAGTATTCATTATTTAACATTTAATAACAATAATGTTACATTTATATCTATATAAGTGAATTTTATATACTACTTTGGTATTGCAATGAGAACCCAGACAAAGAACCTAAGAAAATACGAAATTTTTAAGGAAGTGCTGAACGCTGGAAGCCTTTCACTGGCGGCATTGCGGCTAGAATTAACTCAGCCCGCAGTCACATCTGCGATCACGAATCTGGAGGAAGAACTCGGTTTTCCTCTTTTTAAGCGCTCCCATATTGGAGTGTCGTTAACGGCTGAGGCGGAGTTTATGTTACCTGCTGTTGAGCGCTTGTTAGCGTCAGCAAAACATTTGGAAGATGTAGCAGCGGAGCTTAAGTTTGGTCGAGCGGGAAAGATCCATATCGCTTGTATGCCCGGTTTTCCTTCAACCGTTGCCCCAAGAGTGATTGCACGTGTACTAAAAGAGAACCCAATGCTTAATGTTGCCTTTAAAATCGCACCTTCAACCCAAGTTCAAGATGGTGTGCGAACTGGCCTCTACGATTTAGGTATTGCAGAATCACCTGCGAATACCAATGAATTAATCGCTGACCGATTGGATTTTGAGTTAGTCGCAATTTATCCTAAAGGGCATAGATTTGAGCATGTAGATATCTTGAGTATTCAAGACTTTCATGATGAACCCTTCATTACTTTAGATGAACGTCACTACATCACCCACACGTTTAAGGCCTTGTGTGCTCAACAGTCGGTCAGTTGTCATGCCGTTGCCGAAGTGCACTTATTTCCATCGATCGCGGCAATGGTGAGCGAAGGGCTAGGTGTATCTTTAGTGGATATTGTCACCGCGCGGAAGTATGTAAACGACACCGATGGCCAAATTGGATTCGCCCCTATTAATTTCAGTATGCCGTTATCAGTATCATTGCTCATTGCCAAGTCTAAGCACGTTTCACGTAGTATCCATTTATTAAAAGAACCACTTTGGAGTGAGCTGACAGAGTTACAAAAAACGACGTAAAATAAATAAAGAAACGCCATAAATAGAGAGTGGTGTTTAACGTCAAGGATCCTAGAAATTGCTGCTATGTCATTGCTGACCATGATTTTATTTCTGAAGATTATCTAACGCTATTGCAAAAGACGATAGAACAAACCGGGTGAGGATAATAGGAGGTGCAGACCCATTGAAAGGCGTTAGTTGAGAAATCCATGCGCCTTTTATTGCCCAGAATCAAGCCCAGACCTATTACCCATATTGTGAAGGATTAAACCTGAGCCACCATTTTTTGCAGCAGGCCAATGATGGTTTTTTGCTCATCAGGATTGAGGCTGGAAAGCATCTGCTGATTGACTTCAACAGGTAAATGAATCACTTCGCTTTTCAGAGCGCGACCTTCAGCGGTAAGAAATATCCGAAATGAACGACGGCTTTCTGGATCAGGCTGGCGCTCAACCAGACCGAGCGTTTCAAGTTTATCAAGTGTTCGTGTTGTCGTGGAGCTTTCTACTTTTGAAGTTTGAGCGATTTCTCGCTGAGTCATCCCTTCTTTTTCCCACAAGCACATCAAGGTTGGCCACAGCGCTAACGTGAGTCCTTTTTCTTTTAAGCGCTTATCAAACTCTTTTGATGCGTGATTCGCGACAACATTTAACAGCCAGCCAAAGCTTGTTTGGCGATCGAATTTTTGTTCCATACTTACACCATTGAAATAGCAATTATTGCTATAGTAACTAATGTTGATGCTATTAGCACGAGTATTGCGCGACTATTACTGACGATATTAGGTTGCGCGATAAAGTGATTGGTTGGCACCTGTTGATAGCCAGAAAGCATTGCCCACAGTAAGGGTTTAGAGCGAAGCTTGTAGATCAAGACTGCGCCAACGTGCAGCACAATGAGCAGTGGCAGTAGATCCACTAACAGAAGGTGTGTTTGTTCTGCGCCGAAGTAGATGATCTCCGGGATCTCCACGCCAACAGCGGCTAATCCATCAAACATGCCTGCGAGAATCATGCCCGTTATGCATTGTAATAGTAAGCTGGCCAGAAGGGTAAACACCATCCAACTCCCTAGTGGGTTATGGCCAAGCTGTGTATGGCGTTCCGCTTTTAGGTAGGCCCATACTTTTTTAGGCGAGGCCATAAATTGACGAAAAAGACTGGTTTCACTTCCCACCATTCCCCAGGTGATTCGCCAAGTAACTAAAGTAAATAATGCGAGCCCTAACTGAACGTGCGGTCCGTTACCACTAATACCAGTTACCATAAGTGCCAAGAAAATAATGGCTTGGCTCCAATGGTAGAGTCGAGTTGCTAGGTCCCACACCTTAATTTTTATCATATTGGTTATCTCATTTTTCGAATGTTCAATTAATTTACACAACAATAGTTGCAATGGCAACTATTGTTGTGTAAATTAATGCTCAAGCGATAGGTAAACTCATAATATAAAGAGGCATGAGATGATTACATTGATGAAATCGAATTTGAAAATGGTTGAGGGAGGCTGCGTTTCGCAGTTGGTCACAAGATTGTTTGTTATAGCTTTAGTTGTACAAAGCTCTGCAATTAAAGCGGACGAAATCGAACAAAGACAGCAAGCTTTCAATCAGATAGAAAGTTTGACGGAGTCTGTACAGAAAACCTTAAATGGAAATGAGACAACGTGGGCAGATGTAGAAGATACATCTATAAAACTAGTTGCATATAGTGATATGCTAAATCAAGCGTTTCCAGAAAATTCGCACCAAGGAAGCCGAGCAAAACTGGATGTGTGGCAAAAACCAGAAAAGTTTAATCGGTTGATGTTAGAGATGAACAATAGCTATAAAACGTTATTGACTGCCGCTAATAACCAAGATGAAAAACAAGCGAAACAAGCGATCAAATCAGCAGAGTCGACATGTCGTGCTTGCCATCGTACCTATCGTTCTCGCTGGTAACCCTACAAAAATTGTAATGAAATAATAAATAGAGAGTAAAGTCATGAAAATAATTAAAAAATTAGTATTGAGCCTATCGATCATAGCGTTAACACCGAGTCTTTCTTTTGCGCAAGATTTCGGCGTTGAGTTGAAATGGAACACGACTGATATTTATCAAGTGCTGGAAAAAATGCCACAGCAAAAGCAAGCGTTTAAACAGTTTGTTGATAGCGGACAAGTCAAAGACATGTTTGTGACGGACAGTAAAGTGGGAGAGCAGACGACTCAGTTGCTTAGGTTTGTAATGGAAGGAGAAAGTGAGGATGATATTAGAGCGTCATTATCCGCACTTCCTCTGTATGAAGCCAACCTTGTAAAAATTAGTAATATCCAACCAATGGGAGCCAAGTGGCTAGATAAGTCACCACAGAATAATAACTACGGCCTAACGTTTACTTGGAAGTCTGGCATCGAACCATTGGAAATTGACCGAGTACTTAGTATTGATCTACAGCGTGTGATTGCGTTGAATCAGGTTGGCTCTGTGTCTTCCTCGTACATTAATACGCAGACATTGGAATCGAATGTTGTACGTCCAGTGTACTTGGTTTCTGTGTTGGCAAAAGATGCCGAGCAAGCGCTAGAGATGAGCAAACAATTTGAAGCGATTCGCCTTGGTTATGCCAGTGTTGACGTTGAACATTTAGGGCGTAAATTGGATATGACAAAGCTGTAAATATTAAGGTTAATTAAGTCGTGAAGGGCGAGGAGTTTTGGGCAATAGAAATGTGCAAAACTCCTTTGGCTAATTACGGGCTTATTTATTGACTACGTTGAACTTGGATAAACTTACTATAACGGCTTGAGTTACCGTTGCTGGAATCCTGTGAGCTGGTTGCAACACCACAGTGAATATTGTTTAGGCGGTTGCCGACAATTTGGTAGTCTGTCATCGTATCACCGTCGGTGATTTTAAGCAGTAATATCCCATCAACAATCTTCCAGTGTCCCGTTTGCGAGTCATCACTAAAGAGGTTGTTCTCAATTAAGGTGCCGTTGGGTTGCAATGTAAAATGAACACTTGAACCCTTTTCGTCAATTCTGACCCAAGTTTGTAAACTAGCTTCGAAAGCTTGTATCTTGCGGCGGTTTTTACTCCACTGAGTGAACTCCTCTTGCAGCCGACTTGGTAGATCCGGCAGACCGTTTACTTCCAGCATGACGCCGTGTTTTTCACGCCAAAACAGTTGAAAATAAAGTGATTTCATAAGTGAACGCTCGTGGAGTAATTGTGGGGGCTTACTCTGAAGCTTTGCGTGGGCGTTGTCAATAGACGGAAAAAGCAGCACTGAGAAAAGTGCTGCTTGGAGCATAATGCTAGGGGGTGAAAACGTCGGTTAGCACAAATGTGCTTTAGCCGTTGAGTATTCTATGTGTTTAAAAAATTATTATTCGTCCAACAAATTATTATGCGGCAAATAAAGTCGGTAGCCTTGCATGTTCACAAGCCTGATTTAGACGCGTTTGTGCCTGTTGGATGTTGCTGCGCCAGTTGTCATCTTTTGCCCACATTTCTATGACCAGCGGAACCACGCATTGTGTGGCGTTTAGCGTAGTGAAAATGGCATTAAAATCCACATCGCCTTCACCAATGACAAGATCTCTAAATTGTCCTTGATAAGTCGCGGTGACTTGGTAGGTATCTTTTAGGTGGATCTGCACGATGTGAGGCATGCTTAACGCTAACTCTGTACAAATATCGTAGTTCCAGCCCGAGATATTGCCGACATCCGGATAGGCGGTAAAGTAAGGAGAGTTGATTTCGCGATTTAGAATTTCAAACTTACTGAGTGAGTTCAGATAGTCTGTATCCATGATTTCAACCGCTAGCATGACGCCTGCTCGCTCTGCCATTTGGGCTGCGAGTTTCATTCCCTCAATGAAGTGTTTATGTGTGGCTTCATTAGCGGGTTCATAGTAAACATCGTAACCCGCTAATTGAATGGTGCGAATGCCCAGTTTATAAGCCAAGGTAATCGCTTTCTCCATATGAATCGCGGCCTGGTGGCGAATGGATTCGTCTTGAGAGCCAAAAGGGAACTTTCTATGTGCACTCAAGCACATGGATTGCAACGGCAGCGCATGCTCTTCGCACAATCGCCTTAGCTCGTAGATGGTGTTGTCATCCCAATCTAAACGGCTGCGTCTTTCGTCTGACTCATCAACAGAAATTTCAAGAAAATCAAAACCAAGTTGTTTGGTTTCTTTGATCTTCTGTTCCCATGAGAAATGATCAGGCAATGCCTTCTCATATAATCCCACACGGTGTCGTTGCATCATTTCAAACATGGGGTTCTCCTAGTTCCAGAAACGGTCGATTTGTGTGCGTAGTGCTTCGGCAGTTTCTTTGCCTTTGTCACCTGCTAGCGCGCGGCCAGCAATAAAGGTTTTTGCTTTAATACCTTCAAACAGGTAAAGGTCTTCTGGCACAATCCCGCCGGTAATCGACAACTCGATACCTAATTCAGAGAGTTGACGCATTTTCACTAGATCTTCTTCTGTCCAACCAACACCCGCCAATTCCGCATCACGAGATCGGTGGTAAATCGCTTGGCTAATGCCCAGATCAACCCAGTTCTGCGCGTCTTGCATTGTCCAGTTACCGTAGATTTCAATCTGAATTTCACCATTTAGCTCGTCGGCCACTTTTTTACACGCCCCAATGGTTGCGATGTGTGCGGCAGCAGACACAGTGATCCAGTCGGCACCTGCTTCGAAAGCCATTTTGGCTAAGATAGCGCCGCCATCGGTGGTTTTCATATCACAAACTAGAATGTGATCGGGGTGGTTAGCACGCAGTGTTTTCACCGAGTTCATCCCTTCGGCGAATGCCAAAATAGTTCCGACCTCAATGACGTCGACAAAACTTTCAACGTTATTTGCTACTGCGATTGCAGATTCAAGATCAGTTTGGTCTAGGGCGATTTGGATCATTGGTTTAGTCATCTTACTTATCCTTTAAATTTTTCACGAATTAGGCGGGCAATCCCGTTACTGTTGTTATCGGTCGAGCAGGTAAGTTGAGCATTGGATTTCACCGTATCGTCGGCGTTTTTCATCGCAACACCCAAGCCTGCAAATTCAAGCATGGAAATATCGTTATGGTTGTCACCGATGGCAATGACTTGCTCAGCGGTGAACCCCAGTTTTTGGACATAGTTGGCTAGGCGCGCGCCTTTATTATTGCCTTTGGCAGCAAAATCGATGCGATTTGACCAAGAACGCTCACCATTGAAGTGTTGCGAGACCCACGGGTCTTCTGCTAGACGTTGCACCAAGTTAACGTCGCCTTCGACGACAAATTTCCACACATAGTCGGTTTGTTCAGCGAGTTCATTAAACGAGTCGACGGTTCGGATTTGCGGTTGCTGCCCCTTAGGATATTGCTTTGCCCATGATTCAAGCTGCTGCATGTATTGAATCGGCGTTTTGCTGCTATAGGTCATTTCATTCGTCACGTACATGACCAGCTTCATTTGAAACTCATTAGCCATTTGAATGAACTGCAGCGCGTTGTCTTTACTTATCGCGTTGTGTTCAAGCACTTGTTGCAACTGGTAGTCGTATACATATGTCCCGTTGCAACAGATGATCGGTGTGGTTAGCTCAAGCTCATCATAATAAGGCTTTGCCGCGGTATGATGACGACCTGTTACGATGACGACATGGCAGACTTTCTGTGCTTCACTAATTGCTTGCTTGATCTCAGGATGAATGGTGTGGTCATCGGTTAATACCGTCCCATCTAAATCGAGGGCAAGAACTTGATATGTAGGCTCGACTTGAGGCTCATTCTTTACTTGAGGCATAGCTTTTACTTGAGACATAGATTCTCCTAGCACCATCGTTAGCCTTGACCATAGTAGGCATTCTCACCATGTTTTCTGAGGTAATGCTTATCAGAAAGCTCGGGTTGAATTTTAATGCCACTGTTGAGTGAGCGTGTCGCTAATGCCATCGCGGAAATTTCTTCGAGGACCACCGCATTGTGGACGGCATCGGACGCATCTTTTCCCCACGAGAAAGGAGCATGCCCCGCAACGATGACACTTGGGATCGACATGGCTTGAATGCGACGTTGTTGAAATTCCTCAACGATAACGAGCCCGGTATTCTTTTCATATTCACCGGCGATTTCTCGGCTAGACAGTTTACGTGTACACGGTATATCGCCATAAAAATAGTCGGCGTGTGTTGTGCCTAAAGCGGGAATATCGATGCCTGCTTGCGCCCAAATAGTGGCGCTTCGAGAGTGAGTGTGTACCACACCACCAATTTGAGGAAATGCGTGGTAAAGCTCTATATGTGTAGCGGTGTCGCTTGACGGATTAAGCGTGCCTTCTATGCGGTTGCCTTCTAAATCAACCACAACGATGTCATTAACAGACATGTCATCGTATTCCACGCCAGATGGCTTAATGGCTATCACGCCTAACTCACGGTCTATCTCGGAAACATTTCCCCAAGTAAAAGTGACTAAACCATACTTCGGCAGTTGAAGATTAGCGGTCAGGACGCGCTGTTTTAGTGCTTGATATTGCGACATAAGGACTCCTTACTCTGCTGCAGCTAATGCAGCATCAATGAGTTGTGCGACATCATTTGGGGTTTTACAGGCACGAAGCTTGGAAAAGTCCTCATCAAATTCGATAAGATTGGCAACTTGCATGGTGCCTTCAATGTGCTCCTCAGAGTCTTTACCTGCGAGAGTGATAAGTACGTCAACAGGATCGTCAACACCATCAAAGGTGACCGGTGTCTCTAAGACAGTTAACGCAAAACCCGTTTTTATTACCCCATCTTCAGGGCGGCAATGGGGAAGAGCAAAGGCATCATGAATGCAAATGTAAGGACCTTCGTCTTTAATAGCGGTAATGATGGCGTCGTAGTAGCGGGTTTCAGCAATGCCTGCGTTAACTAATGCGTCGGTGCCAAGCTTGATTGCAGCTTGCCAATCTGTTGCTTTGGCATTGAGTAAAATCGCGTTGTTCTGAAGAAGAGATTCTTTTAAGTTCATTGCTTGCCTCACATAGATATTTTGTTTTTATGGACTCGGAGAGTAGCTCTCCGAGTCGTATTTTTAGTTATAGATAGTACGGATATAAATCATATTTCCATTAAGCGGTGCGTCGTTGCCTACTTATGGAAGTTGTTTTCAATGATAGAAACTAGCTCATCACCAAACGTCTTCACCATAATCATGTTCTTCACGGCGAGCTGCTGTTTACCTTCTGGAAGGCCAGTAATTTTTTCAGCCAACGCGACGGAAGTAACAATGATGTCAAATGAACCTAAGTGTGATTTGTAGTCGGTAATCGCGCTGTTAAAGGTTGAGCTTGGGATGCCTTTTTTATCTAAGTACTCTTTAATTTTCTTAGAGCACATCATGGATGAGCCTTGACCAGACCCACAACACACGAGGACGCGAACCGGTTTTTGTGTTGCACTACCGCTTGCTTGTGGTGCTTCGGCGGTAGCTGTTGATTGAACGGGTGCAGCCACTTCAATCTCAATGCCTTCAGGTGTAACAGCTGTGACGGTTTCCATTGCGTCTTCTTCAGCTCGTAGCGTTTTAGAGGCGAAGTACATGTAAACACCGGCTAGCGCAAGAATGACAAAGAAGAACAAGCCTGAGGCAGAGAGACCTTGCATGATTGGTGGGAAGACAAGTGCCCAGTCAGCCATGCCCATCCAGCCGTTAAACTCGGTACCAGATTGCGCAAAGATGTGGATTGCCCAAGCAGAGCCGACGACTTCGATGATACCCATCACGAAACAGATCTTCATGACCGCTTTCCAGCCACCAAAGTGGTTGGCAAATACACCAATCGTGGCGTTTGAGAAGAACATTGGAATGAAGCCTGGGATGATCATGATTGGTGCATCAAACGCCAGCATAGCAAGAACGGCGGTGAATTGACCCACTGCGCCCCACATGAAGCCGAATACCATGGCATTTGGTGAGTAAGCATAAATCGCCGCACAGTCAATCGCTAATACCGCATTAGGAATGAGACGTTGTGAGATACCGTTAAATGCCTCGGACAGCTCGGCAACAAACATACGCACGCCAGTGACGATAACTTGAATCGCTACCGCAAATTTCAAGCCTGTTTCGAAGATGTAGATGAACCAGTGAGTTTTACCTGCCATGTCTTGAAGGTTATCAAGACCAAAGGAAAGCAGGATAATACCGAAGAAACCCGTCATGACTAATGTGGTCGCTGCAATACTATCGTGGAAAATGTGTAGCCATTTAGGCAGTTTGACATGGTCAACGCTATCGTTCTTATCCCCTAACTTTGGTGCAACTTTAGTGGCAATCCATGAAGCAAACTGTTGTTGGTGACCAATTGAGAAGCCTGCGCCGCCGGTGACTTCTTGCGTTGGTTTATACATGATGTTGGCAGAAATGCCCCAGTACAATGCCATTAAGATTGCAGAGTAGATGATGGTTTCCCACATGCTGGTGCCAAGAACGAAGTAGAACACCGCAATTAGACCTGCTTGTTGGAACATGATATGTCCCGTTAGCATGATGGTGCGAATACCCGTGTAGCGGCGGAAGGCAACAAGGAGGATGTTAAGCCCCAGAGCAAGCAATACGGCGTAGCCGACCCAGGAGTAATTGTCGCCCATGGTTTCCATGGTGGACATCATAGAGGTGTACGGGTCAATCACCGAGCCTGTCAGCCCGTGGATTTCACTCATTTTTTCGATGACGGGTTTGAAGCCAGCGACCAATGTCCCTGCGCCGACTTGCACAATCATGAAACCAACGATGGTTTTGATTGAACCCGAGATGATAGTGGTAGCGTCACGTTTAAGAAGAATATACCCCAGACAGGTAACCAGACCGAGTAGTAGAGGTGCCTTGGTCATGACCTGACTGTAAAAAATATAGAAGATGTCGTATAAGAACTCCATATCTTTACCCTTATATAATTTGTAGTTTTAATGATTTGTAGGATGTAGTGCTATCTTGTTTTTGCTCACGGGATAAACTTTAACAATCAAAAGTAATCATTCAATGCTCATTTGTGACTATTTTGATTTATATCAATTATTGGCAGCTTGAATGTACTCAAATGGGCTTACGATCACGTAAAAATAAAAAAGACATTAAAAATCAGCCACTTAATAAATATTGTGATTCGTATCTTATTTTTCTTAGTCGTAGGTTTGACAATCAGTCGGGTGATTATTAGAATCATAACAAATCACAAGTAATCACAAAGTTGTCACGGCAACCCATAGAGTGATAGATATGAATGAAGTCCAAAGACACAACAGCATCTTATCGCTGTTAGAAGACAAGCAAACCATCAATGTGGCGCACATTATTGATAGTTTTAATGTTTCCCCTGCAACCGCAAGGCGTGATATCGCCAAGCTGGATGAGCTAGGGAAGCTGAGAAAGGTGCGAAATGGCGCTGAACGCGTTGAAAGTAAGAAAAGAAAGTGGTCACCACTGAACATCAACAGCACAGAGTTTTATGAAGAAAAATCAGCCATTGCACAAGCTGCGGCCGATCTCTGTCAGTCTGGGGACAGTGTCGTGATCAACTGTGGCTCAACGGCTTTTCTTCTTGGCCAGCAACTGTGTGGTAGTGATGTGCAGATTGTTACTAATTACTTTCCACTCGCCAGCTACTTGATTACTGAAGATCACGATGATGTCATCATTATTGGTGGTCAGTACAACAAAGCGCAAAACATCTTTTTAAATCCTGCACCTAATTCATTAGGTGGTTACGCAGGGAATTGGATGTTTACCTCAGGTAAGGGTTTGACGGAAGTCGGATTATATAAAGCAGATATGTTGACCGCGGTAGCAGAACAGCAAATGTTGGAGCAAATTGACAAATTAGTTGTTGTTGTTGATAGCTCTAAGATTGGTCAACGAACTGGTATGTTATTTTGCGAAAGTAAGAATATCGATATCGTTATTACAGGAAAAGATGCAAATGCTGAGGTGGTAAAGTCCATTGAGGCTCAAGGAACTCAAGTTATATTGGTTTAATTTGAGTTAATTAATTACGGGAGTAATCCCGATTTTAAAATAATAAATTTAAGCTTAGCGCCTTATTAACAAATAAGGCGCGTGGCTCCCTACATCTTAAATAAAATTAAATTTGTGAAATAGAAGGTATTATCATGAGCAATGTAAACGAAATCACTCGCGAATCTTGGATCTTAAATACATTTCCAGAGTGGGGCACATGGTTAAATGAAGAAATAGAGCAAACAGAAGTTCAGCCGAATACGTTCTCTATGTGGTGGCTAGGCTGTACAGGAATTTGGTTGAAATCTGAAGGTGGCGCGAACCTATCCATGGATTTTTGGTGTGGTACGGGTAAGAAAACCCAAGCGGTTCAAAAAATGAAAAACCAGCACCAAATGATGCGTATGGGTGGTGTTGAAGCACTTCAACCTAACTTGCGTACTGCAATTTTTCCATTAGACCCATTTGCGATTAAAGAAATCGATGCAGTCATGGCGTCTCATGATCATGGCGATCACATTGACATTAACGTGGCGGCAGCAGTGCTACAAAACTGTGGAGAACACGTGAAATTTATCGGTCCAAAAGCGTGCGTTGATTTATGGATGAAATGGGGAGTGCCAGAAGAACGTTGTGTTATCGCTAAAGTTGGTGACGAGATCAAAATCAAAGATGTGAATATTAAAGTGCTTGACGCGTTTGACCGTACCGCCTTGGTCACATTACCAGAAGGCACGTCATCGCTTGATAAAGAAATCCTTGATGGTATGGATGATCGCGCGGTTAACTATTTAGTGGAAACAACAGGAGGGTCCGTTTATCACTCGGGTGATTCTCATTATTCAAACTACTACGCGAAGCATGGTAACGATCATAAGATAGATGTGGCTTTGCTTTCCTATGGTGAAAACCCACGCGGCGTAACGGACAAAATGACATCGTCTGACATTTTACGCGCAGCTGAATCGCTAGACTGTGAAGTGGTTGTGCCATTTCATCACGACATTTGGGCGAACTTCCAAAATGATCCACGAGAAATTGAAATGCTCTGGAACATGAAAAAAGAGCGTCTGCAATATGGCTTTGCTCCTTTCTTCTGGCAAGTTGGTGGCCGATATACTTACCCTACAGATAAAGGACGTATGCATTATCAGCACTTCCGTGGCTTTGCTGATGTCTTTAAAAATGAACCTGAATTGCCATACCGAGCCTTCTTATAACGGCAGAAAGGGACGATTTATCGTCCCTTTTTTTATGAAGTAAATACCCGATAATATTTATGTTACTACCTGGATGAAATGCCAATATGTTGCTAAAAGAATTTAAAACCCATTTTGAGCGTGGTGATATTGAAGGTGCTATCGCAGTGAAAGCGAATCATAGTGATGATTATTATTTGCTGGTGGTCAGTAAAAAATGGGGAGTGAATAGTTTTCTAGAAACCGGGAAAACGTTAAAACCAAGAATATTTAAAACGATAAAGGCGTTATTAAATACCGCTCAAAGCATTGGTATTTCTCCTCACTATGTTGAGATTGAATATGGATTATAAATTGATTGCCATTGATATGGATGGCACATTACTCAATGGTAATGGCGAAATTATCCCGTTAGTGCAAGAGGCAATATGCTTACTGCGTCAACGCTACCAGATTGTTCTTGCCACTGGTCGTCACCATACGACGGTGCTGCCGTACTATCAGCAACTAGACCTTGATACACCGATTATTTGCTGCAACGGCTCCTATTTATATTATCCTGATAGCGAGCAATATCGCTATCAGAGCCCTATTTCTAAAGACAATGTGCAGTTTTTCCTAGATCAGTGCCAGTCTCTGGATCTGATTGCCTATGTTGATGACCGTATTATCCTTAAGCACACGCATCCGGCGAACTACATCAGTAAATTAGAACAGTGGGCACTCACGCAGCCAGTTTCTATTCGACCCAAAATTGAACGAGTTGACGACCTTGCCGCTGAGTTGTTGCACTCAACCCACGTGTGGACCTTTGTCACAGAGGGTGACCCTAAAGCCATCGACGAGCTGATTGCTCTTGAGCACGTGCAACGTGCGTTCTGTTACGAACATTCGTGGTTCAACCGCATTGGTTTCAACAATATTGGAAATAGCAAAGGGCAGTTACTTGCTCGGTATCTTGAGGAATTAGCGATTCCGAACAGCCAAGTTATGGCGATTGGCGATAACGACAATGATGTATCTATGATTGACGTAGCCGGATTAGGGATAGCGTTAAGCAATGCTACGCCAAAACTCAAAGCGCGCGCTAATCATATCACTCAAGGTAGCAATAATGATTCAGGGATGTTGGAGGCTTTCGCGTTACTCACATCGTGATAGCGTTCTGTGTTAAAAGCCAAAAGCCAAAAGCCAAAAGCCGATGGTATTTGAATCAGTCAAAATACCTCGGCTTTTAATATGAAATGAACGTTACTGTGGCTTTAATGACAAAACGTTATCGATATCTTCGGCGCAATGACGTTCAGGCACTTGCTCCCACTCTTCACCCCAAGAGCGATTTAAGATGCGACCACGCTGCACGCCTTGTCTAGCTTCGAGCAACTTCGCCCAGCGCATGACATGTGTGTAACTTTCAACTTGTAGAAACTCAGCGGCATCATACAAGTTACCAAGCACTAAGTTGCCGTACCATGGCCAAATAGCCATGTCAGCAATCGTGTACTCTTCACCAGCCACGTAGGTATTGGTCGCAAGTTGTTTGTCTAATACATCTAGTTGACGTTTTGCCTCCAACGCGAAGCGGTTAATTGGATATTCAAGTTTTTCGTCCGCATACGCATAGAAGTGGCCAAACCCACCCCCTAAGAAAGGTGCAGAACCTTGCGCCCAAAATAGCCAATTGAATGTCTGTGTTCGTGCAGCGCCTTCTTTAGGCAGAAAATAGCCAAATTTCTCGGCAAGGTGGACAAGAATCGAAGCAGATTCAAAGACGTTCACGCTGTCTTCGCCTGAACGGTCAACCAATGCTGGGATCTTTGAATTGGGGTTTACGCTAACAAAGCCCGATGAAAATTGGTCACCTTCACCAATATTAATTAAGTAAGCATCATACTCAGCTTCTTTGACACCCAGTGCGAGTAACTCTTCTAGAAGAATAGTGACTTTTTGTCCGTTTGGGGTGCCGAGTGAGTACAGTTGCAAAGCGTGGTCACCAACTGGTAGCTCTTTATCATGGGTTGGGCCAGACACAGGGCGATTAATGCTTGCCCATTTATTGCCACCTTTTGTGTCGTGAACCCAGATTTTCGGCGGTGTATATTGATTTTCCATACTAACTCCTAAGTTAAATCGCTAAGGGCTAAGCTAAAATGCCGAACGATGTTTAATTCTAGTTCAGGATTGCAAAGCGCATTAGTCTAAGGCATTGATTAACGGTTGCCGTCACTCACGACTATGTATTTAACAAGACCATGAAGCGGTTGTCTAATTGGTCGCATCTAATTGGTCGTATAGTTCTGTGGGAACAGCGCACGTTTGGTGACGTCATCTTGTTCTGTTTTAAACTCAATGTCCTTGCCAACATCGCGCGCGACTTGTATAGCAGGACGTTGGTTGATGGCATCAAACCAACGCTTCAAATTCGGGTAAGGCGTCACAGCCTCTTCACCCAGTACAACAGCGGCTTTATCAATCCATCCCCACGTCGCGATATCGGCAATGCTGTAGGTTTGTCCAACGAGATAGTCTCTGCCTTTTAAGTGCGTATCGAGTACCTCGTAGTGACGTTGTGCTTCGCGTAAGTAACGATTGATCGCGTAAGGGATCTTTTCTGGTGATGCATGTCGAAAGTGAACCGATTGACCCGAGAATGGACCGAGTCCAGATGCAATGAACATTAACCAAGACAGCATCTCACCACGATCTTCAGGTTCTCCTGCTAGAAGCCCTGTTTTTTCGGAAAGGTAGAGCAAAATTGCATTGGAATCAAATACTCTAACACCGTCATCTTCTATCGCTGGTGCTTTGCCGTTCGGGTTTATCGCGCGATATTCAGGGCTATGTTGCTCGCCTTTATAGGTATCAACGGGAACGAGTTCATAAGGTAGCCCCGTCTCGGCGAGATACAGCGCGACTTTCATCGGGTTCGGTGTCTTGTGGAAGTAAAATTTTAGCATGTCATTTTCCTTTGAATTGAGTCAATTTGAGACAAATCACTAGACCTTTCCTTCTCGTGATAGCCAACACTATAGAATTAATTGAACGATCGTTCAATTGGTTTTTGAACAGTCGTTCAAATTTATTGCGAACGATGAAATGAGTAGCTAGATTGAATCAGATGTCGGGTAAGCTGTGAACATGATGCCCAGTTTTATCGTTAGTTACTCAGGCGTATACAGGCCCATACAGTTAAATATCGCTGCGATTAAGGCTCTGTTTCATTTAGGGGGGGAGGCTCATTCCATACAATAGACTTAGTAAAGTATGATTTACGGGTTGATTTTATTGTGCTTTTTTAGCGATAGAAATAGGTCATACAGTAATTCGATGTCAGCTTGATCCATGGACATCATGGTGTCCATCATATGCAATACACTAGCAGGTACGGCGAGTTGCCCTCCGTGTTCGCGATCGATGTCATCGACTGGAAAAAACTGCAAGATGCTGACATCAAGTACTTTGCCTAAACGAAAGAGATCTAAAACGGTAAACTGACTGCCTTGTACCTTATCCATCTTGCTATAAAATGCGGTTTTGCCAATTCCTGACTTATCCGCCAATTGGTTTTTGCTCAGACGGCTGTGCACCATATAGCTTTCGACCCGCTCAATGAGCATCGCACGGAACCGATGTTCAGACTCACCGAAAAACTCAAATCCAGTGGTATTTAACGTCGCCATCATTGCTCCTCATTAGCATTTTTCCATTTTATGAAATCTAGTGTAGTTACATTTTCGAATAATGAAAATACAACTGAGTATGCTGATTCAAATAGCGTGACGCTAAATGGCAAAATGAGACGAGGCTGCAATGAAAATAGTGAATTTACCCTTTCCCCTAGTTACCTTGACGCTACTGGTAGCAATGATGCTGTTCTCCCCCGTGAGTAATGCATTATCGAGCCCTGAAGCAAGTGTAGTGAAAGGCCAAACCGAGCAATATGCTCGTGTTGTTGCTCGAGGGAAGCTATTAAGTTTGACCAAGTGGAAAGTGGAAGTGGACTTTGGGCAAGAGGTTGAAATTGGTATTCGAAATAAGGACCTATTACGCGATGAAGCGGGCAATACGGTGGCTTTTAATTCCCCCATTGACGCGGTTAATTTTTTAAACTCGAAAGGCTGGATTTTAGTCTCTGCGAGTTCATCTGCGGATCATTTTTCTGCAATATTAAAGCGCACTGTGCAATAGCATGGTGTGGTTGCAGGGCTTCTAACGGTTGAGCCGTATTGGGGCTGAGGCCGTCGCTAGAGACTTAGTTAGCGAGTGTAACGTTACGCTCCCAGCGATTCTCATTTAAGCGATATAGCTTAAGTGTGTCGAGGACGTGCTCCAGAACTGGCCCAGATGAATGGCTTCGTGATACCAAACAGCCCACAGCGGTCAACCAGCCATTAAATTCATGGGCGACGGGAAGTGACACGACAGCACTTTGCTCTAATTGTGTTTTGATAAGCAATTCAGGAACGAGCGCCCAACCAATGTTTTGACGAACAAGATCAATCAGGGTTTGGTGGTTATTGGCATACCAGATCTTTGAACTAATGCCGTAGCTGAACCAAAGTTCTTTTCGTTTAGCACTGCGATGAACGCATTGACGGTGAAGCTTCAAGTCGTCGTGCTCGACCATGGGGAGTTTCGTTAACGCGTGTTCCGGGGCAGCAATGGTTAGAAATCGGGCTTGTCCAAGTACAAAGAAATCCATGTCGACTTTAAGCTCTCCATCGGCGAACACAATACCGGCATGAGCTTGACCAGTACGTACTAAATCTTCAATATCAAAGCTGGAGGCGGTGATAATTTCAAAGTGTGTAATGGGAAACTGGTCTGCCAATGGTGCTAATATGCTGAGAAAGTCGTCACTGACAATGCTTTCATCGACAGCAATGATAAGTTCATGTTCGTACGCCTTGGTGAGCGCTGTTGCCTTCTGGTCAAAGTAGGCCTGTTGCTGCAAAATTGATCGCGCAATGGGCAACAAGGCCTCGCCGCTTTTTGTTAATGTCGGAGTGTTCTTTTCTCGGTTGAATAAATCTTGGTTAACGGCTATCTCTAGGTTAGCTATTGCTTGGCTGACCCCTGATTGCGCGCGTTTTAGCTTGCGAGCTGCCGCAGAAAATGACCCACTTTCGCACACCGTTACGAATACCTTCAATTGCTCAAAACTGTACATAGTCACTCCCCCGATTGAATAGGTTAACTAAGCTATCACTAAATGTGATGGCTGTTAACTTTATCTGTGCGTTTGTCCTGACATAATCCCAGCTTCATTTTTTGTTAAGTAAGTCTATTGGAGCGATTTATGGGGACACTAGAGCGTGTTTTTCATTCGGTATTATTTGAAACGTTGGCGGTAACATCATCCATCCTAGGGTTAGCATTGTTTACTGAACATGATATTGGTTCACTATCAGGAACAATGATAGTTATTGCAACCATGGCGATGATTTGGAATTACTTGTTCAATTTGGGCTTTGATAGGGCTGTACCCGGTGAAAAAACCGAGCGGTCACTTTCACTGCGAGTGATCCATGTGCTGCTGTTTGAAGTTGGATTGTTGTTTTTTACTATTCCGGTAATGGCTTATATTCTAGAGGTAAGCTTATGGCAAGCCTTCCTAATGGATTTGGGTGTGACCATCTTTATTACCATCTATGCGTTTCTCTTTAACCTCATTTATGATCATGTCAGAGCTTACGTGCTGCAGCGAAGAGTATTAAAAGGCGTCAGTGCAGTACTGTAGAAATGTGAATCCTTGAAAGGTCAGAAGTTACAACTCTATTTGATAGGTTTTGACTATTAAATAAGTAGGTTCAATCTGCTTTGTTCGTGGTTAAGAGCTGAGTATAGTAGAGGCAACTGAACAAAGCAGGACAACATCATGGCGAAAACACTTAGGTTTGCATCAATTCACTTTACCATTGCATTTAGCGTGGCGTATGTTTTTACTGGTGAGATCATTCTGAGTAGCATGATCGCCATGCTGGAACCCGCAGTGAATACGGTGGCGTTTTATTTCCATGAAAAGTTATGGGAAAAATCGCAATGGCTGAAGTCATTAAGTCAAAATGTTCGCATTAAAACGGCGTCATTTGCAGTGGTTCATTATAGTGTCGCGTTTTCGGTGGTATACGCACTGACCGGAAGTATTGTTGCTGGTGGAGCCGTGGCATTGCTAGAGCCCGCAATTAATACCGTAGCGTACTTCTTACATGAAAAGTCATGGAATAAAAGAGTTAGCAGCAAAAACGTTGTTATTACGCCGAATCAATCTGGTTGTATTACTGCTTAGTCGACACTGTTATTAGTCAGCACAGTTATTGATCGACATAGTTATTGATCGATATAGTTATTGGTTGACATAGTTATTAGTGAAATCGTTCTTAATAATAATGTTTTAAGTGAGATTATTATTGGAATACTGACCTGTTCTAGAGGAAGAAACCCAGTGCCATCTGTAATGGCACTGGGTTTTTAGTTTTGATTCACAGCGTATCTAGGGTCTTTCACCAACGCTCAAGCGCTTTTCTATATCTTTAATGACACTCGGAAGATCATTAATCGTATCCACTAAGTAGTGTGGTGATGCTTTACCAAGCTTTTCACGTGCTCTCTCGCGAGCTGCATTTAATGTGGCTTCATCGGCTGCTTGGTATTCTTCTAAGGTTAAGCCAGCTTCATTACCCGATAGTAATAGTCCGACTGTCCACATTCCGGCGTTGTGACCTTCTTCAATACCGGGAGCGGCATCGTCAACTTTTACGCAAGCGCCGACACAAGTGACATTTAGCTCAATCATGTTTTTTAGTGCCATGAACGGAGCTGGGCGACCACCTTGAGGAAGATCATCCGTTGCCACAATATAGTCCGGCTCATAGCCATAGTCTTTCGCGGCAGGGATCAAGACATCCATGACCTCTCTTGGGTAACCTGAGCAAGAACCTATTTTAATACCATGCTGCTTTAGCCCATTGACGACCTCAATAGCGTTGAGGATAGGTTCGGCGTGATCGGCGACTTTTGCTTTTTGTAGTGGCATAAATGTCGCGTAAATTTGGTCGATATCGCTGTCAGTCATCGTGCGACCAAACTGCTTTTCCCAGCGCTGAGCAACGGCTGGCAGGTGACCGACCGCTTTAATATGATCCCACTTACCAATGCCCATTGGCTCACGTGCTTCGGCAAGCGTAATGTCAAAGTCATAACCTTGCCTAAAGGCTTCCACAAAAATACTGGTGGGTGCGAATGAACCAAAGTCGACAATGGTGCCGGCCCAGTCAAAAACGATGGCTTGAACAGGCGACTTAGTGGAGGCATTTGGTGTTGCTGAATAGAGATTAGACATAATTAAAATCCTTGCATACTTTGGCGATCGCGTGCTCGAAAATGTCGAGGGCTTGCGTCAGTTGTTCACGAGTGATGATGAGCGGTGGGCTCAACTGTATAACGTTACCTTGTGAGACCTTAAAGCTCAGTCCCTGATTGAGGCATTGATACAACACGGACTCTGCCTCGTCATAGGCGCGCTGTTTGGAGACATGGTTACTCACCAACTCAACGCCCCATAACAACCCTATTCCGCGTACGTCACCGATCACAGGATAGGTTGTTTTCATTTGCATTAAGCGAGCTTTAACAAATTCGCTATCAGCGCGTGTTTTTTCGAGCAATTTATCTTGTTCAATGGCTTCCATAGTTGCCAACGCCGCCGCACATCCAATGGGACTTTTTTCATGGGTGTAATGACCCAGTGATATCTCCGCAGCGGTGTTATATTTTTCTTTGGTCACCATGGCAGCAATAGGCACGAGTCCTCCCCCTAATCCCTTACCAATGCATAAGATGTCGGGTTCAATATCAAAGGCTTGATACGTAAACCACTCGCCACTGCGGCCCATGCCGTTAGGAATATCATCGATGATCAATAAGACATTATGCTTGTCACAAATTTCTCGAATACGTTGCCAATAAGCCTTACTTGGTACCTGAACGTCGGTATTACGAACGCCTTCAGCGATAAAGGCACCAATGCCGCCTTCTTTTTCGATCACATATTCGAGGTAGTCGGCGTAATGCACATCGCTTCCGTCTTGAGAGGGCAGTGCACCTCGGTAAGATATAGCAGGTGGAATACGCTCAACCCCTGACATTAATGGCCCCATGCCTTCACGAAAACAGGCTTCTCCACCAACGGAAATGGCATCAAGGGAAGCACCATGAAAGGAATCCCAAAGTGACACGACTTTGTGACTGCCTGTGATGTAACGAGCCAGCTTAAGTGCCATGCCTACGACTGAAGTTCCACCAGGTGCAAAGAGCACTCGGTTTAGGTCACCACCACAAATATCGGTGAGCTTTTCTGCGCATTTGACTGCAGTCTCGTTGGTAAAGCGACGAGGAGAAAATGGCAGTGAATGCATTTGCTCGGTGACACGCTTCATCACATGAGGGTGGCCATAACCGAGTTGATGGACGTTATTGCCATGAAAATCCATGTATCTTTTGCCACGCGTATCTTGAAGGTAGATACCTTCTGCCGCTTGCAGTGAATCAAGACAAGGCGTTGACATGGATTGATGTAAGAACACGTCAGCATCGCGTTTGAGTAACGCTTGGGTCGCTTCATCTTGAATACCAGCTGTCCATTCTTGGCGAGCAGGCGTGTTGTTCACATCGCCCTCACTGCGTAAGTGAGTTGCCTGAACTGACATTATTTGATCTCCCAATACATCGAGCTTTTCACGGCTGTGATCAGACGTGAGATATCCGCTGGATGTACATCGCCAATGTTACCGATGCGGAAACAGTCAGCATTGGAGACTTTCCCTGGGTAAATCACAAAGCCTTGTGCTTTAAGTCGGTTGTAGAACTCTTTGAACTGATAGTCACTGTGCTTTGGTGAGTAGAAAGAGGTGATGATTGGTGAGTGCAGCTCCTCATGGAGCAATGGTGCAAAGCCTAACGATCGCATGCCTTCCACTAAGGTCTTTTGGTTAGTCTGATAACGCTGATGACGAGCGGCAATACCGCCTTCGTCCTGTAGCTCTTGCAGTGCTTGGTAAAATGCGCGCACGGTATGCGTTGGTGAAGTAAAGCGCCATTTTCCGTGGTTGTGCTCCATGCATTGCCATTGGTCATAGAGATCTAATGTTAGCGAGCGAGCTTGCCCTTGGCATTTCTCTAGGGACGTTTGTTTAGCAATGACAAAGCCAAACCCCGGTACACCTTGAATGCATTTATTGGCCGAGCTGATCATAAAGTCGATGTCTAAGTCACCGATATCTATAGGGATACCACCAAAGCTGGACATCGCATCTAGAATCACAGTTTTGTCATGTTGTTTTGCTAGCTTAATGACCGCTTCAATAGGGTTGAGCATGCCCGTTGTGGTTTCGCAGTGCACAATCGCCACATGAGTAATGTCTGCATCACTTTCTAGAGCGCTCTTTACCGCTTCTAAACTTGGTTGCTGGGTTTCCCCCAACGATATGACACAGGTAGGAATGGCGAGATAGTCCGCAATCTGAGCGATACGAGCACCGTAAGCGCCGTTATCGATGACCAAAAGTTTATCATTCTTGCCAAGCGCACTGCCGATGGTCGCTTCAACCGATGCCGTGCCACTGCCTTGCATGAGTACGCTGGTATAGCCGGGTTGGCGAGTTGCCAGTTGTGTTAGCGATGAACGAATGACCTCAACGACGTCTTTGTTGTAGTCGTCATCCCATGTGCACCAGTCTTTAAGCATCGCTTGTCGAACGGTTTCAGAGGTAGAAAGCGGGCCGGGCGTTAACAGTAAGTATTCGTTTTTCATTATCATTTCTCATATTGGACTATACCAAGTTGTTGTGACTACTCTAGCAATCCTTTTTAGTGTTCGTAAAGGGGGAGAAAATAGATTTAATAAAAGCTTCATAGTTCGAAATGTTGCGAAAATCGTTGTCATCGAATTTGTCATAAATCGTCGTCAAACTGCCATTTTTCGTTCATTTAATCGTCACAAACGAGAATTACCGTGTAAATAGAAACTGGTACATACCAAATTGCGTATGGCCATTAATTGTGACACTAAAGGTGGCGTGCAGATAAAAATGAGTCACCACAAAAATCGAATCTGGAGATAAAAATGAAAAACCGTTTAATGAAAGGGACACTAGCAACGTTGGTTTCTTTATTAGCAACAAATGCTTTAGCGGCCACTGAAGTGACGGTTTACACCGCTTTTGAAACCGATATTCTTGCTAAATACAAAAATGCGTTTGAGAAGGAAAATCCTGATATTGCCATTAAATGGGTGCGTGATTCGACAGGTATCATGACGGCGAAACTATTGGCTGAAAAAAACAATACTCGCGCAGAAGTTGTTTGGGGATTAGCGGGGTCATCTATGGCGCTGCTAAAGGAAGAAGGCATCCTTAAGTCCTACACACCAAAAGGTTTAGAAAATCTGAATGCAGATCTGAACGATCCACAATCAGCTCAAGCATGGTACGGCAATGATGCGTTCTTTAACGCGGTATGCTTCAATGAAATTGTCGCAGAGCAGCTAAACCTGCCAAAGCCACAATCTTGGGAAGATTTAACTAAGCCGGTTTATCAAGGGCATATCGCGATGCCAAACCCGGCGTCTTCAGGAACGGGTTACATGCAAGTGTCTGCTTGGTTGCAGAATATGGGCGAGACGCAAGCTTGGGATTACATGAAGAAGCTAGATAATAACATTGCCCATTATACCCATTCAGGATCAAAGCCGTGTGTCCAAGCGGCGATGGGTGAAGTGGCGATTGGCATTTCGATGGCGGTTCGTGGCGCTAAGTTGAAAAACCAAGGCGCACCACTGGCCGTGATCACACCAAAAGGGATTGGCTGGGAATCTGAGGCTGTCGGCCTAGTGAAAGAGTCTGATGCCGCAAAGCGCGTGGTGGATTGGTCAGTTTCAAAAGCAGCGAATGAGCTTTACGTTGAATCTTACCCTGTCGTGGCCCACAAAGAAGTCAAAGCCGTGGTATCAAACTACCCTGAAGTGGAAGGCGCGATGGCGAAGATGGATTTTGCGAAAATGGGTTCAGACCGAGCAGAAGTATTAAAAACATGGTCACAAAAATTCGATTCAAAGTCAGAGCCAAAATCATAAGTTAATCAATCTGCTCTCAGACCCATAGTGCGGTCAAAACGGATTAAAAAGAAGGCTGCTATTAGGCCTTCTTTTTGTCGTTTTTACTTGCGAAACCGAACAACAATGAAATTGAAATCAACCTGAAACAAAGCTGTCATTGCAATGAAATATAGCAATCTTAATATTGGTATATACCATTTGGAGAGAAAGTGATGACAGTATCCAATCCTTATCTAGACATTCACAACGTAGTGAAAAAATTTGGCCAGTTCACGGCATTGAAAGAGATTTCATTATCCATTAAGCGCGGTGAGTTCGTGTGTTTTCTTGGACCTTCTGGGTGCGGTAAAACAACGTTGTTGCGTGCGATTGCAGGCTTGGATCTTCCTACTTCAGGACGCATTTGCCAAGACGATAAAGACACCACCTTCCTCCCACCAGAAAAGCGTGACTTTGGCATTGTGTTCCAATCTTATGCGCTGTTTCCCAACCTTACGGTGCAAGAAAATATTGCCGTAGGACTAAAGAATCAGGGGCTGTCCAATAAAGAAGCATTGGAGAAAGTCGAACATTGGTTAGATATGATTGGCTTGCCAACATCAGCAAACAAATTTCCCAATCAACTGTCCGGTGGGCAGCAGCAGCGAGTCGCACTTGCACGAGCGCTAGCATTATCACCAGGTTTACTGTTGTTAGATGAGCCTCTGTCGGCACTCGACGCGAAAGTGCGTACTCACCTTCGTGATGAAATATGCCAAATGCAACGTCGCTTGGGCATCACTACGATCATGGTGACACATGATCAAGAAGAAGCCTTATCCATGGCCGATCGTATTGTGGTTATGAACCATGGTGTGATAGAGCAAGTGGGTACGCCACAGGAAATTTACGAAGCGCCAGCGACACGCTTTGTCGCGGATTTTGTCGGTAGTATGAACTTCATAGAGGCGTCCGTCGCTTCGAATCAATCGTTAAGGGTTGCCGAGTCTATGCTTGCGTTACCGACCTTAGATAATATGCAGTTAAAGCAAGGGGATATCTTCCAACTGGCTGTTCGACCAGAAAATATTCAGTTTGTGGAGCGGGCGAGTGAGGCGATTCCAGTGCGAATTATCGCGAAAGAGTTTCAAGGCGCTTATTACCGCGTTGAGGTAGCGATGCAAAACGCGCCGCTAGCGACCTCTTTATATATGGATGTGCCCGTGAAAGACGTTAAGCGTTTCAATTTACGTCGCAATGATATCCGTTACATCGAATTTGGTAGCACGGGATTACGTGGTTACCCATTAGAAAAACAAGTGTTCGCGTCTGCGTTAGGTAGTACTGCAAGCCATGTTTCAGAGCAGGCGGCGTAGGAGGCAGTATGGACGCAACTTCAACGCTTTCTTTTGGCGAGACAATGAAAAGACGCGCGGTAATGGCTAGCGCCAAGATGAGTCAGGATAATTGGATTCTGCTAAGTCTCCTGACGTTAATCTTTATCTTTATGATGCTGTTTATCGTTATGCCGCTATGGGCAATGATGAAAAAAAGCGTCCAAAACAGCGACGGTGAATTTGTCGGTTTAGATAATTTTTCAGCCTACTTTGCAACCGATAGCCTATGGGTATCCCTGAGCAACACCGTTACAGTTGGTTTGATTGTGACTGTGGTCGTGGGGGCCTTAGCGTTTGGGTATGCTTATGCGTTAACACGAACGTGTATGCCTTATAAAGGTTTGTTCCGCTTTATGGGGGCAGCTCCCATTCTAGCGCCATCGTTACTTCCTGCGATTAGCTTAATCTTTTTGTTTGGTAATCAAGGCGTCGCTAAAGAGTTGCTACAGGGCAACTCGGTATACGGTGTGATTGGTATCTCGCTGGGGCTGATTTTCTGGACCTTTCCGCATGCACTCATGATTCTAACGACGTCACTGCGCACCTCGGATGCCCGTCTGTATGAAGCCGCCAGAGCGCTCAATACCTCTCCGATCAAAACATTTTTTATGGTGACATTGCCTGCTGCTAAATACGGTCTAATTAGTACGTTAATTGTGGTATTTACGCTCGTTGTCTGTGACTTTGGTGTACCGAAAGTGATTGGTGGTAGCTACAACGTGTTAGCCACTGATATTTTTAAGCAGGTGGTCGGACAGCAAAATTTTTCAATGGGTGCGGTCACCAGTATCTTGTTGTTACTGCCTGCCATACTAGCGTTTACCGTTGATCGCTGGGTGCAAAAGAAACAAAAGAGCATGTTGGATTCACGCTCAGTGCCGTATCAACCAGAGCCAAACAAATTGCGCGATAGCATCAGCCTGCTGTATTGCATGTTCATTTCTTTTGCAGTTGTAGTAGTACTAGGTATGGCTATTTATGGCTCTCTGGTTACGTTCTGGCCATGGAACAAAGCACTGACACTAAACAATTATAACTTCGCGGAAATGAGTACGTATGGTTGGGATCCTTATTTCAACTCCTTAAAGCTTGGTATGTGGACGGCTGTCGTGGGCTCTATTGTCATCTTTCTTGGTGCTTATGGTATTGAAAAAGGACGTGCGTTTGCTCCACTACGGCAGTGGATGCAAATGATGAGTGTCGTTCCTATGGCGGTGCCGGGGCTAGTGCTTGGTTTGGGATACATTTTCTACTTTAATGATGCCAATAATCCGCTGGGTGTGCTGTATGGCACAATGGCATTCTTAGTGATTAATACCGTGGTGCACTACTATACAGTAGGGCATATGACTGCATTAACCGCGTTAAAACAATTACCTACTGAAATAGAAGCAACGGCGGCGTCGGTCAAACTGCCACAATATAAGCTGTTTTTTAAGGTTACCTTACCGTGCTGTTTGCCTGCGGTATTAGATATAGCGATATATTTATTTATCAACGCTTTAACAACGACTTCGGCAGTAGTATTCTTATATTCAACCCAAACGATTCCGGCATCGGTGTCGGTGCTAAATATGGATGATGCGGGTCAGACCGGATCTGCAGCCGCCATGGCCGTGATGATCATGATGTCGGCAGCAGTAGCTAAATTGCTGCATATGGTGATTGGTAAATGGCTTGAAGGCAAGACACAAGCGTGGCGCGTACGATAGAGCTTGCAAATGAGAATGTCTAATTTACCAGGAACGGAAGAACCGAATAAGGATACTAAGTGCAATACGTAAAAATAAAAGATGCGCTTGTAGAGCAAATAGAGTCGGGCACCTTGGCGCCTAGGCAGAAGCTGCCCGCAGAACGTAAGCTAGCGGAATCGTTTGATACGACGCGTGTGACGTTGAGAGAAGCGTTGTCGCTACTGGAAGCTGAAGGTCGAATTTTTAGGGAAGATCGTCGAGGTTGGTTTATTTCACCGGAACCACTTAAGTACGATCCAACAGAAACCCTTAACTTTACCAATATGGCTTTGAGTCAACATAGGCAGCCAAAAACGACGTTGGTTGCAGCAAAAGCGATGATGGCCACCAAAAAAGCTGCTGAGTTACTTCAGTTGCCTCCGTTTTCCGATATTTTCCGAGTTGATCGCGTTAGATATCTTGAAGATAGGCCCGTCGTTTTTGTGACGAATTATATTCGCACCGAGCAGTTTCCTAATTTGCTTAGCCATGATTTATCTCTATCTTTGACGGATATTTATCGAGAGCAATATGGCGTGGTGTACAGCCAGGTTAAATACCGAGTCAGTACTACCTCCTTACTGGGCGAAATGGCACAGGCTTTGCGGGCAACGTCGGGCACGCCAGCGATGATGGTAGAACGTATCAACTACAACCAGCATGGTGAGCTTATTGATTGTGATATTGAATATTGGCGCCACGATGCGATCAGCATTGAGTCTGTGGCTCAGTTGACTCGTTAGTGTGAGCTTTTCATTACTTTAAACGGTGAATGGATAATTAGCGGATGTTTTTAGCATCCGCTTTTTTTTAAGGAATTCCTTTTGGCGCTTTACGCAATTATTTTGGTGGTTTGTTCGGCTTTATTGCACGCAGGCTGGAATATCTTAGGTAAATCGAATGGTGGCTCGGGGTATTCGTTTACCTTAGGGGCAGCCTTGGCTCCGCTTATTTTACTCTCCCCATATTTGCTGTGGTGTCTTGCGGTTATTGGTGTCGACAACCTATCTGCGAAGTTTTGGGGGCTATTGCTACTCAGTGCCATTGGTCAGGTGATTTACCTCGTGGGCCTTCTTAAGGCATATAACCTTGGTGATATTGGCGTCATGTACCCGATTGCACGAGCACTCCCTGTGCTTATGGTTGGGTTGGGAACGGTCGTCATCGGGCAAACGCTTACTGTCAATGCGTGGTTCGGCTTTGCGGTGTTAACGTTTGGCTGCTTAATAATACCGATGAGGCACTTTACCGATCTTCGGCTCAGTTCGTACGCCAACGTAGGTGTGTTTTGGGCATTGATCGCCGCCATTGGCACGACAATATATTCGATCGTAGACAAACAAACACTGAGTTGGCTACAGCTCGAAACAGACGGTTTATCGTCCCACCAGATTGCGATATTTTTTCTAGGAATGCAGTTTGCTGCTATCGCTATTGTCCTCATTACTTGGTTGCTACTCACTGGTAAGCGTCATGAGTTAGCCTTAACGTGGCAGTACCGTTATCGCTCCGCAACCGCAGGTATTATGATGGCATTGACATACGGCATGGTACTGTTCGCCATGACCATGGTTGATAACGTCAGCTATGTGGTGGCATTGAGACAAGTAAGCATCATCTTTGGTGTATTGATGGGTATTTGGTTTTTAAACGAGAAGTGGTTTTATACTCGTGGCGTTGGTGTGAGCTTGGTTTTGGCCGGGTTGATAGTGGCGTTAGCGTAAACCTTGGCTTTCATCACTCACTCTGCGGAGTTGGTATCATTATTAGGTTGCGATATCTAGAGTTAGAGTGCTGGGTATTTGTCGGTTTAATTATTACTACGTAGTGAGGGTAAAATTAAAGCCCAATATTTAGATATTGGGCTGGAGTCTTTTAGAGGCTATTTTTTCACAGCCCTTGTCTCATTGGCGGATACTGAAACCGTCACATAGCTGACGGTTTGCCCGTTAACTTGCTTTTGTTCGGTTTTGATGGATTGTCCGTCTACGGTTAGTGATGCATAGTCACCATAGAACCAAGCTTCCCATTGTAATGTTTGTGTTGAATCGTTAGTGAGTGTTGATTGGTGCAATCCATCATGGCGAATAGTCACCTCATGATTGCCCATTGGCAGTTGTGTCGCTTCTAGCCAGTCAATATCACTCGGCAAATGTGACGCTGTCACTAATTTGTGGTTCGCCGCGTCGGGTTTAATCCCCATTAAGCCTTCAATGGTATTGGAGATGAAGGTGAAAGAGATCTCAGGGTAATCGCCGTTGGTGCCCTGCGTTGGTCGTTCGTGCGGCTGGTCCTTGATATCCATAATGTACTGCATCCACTTCCACGCTTCGTTATTTCGGTTGTATGGGAAGTAGGTTTCAGGGATATACGTGTAGGCTTCAATGTTATTTGGTGCTTCCGGTGTTGTCCCGATACCATCGCCCAAATTCTCTGCAATAAAGTCTAGGTACCTGTCGTTGCGCTCACCGGGTTCGGTGATACGTTTCATCGGCATAAACCAGCTGTTTTCTTTGCCAAAATCGTTCATTCGGAAACCGTCTCTTTGAACAATATTGACGTAGTTGTCCAGCGGCTTATCGGGATCGGCGATACTCCAATCTTCATTAAAGTAAGTTTTGAGTTGCTGTGCTTTTTCGCGCCACACCGCAGCTTCACTGTATTCTTCTCTTGCTTCTAGCATGGCGGAATAGGCGACCGTAGCTTGATACTGCGAGCCAATGCCATCTCCGGCTTCAATTGGGAATTCCCCACGCTCGTTGTAAGTGGCGGAGCCTTCAAAAATACCGCCGTAACCTTCAGCAATGCCATTGGGATCTTGGTCGTCATGCAACTCGATATAGTCGGTAAGCACCTTGGTGTAGAAGCGCCATAAGTCTTCGTCTTCAATGTAGCGCGTATCACCCGTCCATTGGTACTGCTGCCACGCTTTTTCTACAAACTCGAATTGTGCGGGCACCTCACGCACAAACCAGTCGTCATCTTTGTAGTCGATGGTGTGGGCCGAACCGTCGAAGTTAATTGCCCATAATGTGTACCACTTTCTCGATTCGGTAGCGTGTTTAGCAAAGGTCTTGAACATAGAGAAGTTTTCGAGATCCAGCCCCGCAATTTTTGCCCCGCTGGCTTGGTGTAAAAAATCCCGTGAATAGAATGCGGTTCGATCAAAGTAGCCGGCCCAATAAGAAGGAATGTAGTCAGCGGTTCCGTCCCCATCGTTATTGAACTCATCACGGTTGAGTAAATCATGTTGCCCTGTCATCACAAAGCGGCGGGTTTTATCCATCGCCCACTCGAAGGAATCTTGCAGCTTTTGATTGGAAGAGGTGACGACCACTTGTTTTTCTTTTTCGATGGCTTTGATTGTCCATCGCTGTTTATTGCCTTTTTTGTCTGTCACGATGGCGCGCACTGGCTGAGTAAAATCAACCGTATCGCCACTTTTCAGCGATAGTTGACTGCTTGATGAGATCAGTATGTCGTCAATGGTGATATGGCTTAAATCAGTACCGTAAGGTACGTAGAACGTTATTTGCTTGGACTTTTTATTGAGGTTGGTTGCCCCGACTTGTTCGTGAGCTGAAAACTGAATGATCTGATTGAAATTGAGCGGTTTATTTTTGTTATTTTTAATTAGCCCGACACTATCCACACTTACTCCACCACGCTTAGAACCGGAGAACCAGACTTTCAGTTGCTCTCCTTTCTCTAAAGGAATGTGCTTAAGCTTATTGCGCTTATATTTCGAGCTTTGTTTTACTTTGTCACGCACTAATATTTCATCGTACAAATTTGTTATTGCGAGAGTGGCGTCTTGCCCTGGGCTGACGATAAACGCGGATAAATCGTAGTAGCCGCTTTCAGGGATAGTTACTTCTTGGCTGATGTGATGGTTTTGGCCTTGTGCGATACGGCCTCTGTATTCCCCCTCATGGGTTTGATCGCTTTTGATATTGGCGAACCAATAGCTCCAGCCTAAGCCTTTGTTTTCAAAGCTAGGGTTGACAATTATATTGTCGTTTTGTTGTGCAATTGCCCCGCTAGATAGTGTGAGGGCAAAAGTGATTGCGGATGCAAGGACTTTACGTTTCATACTGTTCTCTTTATTGGAAGTGGAATGACTAGCCGATGTTTGACGTGTTAGTGCATCAGTACAGATTGAACAATCTGTACTGATTTTGGTTTAGGTTTTATAGCACTTGCGCTGGCTCTGCTGGTTTCGTTGGTTTTTCGTGGTCAGAGCGGTCATGGGTAACGTGATCGTACTTTTCAGTCAGATGGTCTTGAATCTGCTGGTGATAAGCGCCGTTTAGCTTGTAGTAGCGGAAGTAAATGATGAGGGCGATAGCAAAGAAGAATGCGGGTAGTCCTACCATGATGCACTGCATGCCGAATACGGTGTCAGCGCTTTGCTCTACATTCGGAATATAATTCACTGCGGTGAGCGCAATACCGATGAAGAATGCGGCAAACGCAGAGCCAGCTTTGACCACCAACGTTTGTACTGAGTAAGCAATGCTTTCGCAGCGCGATCCCAGTTTGTATTCGCCGTAGTCAACGGTGTCTGCGACCATAATAACATTCAACACCCAAAATAAGGCCGTACCAATTTGCAGTAACACACCTGCTGTTGAAATCAGTAGGATGCTTTGTTTGTCGTACATGCCGACATAGATAAGGACAGCACTGCCTAGGATTGGAAAGCTAGATGCGCAGGCCCATAAGACGCGGCGTGAAAACATTTGCGCCAGTTTAGGGAATAGCACCAGAGTAATGAGATTGGCGATGCCTGCATAAGCCATGTAGTAAGGGAATAAGGCTTCATTGCCAACGACATAGGTGAAGTAGTACACCGCAAACGCCATAATGATGTTGGTCGCTAAGTTGTATGACAGCGCCATACAGAGCACGCTGGTGAGTTGGTCATTTTTGTAGATTAGCGTGAGCAACTTTTTCAGCGATACTTTTTCTTCCGGCTGCGTAGCGTCTAAATTGGCGGTTGAGTAGCGTTCTTTTACGTTACGTAATGTGATAAAGGTTGAGACTAAGAAACAGGCGATCAGTAAAAAGGTGAAAATTTGAAATCCGAAGCCTTTATCGTCGCCGCCGACGTAATTAATAAATGGCATCGCAATCGCAGCGGTGACGATCCATGCCAAGCTAGCAAAGAATCTAGGGTAGGGAACCAGTTCTTCACGTTCGCGTTTATCGAGCGTTAACGTTGGTACGAGGGACCAGAAAGGAATGTCCATTAATGTATAGGTCATGCCCCAAAGAATATAAGTGACAGCAACATAGGCGATAAGCCACGGCCCTTCGATGTAATGGGCACTAAATAGTAGAATGAGTACGACAGAATTGGCAATAGTACCGATTAAGATCCATGGCTTAAACTTGCCCCATCGACTGCGCGTGTTGTTGACGATCCAGCCCATGATAGGGTCATTCACCGCGTCCCAAATACGGGCCACAAGAAAGATGGTTCCGACAGCAGCTGCCGAGATCCCAACCACGTCGGTGTAATAGAACATGAGGTACATGTAGACGATCGTGATGGCAAAGTCCTTGCCGAATGCGCCAAAGCCGTAGCTTAGCTTGGTATTCATAGAAATACTCATTGTTGCTCCTTACGCCCTCTCTTTGAGAGGGCGCTGATGTTCACGTTATTATTAGTTAAATTATTAATAGCTAAATTATTATTTTTGAAATGACATTACTGATGAACCCAACTTGGCAACCAATCGCCATGAGCTTCGATGAGGTCATCAACCAGTGCATATATCTCTTCTAGCCCAAGTACGGTTGCGGTGTGAGGATCAAGCAGCGCAGCATGGTAAATTCGGTCGCGATTCTCGGTAAGAATCGCTTCTGTTAATAGAGTTTGAACATTGATGTTGGTTTGCATCAACGCCGCTAAGTGGTTTGGTAGGCGACCCGCTTTTAGTGGTTGAACGCCGTTCGCATCCACCAAACACGCTACTTCGACACAACAGCCTTGAGGTAGGTTGTCAATTAAGGCTTCATTTTTTACGTTGCCGTAAATTACGCTTGGTGTACCTGTCAAGATAGAGTTCATAATTGTGCTCGCGTACTCATGCGATTCTTGAACCACAATTTGATCCGCGTTCTTAAAGGATTGTAAGTCTTGTTTCCAATCAGCAATTTGTTCTACACAGCGTTTAGGATATTCATCCAGTGGCACTTTATAACGTTCTATTAAATCTGGGCGATTTGGTTTGATAAAATATGGCGTGTATTCAGAAAAATGTTCCGATGACTCTGTGACAAAGTAGCCAAGCTTCTTAAACATTTCGTAGCGAACGAGGTTTGTGCAGCGCCCGTTGTGGTGAAGGCCTGGTTTTGGTGCTTTGCCACTTTCAAACGCTTCAAGAAGATCGGGATAGATGTCGACGTAGTGACCTTGCGGTGTTTTTTTCTCTAAAGTCAGGTAATAAGCCATGTGGTTAATCCCTGCGCACGTGTAGCGAAGATCGGCATAATCGATATCCAAATCGCGGGCAAGTTCTTCGGCGGTGCCTTGTACGGAATGGCACAGACCAACTTGCTTAATATGCGGGTATTTTTCATACATCGCCCATGTATTCATCGCCATTGGGTTGACATAATTCAACATGGTGGCATCTGGACATACTTCTGTCATGTCTTCACATACACTCCAGAGGTGGGGAATGGTACGTAGCGATCGCATAATGCCGCCAGGGCCTAATGTGTCGGCAATAGTCTGCTCTAAGCCGTGGCGTTTGCAGACGTCAAAGTCGATGACTGTACAGGGTTCATAGCCACCAATTTGGAAAGCAATCACCACAAAGTCCGCGTCTTTTAGCGCTTCTTTTTGGTTAAGGTGACAGGTGATGGTGCCGGTGGCTCCTGCTGACTCCATGAGTTTACCGACGACTAGGTGAGATTCTTCTAGACGCAGTTCATCGATATCCATCAATGCAATTTGTGCTTGTTTAAGCGCAGGCTTGTGGAAAACATCACCCAGAATGTTTTTAACGAAAATGGTGGAGCCAGCACCGATGAAGGTAATTTTAGGGGTTTTCATAGTTGAATCCTATCTCTTAACGTTCTGTTTCGATGGAGATAAGGTACACCTTGCGCAAGGGGGAATTCGTCTCAGATAAACCAATCACTCTCCCATTTACTAATATTTCAACTTGGAAAAATTAAAATCTTAGGAAATAGGATAACTTTGTTGTTTTTGCGGATAGTACGGGTGAAATAACTGTTGATTTTCAGTTAACGTACTGACTTTAATCACATAAACAAGATCTTATGAATCAGGGTAGTTCCGCTCTATGATCACCTTCAGAGTTTTATTTTTAGTAACTGGTTAAGATTCTTTTATACAACTTCCTAAGGAGTGATAAATGCAACAGTACGACCAAGATGCCCTTAAAGTGATCACTCAAGAAAAGTATTCTTCAGATACGGTTTCGGTCAGTCCTCTGTCGCTTTATTCTTCTTATGAGAAAATTGATATTGAACTGCGGCCACCCCATTCTATGCCGGGTTACCATTGGCATGGGCAAGTTGAGGTGAATATTCCATTTGGGGATGATGTGGAATACATCATTAATGGTAGTCCTGTTGTTGTCAAAAGTGACACGATTGGTGTGTTTTGGGCATCAGTCCCCCATCGGCTGACAAACCCGGGTCAAAGCCATAACATGGGTATCATCAATATTCCGATTCACCATTTTATGTCTTGGACGCTAAGCCGAGACTTAGTGAACCAAATCACCCATGGTAGCGTATTACAATCTAATTCAGCTTCGCTGATCAGTGAATTTGAGATTGCTCGATGGGCAGAAGAAATGAATCACCCGTCCGAAAGCCGTCAGCAACTGGCGATTGATGAAATTGGGTTGATGCTAAAACGAGTTTGTCTAGATGGCTGGCGACAATTGCTGATCAATAAACAAGATAAATCGACCAATAAAGGGGTATCTAAGCACTCGCAATTCTACGTGAGTCAAATGTTGGAATACATTGCTACACATCATAATCAGCCTCTAACGATTAAAGATATTGCGGAGCATATCGGCCTGCATGCTAATTACGCCATGAATGTGTTTCAACGCACCATGCAGATGACGATTAAGCAATACATAACCGCTATGCGCATTAATCATGCACGTGCGCTACTAAGCGATACCGACCGAACCATACTCGATGTCTCGTTGACCGTTGGTTTTAACTCGAGTAGTCGTTTCTACGAAACTTTTCAAACGTATATTGGTGTCACTCCCACTCAGTACCGCAAGCTTGCGAGGGAAGATCATCGTTGGAGTAACCATGGCAGTAGCCCTTTATATGATTTAGAAAAAGGCGCTTGCGATGGTAAGCGCCCTTTGGGGGTGATGGGTAACTAGCAGGGTGTCTCGCCATAAAGTGCGTTTCTCCCTTACAGAAAAACTGCGCTGTTGCTACGCCTTAATATATCGATTCTTAACAATGCAGTCGGCATAACGTTGCGCTGAGAGATGCTTAAATTTTATTGGTTTATCCAGTGAACCGAACAGAGAAATCCCTCCGCCAAGCAAAATTGGGATGGTGGTAATAATCATTTCATCAATCAGGTCTGCTTGTAAGAAGTTTTGAATCGTGACTCCACCATCAATATAAAGGTCGTGGTAACCTCGTGTGTTTAAGTCTTTGACGATGTCGTTTAGGTCACCGTTTATTAAAAATACTTTACCTTCGTACCCTTTTGGCACTTCTTTCATTGTATTACTGAGTACAAAAACAGGCTTAGAGTAGGGCCACTCGCAATCAAAACTGAGCACGACGTCCAGAGTATTACGTCCCATGACTAGGGCATCAATACGATCCATAAAGTCGACAAATCCAAAATCAGATCCTTCGGGGTTTGGAACGTCGTGAAGCCACTCTAGGTTATTGTTTTTATCAGCTATAAAGCCGTCTAGGCTGGTAGCAATATAAACGATGTTAGCCATTATTGTAGACTCCGTAGTTTGAAAAAGGTGAGGTTTAACATATAATTCTACAGTGTAGAAAATAAGTTTAGCTAGGAACTCATATGACTGTCAAGCCAAAGAAACGTGGCCGCCCTTCTAAATCAGGCCCCAACCTAAGTCAGAAAATGATTGTAGACACCGCTAAGACACTGATGCAGCAACAAGGGTCTGTGCCAAGTATTCGAAAGCTAGCGGCGGAGCTTGGCGTTGATGCTATGGCTATCTATTACTACTTTAGCAATAAAGAGGAATTGTTGGAGGGGGTGGCCATTTCGCTTGTTGAAGGCATTTATCAGCCTGCAGGGTTAGCACCCTGGCAAGAAGAACTGACCGAATTAGGTTGGAGCTACCTTACGTTGTTAAGTGATTATCCGGGCTTACTTGAAACGCTATTAAAAATGCGCAGCAGTGGGCCTGCTGAGGTATTCATGACTCGATTTGAGCAAGTGATTTCTGATATTGGTTTAGTGGGGGATGCAAAGAGACATGCTGTGAACTTATTTGCGGACTACTTACATGGTTTTGCATTTTCGATGCAGTTTACCACTATTGAACGAGAGGAAAAAAAGGCGATTTATGACGGCTCTATGTCGTTGTATCTGCAAGCGTTATCCCCAACGGCAACGACGGGCTGTAATTTGACCTCCAACGCCAGCGTATAGCCGAAGTGTGGGTTGGCGTTGAAGGTCGTGTTAATGCGTTAGGTGTTAGAGTTGCTCTTCAATTGGTAGGATGCCGCTGAACCAAGCCCCCATTCTTCGCCATATGCTGGCGTCAGGTTCAGTAGTGAGCTTTTCACCCGTGGAATGGTCAACCCAGATGGTATTGCCATCAACCACTTCAATTTGATAGGCGGTGTTGGGTATTTCCTTCATAATTTCTAGGTAAACTTTGTGTGCGTACTCGGGCTGCTCAATGACGACACCCATTTCAGTGTTGAGATCGGCAGATCGTGGATCCCAATTCATTGAACCAACGAAAATCTTCCGTTTATCTATTACAATCGCTTTGGTATGTAAACTAGAACGGCTGCTACCGGTTAAGCTCCAGTTCTTCTTAATTTCGGCGTTAGATTTGACTTCCCAAAGTTGCACCCCCCCTTCGACAAGGTCTTGTCGGTATTTGGCATACCAACCGTGTACTGCAAAGACGTCGTTTGAGGCTAGCGAGTTGGTAATAATGATTACCTCACGCCCGTCCTTTACTGCTTGGACAAACTCAGTCACACCAGATTCTGTGGGGACAAAGTAGGGGGAAATAAGGACCAGTGACGTTTTACCTTCATTAATGACAGCGCCGAGGCTATCGATAAGTGTGCTTCGTTTACTGTCTGGTTTATCTGGGAGATCATAAAGGAGATCCCCCTCGCCCCAATACAGCTTAATAGTGCCATTGAGCAAGTCACTGTAAAGGGGCAGTTTGGCAAAGTCATGTGCACCACCGGAAAACTTTTCTTCTAAGCCTTGTGCTTGCACCCACGCATCCACATCGGCGTCGGTATATTGCAATTGGTTGTCGGTTAGCCATTCAATGGGGATTGAATAATCACTATTCCAATAAAGATCGTACTGTCGGTTGACTTGTCTGACGGCTTTACCCACTAGGAGAAGATCCAAATCGGCAAACTCCACATTAGATTCAATGGAGTAGTATTCGTTGCCGACATTTCGTCCTCCGATGATGGAGGCGACGCCATCGACGGTTAAGGACTTATTGTGCATACGGTGGTTTAAACGTTCGAAGTCACTGAGCATAGCAAGTCCGCGAGCCGTGCGCAGGTGATGTGGATTAAACATGCGGACTTCGATGTTGGGATGGCTACTAAATCGTACTAAGTCACTGTCGTCGTAATTTTGCATGTCATCGAGAAGCAGCCTAACACGCACGCCACGCTCTGCCGCTTCAAATAAACGCCAAGCAATGAGGTTACCTGCGGTGTCATCGCGGAAAATATAGTACTGCACATCAATACTTGATTGTGCAGTTTCAATGATAGCGAGTCGGGCAAGTAATGCGTCGTGCCCTTTATCAAGTGGATAAAATCCAGTTTCTTTTGTTAATGAGTGTGAAGCCACTTCACGTTCGAAATATTGATCCAGTCGAGTTGGTTCGTCGTTGATGAGCGTATATGAAGTGGTTTTTTCATATCGTGACGGGTCAATGCTTGAGGATACACAGCCACTAAGCATCACAATAAACATGAGGGGTAAGAGTTTTTTTATAGACAAAAAGTAGGACATAGTTAAAGTGTTGGTCACGAGAATAGTAAAAAATGCACGGCGAGTTTAGCCACTTCTAAATGCAAATGCACTGTATCTCCAAGGATTTGACGGATATTTTTCACACCTGCATGGTAAAGGTTAATTGAAACGTCATAAGTTGCATAGTGCTTGCTTATAACTCTTTTGGTGTGGGTGCTGAGTTTAGATATTAGGAGATATGATGGCGGGATTAGGCTCGAATAAATACACGCTTTTTGGTATCAGTGCGATATTACTTTGGAGTGGTTTACTCGCATTGACTCGTAATATTGCTGAGCTGTTTGGACCTATTGGTGGTGCGGCATTATTGTATACGGTCAGTGCTATTGCTTTAACGCTCGTAATGGGTGTACCTAAGCCAAAAGACTTTTCGGTTAAATACTTGATAGTCGGAGGGGGTTTATTTGTTACTTACGAGATTTTTCTTGCGTTAGCATTAGGAATGGCTAACGATCGCCATCAGGCCATAGAAATGGCGGTCATTAATTATTTGTGGCCAGCATTGACCGTGCTATTTGCGGTTGTTATGAGTAAGCGCCATATTAATATTATGGTCTATCCAAGTGTGCTGCTGGCATTTTTTGGTGTGGTTTGGTGTATTACAGGCGATGAAGGGTTATCGCTTGCACTTATTATGAAGAATATCGCCTCAAATCCAACTAGCTATTTTATGGCAGTGTCAGCAGCGTTTATTTGGGCGGTATATTGCAATATTACGCCGATAATGAGCAATGGCAAAAATGCTATTGTGTTGTTTTTCATTGCCACGGCGAGTGTATTATGGGTTCAGTATGCCTTGAGTGATGAGCAAGGCATGACGTTTTCTTTGCCGTCTGTGTTGACTTTGCTGCTTGCCGGGGCGGTTATGGGAGCAGGGTATGCGTTATGGAATCACGCCATTATAGGCGGCAATATGATGTTATTAGCGACGTTCTCCTATTTTACCCCAGTGCTATCGACTATTTTCTCTTCATTTTATTTATCAGTGGCTCTAGGCGCGTCATTTTGGCAAGGCGTGATCATGGTGACCGTAGGGTCTTTGACATGCTATTGGGCGACGAGAGAGAAAACTAAAACGGTGAGTAATACGTAGATATTTGGTGTTGGTCATTAGTTCGCGAAAAGCGCTTTGTTAAACTAACGTAATGGATAGAGTGGGTTATCTTTGACAGGGATGGATTATTGTACCTATATCAATTACAGCAAGGTATTCGTTTAATGCTGTTGGCTATGGTGGTTTTCCCCATAGTCTGTTTCGCCAAATCAACAGAAACGCTTGCGGAAACAACAACGTTTGTCCAGACACAACGTAAGCCTTGGCTCGTGAGTTACAACCAAGATGCGATCACCTTGTATAAACGAGAGCATAAGGATGGGCTGGTCGAAATTCGAGTTCATGCTGATGTGGAGACAACTTTTAGTGGGTTCTTGCTCCTTTTTGAAGATACTGAGCATGTGCCGACGTGGCTGCATAACGTCGATCAAACTAAGGTGTTGTCACAACTATCGGTCAATGAAAATATTGTTTACACGACGTTCGCTGCACCGTGGCCTGCGTTAGATCGTGATATGGTGACGTATTCTCGCTACTACCAGCAAGGTAAACGTTTTGTATTGGAGATACGGGACGCATCTGATTATCTTGCCAAGCAAGCTGGCTTTGTTCGTATTACTCAAGTGAAGTCTCGTTGGGAGTTAACTAAGTTAGGCGATGGGCAGGTATTTATTATGTATACCGCTTTTGCCGATCCAGGGGGAGCACTCCCTGACTGGTTAGTGAATCAGCTAGCCATTGATGGGGCGATTGAAACGTTCAAGGGATTAAAAAGAGAGATACGGCATTACCAGCATCTCTCTCATCCTAATGTTGTTGATTAAAGGCAGACTTTTAAAGCTTATTTAGGCGCTTGTTGTCGCTACTCGTTTACTTGGAGCAACTCGTTTACTTGCCGCTGTGCGTGTGGCTCGCGATTGGCGGTTTTGGCGTTCGCGCTTTGTTCTTTCAATCGCAAGCTGAGTGAACGCTTCTTTTAGCATCACAGCAGGTACTTTAATAAAGTAGGCTGACATTAGAATCATCATCATAGGGTCTGCGTAGATGCTATAACTTGCCCATGGTGTTTGCTCGACAAACCAAGCCACAATAAAGCCTGCAGTCACCGCAACACTAAGCATGGTGTCCATTTGCCACTGTTTTGATTCAGCGTTAATTAAATTTGAAGACAAAGCCTTGTTTTTGTTTTCAATGTACCACCATGCATAACCACAGCCGAGTACGTTTAATACGCCAAAAATCGTTGCTACAGAGGTGTCAATTGGACGTCCACCAGTAAACATGGCAGAGACGGCCGAGTACAAAGAGACACTGACTATCAATAGAATCACTGACGCTTTAATGGCTATCACGATGGCTTCAACACGATTGCGGCCAAGCAGAGATAACATGCTCTGATTATTTTTTAATTGGTTTGCCGCTGCCAGTGACAATAATGTTAACAGCAAGCTGACTAATGAATACACTCCGTCAAAAGCGATGACAAGAGAGCCCATTACCAATCCTACAACTAAACCACCAACAGCAAAGACTGTAGCAATAAAGGCTGAGACTGTTAGCGTTCTTGTTTCACTATTTCCATTGTTCGGGCGCATACCATATACCTTATTTAATTTCTAAGTCTATTGTTTGCTCTATGTGGTGTTATTTCAAACAATAGTTAAGAAGTTAGTAGGTGGTGATATGAGTGACTATGTAATTTTTCTATTAAATTCAATAGTATAAGGTGGTTATTTCGGTGTCACAAATACTGACGGTCACTGATGGAAGGTGGATATAAAGTGGAGAAATAGTGATGAGCGTCTGTCGTTAGGGATGATCAGCATGTTTTAGCAGAAGGCTGTTCACTGAAAAGAGAGATAGGTTTAACTACTTAAAAGGCAAAAAGATAATCACTGATTTGATCCGCTGTCCACGTCATCGCAGGGTGTTCGGACATTCCTGCGGCGGTGAACATACAAAAGTCTTCCTGGTTGAGCCCGTAAGTGTGCTTGATAACCGACAGCTTTTGTTCACGAAGATATTGACGAATGAGAGGCTCAGGTAGCACTCCCCACGCGCCTTCAGAGATAATGGTTTTGAGCATATATTCGAAGCTTGAAAACCCGATGTATTTCAAGGAAAAAGGCAGCAATTCAGGGTTCGCTTTTTCGTTTAGATAGGCTAACGAGACTTGCATAGAGTTACGCAAAACGTCGTCGGAAACACGGGGTAATTTCGACAGCTTATGGTCAGAACGACATACCGACATCATGCGGATTTTACCTAGCGGTTGATAGACAATTCTAGGATCATCGATACGTTCGTAGTCGACACCAAACGCGAAGTCCACTTGACCTTTTTCGACCAAAGCGGATAAATCACCAGAAGAGGCTAAGACAACGTTAAATGAAATGGCAGGAAAGTTTTGGTTAATTTGTACGGTGAGATCTTGCCATAGTGTGTCTGGAAGCGAGTCGTCGTGAGCGATCCACACTTCTGTCGCAAATTCTCCGGAGATCTGCGCGCATGTTTTGCGAATTCTATCGGAGGTGATCAGTAAATTCTCACAGTCTTTATAAATGGCTTTTCCAGTTTCAGACAAGGTGACATTGTTGCCGGTGCGAACAAAGAGTTCTGTCCCGAGATCTTTCTCTAACGCTTTAATTGCCATGCTGAGTTTGGTTCTATTGCAGTCGATCTGGCGAGCAGCAGCAGATACCGAACCTGTTTCGGCGACGGCACAAAACGCTTCAATTTGAGTAAAGTTCATAGTCATCCAATGATAAAATTTCGGCAATAAATGCAGGGTAAAATCATAGCATGTATCGCAAAGATTACGAAGATAACACTAGGAATTGGCGGGTATTCTGGTTTAATCTAGGGCCAGAGATTAAGGAATTAAAATCAGTGTGGGATCTGTAACCAATACTGATGAAATAAATGGAGTGAACGATGTCAAACGATTGGGATGAGTACGCAGCGACATGGGAAAACAATCAAGCGACGGCAGTTTTTGCTCAATCTTGTTTTGAAGAGTTAACGGCAATCACCTCTCTGACCCGCAAGACGGTGCTAGATTTTGGTTGTGGTACTGGGTTGCTAAGCCAGTTAATGTCGCCATGTACGAAACAAATCATCGCATTAGATGGCTCTGAATCAATGATTGAAGAGTTGGACAAAAAAGCGTTAGTGAATGTTGAACCTGTGGTTGACTTCCTGACACGCGGTTTAGTCGCTCAGCATCCAGCATTTCGTAATCAATTTGATTTAGTGGTGGCGTCTTCTGTATGCGGCTTTCTTGGCAATCCTCAGGAAACCGCGAATATTATCTATACCTTGCTCGACGAATACGGTTTATTTGTTCACTGGGACTGGGCGGTGGACAGTGATGACCTTGATTACGGTATGACAACACGACGAGCAGAGACGATATTACTTAATGCTGGCTTTGAAAGCGTGACCGTATCGGTGCCATTTGAGGTTGAAACTGACTCAGGTACACGTTCAGTACTGATGGGCGTGGGGCGTAAGTAACGCATTACTCACTGTTCATGTTCATTGCGCTGTTGTCGCGAATTCTTAGTCTGGGTTAATGTTAGTTTGGATTAATGTTAGTCTAGATTAATGTCAGACTTGGGTTAAAGTGGCAACATTGTTAATAGGTGGCGTAATCAGCGCCACTTTTTCTTGATACTATATGCTCCAATCCCTCTTTGGAGTCAGTTATGCGCGACCTACCTCTTCTTTTAAGCCGTACGCTCGTGTTCGGTCTATCTCTTCTTAGTGTTTCAACATTGGCTTCAGATGATGTAATGGCATTGAATACGCAATCGTTGCAAGCCAATACTTCCAGCATTGATACTTCTACTAGACCTCCTCAAAGTGAAGAAGCCAAGCGAGCCTCTAAGGTTATCGCGCTAGCGGCAGAGGAAATTGATAAGTTTGATTCTACTGCTCACTGGCAATCGGTGAAGCGTTTGACAGGGGTTGCCCAAGCCGTGGTTATTTTTCCTATAGGCGGGCAGGCCGGATTTCTTGTGGGTGCACAATGGGGAGAGGGAATATTGCTAACTAGGCATGAACATCAATGGAGTGAGCCTGTTTTTGTCGAGTTTACGAGCTTTATGTTTGGCTTACTGGCTGGGGCGCAAAAAATTGGTGGTATTGGGGTGATCTTGTCAGACGAGGTGGTGGATGATCTAGTACAACAGCCAATCAAAATGGGTGGGACAGCGGACTTAACCATTGGGTCGGGTGTTAGCGGTAAAGTGGTGGGTGGCACCAGTGGCATTTCAGCCATGATGGTGTCTGAGAATACAGGGCTGTATTTCGGTGGCAGCATTGATACCTTTCAAATCAAGTTAAACCAACCTCTTAATCAAGCGCTTTATGGCGATGATGTTGATATCTTACAGATTCTGGAGCGCTATGATAGTGACCAAGGCTATGCTCAAACGCTGCGTAAACGATTAGAAGGCATTGCTTACCGTGCGGTGTATCAATAGCTACGTATACCAATAGCTACGTATACCACTAGAAACTAGTACAACCGTAACAGTAATGGCAACAATCACGCGAACAGCGTACTGGCAAAGTGGTTGTTTTTACTAGGCACTTGTCAAAACGTGAATTAGTATTAGACGATAATTGAGTAAAAAAAGAGCACGAGTATGAAGTCATCATTACTAGTATTCATTATGAGTGGCTTACTTATAATGGGTTGCACCACGGTTACTCCACCTCAAGCCGATTTTTCTTATGGTATTGCTACCACAGGTGATTTTTCATTTTTGCCAGCCAGCAAACCCAATACCTATTCTTGGAAATCAGACGCGGCCGTAGCCCATGTTTCCAAAGAAATAGATGCTAAAGAATATCTCTCTGTGATTCAAAGTCTTATTGACCAAGAACTGCTTAATAAAGGGTTTGTAAAAGTGGCGCCTTCGCAATCACCGCAGATGTGGATGGAATTTGGTATCGCGACAGAATCGAAGATGACGGATGATGATATTTTTGCCAGCACGCAAATTTCGACGGGTATTCAAGTCGCGGCCGAACCGGGCGAAAGTGGTGAAAAAGGCAGCTTATATATCGCAGCCTTTGCGCCGTTAGGCGACTTTCCCCGTTGGCGAGTCTTAGCGCAAGGGCCAACCGAGCGCCGTATAGAAGACCCGGATCAGCGAGCAGAGATGGCGCAAATTATAGGTTCAATGATGAAAAATGTCCCCGCTAAGCCATAGCTGAGAACGCGAAGAATCCGATAGCTGGTAAATACAACCGTGCCCTGCCAACGAGCAGGGCACGGTTGTATTTACCGGTCAGAATGTCAATCCTCTAAGCTCTACTCGGCTGGTTGGCCATGCGCTACCTTGTAGCGGAATGGGGCGTACCATTGCTGAGATGTTAGTACCGGGCATTAACATCGACTTATCCATTAGGAAAAAATTGGTGACCCGTTTGTAGCCGCTGGATGAATAGACTTCATCACGACCAAATAGAATCGAATACTGCATTCCCAGTTGCGCCATCTTTATATGCGCGTGCTCAAGTAGTTGTTTCACATAACCTTGCCCCCTGTGCTCGGGATGAACACAAACCTCCGCAATGCCGCCAATGACAATCGGTTTTGCATTGTGATAAACATACTTCTCGTGCACAGCAAGGTGAGCAACCAACAGGTTGGATTTAGAGTCTTTTATATACCAGCGATGAGCGGGCATCTCATTGTAATAGCGTTGTGTTTTAAATCGCTCGTCACTGGGTTTTGTGAAACAAGCGCTCAGCAAGGTAATTAATTGCTGATTTAATGTTTCCTCAACAGCGCTATCTTTGATGTACTCTATGGTCATTTCTTACCTCAGGTTGTGAACGTATTAGTCTTCAACACACTTGTCTGTAATGACGTTATGTGTGCCTTTATCTGGGCCTCTCGCAATGTTAAGGCGGCTTAAAATGCTGTAACAGATTGCGTCACTCTCATTGCTCACCGACTGGATGATGACTTCACCACTATTGCCTGAACGAGAATTAGACCAACGTGTAGAGTGGCCTTTTTTGGGTGTTTTCATCAATTTTGTTAGTGCGGCTTTGTGTTTATCTCTATCTCCGTCGGTATAGCTCTTATCTTGCTTTAACCCAAAGGTATCTGAAGACACGTCGGTAATTTTGTCGACTAATTGAAAAGGAGAGTTGAGAATGCCGCCAATGACACCAGAAACAGCACCCTTGCTTGCTTCTCGACCCGCTTGCTCAGCTTGAGCGACCAACCCTTCTGCTTGAACAATGATTTCAGGTACCTCTTTTCGAAGTGCTGCGCTTTCTGCCAAAACATCAGGTATTTGCTTGTTCACTTTGTTAATTTGTTGATTCGTTTGACGAACCGTTTGATTGGTATAGTCGACTTGTTTTAGGACGCTGGGTAATGAACTATGCCACGCCTCACTCTGGGCGAGAATAGGTTGGATCGCATCACGTACTCGTGCAACTTCGCCGACAACAATTGGCAGTTGTTGGTTAATGTCGTCAATACGTTGTAGTACTTCGGGCACTAATCTTTGGTACTCTGCGCTTTGCGCCAAAATGGACGGCACAATGGATTGCAGGTTATTGATTTCTTCTATGACAGGGGTGATACGTTGTGCTGTCGTATCTACTTGCGCCAACAGTGCAGGTAGCTCGGTGCGTAATTGTCTTGCTTCTTGAGTAAAGGAATAGATTGATGCTGCAAGTGCGATTAAGGCAAGCGCAAATAACAAGCGAGATAGCGCGATGAGTTTATCCATGTGTGAGTTTGTCCATAAAGCATCCATAGAGGTTACAACATAACGAATGTTGAGCAGAGAGTAAAAGACAACCGTATACCTTGTGAGTATGCTCGATAACTTAGTAGCAAAACTCGGCAATTTTTTTTTTGGGGGGGGGGAGGAATTGATTACATATCGGCGCACTAGCGTGAATCTAGAGCGCCGAAAGATCGGATGTTGAGTTTGGCGTTAGGCTAGAGTTTGATAGCTTTAACGTTAAATTGCCCATTGTCTAGTGGGTAGGCTTTTTCATTTTCGGTATTAAAGTCGATGCTGTTAACGTCCACTTTTTTGATTTGGCTATCATACATGGTTTTGTAATAGAGAAAGCCATTGCTTTGGTCAATCGCCGATGTCCACTGTGTCGCACTAGGTAAGTCAGGGATGTGCGCACGATGTTCATTGTTAAATTCACTGCCAATGGGAATATCAAAGTTATTTAGAATATGGAACGCTTGTGAGATTGCTTGGTCTGCTGTTTTAGAAGCTGGCGCTGTGCTGACATAGAATGCTGCACGTACAAAGCGAGAAGGCGGGGTGATGTCGCCTGGCAACCCTAAAAATCCCGTGCCAATACCAAAGGAAGTGGCTTTAGCATCACCAAATTGACGAGGCGCACTGCTGCCTGGCTGCAAATTAACGTAGTTATTTAAATTGGTGACGTGCCAAGGGAAGGTGGGTGAGTTGGTCAGAACGCCAACGTTGTTATCGTAGATGTTAATTTCACCTTGGTTCATGATCTCAATGACAATGCTTTTACCACTCTTATCTGTGACGCGCCAGTGAGCAGTCGGCGATGGTTGGCCATCTTTATCAAGATACACCGTGACGATATTAATGGTATTTAGCGCCGCTTTGACTTCTTCAACGGTCTTGAAATTAGAAAGCATCCAACGGACAAAGTCCATGTCGGTGATATTATTTTTCACGTGGTTAGGGTCAAAAGGCGTGAGTGAACCGTAGCCTTTAAAGTAAAACAATCCTGCATTTAGACCTGCTTCATTTACCCCCTCGCCGATAAAACGATCATCGCTGACCGAGATACCAACAAACCCATACCGGCTGCGCCATGTCAACCCAGCTTGTTGGTCGGGCATGGTTGAGGTAAAGGCGTAATCTCGAGGAGAAACAATCAGCCGACTATTGAGGTTACTTTCCCCCCACTCGATGGTTCTGGCCTGAATGTGGCTGTTATCAAGAGCGGAGAGTGAAATCCCAGTACACGCCTGCGCAGGTATTAGAGCGTTGGAGGAGAGCAGTAAAGCAAACAGTATTTTCTTCATGATAGTTAGTAAACAATAAGGAATCCTCCTCTGATGTTAGACCTAATTTCGCCGTATGCAATACCAATTGTCGCCAATAACCTTAGTATTGATGAAATATAAAATTGAACGAATAACGTGATGGTTCGACGAAAAGAACCCTATGAAGTGAGGGGGGAAAAAAGGGTTCTTAATGAAGTCGATATCTATCTTTTAAGGGTTAAGGCGTGAGTTCAGCTCGTAGTTCCTCCATTTGTCGGCGACGTTGCCAAAACGCTTCGGATTTTTTCTCACCCTCAGTGAGATTTGGGCTCTCGCCAATATAGTCAATACTGTTCAATGATGCAGAGTACGTTATGGCTGGTTTATTAACTATTTTACTCGTCACTGAGTGTTCAGAGGTGCCTAGTGCAACGGCTTCACCCGGTGACAGCATTGTGTCGCTCCAAATAATCACTTCGTCAAGCAGCGCGGCGTGACCAGTATTATGAGCTTGGGCATGGTCATTATTGAACAGCCATGGTAGTTCTGTATGGATGGTATTATTTCGGTCACCTGTTAAATTGACGCTACCATATTGCAACTTATTATCTGCGTCATAAACGCCGAATGTCATGACGCCATGACCTTCTCCGTTATCCCAAGGTTGAGTTTTATCTACCCCAATGACCAGTAGATTCCATTGCAAGTTATTTGGGTTAGTTGTTGGCGTATAAGGAAGTTGTACGAAGCAGCAGCTGCCTTCACCATCCATTCCGACCTGAAGCTTTAAACTGTCGTTGAGTTGAGCGAGTACAATACCATTGGCGCTGGAGGTCCAGCGTTTATTGGTAAGCACTGCCGGGTCGTAGGAAGAGCCGTCTCCGGCAAACCATAGTGAGATTGAAAACTTGTCAGTGTTGGTGATGGTGTCTTCTAAAAGTAAATCGTTATTAAATGAGCGAATATGGTACAGCGCATTATTATATTTACCTGACACTGAAGAAATTGTTGGTTCACCCGTTTTGATTAATGCATTGCCACCAGAGATGCTGTTACTCGTGAGGTCATCATCAAAACTGTATAGTGACGTAATGGACGCAAAAGGTAAGTCGTCAAAGTCCACGTGATCGACAACGGTAATATTCGTTGTGATGGATTTAGGAATAGTATTGTTGATTAAGGTGTAAGTGATTTGGTGGTTACCCGGTTCTAAATCTTTGGCGATATAGTCGAAGGTATAGACTTCACCGGTCACAGCATCGGTTATTTGTGCCATTTCTTTTCCGTTGGCGAGCAGTTGAACTGGCAGGTTGTTGGAGGCGGTAAAAGTGATGCTGACACGGTTGGTTTCTTGCTCACTTGAAACAAACAATCCGCGAACGCCAACGTCGCCAATGAGAGGGGTCCCTTCAATCTCCCACTCAGGTTCAAGAGAGAGTTGGTGCCAAGTAAGGATGGTAGGCGTGACATCGGTTTGAGCCACATAGCGATAGAGGCCATCTTTATCTCGGTTACCGATATTGTTTAATGGCTGTTTAAACTGTTGATTAAGTAGTGGTTGTTGGTTTGATGCAACCCAGATTTTTTTTGCGTCGATGTCTTGCGAACCATGAGCGCAGTCAACAGAACCATTGTCTTTTTGACGGTTAAAACCATGGTCAGGGGCAACCATCACAAGCCAGTCTTCGTTGTGTTGTGCTTCTCTTGCCTTTACTGCATCTAACATGTAGCCAAATACTTGGTCCGCTTCTTCTATCGTCGCGACATAATCGTCAGACCAAGCCCCGCCGCTGTTGCCGTAATTACAATGCCCAGAATAGTCGACCATATCAATCGTCGTAAATAAAGCGTCGTAGTTACCTGACAAAATTTTATCGGCGACGATTTGTGCATTGTCATGTTCTGCTTCGCGACTTGTGCCCGTACGAAAGGCTTCCTTATGCTGAATATCACTTAGGTCAAAATTAACATAGTCGAAAATGGGTCAATTAGGGTATAGACCAATCGACATATTAGGCTTGTCTTCTTTCAGGTGCTGCCAGATCGTTTTGAAACCGTTTTCGCCTGATTTTTGAATAGTGTGCCAGCTTCCCGTCCACAGTGTTGATTCGCCTTCCACCGTACTTGTTCCAGATTGTGACAGCGTGTTGGATATACCTCCAGTGTAGGCTTGTGAAATGGCAAGCTGGTCTAAGTTAGGGGTAGAGGCGTTGAGGATGGCTTCGTAGCGCGCACCATCAATCATCACTAATAGTGACTTTCTTGTCTTGTCGATGGATTCTGACTCACTTTCATTTGAGGAGGTGTTACATCCTGCCAGTAGCAATAAAGCACAGGCAATGCTAGTTGACCTTAGGGTCGTATTCATTTGTATTACTCCAATTTGTATTAATGTGATTTATGCTTTTTCTTTTGATGTTCTTGTGGTCAATGTTTTCGCGGTCAATGTTATGGCGGGGAGGTGGCAGAACTATTTCAAAATTGCAGCGCGTTTCTTTACGGGTTTCACATAAAAACTAACTTGTTTAAAAATGAAAGTTGAATTAAACGCGCGCTAGGCCACAGGAGCTAAAGCAGGAGGCTTAGTGTTGAAGAATGTGTGAAAAGAAGGGTGAAAGATTCTATCTATCGCGTTTAGATTTTCTAACTGAGTAGAAAGATGGAATGCGATTACCCTAGCGCTACACAATGAAACTTGAATAAGCAGAACAACACTATGTCAAAGAAATACAGTTATTGGCTTAATAATGCATTGGCTTCAGAATCTGGAACCGTTGAAGTCCTTTCCAACGACATCACCGTCGATGTTGCTATTGTAGGGGGAGGCTTTACAGGGCTTTGGAGTGCCATTCTTCTTAAACAAAAGCAGCCTGAATTGTCTATTGCCGTATTAGAACAAGCAATCTGTGGCTCGGGAGCATCCGGTTATAATGGCGGCTGTTTATTGACTTGGGCGACGAAATATCCAACATTGAAAAAGCTATTTGGAGCAGAAGAAGCGCGCTGGTTAGTCGGAGAGTCAGAGGCGGTGATTGCAGAAATTGATGAATTTTGCCAAGCATTTGATATTGATGCTGAGCTGTATACGAAGGGGACGTATTATACCGCAACAAATCACGCTCAAATGGGAACGATGGCACCAGTTGTGGGCGCGCTCAAAACGGAAAAAATAAACAGTTGGTCGAACGTCGATATTAATAGTCTCTCATCTAAAACTGGATCGAAGGTTCACAAAGAAGCGCACTACTCACAAGCCGCAGGCAGCGTACAGCCAGCTAAATTAGCGCGTGGGCTCATGCGAGTCGCCAAGCAACTTGGTGTGCAGGTTTATGAGCAAACCGCAATGGAAACCTTACAAGAAACGCAGCCAGCGGTGATAGGTACCAATCAAGGTTCGGTAACGGCGGATAAGGTGATCTTTGCAACGAACGCATGGCTCATTGAACAATTTCCCGAATTTAAACGCTCTATCGTCGTGGTGTCATCCGATATGGTATTAACAAAGCCTGTGGCAGATACGCTTGCCACTCATGGCCCGGAAAAGGGAGTGACTGTGGTTGATTCTCGTATTTTTGTACACTATTACCGGGATACGAAAGATGGGCGATTAATGTTAGGGAAGGGCGGAAATCGCTTTTCATTCGGTAATAAGATCGACGGTATGTTTGATTCTAAAACTCGTTATCTATCGCAGTTAGAAAGCAGCTTTTCTTGGTTATTTCCTTATTTAACTAAAAACGATATAGAGCATAGCTGGACGGGAGGCTCTGATCGTTCGGTGACCGGCTTACCCTTTTTTGATCGCTTACGTGGGCATCCGCATATATTTTATGGGTTAGGTTATTCAGGAAATGGTGTCGCGCAAACCCGTATTGGAGCAAAGATATTATCGAGTATGGTATTAGGTGACGATAATCGATATACCCAATGTGGTTTAGCCAAAGGGCCCAGAGGACAGTTTCCGCCAGAGCCGTTTAGATGGTGTGGAGCGATGGTTGTGCGAGATGCAGTAAGAAGAAAAGAAGTAGCGGACCAAGAGGGAGTGAAGCCATTTATTGTCGACCGTTGGTTATCTAGGTTGGCAGGGCCGGCAGGGAAAGCCGACAAAGTGTCGTAACGTCAATAGATCGAAAAATGAGGGGACTGAGTCTCACCACCACAAAAGTGAAAATTAGGGCCCTCATTCATTGCTGCTTAACAAAGTACTGTTATGGTTACTGCTTACTCTTCTTAGCGGCCATAAATAGTTAAATGCAAATAAATCGATCGGCACCGCCGACTAACTTGACGCCCAAGTTAATCAATCATCAGCGACGAATCCCTCCTTTTAAAGCACTGCGTGCGTTTGAATCGGCAGCGAGACATAGTAGTTTTTCGCAAGCGGCGAGTGAACTCAATGTCACTCGCGCTGCAATTAGCCAGCAAATTCGCGTATTGGAAGAGTATCTGGATGCTCGCTTATTTGAGCGAAACGGAGCGCAACTTGTTCTCACTGAGCAAGCGTTGCACTATTTACCGTTACTCACCGATACGTTGAATAAGCTATGTTTAGGCACGGATCATTTGTTTGGAAAGAAAGCTCGTCAAACACTGTCAATTCGTGTTGCTCAAAGCTTCTGCCATACGTGGCTTTTGCCGCGTCTTGCTGATTTTCACCGTAGGTATCCTGATATTTCGCTGCAGTTTTACTCTACAACAAACCTATATCCAAGTAATAATAACGCCGTTGACCTTGAAATTATCAATGGCTATGGTCATTGGGATGATGTGATGTATGAACCCCTGACGTCTAATGAAGAGTGGCTGGTGGTCGCGAGCCCTTCGTTTACCAAGCGGTTTGATTTCTCTCGCTCAATTGAAGATATTGCTTCATTTCCAAAATTGGCGACGCTGGGTTATAGCGAAGGTTGGAAAGAATGGTTTGCTTTGCATGACGAGACATTACCTTTTAGTGAACCTGTGATGTCATTTGATAGCACCCAGTTATCGACGGAAGCCGCGATACAAGGGCTAGGCATGCTACTCGCTAAATCGGTACTTGTTGAGGATGCAATTAAACAAAATGACTTAGTCATCGTCCAGGCAATGTCTATGGTGAGTAATAGCCAACATTATCTAGTCAAAAATAACACCGCTTCAAATGAAGCTAAAATAGCCAGTTTTTGCCACTGGTTGAAACAGTGTGGTTTACTAAGATCATCAGGCTAATTGTACGTGAGTAGGACGATATCGTAACAAATAGCGTTGTCTGGAAAGTTAGTGATTGTGTAAAAAATAACCACTTGAATGGGTTTTAAGAGTAAGTCACTAAATTTTAAAAGTAATTCAGCTAAACTGAGATTATTAGAACAATAATCAGGAGCGAGTTATGGCTATTCAGAGGTTAGAATCTACATCGCTATACTATCCAGCAGAGCTGGAAAAATTGCCTTGCAAGTCAACGAAAGAACTCTCTCCCATTGATGAGATCGTTGGGCAGGAGCGCGCTCAAAAAGCCGTTGAGTTCGCGATGTCAATCAAAGAGAAGGGCTACAACATCTATGCCATTGGACAAAATGGTTTAGGTAAAAGAACCATGATATTGCGCTACCTTAGCCGCCATCAGCATGATAGTGAGGCGCTATTTGATTGGTGCTATGTTGCCAATTTTGCGGATACTCGAATTCCTCAAGTGTTGAAACTCCCTAGTGGTACGGGAACACGTCTAAAACAAGATGTAGAAAAACTCATTGCTAAGCTGATGAAAGCGATCCCAATGGCGTTTGATAATGAGCTCTACTATGGGCGCGCTGATAAATTAAAGAATGATTTAGCGAGCGTCCAGCAAGCCGAGTTAGCGAAATTAAGTGAAGAAGCAAAAGACAAAGGGATTAGCTTAACCATCACTCCGCAAGGCGATTATCAGTTTGTGGCACTGAACGGTGAGGAGTTGCACACTGAGGAATCATTCGATGAATTGCCTGAAGAGGAGCAGACTCGTTTTGGCGCTAATATCGACGAATTAGAAATTAGCTTACGTGGTATGGCGCGTGAGCTAACTGCGCTTGAAGAGACGTACACCGATAACATTCAGAAGCTGAATGATGAGGTGACGCTAGGCGTGATTGCTCATCTCATTAAGAAGTTGAAAAAAGGCTACAATGGTTACACTGAAATCAAGCAGTACCTGACAGAGCTTCAAAAGGATATTTGTGAAAACGTCGATATCTTTCTTGAGGAAGGCAATGAGCAGGGTGAAATTGCTACTGCGTCACTGGATAAAAACTTCCCTCGTCGCTATAAAGTGAATGTGTTAGTGAAGCAGACCAGCGAAGAACTGCCCATCATCGTTGAAGAAAACCCTAACTACCATTCACTGTTTGGGTATATTGAAACCGCAACGTACAAAGGGACGGTATTCACCGATTTCTCGCTAATTCGCGCAGGTAGCCTACATAAAGCGAATGGTGGTGTATTGTTGATGGACGCAGTAAAAGTGTTAGAACAGCCCTATGTTTGGGATGGTTTGAAGCGAGCATTGCGCTCAAGGCAACTGAGCTTTACTTCATTAGAAAAAGAGGTCACGTTGACGGGCGCGGTGTCATTAGATCCTCAGCCTATTCCTCTTGATGTAAAGATCATTTTATTTGGTGATTACCGAACTTACCAACTACTGCAACACTATGATCCGGAGTTTAGTGAGCTATTTAAAGTCACCGCGGATTTTGAAGATGAGATGAAGCGAACCGCTGATTCTGAATTGCATTATGCGCGTTTTATTTCCAGTATTATCCACGACAACAATATGCTGCATTGTGATCGAAAAGCGATTGCGCGAATTATTGAGCACAGCTCTCGTTTATCTGGCGACCAAAAGAAACTGTCGTTGCATTCAGCTCACATCGCCAATCTGTTGCGAGAATCTAATTACGTGGCTCGAAATGCCAAATCGAACTTGATTCGCGTAGGGCATGTCGAGCAAGCATTGAGTTATCAACAAATGCGGGTCAATCGCCTACAAGATAGCGTTATGGAAGGGTTTACTAACGGTACAACGTTGATTCATACCCATGGAGAAGCCGTAGGGCAAGTGAATGCTTTATCGGTATTGAGCACCAGTGACCATATGTTTGGTGCGCCTAATCGAATTACAGCTACGACATCTTATGGCGAAGGCGACGTTATTGATATCGAACGTAGCGTTGATCTTGGCGGCAGTATTCACTCTAAAGGGGTGATGATCCTTACCGCGTATTTGTCTTCCGTATTCGGCAAAACAGCGAAAGTACCGCTGACCACAACGATTACGTTTGAACAATCATACGGCGGTGTAGATGGGGATAGTGCCAGCATGGCAGAGTTTTGTGCCGTGGTGTCGGCGTTTTCCGGCCAAGCTAACCGACAAGACATTGCCATTACTGGCTCTATGAATCAGTTTGGCGAGTCTCAGCCCATAGGTGGAGTAAACGAGAAAATCGAGGGCTTCTTTGATGTTTGTGAGATTAAGGGGCGACACTCGGAGCAAGGTGTCATCATTCCGCGCTCTAATGTTCATAATCTCATGTTACGTGCTGATATAGTTAAAGCGGTGGAAAAAGGCGAGTTCCATATTTGGGCTATTGACCATGTGACTGAAGCTATTGAGTTATTTACAGGTAAACAGGCTGGCACGCCATCACTGGAAGGAAGCTACCCTATTGATACGGTTTTTGGAATTGCGCAAGCACGGCTTAATGCCTTAAGAAAGTAACCGTATAACCTTAATAAAAAATGCCACGTTTACAACGTGGCATTTTTAGTTCTGCTACTGGCTTTCGGCTTTTTTAAAACTATGCGCGTAGTTTAATTATGCGCGTAGTTTAAACTTGGTGCCGTCGAATTTTAGCAAGGACAGCAGTTCTTTGGCGTTGTTGGTGCCAAGCTCATCAAATTTAATGCCATAGCCATTGTAGTGGTTGGATTTTTGGACATTACAAATAGGCCCTGATAATGCAGGGAATGAGCGGCCTTTACCTGTTTCCGATTGGACGACAAGCGTAACGGGCTCTCCAATAGTCAGGTGTTTGCTTAGAGCTGGGAGGATAAATCGACACCCGCTTTTTGACATATCACGGACCTCACAGCGAACACGTCGGTCACCAATTTCCAACATAGCTCCCAAATTGACTTCATAACGCGCTTCTTTGCGTAAGTTTGTGATGGTCATTGACTGAGGGATACTAAGTACCAATAACGGAACAGGCTCCTCAATAATATTAAGAAGTTGAGAACGAAATTGTACAACCCCCCCTTCCCCACGCTGTGAGATTGCACGAATTATTAACCAGAACCCTTCTTGATAAAAGTCTTTAAGATCCGACTCTGAAATACGTGGCATTTCCAACAATACTCGATGACTAGAATGTGCACCAATGAATTTAGAAGGGCAGCGGAATGAAGTTCCAACAGGGGTCGTTACCGTTAATGTCACGTCGCTACCATGTTCAATCATAGCTAAAGCATCGGTACTGTTTAAGGTTTGTGTGCTACGTGAGGGCATAGTTGAAATTGGCTTTTTATTATTTGTTTGCGTCACTGCTTGATAATTCCTGACGTTTTAGTACTTGAGCACCCATTGTATTTTTAGCGGTGCTGGCAAAATACTAGGGTCTCCTCTCTTGAGATGCAACGAAAAACCTCAGGAATAGTCAAAATATTGACTTAGTTGTCAGTTTTGAATATCAATTTGCCTATACTTATCTGTTGTTATTGTAATCATTACCAATTTTGTTGAATACAATAAGGAGACGTGGGTGAATAGAGCGGGATTGAGCTGAGTATTTCACGTTACTAAAGAGTCGACGTAGTCATCAATATGAATATCAGCACACAGTGATAGCAGAAAGCTTCAGGCGCGATCATGCTTTTCTATTGTTTTTGTGAGTTATAGAAATTGACTGAAAAGAGATTGAAAAGCTATTCTTGCGACCAATTTATAAATAGCGAGTCATAAGTAAGGTGAATTATGAACGAAAGTGCCAAAAATGAGTTCGGACGATTACTTGTCAATCAAGATGCTTTGTTAGAAGTACTGTCTAAGAATCACACATCACTAACGGATTACCCAGAATTGCAGGAGTACTTAGTGCGTAAAAACCCTAACGTTGCTTTGTATTCTAAAGCTGTTAGAGAAGGTCAGTTTACGAGACAAGAATATTTAGATGAAATTGGAGAACGACTCAACTGGATCGCTTATGAGTTACAACCGCATATTGATATGGAGTTTCTGGTGAACCGTGTTGCATCCATTGTTGGTGATGATCTTGAGAAGATAAAAACATTAACCATTGAAGACATTGGCGCAGACACTTTATCTAAGCTATTGAATCTTATTGGTCATGCGCTTTACTCTACACAGCAAACGAAGCCAAGTTATCCGTTTTTAGCGACAAAAGGGCAGGTCGATCACGTATTTTGGAAGCAGTCGCATATTGCTTATGATGCTTGGGTTGATGGTTATCAAAGTCACTATAAATTGACGAATTATTGTCAGGATCAGCTTGATTGCAAAGCGCCACAGAGTTCAGTTCGTTTCTTCCGTCAATTTGGGGACCCTCGTGATATCCCTGAGTGGCGCGAATATGCTGGATTTATACTCGAAGAGAATATGTAAACGAATGAGTTATAGGGGTAAGGTACAAAGGATATGTACCATGACTGCTTGTATATGATGACTTGCTAGCTAACGGTTAGTGTTACCGTGTCGCTGATTTCATGTATTTTTAAAACAGCGCATCCCCATGTAAACCAGTTATTTCTAAGTCGATTATAAATTAAAACTCCTGCGTTCAGACAGGAGCTTTAGTAATGGTTTTATGACGACTATATTTTATCAGAGCTGCGACGTGATACACGGCGAGCCGCTGGCTTTTTCGCGGCAGGTTTTTTAGCCGCAGGCTTTTTAGTTGTCGGTTTCTTGGTCGCCGTTTTGCGAGCTGGCTTTTTAGCTGGAGCGTTTTTCTTATCTAGCTTTGCTTTCGCTTTTACAAAACGCTCTGGAAGGATTTGCGTGGCAAATACGTCTTCTACTGTTTCAGCTCGTTTGATTAGCTCGGCTTCGCCGTCCTTAACCAGTACTGTTGCAGGGCGTGGTAGTGAGTTGAATTGGCTTGCTTGAGACTCTGCGTAATGACCCACATCCATGATAGCAAGTACGTCATTTGGTACCAGTTTAGGCATGCGTGCGCCGCTTTCCCAGATAGATGGGATGCAGATAGGGCCAGCGATTTCAGTGGCTCTATCAACAAGCGGTTGTGTCATCTTGTTAGCTGGAAGTACTGGGTTTTTAGACTCTTGAGACTCAACTAGCGTTGCTAGGTAAGTAGAMGCRTCMACCATKGTGTAGGTGTAGTCCATCTCTTGGTCATCTTTCACTACGTAAACAGAAGTCARTAGCGTACCGATGTTACCWGCGATGTAACGGCCAGGTTCTARCCACAGTTGTGGGACTTCAAAGCCTTCTTTGTTGAACTCTTCAAGCATACCGGCACAGACGATYTTCGCGTAGTCTTCGATAGTGTTTGAGTTCATCATGTGYTCTTTGCTACGACACTCTGGCTCACGCTCACGTGGCCAACCGCCGCCTAGGTCACATTGGAAAGGTTGCACGCCACACTCGCGAGAGATCTCAATGATGTTACGCGCGTATTCGCGATAAAGCGCATCCCAACCTTCTGGTTGCTTAGAGAAACGACCTAGGTGAGTATGGAAACCGTAGAATTCAAATACGTCGATTTCTTTCACGCGGTTAACAATTTTCTTTGCTTCTTCTTTAAGAAGACCAAATTTGATCCACTTCATCGCGCCGATGAAGTTAGGGAACGGGTATGCGTCTGGTTCGAAGTCGTTGAAGAAATCTTCAGGGATAACTTTTAGGCGAACCGCGATGCGAACTTTTTCAGCAGGCTTCACTTCGCGAGCAATACGCTCAACAATTTCAATCTCTTCGTACGAATCTAGGTGAACCGCGTAGCCGTATTCAATCGCTTTACGGATAGCAAGCTCAGGCTTAACCGTGCCGTTAAGTGCGATCGTTTTTGGATCGGCGCCAGCGTAGTGAGTTGCCTCAACTTCACCCGGGCCGAAACAGTCACCACCTACGCCTTCTTCGCTACAAATAGCACGAACCGCGAAGTTAGTGTTTGATTTGATAGCAAACATAACGTTTACCGGCTTAGGCCAGTTGTTACCGAATGCATTTTTAACGCGACGTAGGTTGTTACGTAGTGTGTCTTCGCTTAGTACGAAAAGCGGGCTACCGTATTGCTCGATAAGATCAGAGGCTTTACAACCGCCGATCAATAGGTCGTCGCCTTGAGTCGTGAGTTCGTCAGTAGGAGTGAGAATATTATCAAGACGCTCAGCGTAGTTCATAGTTGCTTTGTGTTCTTTTAGAAGTTGACGTTGCTCTTCTAGGACAATGCTTAAGTGTTTTACCGATTCTGCTAAACGATCTTGATGCTTCATATGTTGCCTCTGTCGAATTGGAAATCAAATTTCTAGTTAGTCTAACTGACGATAATGTTATCGATTGTTTGTAAAGCCATCACGTCACCCACCGTCAATAAATTTTACGCATTAAGTTTTTTTGTTGCATTTAAGTTATTTTACCCATTAATTAAATTTATGGGTTGCAATATCGAACGATTACTCTAAAGTACTGAACACGAATTATTGTTAGGTTTAGATACGAATAACCTTTGCAACCTAATGATTTTATAAGTATTATCTATATCTCACCTCTTGCATCTCCCCTTATTATACTTGTCAAGTTTCCAAGAAGACCTGGATCACAAAACGATAACAATCCATTCAATATTATTGACACTGAGTGACATTACCCACGTTGTTTATTCGATTAAATTGCAATCACTTTCTCGGCATGCTCAACACATTAATTACTGTCGAGAAAGCGCTAAAGCTAAATTATTGGCTAAACAATTTTAACTACAGTGCCTAGCCACTGAATCTTTATGAGGTAATGACTATGTCTTTTGATTTGAATAACGCCCAAGGTGTATTCGCGACAGTGGACGCTGCGATTGAAGCAACACACAAAGCTCAAGTAGAATTTTATGCAACATCTACAAAAGAAAGTCGTGAAGTTATCCTGACCGCTATTCGTGGGGCAGTATTGGCGCGTGCAGAAGACTTTGCAAAAATGGTTCGTGAAGAAACAAAGCTAGGTCGTGTGGAAGAGAAAGTGGCTAAACATCAATTGGCTGCAGTAAAAACGCCAGGTACTGAAGTTTTAGAAACGAAAGTGTGGTCTGGGGACAACGGTATTTCTTTAGAAGAGCGTGCACCATACGGTGTTATCGGCGCAGTGACTCCTGTTACTAACCCAACTGAAACTATCGTTAACAACGCTATCTCTATGCTAGCGTCTGGTAACGCAGTAACGTTTAACGTTCACCCATCATCAAAAGTTGTATCAGCTGTGATGGTAGACATGCTAAACAAAGCAATTATTGAAGCCGGCGGTCCAGCTAACCTAATTACTATGGTTAAAGAACCAACGTTAGAAACCCTCAACGAAATCGCTAAATCGCCACTCATCAACATGCTTGTTGGTACTGGTGGCCCTGGTCTAGTGAAAGCTATCCTACAATCAGGTAAGAAAGGTATTGGCGCTGGCGCGGGCAACCCACCAGTCATCGTCGATGCTTCTGCTAACTTAGATCTAGCGGCGGCTGGCGTATACGGCGGCGCTTCATTTGACAACAACCTACTATGTATTGGTGAGAAAGAAGTTTTCGTTGAAGATTCAGTGGCTGATGAGTTCCTAGCTAAACTAGAAGCAACAGGCGCTTATGTACTTTCTGCTGAAGAAGCCGAGAAGTTAACTTCTGAAATTCTAACGATGGACGAAATCGATGGTGCTAAGCCTTGTACCGCTCAAGAAATTGCACGCGTATGGCACCCAGTTAAAGAGCACGTTGGCCAAGATGCTAGTGATATCTTGAAATCTATCGGTATAGAGTCTGAAACTCGCCTTGCGGTTATGGTGGTAGAGAACGATCACCCACTCGTGCACGTTGAGCAAATGATGCCAGTACTTCCAGTGGTTCGTTGTGCCAACATCGACGAAGCTATCGAGCGCGCAGTAGCGGCAGAGCGTGGCAACAAGCACTCTTCTTGCATCTACTCTGGTAACATTGAGAACGTGACTAAATTTGGCCGCGCAATCAACACGACTATCTTCGCTCACAACGGCCCAACATTATCTGGTGTTGGTTACAATGCGGAAGGTACGTCAACGTTCACGATTGCTGGTCCAACTGGCGAAGGCATCACCAATGCGATGTCTTACACACGTGCCCGTCGTTTTGCTATCGCTCAAGGCGGTCTACGTATCGTTTAATCGATAATAATTGAGACTTTCATCGACTCTTCCCAAGCGATGACATACTAAAGCCGAGCGAAAGCTCGGCTTTTTTTTGGTTTGAATACGTCATTACTGAGATGGCATGATGGTATTAATGTTTCAATTCGAAAACTGCGCTAGCTGCTCAGAAGAGATTAGGTTGTAAATTTCTTTGGCAGCATTAAAGTTGATGTGCCCAGTGTCGTAATAAACTGGCACATCATTGATTTCAACAAGGCATTCGCCGTTACGACATACCGCACCATAAATATCAAGATAAATAACGCCGTCATACTTACGTTTTATATCTTCAAATAACCCGCGATAGAAGGTCACTCTTGCATCGTTCTCATCGACAGGGAGTGTTTTAAGTGTGGCCAAGCCCTCTTTTAATCGACGAGCATTGAAATGTGTCGGTGAGGGTTCAACCATAATATTAGGAACATCAGACATAAGTACTGGCGTGACATTGTGGGCGAGCAGCGTTTCCACTAACCTTGTTAGTGAGTACTTAAAGGCTTGTTTTGAATGTACAGGGTCAATGATGTCCTCTTGGTACATTTTTAGGAACCCGCCAGAGGCACTCGTTGGATCGCTATCAATGTAGTTAACCCAGTTGTTGCCAATAAAGACGTATTTAGGCTTTAACTTCTTGATGGTATCAAGCAAGTTAAGGTTTATCTCATCACAGTAGTCACGGAACTTCTTATTGATGTAAATATCAACAAAAAGAAAGGAGGGACAATAGTGTGGGTCTAGGAAAGTATTAAACCCAAAATCTCGGCCAATCTCTGAGACCAGCCCTTGAAAGTGATGCGCATGGGAGTCTCCAAGTACGAATGCGATGGCTTGGTTGTTATCACTACCAATCCCCTTACTTTCGAATGGAGAGAGGTCAGTTTGAGAGTGATAATCTTTATCGCCAACCTTAAAGTCTAGGCTTTTGCTGAGATATTCCACTTCGACTTGGCTACTAAATGTTGAAACCCCCAGATTTGCTTCGATATGCTTACAAGCGAAAATGAAAGCGGTGATCGGCAGGACTAAGTACAAAATAAAGACGTTACGTCGCTTTAAGTTTGCTTGTCTTAAAGGTGTTTCAAAGAAAGTATAACTTGCTGAAGATATCAGCAGTACGATGACAATAATAGCGAGTGAAGCAATAAGTGTAATATCGCCAAGGTAGCTCATCCACATGGAAATAAATAACCAATGGAACATGTATATCGAGTAGGAGAGACGCCCGATATAAGACATTGAACGCCACGTCAAAACTTGATAGGAAAACGAGCTAGATCCTGAGAAGGTGAGAATAGCGCCTGTTAGCATTAAAACCGGTAATGCCGCAATTCCTGGGAAGGTAACAGTGCCATCATAAAAATAGAAGCATGCAAGCAAAAGGACAAACGCACTATTCACTACAACCCGAGATTTATGTGTCACTTTAGATAGCGCTAGAATAACACCAAAAAGTAGCTCAAAGGCGCGGCTTTGCAGTAGATAAAATGCATCACTGGAGAAAAAATCCTGAGATGCCCACTGTTGAGATAAGAATAGAGAACCGAAAAACAATGATGAAAAGATCAGTAAAATATAGCGGCTTTTTTTGACAGCCTTGTATGCAAGGAAAAGGAGGATCGGAAATAGTAGGTAGAACTGCTCTTCCACTGCTAGTGACCAAAAATGGAGTAGTGGTTCCAAATCCGCATCTTTTGCCCAATAACCACCATGATTGTTAAAGTGGATATTTGCGATAAACCCAACAGCATGCCTTAATCCGATAACGAAATGCAGTAAGTCATTAGGTAGATATGTCACATACGCATATACGAGTGCCATCAAAGAAACTAAGAAAAACACGGGTAGTATTCGCTTGATTCTTCGGATGTAGAAATCAATAAAGGAAAAGGAGTGACTCTCCATTTCTTTGTTGATAAGGCTAGTAATTAAGTATCCAGAGATAACAAAAAAGATATCAACACCAATAAACCCACCGGGTAAAAATGATGGGTTTAAGTGAAAAATAAATACGGACATTACCGCTAGGGCTCTTAAGCCATCAATGTCACGTCTATAAGTCATCATGCTGTGTTTCCTGAGTTGTAGCAGTCATTGAAAGGGGGCAATATAGCATGCATAAAGCTAACGTCAGAGAGGTATTAGCTTTATACATGTGAGGGTGTTGTGCTATTCACCCATTGAAGTGGAAGCTCGGCGTCTATCGGTTGCGCCATAGATTTTCTTATCTTTTATTTCTATGGCATTGAGACCGCTAATCACGGGAATAACATGCACTTTGTAGCCCATATCGTTAAATTCGGGCACGAGCGATTCCGCAAACGTCCTTTTTTCGACCAAAAGCCCCGTTGGGTTGTATGGTTTGGTTCTATCAATTTTAGTCCCATATTGGATATTGGGCAGATCGATAGCGGCCTGAGCGGAAAGACCCCAGTCAACAACGCCGACAATCGTCTTAAGCACATAACCTGGAATTTGCGAACTACCAGGGCTTCCTAGGACGAGTCTTAGCTGACCTTCTGGGTCCATCACCATGAGTGGCGTGATGGCAGAACGAGGTCGTTTTCCGGCCTCGATTGCATTCTGAACAGGTTTGCCATTGAGCGTGGGGATTGATGAAAAGTTGGCCATTTGTGCATTAAGTAATACGCCATCGACCATGACACCAGAGCCCATCCCTGTCCCTACAGTGCTGGTCATTGCAATTGCATTTCCTTCGTTATCGACAATGGAAATATGCCCCGTATCTTGGCTTTCAAATCCTTCATGACTAGCGGGGGTTGTTGCTTCATCTAACCCCGGCTTTATAGATTTAGCGTTACCTGCATTACCTTGTTCTGGAATAAGCTCGTAGCGATCGTCAATATAGTCCTCTGCTAAGAGTTCTTTCACTGGTGTATCGACGTAGCTTGGATCACCAGCGTAAGCAATGCGATCTTCTTTTGCTAGTCTCATTGCCTCGACCATTAGGCGCCAAGGTTCCGCATCTGTATAAGCCATATTGGCGATATCTGATTTTTCTAGCATTTCTAGAGATTGTGACACTAATACCCCCCCAGAAGCCGGGTAACCGAACGATATGATGTCGTGCCCTCGGTATTGCGACTTAACAATATCTCGCTGTTTGACTTTGTAGTTGGTGAAATCTTCTAGTGTTAGCTTGGCCTCATGGTCGTCAAGGCGAGCATTGACGGTCTCAACAATATGGCGACCTAGGGGACCGCCGTACATGTATTGGTCTCCTTGTTGAGCTATCTCTTTTAAGACCACTGCCATTTTCGGGTTGGTCATGTTTGTTCCGGTTGGCCGAATCTCTTTTACGTTCCAATATAACGATCTGATCTCAGGGTCGTGAATGAGGCGTGTTTGCTCTCGCACTACAATATCGTATGTGTAGCTGTTCATCGCATAACCATTTTCGGCATAGTGGATAGCAGGTTGAACCAATTGTTTCCATTCCAACTTACCGTGTTGCTGGTGTGTGGTGTATAAGAGTTTTAAGGTGCCGGGTATCGCAACTGAGCGAGGCCCAAGAATGTCATTTCGGCTAATAGCTTTGCCATTACTATCTAGGAACATATCCGGCGTCGCGCTTGCTGGTGCAGCGTCACGACCATCGTATGCGGTGAAACTCTTGCTCTTATTGTCGTAATAGAGTGCAAACGTACCGCCACCAATTCCTGTCATATCCGGTTCTACAACCCCCATGACGAGCTGCATGGCAACCATAGCATCAATCGCATTGCCCCCTTGTTTTAAAATAGAGTAGCCCGTACTGGTGACATAAGGGTTGGTGGCACTGACCATGAACCTGTCACCCTGTGCATTGGGTAGGGTGGGAAAGGGATCGGGTTTAGCGATAGCGGCACTTGATACGATGGTTACAAGCAGGAGACTTCGGACAGACATGCAGACCTCAATGAATTGGCGGTTGATAGTTAGTAGGTTAGGGGATAGGAGTAACATATCCAGTCAAGTTGATGTTACGCCAGTGTCAGAGAGTGTGCTGAGAAATGTAATAAAGAGGTGAAATATCTTGATGGATAGTAGCTGCTTATGTTTAGGGGGTTTAAAGAGCCTGAGTGTTATAGGAGTTAAATGAAATGCAACAAAGCGTCAGGTATTCGACGGTGAAGAATAACGGGGGGCACTTTTACTTTGCTGAGTACGAATTTCTAGTCACCTATTGAAAATACCGATACGGATCTAATTAGTTCCTTGGATGCTATGCATGCATAATCGGCCAAAGTTGAAGTACGTATCATTACCAGATAGAAGCACTTAAACATCATTGAAGTCGCGATAAACCTCAGTTTAATTAAGCCGAACGTTGAACAAAGCAGTACAGTTCTTCTATTGAGGGAGACCGACAAAGACATCGTCTTTAAACATCTACAATACAGGTAATTATCATGAAAAAGTTATTCTTGTCCGCCCTAGCCGCTTTGGTTCTAGTGGGATGCGCTGGCGCGCCTAAGTATGGGCAAAATATTGTGGTCGTTGAGCACAACGCAACGATGCTGACCAATTGTAAAGTGCTAGGTCACGTATCAGTTGATGCACGGTCATCTTGGCAAGATTCTGATGGGGAACTACGTGATAAAGCTAGATTTGCGATACGCGATGCAGTGGCTTTGGAGTTCCCGTCGGCCAATGTAACCGCTATTAATGACCGTACTGAAAATCGTTTTTTTTCCGGTCGATTTCAGGTCATGGCAATCGCATATCAGTGTTATTAGTTGGGGGTTAATGCATCTCTGAGTTCTCGTCTAGCTAATGGAAATCCAGCATCACAATTCAGCAATGGATCTGGTTTAGAGTTGTATCATTCGCTAATTCAATAGTAGCTAATTATTCCCTAGATCCAGACCCTACGATAATAAAGTAAACCAATATCATCAGAGGCTAATAATATGTCTGTTCAAAATGATTACCCGAAATTAAAAGAACTTTGCAGCTTGCTTGACAAGGTGAATGAAACCGCCGACTTGGCGTACATGGAGTTAATGAGTGACCAGCACCTTATCGCTCGCACAATAGCGGTGCTACAGCATGTCACTAGCGAACAGGAAAATGTAGAACAGGCTCGAAAAACATTGCTTGCCGATCTAGAGTTGCGCTTGAAAGTGGGGGATATTTTGGGTGATTATGAATTACCACCCGCGCACTAAAAAAATTTAGCTATGGAAGCTATTGAGTACCTTACTTAATTAAGTGAGGCCGAATCGATGCTTTCATGGCTAATATCGCCATAGTGATTGGGGTAGCGCGAGCTACATCTACTCTCCTTCTGTATATCTTTTCTGCCTCTATAGATTGAGGTCATCGTGAAAATTAGACTATTTAGTATCGTGGTAGTACTTCTGACGGGGTGTGCTATCCACAATCCCGCCAGCAAAATAAACAGCTATCAATTATGTGTCGCTCTTAGCCAGCATGAGGTGATTCGAAATGCCAACTCTCCGCTGCAATTCAACATGTCTGATCGTCAAATTAAACAAGAGTTAGAGCGTCGATTAATCGACCCGATGGGAATTCAATGTGGTGCGGTAGGCGAAAAGCATAAGCACATGAAAATAATGAAGGAATTGAGGTTAGCGAAGGAGTATACATATAAATGAGTGTACTGGCTGTGGGGTAGTGGCAGCTGGATGTGGTTCATGCGCCTCATGGTCTTCCTAGGCTAATTCGAAACATAGTATGACGCGAACTCATCACACTGGTGCTGATGACATGGATTGATCTAGGGTAACAAGCGGTATATAGCAATCCCATCTATCCGCTCTCTCGTGACATACCTATTTTGTGAAAAAGTTGCCAGAAGGATATATTAGTCCTGCATTAACGGCACCATGATTCTTCCAGAAGAAAAGCCCAGCCAGTGAGACGATATTATATCGTTGGCTATGGTTATTGATTATCTGTGAAAAGAAAATGAATAAGCACTGTATTGCAAACGTGATTGCCAATGTTAGCTTTCATCGCCAGTAGTAGATCTAGATAGCGATGCAGTGTTTGATACGGTTATTAATGAGATAGTCATTATTTAATTATTCGCTCTAGGGTTATTAAGGTGAAAAAATTAATTGTATTTTTAACTTGGCTTACGGGCACTGTTGTTACGGATACTGTGGCTGCGAATGAGTATAGCGACTGGCGTATAGGTGGTGGAGGTACTAGTGGAGTAGGGGTTGAAAATTATGAGAATGACTTTAAAACGAGTAAGTTTGAGATAGGCTACGACCTAAATCGTGTTTTCTCTTTAAATTTAAGCTACCAAAACATATCCAGGTCCGCGACAAATGGGGTCGAAAAGTACCAAGTTAATATGAAAAGAACCGATTTGGAGTTTGAAGGAGGTTATGCAATACCCGCTTTCACATTCGATATTAAACCGTATTTAGGTATAGGGATTACTGATATTAAGGGGAAGGTCACTCTTAATAATAAACTAATGAACGGTAGGGATAACAGCGTGACTACTTTTGTAGGCGTACGCGTTAACACTCCATACGGAGTATATATAGACGGGCGCTACGGAAATGGACGAGTTGTTCACGCTATGAACAGCGAACACTACACGGCCACTATCGGCTTTAAATTTTGAGGTAATAAACCATGACTAATACAATAGGAATGTCGGCTATCGAAAAGCCAGAACCTACAATTAAAGACTTAGTAAATACACCAGTTAAAAAGGCAGCGCTAATATTATTTGTGCTATCAAATATCACAATGGTTGGCTCACCTGCGATCGGGGGGACTATTGGTAGCATGTTAGATATGACTGCGGGTGAAATAGCGAGTTTAGTTTTTGCGGTATTTGTTGTTAGTGAGGTTTTTATTTGGACTACGATCTTAGTGATGGGCAAAGCTGCTGCAGGTCTAGTTAAATCAAAAATAGTTAAAATATTTAAAAAGAAACCAACAGGAAATAACTAAATCTTATTTGCTTCAATACTGACATACCAACTGACTTTGCCATAAATGGCTAAGAACCAAACGAAATTAATGGTGGGTTGGATACCACTAAATAAACTCGGTAATAGGATGACCACAAACCTAAAAAGGTAATTAATATGTGCGACTTACATTCAAAGCAAGATCAAATTAACACAGAATACAACACGGATATCGATCCTGTGAAAACCTATGAAGCTAAAGCGGCTCCTGATATGGAATTTTACGCAAAGGTTAGGGCGGCAAAGTCGGAAGGTACTCGTACTCATGTGTATGATGATCTTCTTGATGCGCACACTGGCAACGCGTTCTTTGTGAAAGCGGGTCAAGTCATCCGCTTTGAGCAGCGTCCTAGTTTACACAACGGCCGTACTCAAATTATTGATGTGCAAATGGTGACTCCTGATCTATCAATGTGGGCTGACCATTTAAATACATCGGCATTCGAAGGCCTAAATCAACGTCAGTTTTCTGGAGTATGGACGCAATCTGGAAACTGTTCAAAAATGGCGACGCTAGTAGAAGATGAATTCCCGTATGAAACATTAGAGGAAGGATTTAATCACATTTTCTTCGCTGCACACTGCAATGCTGACTGGTTAACGATGCTCTATGGGGATAGCGGCAATGTCAATTCTTGTCATGAAAACTTTATGCACGGCTTCCTGCGTGTTCCCGCTATTGCGTCAATTGAAAATGAAGAAGAGAAACGCCGTGTGGTGCAATTTCATTCAGACCGCAATGACATCAATATGTTTCAGCCAAATAAATTTGAACTCCAAGATGGCAATATTGCCCGCTGTGTGCTGGCCCCAGCCCCTGCTGTTGAAGATGGTGTAGGTTGTGAGTATTACGCTGAAATGGACATGTATGTCGTGGTTTCAAACTGTCCCTACGCGGATCAAGCAACCGCATTCCCAGAGTGTGAACCAAATCCTGTCTATGTATCGGTCTATGACACTGGTGTTGCTCCACAGCACGAAGGTATTGGTAATACAGAGTGGAAAGGCTACGTTTGGGATCGTATCCACACCAAAGAAGTCACAGCGAAGTAGTCGGGAAAGATAGCTTATAAATAAAACTCTTTATGTCCACTAGAGAGTTTATGCAAAGCCTCCTTATTTTTTGGGGGCTTTTTTAAATCTGAGATAATTAAATGAGAAAACTATTAATTATAGCCGTTAGCCTATCGGCTGCATTCGCTGTGAGTGCAAACCATCTAGATCGCGAAACAACCAGTTTTCAGCCAGGATTGAATGCGGGTGCTAACGCTGCGAAGCGTACAGGTGATGGTTTTTTTGGTTCCATTATTTATAACAATTATCGTGCGAATACCACCGATGAAAATGGTCAAGCCGGCGGGGGAGTCGATGTATACACGATGTTCAATGGCCTAAATTACAATACGACGTGGGAGGTATTAGGAGCGAAATATAGTATCGGCGCTATTGTGCCAATTGGTGAAGTGCACTCAAGAATACCGAATGCGGGCAATGTGAGTTCTGGGATAAAGGTTGGTGAGCCAGTATTGATGCCTGCTCAATTGTATTGGGAAGGTGAGAAGTTAAATGTTACGGCCCGTTGGTTTTATCGTTCGGCGAATAATGGGGTATTAGATAAGCCCTACGAAACCCATCAGTTAATGACTGCGGCCACCTATGATGTTAGTGGTTATTGGCAATTAAATGGGGCCGTAGCTTATGAATTGCGTGGCAAGCATACTGCGCAAAATAACGATGTGCGACCGGGTAATATTCTCACCTTAGACGGATCTGTCGTGCGTAAATTTGAGGGAGGCTATTCTTTGGGCTTATTGGGTTATCACATGAGTAACGATACCACCGATCGAGGCCACTCATACCGTTCAAAGAATGGAAAGCCTAATAAGTACGGCGCTAACCCCCATCGCGGTACCCTAACAGGTTACGGTGTAGAAATTGCAGTCCCTGTATCTGCTCAATCTGGCGTGTCGATGCGCGTGTTTAATGAACTCAATTCAAAAACCTCGACTCAAGGTACTCGGCTATTTCTATCATACGGTCATCAATTCTAAAGTTAGCCCCAGATAGGGGGTTTTTGCTAGAGGTAATAAATGAAAAAAGTCCTATTGGGTGCCGTTATCTCCGGCAGCGTTGTGGCACACGATTATTCTGGTTTCCGTTTGGGGGTGGGATCGACGTTAGGAGCTTCGGGATCGGAAGGGGTTGGTAGCCTTGGTCCACAAACACGCTTAGAGGTCGGCTACGATCTTAATAGATACTTGTCAGTGAATTTGCACACCACCATGATCAAGCGGTGGGAAGAAGAACGTTCTCAAGATCCTCAACACTACCACTACGCAAGAATTAGCGCGTCAGGTTACCGCACTGGAGCAGAGTTAGAGGCGGGTTACACCTTCGATATACAAGATGGTTGGGGAGTAAAACCTTATACAGCGTTCGGTTTTATGCACCAGAGTGGGAAATTAACCAAGTCATTTAGTGATACGACTAATCATACGCCAATTCATCGGGTCAGTCATAGCCTAGAGGCCAGCGGACTTATCGTGGCTGCAGGCGTTCGAATCATGCCAACACATCGGGCGGCCTATGGTGACGTGCGCATTAACTATGAACCCCTAAATGGTAAGTATAAATTTGTACAAAATAGTTCCACATTCACGATAAGTTTCGGCGCTAAATTTTAGTACTTTCCCTGATGTGAGTTTCTTATTTTCACATGAATAGTTCCATTGAGATAGTCAAAGCGTGTATTTACGATCCAATAAAACAAATTAAATAATAGACAGTGTACAGGAGCACCCGAAATTTATTAGTGCGAGTAATGACGGGTGCTAGGGTATTTATCATAGAGAGGAGGAGAGTGTGAAATTTCTTTTCAGTTTATTTGGAGCAGTATTAGCGAGTAGCTGGGCGGTATTACTATGGGGAGGAATCCTATCGTGAGTTACTTATCGATTGTCGGTATATTTATTGTAGTGCTGGCTCGCATATTTCTCGGCATGAAATACCGGGTATTGGTGGTGAAAATGTGGCCGTAAAAATAAAAGCCGAGACAGGTGAATATTTGTCTCGGCTTTTTTATTGTGAAGAGCTTTAGAAAGCGCTGCCAAATTTAATCTGTATGGTGGTGTCATGTTGGCTTCTCGCCGCATCTACACCCCATTTGATACCTAATTGGCGGGCGATTGTGTGCCTAAAGCCCACGCCCGCCATGTTATTCCAATGCGCTGTTTTGTCGGTGTGTTCGAACGCAGTACCGATTCCGGTAAAGCCTACCAACTGCCATCTAGGGGTGATGTTGTAGCCAATCTGCGCTTCGGCAACTGCGATATTATCGCCCTGATATCTCATTGCGGTAATTCCACGCATTTCAACATATGGCCTTGCATAAAAGGGGACGTCTCCGTTTGTAGTGACGCCATTAACACGCCATGCCGCCTGCCATGTATCATTAATTGAGTAGTATGATCTGACATCTACATTGATGCGCTGGTGCTCGTTTTCACCACCCCACCGGGCGCTATAGTCTGAATAAATTACTTTGGCTTTAATACCGTCGGTAGGGGAAAATGGGTTATCCACATTTTCGTATAACATGCGCATATCGACACGCACGTCCTTATCTGACGTTTGAGTGGACTTGTCCCTACCAAAAATCACATGACCGTCCATATAGTGATAGCCCGCTCCTGCGAAAAAATTACTTCCTGCAATTCGAAAATCGAGGTCAGCGTAAATATAGTTACCCTGAGTGTTCATTTCTATAGGGGCGCCAAACCCAAAGTAGTTGATATTAATGTTGGCATTAAATGCCCCTACATCAAGACGAATAGAGTCATCTTTCCAATTGCCTTGATGGAATCCGCCTCCAATTTTGGTTCCGTTTTCGGTACCAAGCGCCACAATGCCAGACATACTGGGCGCGATACTAGTAACTTTCTCTGGGTTTTCTTTACGAATCTTTTTTTGCTCGGCGGTTTCGTGAAAGAAAACCGCCGCTACTCCTCCACCGAAACCTATCGCAGGGTCGGTAATCATGAAGGGGACGGGTAAAAATCCGTATGCGTTCTCTAATAACCATCGACTGGCGTCAAGCTTTCCGTCTACTGGGTCCTTCCATATGCTTCCCTCTGCCGCGATGCCTGTACTAACCAGCGCTGCGGCTATAGCAAGTTTTTTCATGTGTGTGACCTTAAAAAATGGACGCCAACCTTATGGAATTATGCGATGGGAAGCAAAATGGGTACGTATCTATTAAGCGGATATGTCAGCCTGAAACCAAGTAAAGTGAGGGGGATTAAACTATTTGAAAACCCGATGGCCATCTAATTCGATGACCACTATCATTAAGTCCATACTCGAAGTAAATAAATCGAGGGACTCAATATGAGAAATCTAAGTCTAATTTTTACGATGATGCTGACACTAAGTGCAAATGCCGTAGAAACAAAAGTGACAGGGCAATTAAAGGCAATCGAAGCGCAAGTATCCCCGGAAAGACTTGGGACAATACAAGGTTCATAAATTTAAAATCAAAGCAAGCCTCTGCACTGCTTATCTATTCGAGTCTCTTCCAACCACCTAATTTAGTGAAAATTCCGTTCCCTCGTATAGTCCGTCCTGCTGAAAGGGCACAGCCTGACAGCCAACAACTATTAATTTTCGAGAAGGATTCGGAAATTTGTATTTCCACGGATGGCTAAGAAATCAAAATCATTTTCGAGGCTAAAATGAAAAAACAAACTATCGCTCTGGCAATTATCACCGCTTTCTCTTCTGGTACTGTAATGGCAGGCAACATTCATGAGCGTGAAGTAATTCGCGACGGAAATGAAATTGTGGCTGTAGTTGATACGGTTACGGATAAAGTAGGCAATAGCCGCATCGTAATTGATGAAGGAAGTAAAAAAACTACTATCGAAGCAGATAAAAATGGGAAGCTTGAAGGTAGTTATGAAGGTGCTGGCGAAGGTAAAACTGAATTCCAAGGTGAGATCGTCGGCAAAGATCGGGCTGTAATTTCAGAGAAAGGGAATGATAGCAACTACGCGATATTAGATGATCAGGGTAAAGTACTGGTTGCTGACGGCGATTGGGCTAATGTTGGCGGTATGCCTGAGCAAAGTGTCAAGCACCCTACTAATGAAAATCGCGATAACATTAACAAGAACCGTGATGATATAAACAAAGCGGGTACCGAGCTTGAAAAAGCAGAGCAAGATCAACAGCGCGATAACCAAGCAGCTCGAGACGCTGTTGACCAGCAACGCGAATGGAACAAACAAGCGGAATCAGCGGGCAAAGAATTGGCGAATTCGGTAGACAAAAAATTTGGTCAAGCAGAGCGTTCAATCTCAGACAACGCGACCGCAATCGCAGACAACAAAGCGGCGATTGACAACCTTGGTGAAGCGATGCAAAAGCAGGGGCAAGAAATGCGAGAGCGTTACGATGGTGTGAAAGCCTCCATGCACGCTATTACTAACGCGAAGCCAGTGGCGTATGATGTCGGTGAGTTTGCGGTAGGTGCAGGTCTAGGCGCGGCGGGTAGCAAGCAGGCGGTCGCTATTGGTGGTGCGTATCGCTTCAATGAACAATGGGCTGGCTCATTCACTGTCAACCACGAAACAGCAGGCCGTCATACTAAAGCGGATACATCGGCTGGAATTGGCGCGCAATTTAGCTTCAAGTAGTGAAAGCCTTCGGCTGAATAATCTTTTACTGAGCTCTTAATCAAGCCCTGGCATTAGCTGGGCTTTTTTCGTTTATATTCAAAACCAGTTATTCAATATTCGCTACAAGTAAGTGCTGTAAAAGAAATACAAGGTGATCGATATCGAACTAAAGGTAACAAAGCGTCGTACAATTATTTGTGGAACTTGTTGTGAGAAGTGTGCAGCAAAATATCCACCTGTTAAGGTGCCTAACATCACAGCAATACCAGAATACCAGTCAATCAAATCAGAGAAGATAAAAATGACGATGGCCATTGCGGAGGCGCAGGTAGAAATCAGCAGCTTTAGGCCATTCATTAGGTTGATATCGCGGTAACCAGCGATGGCGAGGTAACTTAACCCAATCACTCCCAGTCCGGCATTAAAAAAACCGCCAAATACACCGACTGAAAACAAGAATAAGCCCAAAAAAAGTGCAATGAAGCCACCATGATGAGTATTATTGGTTGAGAGTGTTTGCAGAGCGCGATTGGCTTTCCCGCCAAAGATAAACAGTAAAGTGGCGATGAGCAGAAGCCACGGAACGGCATACAAAAACTGTTGCTCAGAGGTGTAGATCAACAGCAGACTACCGCTGAATCCACCCAATATGCTGAGTAACACAATGTTCACCAAATTGGCTTTGCTTTTGACAATTTCACGTCGAAAGGCCAACGTGCCGCTGATGTAACCCGCACAAGCTGCAAATGTGTTGGTAGCGTTGGCAATGATGGGCGGTACGCCAACAAAAATCAGTGTGGGGAATGTGATAAAGCTGCCGCCGCCGGCAATCGAATTAAGAATGCCACCGAAGATGCCAGCCACAAAGAGTAATAATAATTGTAGTACGTCCAGTGACATGGAGAATACCTAAATCGATGAAAAAGAAACAATTCATTAACACTAAAGGATTTTCTTTCTGTAGGCAATGGGGTGACAGAATGGATAGGGGATGGGCTCTATACACACGATGTGCACATAGAGCCTTTTGGTTAGGAAATACCCATCAGTAACTTAGGTAAATAGAGAGATATTTGCGGGAAAAAAGTCACAATGAAGACAACAGGAAGGTGACCAAATGCCAATAATATGATCGTTGGTTTAAAGTACTGATCTAATCGAAGCTTACTTATTCCTCCAGCCATATAGAGCATTGGCGCACAGGGTGGGGAAACATTACCTAACCCTAAGTTGACCCCTACGATGGCGGCGAAATGGATGGGGTGTATCCCCAGCGCCTGAGTGACAGGTAGAAAGATGACCGCGGCTAATATACTTCCTGAAATATCATCGACGATCATACCGATCAAGAGAAGTAGAATGTTGATCAGAAATAATATGACATATTTATTGTCGCTGAGTCCCAGCATCGCTTCGGCCAGCTCGGAGGGAATTTTTTGCATTATCATGGCTCGGCTCATGACGAACAAAAAGAACAGTACCGCGATGATGGAACCTGTCACGATCGACGCCCTAAGTGCTACGTCCCCTAATTGTTTGAACGACATTCCTCGGTAAATGAATACGCTCACTACCGCTGCATAAACCACCGAAATCGCCGCAGCCTCTGTGGGGGTCGCCATACCACTATAAATCACGCCTAAAATGAGAATAGGCATTAACAAAGCAAAAGAAGCGTTATACCCAGAACGCATGACTTCTTTAATCGAAGTGGAAAGTGTTGTTTTAGGTTGGACAATAATATGGTCGTTTTTGCGTAGTATTATAAAGTTGAGAATGCAATACCATATTGTCAGGAAGATACCGGGAATGATGGTTGACAAAAATGCGGCACCGACAGACAGACCTCCAGTAATTGAGAAAATAATCATCGGAATACTCGGAGGTATTAATAGCGCCAATACAGAAGAAGAAGCGACTAAGGCAGTGGCGTATCCCTCCGGATAGCCTTCCCGAATCATTCGCGGGATCATGATTTGGCCGATAGCAGCAATAGCCGCAGAAGAGCTTCCGGAGATCGCACCGAATAGGGCGCAGGTTAAAACGGTTACCGCGCCAAGCCCACCTTTTACTCGACCTACAATCGCTGAGACAAAGTCTAGTATTCGTTCAGAAATACCGCCCTCAGCCATAATGGAACCCGCTAAGATGAATAAGGGCAAAGCAAGAAGTGCAAAGCTTGCTGTTGTGTTGTAACCATGGGGCAATAAAAATGAAAGGTCACTTCCAGTAAACCAACTAAACAGTAATGCACCAACACCAAATGAGAAGGCAACGGGAGTGCCTATTAATAACAGTACGACGATGATGAGAAGCGAAACGAGGAAAATGATCATATAGAGGTCCCTTTATTTTCTGGATTAATAGCGCTCGTATCCACTCGTTTCCTGAGTGCTTTCATCGTCAATACAGTATTCCACTGACGAATGGCACCTAGGAAAAAATAAGCGAGCATCACGACAAATCCAAATGCCATAGAAGTGCTCCATAAATATCTAGGCCAGCGTAGGCTAATACTTACTCGACCTTTATCAAAAACGCCATAGGCATAGTTGACCGCGAAATAGCAAAATATCGCAGCGGAAAAAATGCTGATAAGATAAATGATAAATTTAATGACAGACAGTATGTACTCGTCTTTTACTAACAGTTCAACGATACCACCATATATATGTTCGTTTGTTTTTGTGGCATACCCCATAGCAGGGAAATAAATCCACACGCCTAATAAAATAGCGACCTCTTCGATACCTGGGAATGGGGAATCAAAAAAGTAACGGGTAACTACTTGCGTAAACATTAATATAGATAAACCAACGGAAGCTACGATAATTTGCATTCGAATTATGGATTCGAGAATTTTACCCACTCGTTGATAACTCTGCTCACTCATACACCCTCTCTTTAATTACTTCTATTTATTTACTTTATGCTTGCCAGCAGATATGAATAAAAGTCCGGTACGGTTAAGAGAACACCCAAAGACCCTTAACCATACAAGACTTGATCATAGTTAGTTCAGTGGAACAAATAAGACAATTCGGGGATCTTATTAATACTGACTAATACTTGGCTATTGCTGGGTGATGGCAGTCACTTTCTTCATAATATCGACACCAACCAGTTTCTCCATTTTTGGCCACTCATTTTTGTAAATAATGCTTTTTGATTTGTTCATTTGGTCATCTGTCAGTTCAACGACTTTGATGCCGGAATCTTTTACTTTTTGTAGGTACCCTTCATCAATGGCTTGTGCTTCATTCCATACCCAAGCCATTGTTTTATCTGCGGCTTGTTGGAATTTCGCTTGTTCATCTGAAGGTAGGTCTTCCCACCAGTCTTTATTGACGAGGAAAAACGCTTGCTCAAAGTAATCTTTGGTTAGGATATAGGTTTCAAGAACATCACGCATTTGCCAGATTTCAACTGCCGGGGCGGTTGCACGAGCATCGATAACACCGAGTTGTAAAGAGGTGTATAGCTCGCCATATGGGATAGGTACAGCAGCAAAGCCAAGATCATTAAATCGGTCAACCCCAATTTGAACGGTCGCTGTTCTCATCTTGATGCCCTTACCATCTTCGGGGAAGTTTACAGGTACCTTTCCCACACCCTTACGTACGGCAATAGAACCAAAACCCGTCGGGACGATCCCTAACGCATGTAGACCGATGTCATTAAAAATTTCATTATAGATATCTAACATGTCGCCATTTGGACCATAGGCCACTTTGGCGCTTTCCCAGTCATCAACGACGTAGCCTAACCATGTTAAATCGAGGCGGCTATCGAACTCAGAAGCGCCATAGCTAATGGTCATGGGAATCACGCCGTCTATGGTTTGTTCGAATTGAGCTTCCCAACCTCCTAGGTCACCGCCGGAATGATAAGAAGGCTTGAACTGAGAGCCTGTCGAGTCGAGGTTAGACATGAAGTTTTGAGCCGTCATATGGAATATATGATCGGTCGGATAGGATTGAGACAGTATAAAGTCTTTCGCGTATACGGAGGATGTCGCTAATGTTGCGGTCGCTAATGTCGCAATAACGGTCCCCACTAATAATTGAGATAAGGCTTTTTTGGTCGTGTGTAATTGAAACTGCATAGACGTTATCCTTAACATAAATGGTATTATGCTTTGCTGTGGTAAAAGGACTAACCCCAATTGGTATTAGGGTTAGTGGTACAGGAACGCTTAACTTGGGAATGAGAATTTGATGCCTTCACGGACACCGTTTGAAGGCCAACGTTGAGTGATGGTTTTTCTCTTGGTATAGAAGCGGACAGCGTCAGGGCCGTAAGCTCCAAGGTCTCCAAACACGGAACGCTTCCAGCCACCAAAGCTATGGTAGGAAACAGGGACCGGCAACGGGATATTGATCCCAACCATGCCTACTTCAATATTCTTACTAAAGTAGCGTGCGGCCTCACCGTCTCTTGTAAAAATACAAGTGCCATTTCCATATTCATGTTCGTTGACTAAACGCATTGCGTCTTCCATTGAACTGACACGTACGATTTGAAGTACAGGACCAAAGATTTCGGCTTGGTAGCTAGACATCTCAGTTGTCACATTGTCGATGAGTGTGCCGCCAACAAAATAACCATTTTCGTAACCGTCTACTTTTGTATGACGACCATCGATTAATATCTTCGCACCTTGCTCTTCTGCGCTGTTGATATGTGCGACCACAGCATCACGGTGCTCTGCACTGATCACTGCACCAAAGTTGGCGCTATTGTCATGGTAAGGACCTACTTTGAGTCCTTCCATTGCCGTTGAGAGTTTATCAATGAGCCTGTCAGCAACGTCATCGCCAATGGCTACGGCGACAGACAGTGCCATACAGCGCTCGCCAGAGGAACCAAAGGCGGCACCAATGAGTTGTTCTACTGCATTATCCAAATCAGCGTCGGGCATGACGATGGCGTGATTCTTTGCGCCGCCTAATGCCTGACAGCGCTTGCCATTATCGGCTGCGGTCTTATAGATGTACTCAGCAACATTCGTGGAACCCACAAAACTAACGGCTTTGATGCGATCATCGGTGAGAAGGGCATTGACCACCTCATGGTCACCATTGACGACATTCATGACGCCATCAGGTAAGCCAGCCTCTTTCAACAATTTAGCGATAAATAGTGGTGCAGAAGGGGCTTTCTCCGAGGGCTTTAAGATAAAACAGTTTCCACATGCAATGGCGATGGGATACATCCACAATGGCACCATGGCAGGAAAGTTGAATGGGGTAATACCTGCGACGACACCGACAGGTGCAAATTCACTCCACGAGTCAATACCAGGTCCCACATTGTTGGAATGTTCTCCTTTGAGCTTTTCAGCGATACCCAGCGTGTATTCAACATTTTCGATACCGCGAGTGAGCTCACCGAGCGCATCATGGCCAATTTTTCCGTGTTCTTGACCAATAAGCTCGCAAATGGTGTCTTTATTTTCATCCAGCAACAGTTTGAAGTTCTGCATGACCTTAACGCGTTTCGCCGGCGGAGTATCGCGCCATGCTGGAAAGGCATTGGTGGCTTTTTCAATGGCATGTTTTACTGTTTCTAATGAGGCGGCGGCAACCGTATTATCAACGCCACCAGTTGAGGGGTTGTATACCGGTATTTCTCTTAGTGAATCAGAGACTAATGCACCACCAATAAAGTGTCCTATATTCGCCATGTCTTTTCCCTTTTAATGTAATTTAGTGATGTGTAATGTAATTTAGTGACGTGCGCCAAAGCGCTATTTAATTGACTTGCTCGATACTTTCGCCAAGCGCATTAACCAAGGAATCAATTTCATCAGACGATGACATGAAAGGAATGCCGAGCTGAATAGTGTCGCCGCCAAAGCGGGTATAGAAGCCTTTCTCCCACATCTTCATTGCGATGTCATAGGGTCTATCGGTTGGCATTCGACCAGAGGAGTCGATAGTAAGACCAGCGGCTAGGCCATAATTTCGAATATCCAATATTGAGTTGAGGTTGCCTAATGAATGTACTTTTGATTCAAATTCAGAACTTAGCGCTTCAACCTGACTGATCACATTGTTAGATTGAATGTAATCGAGTGTCGCTAAAGCAGCCGCACAGCCGATCGGGTGCGCTGAATATGTGTAGCCATGCGGGAGCTCAATGGCAGATTCAGCTCCGCTGTTACTCATATAGCAGTCATAGATTTCTTGGCGTGCGAGTACCGCCCCTAATGGAAAAACACCGTTGGTAATTTGTTTCGCAGTTGTCATTAGGTCCGGGGTAACGCCAAATGCTTCGGCAGCGCTATAAGCGCCCATGCGTCCAAAGGCGCAAATCACCTCGTCAAAAATGAGCAAGATATCGTGTTCAACGCATATCTCTTTCAGTCTTTCCAGATACCCTGCAGGGGGAGGGATGACGCCAGCTGAGCCTGCAACAGGTTCAACAATGACTGCTGCAATCGTAGAGCTATCATGCAGTGCGATAATATCAAGCAGCTCATTCGCGAGACTTGCACCATTCTCTGGTTGCCCTTTATTAAAGGTACCAGCGGCCTGCATAGTGTGGCTCAGATGGTCGGTTTCAAGACCCTGCCCGAAGAGTGAACGGTTGCCGACAATGCCGCCAACACTAATGCCGCCATAGTTGACACCATGGTAGCCTTTCATTCGGCCCACAAAGCGCGTTTTTGATGCTTGGCCTTTCTTGCGCCAATACCCTCTGGCAATTTTTAACGCACTTTCAACCGCGTCAGAGCCGCCTGTGGTAAAGAAAACTTTATCGAGTCCATTAGGCATGATTTCAAGCATTCTTTCTGCTAGCTCAAAAGACTTTGCATGCCCAAACTGAAAGCCTGGCGCATAATCCAACGTTTTTAATTGCTTACTGATGGCATCATTGATTTCGGTTACGTTATGACCAAGACCGCACGTCCATAAGCCAGAAAGGCTGTCATAGATTTTTCTTCCCTTGTCGTCCGTAAAGTAGTGACCCGATGCTGATGCGAAAATACGTGGATTGTTTTTGAATTCTCTATTGCTCGAAAAAGGCATCCAATGAGCGTCAAATTGAGATTGGGTCAATGACATAGTGTGTCTCCCTGTTCTATGTTGGTTTCTATGACAGCAATCTACACACGACTAAATATGAGATAAATCACCAATTACGAAACCTTACGTTAACAATATGTAAACATATGGCCGTTTGGTGCTACATTATCCCCATTCAAAATGGATGGATATTCCCCTCATGAGCAGAGATTACTTTAGGCAGTTAGCTAACATGGACTTAAGAACGATGAGAATATTCTGCAAAGTGGTGGAATTGTCGGGCTTTACTCAGGCGGCGGGCGAACTCAATATTAGTCGCTCAGCGGTCAGTATCGCTATTTCGGACTTAGAGACCAGAACGGGACTTCATCTTTGTAATCGGGGGCGAGGAGGTTTCTCTTTGACGAGTGAGGGGGAGCAGTTTTATTCACACGTTCAGGAGCTGCAAATGTCTATTTCAAATTTTTGCAGTGAAGTGAACCAAATACATAATAAAGCGGCAGGTGAGATCTATCTTGGAATTACCGATAATTTTATTAACCATAAAAAAATGGTTATTACGGACATGATTACTCAGATGCGAGATAGATTTCCAGATGTGGCGGTTCATTTGCAAATGATGCCATCGAAAAAGGTGGAGATTGATCTGCGCAATAATTTATTGAATGTTGGTGTTATTCAGGTAGGAAAGAAGGTCGATTGCTTTGATTATTTTCCGCTGTATTCTGAAATTGAGAACTTATATTGTGGAGTAGGTCATCCTCTATTTTCTGTAAAATCAGTGGATTACAAAATTGACGATATCAGCCATTATCCAACGATTCAATCCAGCTCCACGGCGAATATCGACTGGTCACTGTTTAATGTGTGCGCTGAGTCACCAGATAGAGAAGGCGCTGCATTTCTGGTGTTAAGCGGCAGTTACCTTGGTTTCTTACCTGACTTTTATGCAGAGCAGTGGGTCATCAGTGGTCGCATGCGGCGCCTGAAAGTTAAGGAACTTGAAAATCAAATTTCTTATGAGATGGCGATTAATAAATCAAATTCTAAAAGTTTAATCATGGATTATTGGATGGAACTGTACAGTAAGATGGTCGAGCCCTCAACGCGGCACTAAAGCCACGCTAGGATTTGATAGGAACAATACAAAGCGTTAATCAGCTAACCAATACGATGCGATGAATGTAATTTGTGAACAAAAAAGGAGCCGAGGCTCCTTTTTTGTTTGTAGCTACTAAGACGAGTGGTGTGTTAAATAGCTTTCACTAGTTCAGCAAGCTCATCCCATTTTCCTTCATTAATCAGGTGAGTTGGCACCATCCAAGTACCACCGCAAGCAAGAACGGCTGGTACGGCTAGGTACTCCTCAACATTACTCGGGCTGACGCCACCCGTTGGCATGAATTCAACCGGGTAAACGGCGGATAAAGCTTTCAGCATAGATACGCCACCTGAGGGCTCGGCAGGGAAGAACTTAACGGTTTTAAGTCCGAGTTCCATTGCTTGCTCTACTAAGCTTGGGTTATTGACGCCCGGAACAATCGCAATACCGACTTTTTGGCAGTATTTCACGGTTGTTGGATTTAAACCTGGGCTAACAATGAAGTCAGCACCTGCGGCCTTTGCAATATCTACTTGCGCAGCGTTAAGTACGGTTCCGGCACCAATGAGTAGCTCAGGGTACGCCTCACGCATGAGGCGAATGGATTCCGCCGCAGCTTCCGTTCTAAATGTCACTTCAGCGCAAGGTAGGCCATTTTCGACCAACACTCTAGCCAGTGGCACGGCGTGATCGGCATTGTCGATGGCGATAACCGGGACGATTCGAATTTCTTTTAGCTGTTGTTCTAGCGTTTTCATAGTATACCTTAAAGGATAAAGCTGAGTGTCGCGACGATAGCAAACGCAATCGTACCAAGTAATGTTTCCATCACTGTCCATGTCTTAAGTGTCGTTTTCTCATCCATTTCAAGTAGGCGAGATACTAACCAGAAGCCTGAGTCATTGAAGTGAGAAAGTACGGTTGCACCGCCTGCAATAGCGATCACGATGAAACATAGATCTAATTCACTTAGGCCAGTGGTTGCAGCAACCATTGGTGCAACAAGGGCAGCCGTTGTTGTTAACGCGACCGTTGCAGAGCCTTGGGCAACACGAAGACAGGTAGAGATAACAAAAGCCGCAACAATAACAGGCATACCAGTGTCAGCCATCACGTCTGCTAAAGCATCGCCGATACCGCTGGCACGTAATACACCACCAAACATACCGCCAGCACCTGTTACCAGGATAACAGCACAGATAGGGGCTAAAGAGTCACCACATAGGTTTTCCAGTTTCTTCATGCCGTAGTCTTTGGCAAAAACAGCCAAACAAACCAGCAATGTAATTAATAATGCAACGGGTGTTTTACCCAGCATTCTTAAGAATTCAACGAGTGGTGATGTACCGTCAATCACGCCAGCAACCGCAAGCGTGTTCAGACCTGTATCCATAAAGATAAGGAATACAGGGAGTACAAGAATCATGAGTACTGTTGCGAAGTTTGGCAGTTTAGACTCGTCGATGATCGCGTCAGAGTTAAAGAAGGCTTTAGACAGTGGGATATCGAATTTTTTACCCGCGTATAAGCCAAATAAGTAAGCACCAAAGTACCAAGTAGGAATCGCAACCAAGATACCAACAAACAACAATAGACCGATGTTAGCGCCAAGAAGATCGGCCGCAGCAACTGGCCCTGGGTGTGGAGGGACAAAGGCATGCATTACTGCAAACGCACCAGCAGAAGGCAGGGCGTATTTGATTGGTGAACCACCAAAGCGTTTTGCGACGCTAAAGATGATTGGCATCATCACGACTAGGCCCGCATCGAAGAAGATAGGGAAACCAAATAGTAAAGAAGCAACACCTAAAGCAAAGGGGGCTTTTTCTTCTCCAAATCGACCAATAAGCGTATCGGCGAGTACTTTTGCGCCTCCCGTTACCTCTAAAATTTTACCAATCATAGCGCCTAAGCCAACCAGTAAAGCAACAGAAGCAAGCGTGCCGCCAAAGCCACCCATCATGGTTGGTACGACTTGATCAGAAGAGACACCCGTCGCGAGCGCAGTACCTAAACTTACTAATGTTAGCGACGCAAATGCGTGTATTTTGAGCTTGATGATAAGCAGTAACAATGCCGCTACTGCAAGCACCGCCACGGTTAATAGGTAGGTAGGATCCATACCTTGGGCTAGTTGTTCCATGTGTTCACCTTTAGGAATATTAATTGTGTTATAGTTCACATTTATTTAAGTTACGGGTAACATGTTACCGATAACACGAATAAGATAAACCCATATTTACGAGTTAATTCAAAAATTGGGATCCAGCGCAAACTTGGATAGGAGAAGAGATTATGGCGGGTAGTAGTGTAATTGTGATGGGTGTCTGCGCATCAGGAAAAAGCACAATCGGGGCAATGTTAGCGCAAAAGCTTGGTCGAAAATTTATTGATGGAGATGATTTACACCCACGAGCGAATATTCAAAAAATGGCATCGGGTGAACCACTCAATGATGATGACCGTGCCCCTTGGTTGGAGCGCATTCGTGATGCAGCTTATAGCCTAGAAAGCAAGAATGAGCATGGCATTATTGTTTGCTCTGCATTGAAGCAACACTACCGTGATCAAATTCGTGAAGGCAATGAACACGTTACCTTCTTGTTCCTTGACGGCAGCTATGACCTTATTCTTGAGCGCATGCGTAATCGTTCTGGTCATTTTATGAAAGAGAACATGGTGAGAAGCCAGTTTGATGCTTTGGAGCGGCCTGATGCAGAACCTCAGACCGTGGTTGTGGATATTGATTGCACCATGGAAGAGGTCGTTGAACGTGCGGCTGTTGCTTTGGAGGTAGCGCGTGACTAATCAAGTAGTAAGAGAAGTAACGGCTCGTATCATTGAGCGCAGTAAAGTATTACGTGGCCAATATTTAGATGCCATGAAACATCAGGAGTCTCAAGGCAAAGGGAGGACACAACTATCATGCGGAAATTTGGCTCATGCGGTGGCGGCGTCATGTCAGTCTGAAAAGGACCAAATACTCAATTTTACCCGCTCTAATGTTGGTTTAGTGTCGTCGTACAATGATATGTTGAGTGCTCATCAGCCATATTTGGGTTACCCGCAAGAAATTAAAGTGGCGTTGGCTGAATATGGGCATACCGCACAAGTTGCTGGCGTGGTGCCTGCAATGTGTGATGGTGTGACCCAAGGTCAACCGGGTATGGACATGTCTTTGTTTTCCCGTGATGTCATTGCTCAGGCAACGGCGATCTCGCTCAGCCACAACGTATTTGATTCAACACTTCTGTTGGGTATCTGCGATAAAATTGCCCCGGGTCAATTGATGGGGGCACTAACCTATGGTCATCTACCTACGGCGTTTGTCCCAGCTGGGCCCATGAAAACGGGTATTAGCAACGAAGAAAAAGTTGATGTTCGTCAAAAGTATGTGTCAGGCGAAGTGGGGAATGATGCGCTGTTAAAAATGGAATGCAGTGCTTATCACTCTCCTGGCACCTGCACGTTTTATGGAACGGCGAATACCAACCAGCTTGTTTTTGAAGCGATGGGGTTAATGCTGCCGGGGTCGGCATTTATTCAACCTGATACAGAGTTGCGCCGTGAGTTAACCAAATCCGCTGCGGTGTCTATTGCCTCTATGGCGAAAGCGACACCAAATTATCGCCCTTTGTATCGAGTGGTTGATGAAAAGAATCTAGTGAATGGCGTGATTGCACTATTAGCATCGGGTGGTTCAACCAACCACACCATCCATATGATCGCGGTAGCGAAAGCGGCCGGTATTATCCTTACATGGCAAGATTTTAGTGATCTATCTGATGTGGTACCCCTACTGGTTAAGGTGTACCCAAATGGCCCCGCAGATGTGAATGCGTTTCAAGATGCAGGCGGTGTTCCTGCGCTGCTAAAGCGTTTGGATTCGGAGTCACTGCTTCACCGTGATGTACAGCCTGTGTTTGGTTCTTTTGCTGACCAAATGACGCTGCCCGTCATTGAAGAGGGTGAACTGACTTGGGTGCCTGTTGAGCAATCAACGGATAGTACGGTGATCTCATTAATTGGTGAACAGTTTAGCCAAACAGGTGGTACGAAAGTACTTAAAGGAAATTTAGGTACGTCAGTAATTAAAGTGTCAGCCGTTGCCGAAGACTACCGAGTCATTGAGGCTCCAGCTAAAGTGTTTCGTTCGCAGCACGATGTCGAAAAGGCTTACCACAATGGTGAGCTCAATCAGGACTGCATGATTGTTGTGACTCATAATGGCCCTGCCGCCAACGGAATGCCTGAGTTACACAAATTGATGCCGATTCTTGGCAATATTCAAAAAGCGGGACACCAAGTTGCTCTCGTCACGGATGGTCGTTTGTCTGGTGCGTCTGGCAAGATCCCATCGGCGATACATATGTCACCGGAAGCGGTGCGTGGTGGTGCGATTGGTTTGGTTAAAGAAGGTGATTTGATTCGTCTAAATTGCCATACAGGGCAACTCGATAACCTAACGGATATGGAGGACCGTACTGCTGTTGCTATAGAGACAGAATCGCAACAGCAGGCGTGGGGACGCAATTTGTTTTCGGTCATGCGTCATTCTGTATCAAGTGCAGAAGAAGGGGCGAGTTTTATTGTCTAGCATAAAGTCCAGAAAGACGGTCTGTTGACGCTAATTGATAGAGCTTGCCGCTTCCCTTTTTCTAGTTAAAGCAGGCTCTTTTTTCGTTTTCGTCAGGAAAATCGCGGATTCAGGCTTGCTCGCAGGGTGATTTCTTGGGATCATTAACGCAGATGAATTTTTTATAGGCCTGTTATTTTATGTCCAAACTAAGTCTCCAAGAGCAGATGCTAAAAGCTGGTTTAGTCAACGAAAAGAAATTGAAAAAAGCTAAGAAAGGCTCGAAAAAATCTCGAGTACAAGCTCGTGAAGCCAAAGCTGCGGTAGAAGAAAACAAAGCGGCGCAACTTGAGCGTGATAAACAGTTAAACAAAGAGCGTGACGCGCTGGTTTTGAGTAAAGAGATGCGTGCTCAAGTTAAGCAATTGTTGAATATGAATAAAATCGACAATAAGAACGGCGATATTAAGTACAACTTTACCGATGAAAACTTGGTTAAGTCTCTGTATGTCGAGCAAGAGACACGTGATCAATTGGCGAAAGGCATTCTATCGATTGCGCGTTATGAAGATACGTATGTCGTAATTCCAACGATTGTTGCCAAGAAGATTGCTGAGCGCGATACTGAAACCGTCATCGAGAATGACGTGAAAGAAGAAGTCGCAGCTGAAGATGATCCGTACGCGGATTTTGTTGTTCCAGATGATTTGATGTGGTAATGATAACTATTCGATAGACGCTGTTTTAGGAGTAAATCTCTTAGTGGCGATAATAGTGAAGCATTGGATGAAAAAAGACCGCTGATTATTCAGCGGTCTTTTTTATATAGAGTCTAAAGTACGAATGTCTTTAGAATTTGTATGATGCGCCTAGGTATAGACCACCTACTGAGAATGTGTTTGTTACAGTGCTGCTTGGATCTTGAACGTTGAATGCATCTGCTTCGTAAGCCAAGCGCATAGCTAGACCATCGATCATCTGTGGAGCATACTCAACACCAACGCCGTAGCGGAAACCTGTCGCTGAGTCTTTTTCTGAATCAGAGTTTAGTTTGAATTCCATACTTACGTGCGATAGACCCACTGTTGCGAATGGGCGAATACCGTTATCAAACGTGTAACCAAGATTTGCCGCTACAGAGAGTGCAGTTGGAGTCGCAGATAAACCAGGCGCAGCAGGGTGTGTGAACTTACCGTAGTTCGTGTAACCTGCTTCAACAGCAACGATGCGGTTGAACTGGTAGCCACCGTAAACTTTTAGTGCGCGTTCGCCGTCAAAGGTTGGAAAGCTAGAATCATCTAGGTTGTTCAACTTGCTTTCAGTTAGACCGAAACCACCACCGATGTAGAAACCTGGATCTGTTGCAGCTGCGTAAGCGCTTGAGGCAAAAACGGTACATAGTGCTAGAGCGATTGCTTTTTTCATTCTGAAACCTATATTTTTAAAAGTGGTATTTATAAGGGGCTTAATAATTCGACGTGCAATGTAATAGCTCACGCCTAAAACATCCATGGGAGAAATGTCTGACAATGTAGGAAATGTCGCGAATTGTCAGGGTTATGTCATGGGTAGCTTTCGCATTTTCATTTGAGAGGTAAAGCGATCGGTGACCGATCGCCTTTTGCGGGAAGGGGAAATAAAGAGTCATTGCTAAATGAAAGAATAAAGTGTGAGAGAATAGAGCAAGTACTAACCGTTACAGACTCTCACCTTCAGTTAATCGATAGCCCAAATCAAAGCTACGCTGCGTTGGTGCATTGCCTTTTAAAGTTACAATCAATAACTCAGCACTTTTTTCGCCAATTTCATAACGAGGCGTATCGACGCTTACGAGTTTAGGATGAATAGTTTGGCCAATATCCAAGGCGTTATAGCCCACGACGGCAAGTTGCTGCGGTACCGCAATACCGCGTTGCTGAGCGGTTAAAATGGTACCAATAGCAATATCATCATTGGTACAAAATACGCCATCTATATCAGGGTGCTGTCTCAACGCCATATCTAGGAGCTCGGAAGCTAGAGAAAAACTAGAGTGCGATTCAGTGAGGATATGCTTAATTTCCAGACCCGCTTCATTCATGGCCTTGTCGTAGCCTTGCATACGCAGTTGAGTACGGGTATCCAAGCGAGCACCAAAATAGGCAATCGAGGTTCGCCCTTTTTTGATCATTTGTCGAACCGCTTGATAGGAGGCCTCTACGTGATCTAACCCTACCGCCATATCAATAGGTGTTGCGGGTAACTCCATGGTTTCTACGACGGGTATGTCTGCAGTTTTAATCATCTGTAATGTACGTTGAGTATGATGACTCTCGGTAAGGATTAAAGCATCAACTTGATAAGACAGTAGTGAAGCGATTTTATGTTCTTCCTCTATTTCATCATAGCCAAAATGGGCAATAAGGGTTTCATAACCATTGGCCTTGGTGACCGCTTCAATACCTTGCACAAAAGAGGCAAAGATTTGGTTTGATAAAGAGGGAAGAAGAATACCGATGGCTTTGCTGGAAGACTTAGAGAGCATAGCTGGCGCGCGGTTTTCAATGTAACCCACCTGTTCTATGACAGCCGCAATTTTATCACGCGTTTTTTGAGCGACAGAATCTGGATTGCGCATAAAGCGAGATACGGTCATCTTTGTTACGCCTACTTGATCGGCAATATCTTGTAGAGTAGGGCGCCCTTTTCGTTCAGTTGTCATTATCTTTTACTAACCAATGTAATGTTACATGTAACATTATCACCGAATCCCTTAGTATGCCAATGACTTATGAATGCATGCTATTAGCTGAGTAAACTGTTCTATTATTAATAGATTATTTATAAACCAACAGTGATGAGAAAATTTTTATTTTTCACGCATACGTTTGCGTCAAATTTGAGGTTTGAAAGCGAATTTCTAATCCTGTAGGTTTATGGTCTATAGCTAAGCAAGTTTTGAGAATGGAGATTCAAGCGTAGCTCGGTTTATGAACCCCCTTCGTTAGCAGAAGTCCACACCTTAAAGACTTCAATAATAAAAATAGAGTGAGAGCGATAATGAACTACCATGCATTACCCAAAATTGATCTACATTGTCATTTAGATGGCAGCGTGCGACCTGAAACCATCATTGAATTGGCTGCGCAACAAGGCGTAGCGCTCGCGAGCACAGATGTTGATGTTGTTCGTGAAATGATGGTGGCGCCTGAAAGCTGTACCGACTTGCTTGAATATTTGAAACGTTTTGATCTTCCCCTTTCTGTGATGCAGCAACAAGATGCGCTAGAGCGAATCGCTTTTGAAGTGTATGAAGATGCGGCGTTAGAAAACGTCAAGTATATGGAAGTGCGCTTTGGTCCACTGTTGCACCGTGAGCAAGGTTTGTCTATCGATGACATTATTGGCAGTGTTGTCGCCGGTATGAAACGTGCTGAGAAGGAACATGGCATTAAAGGTAATATTATTTTGTCACTGTTGCGCCATATGCCGACCGATGAAATTAAAGACGTCATTGATGTTGGTGCTCAATATGTTGGCAAGGGTGTTGCTGCGTTTGACTTAGCGGGTGGCGAGGAGCTGGGTTTTTGCGAGAAGTTTATTCCTTTTGCTGAATATGCAAAGGAAAAAGGTTTGAATGTCACGATTCATGCCGGTGAGCAGGGTGAAGGTCAGAACGTGTTCGATGCGATCACCATGCTAGGTGCTGAGCGTGTTGGACACGGTATTCACATCGCCACACATCAACAAGCGTTTGACTTGGTACACCAGAAGCAAGTCGCTCTTGAAACGTGCCCAAGCAGTAATGTACAAACGAAAGCGGTAGAGAGCTTAGACGTTCACCCGATTGAGTCTTTCCGTAAGCAAGGCATTCCAGTGACGATCAATACCGATAATCGCACAGTATCGAATACCACCATGACAAAAGAAGTACAAAAGGTCATCGAGCAGTTCAACCTATCGGCTGATGACTATGCTCACATCTATCGTAATAGTGTTGAAGGCGCATTTACCGACGCTGAGACTAAGCAATGGCTAATGTCGCAAATCTAAACGCGTTTCGGGTTTAGTGGCTTTAGGTTATATCGCTGGTTGAACTAAGCAATAGCGAGAAAAAGCCCTGAAAGTGTCTGCTTTCAGGGCTTTTTTATGGGTATAGATTAATGATTCACCACACTGGTGGGCATGTTATTAACTTTGACGGTTGAACTTAAAGGTTTGTACTTTTAGCTCTTCGCCTTTGACGACCACGAACGTATCGATAATCCAGATATTCTTACCAACGAACCCTAATTCCATGTGGACATCGCTTGCATTAACACCTTCATAAATAACGGCCTCTAAATTTTCTGGGTAGAAACTATAGCGGTTTTTTGAAGCTTGAAACTCACCAGCAAACTCAACGGATGTATTTGATTTCTCGTTGTTGATTTGCATCTTATAGCCAGTTTCGGGAGTAAAACTAAAGTTAGCGTTAATCGCTAATTCATCAGTGCCTGAGAGTACGACTTCTGCTTCAGATGTCTTCTTCAATGAACCGCTCGCTGATGTTGTTGTTGAACCCGGCTCAACAACATGAGTTTGAACCGTTACCCGCCATTTTCCAGTGAAGTTATCGAGTTCTTTCCAAACTTTTGGCGTAGATTCGCTGTTTTGATTGCCAATTGCAGCAAGAGCGGCATCTCTTTTTTCTGCGCGAATATTTTCTCTATTATTGGCGAGATCTTCCGAGGCACCAGACACGCCACCAGCCACACCACCAACTAGAGCGGCTTTTGCTGCGACGTCAGCATCCCCTGTGATCGCGCCAATCGCAAGTCCAAGTAACGCACCGCCAATAGCGCCTTGTTTTGTCATTTCATTGGGATCGGTTTCACCGGGTGTCGCGCAACCAGTTAACACGATAGTTGCTAGTGATAACGCGGCAAATTTAGATTTAAGGTTCATGGAACAAACACTCGTATCAGGAATTAAGGGAATGGAATTCTATTTAAATAACGAATGGGTTGCAAGTGAATGTGGTGGTGATTCGTACTAATTTCTGGGTTATCTATATGGTTTTTAAATGCATTGGGGCAGGGATCCCCTTATGCGATAGGGGGATCGGCCAGCAACGAGAGGGGTAGCTGCTGGCCGTGATGTAATCGCTTAAAAGTCGAGTTCGTACCCTAGGCTAAAGGTTTGTCCTCGGCCAGAGAAGTAGTAACTTGAGTGATTGCGGATCTGGCTGAAGTAGTTGATGTACTGCTCGTTGAGCAAGTTTTCAACGGCAAAGCTTACGCGACCATAGCCGTTCATGTCATAAAACATTGATATGTCCATCAGTCCATAGCCTTCGAAGTGTTGCGCAGCGCCAGCACCGTTGGCTTCTTTTGAGCGAGAAAACATATGATTGTACTGGACACGCCCATTCAAGCGGTCTGAAAAGTTATGGTTAACCGCAACAAGCAGGCGGTCTGGGGATAAGTTTTTAAGATCCATATCGCTATCAACGCTACCATTTCCTGTGCTATCTACTTGTCCTTGTACGTGAGAGTACAACGATTGGATAGATGTAGTCGGTAATACATTGTAGGTCGCAGTGAGTTCATAACCTTTGATATCGGTACGTTGGCGTGTGACATCATAGGTGCCACCACTGTTTAATGACAAGTTCGCACCATCTTTGGCGATAGACATATAAGTACTGCCGCTCACATGCAGTTTGTCGTCACTGTAGCTTAAGCCTATTTCATAGTTGTCGGTCACAACGGGTTTCACTGCTGGCATAGTGTTGAAATCAATCGGTGCACCGCCTACCGGTGCGGGTGGCGTACTTGGCCCTCCGACCCAATTTCCGCGTAATACGCGACCAATATCAGGTAAGCCAAAACCTTGGCTAAAGCCAACGAAAGAACTTACCGAAGGTGTAAAATCGTAAACTGCGCCGGCATTAAATACTGCTTGGCTAAAGTTTTGCTCACCACCGATGATATCAACTTGGCGATGACCTGCATTGCCGTACCCCCATAGGGTTTGCCCGTTCGCTACTTTAACTTTGGTATTTTCTAGACGAACACCACCGGACAAACGTAGGGAGTCTGAGACAAGAAAATCACCTTGAACAAAAGGCGCAAGGCTTTGATACATCATATCCGGCGTGACATCTTTACCAGATTGCATGAGTTTTTGTTTCGTGGCGTCTTCCATGCCATCTAAGCCAACTACCCAGCTGTCGTCCCAGCCTAGAATATCGGTTCTTACATAGCTGAGCTTAAACCCTTTCTTAGACGATACGATCGCGCCTTGATCCATTTGCTTGTCAGCGGTTGGCCACCATGATGCTTGGCCATAAACCGCTTCGAACTCTTGGTAAAACGCTTGGAACTTCAATTCACCACCGGCGAAGTTGTAGTGGTCATAACCGAAGTTGTACAACTCTGCATAGTTAGAGGTTGGAACGCCTTCTGGTGTGCCACGTACAACCGTACCCGGCGTGCCGTTCACATGGTCGCCTTTCACTGGGATGTAATTTTGGTTACTTTTCAGCTGAAAACGGCTGGCACTAAAGCTGACGCGTTGATCGCCACCATCAAAGTTATAGCCACCCTTAGCTAAAAAGTTCGTCGCATTAGAGTCTTGAGTTTCACCTTGGACGGCATTCATACCGATAGGGTTGCCGTTACCGTCATAGTAAAGCCCTTGTTGCTCCCAAGAACCACCAATGAATAGATCGTAGTCTTCATCGTATTGTTTCAGGTTGTAGTAAACCTTGCCGCCCGTGCCATCGTCTTTTAGGTTAGACGTGACTCGCGTACCAATCGTTTGTTTCCAGTGATCGCCCGGTTTAGCACTTTTAGTGACGTAGTTGATGATACCGCCTGTTGCACCATTGCCTTGGACGGCGCTCGCCCCCTGCACGACTTCGACACGTTCAACCATGGAAGGATCAACCGTGTAACCGTAGCGGTTACCGTTACGTAGTGGGTTATTTTGTGGTACGCCATCTACCATGATAAGTGCGGTTCGACCACGTAGATTTTCACCTTGATTTGAGAGTTTCTGGCGGCTAGGCGTCATACCCGGAACAAGGTTTGCAATGACACTGGTTAAGTCATCACTTACCGCTGTCTGTTGCTTGAGTTCTTCGCTAGAGATGACGTGAATAGACCCTGGGATTTTATCGGTATCCTGGCTGTAACGCGTCGCTGTGACCACCATGGTTTCAGCCGCTTTCGATTCACTTTCTACTTGGCTCGGCGCTTCCTGCGTCGTGTCTTCCGCTGTTTTGTGAGAGGCGTGATTTTGAGCTTGATCCAACGGTGCATTTTCAGCGTATGCACTGTTTATTGATAAAGCTAAAAGAGACAAGGTAAATAGACCTGTCTTAACGGAGTGAGACGATTTCAAAATAGTGTCCTTATACTGCTTGGATAAATTGTTGATTTTTATTATTAGAGTGATTCGCATTACTCTGTTGGATTGAACTGGTATGAAACCAAGTACATTCTAGGGAACCAAATAAGCCCGCTCGGCGATGGTTCGGTTTGTCATACACAAGGTGATTTCATGCATCAGCGTTACCGAGCAACGCACATGGGAGAATGAGAAATAGGGTCCGTGATCACCATAGCGTCGAGATTAAATACTTGCTGCAATAATGACTCAGTAAAAACGTTTTCTGGCGTGCCTTGCGCAATGAGTTTACCTTTTTCAAGCACGATCAAGTGATCACAGTAACGACAAGCTTGATTGAGGTCGTGGAGCACGACGATGACGGTCTTTCCCTGACGGTTCATTTCATGCATGAGATTCATCAGATCGATTTGGTGCGAAAGGTCGAGATAGGTAGTCGGTTCATCGAGCATGACAATGTCGGTATCTTGCGCCATGATCATCGCGATCCACGCACGCTGCTGTTGCCCACCTGACAGGCTGTCTACCGGGGTGTCGGCAAGATCGGTCACGCCCGTTGACGCCATGGATTGCTCAACAATACGTTGGTCATCTGCTGTCAATTTACCCCAATGAGAAGTGTAGGGTGCGCGGCCATAGCCCACCAATTTTCGTACACTGATCCCTTCTGGAGTGGTGTGGATTTGCGGGAGCAATGAAAGGCGTTGCGCTAACTGCTTAGTGGGAATTTGCTCAAGCGCGACGTTATCGAGAAGTACTTTCCCTGATTTCGCTTTATTAATGCGCGCTAAGGTTTTTAATAGCGTGGATTTTCCGCAACCATTAGGACCAATTAGGGCGGTAATTTTGCCTTTTGGAATAGACAGGTTGAGATCGTCGATAATCACGTTGTTGCCATAGGCAACTTGCAAATGTTGAACAGACAGCATTACCAACCCTTATAGCGTTGTAGTAAAAAGATAAAGTACGGCGCGCCAATAATAGATGTCAGCACTCCTGCAGGCAGCTCGATGGGTGGCTGGATACCACGGGCAATCGTGTCGGCGGCGAGAACAAGGAGCGCACCGATTAGACTTGAGCCAACGAGCAGAGACTTATGATGATGCCCAAAGATTAGTCTGGCTAAATGGGGCGCCAGTAAACCAACAAAGCTGATGGTCCCTGCGATCGCAACACTGATACTTGCTAGCGCAATCGCACAAAGTAGCGCGATCATTTGAACCCTATCTAACGCCACGCCTAAAGAAATAGCGGTGTCGTCGCCCAAGCCAATAACATCGAGTCGCCATGCAAGCCATAGTGTGAGAGGAAGGAGTAGCGCTAATGCCGCCCAAATAACCGGGACTTGCTCCCAATCTCTTCCCCATAAACTGCCTGTTAGCCACACCATCGCAGTGTTAATTTCAATCGGGTGTACCACGAGTAAATAATCAATGCCGCTGGCAAGAAAGGCACTAATAGCAATACCAACGAGTGCCATTCTCGCAGGCGTGAGGTTGGCGGATTTGGTGATCATGAGCAGTAATATACCAGTCGTCACCCCCCCAATTACAGCGGCAAACGGAAGGACATATAGGGGGGCATCTGGGTATATCGTCAGTACTAAAGTGGCGACAAAACCTGCACCAGCGCTAATACCAATAAGATCGGGAGAGGCGAGAGGATTGCGGATAACCCCCTGTACTAATGCACCAGATAGCCCAAGGCCCGCGCCGACACCAATAGCAAGAAATAAGCGAGGAAGGCGGTAGTGATTGACAACAAAATCGGTATCACCGCCATGCATCACGGTCTGGATAACGTCAGGTAGGGATAAATCCGCGACGCCAACCATCAAACTCATGACGCTAGTCAGTAAAATCACTACCACGAGCGTTAGCCATGGTAAGTATTTTGTGTGGTGAAGAGTGACACTCATGAGTTCAAGCGACCTCGAATAGACAGCAAAATGAAAAATGGCGTGCCGATCAGCGCAGTGACAACTCCTACGGGCGTTTCAGTAGGAAAAGCAATTGCTCTAGAGAGCATGTCTGCTAGTGTCATCAGTAGTGCACCTAGGCATGCGCTGGCAGGAATGATTAGCCGATAATTTTGTCCAACAAGTTTTTTAGCAATGTGGGGAACAAGTAATCCAACAAAGCCAATAGGGCCTGCTGTTGCGACGCTGACACTGGTCAAAATGACGATCGCGAGACAAGCAAGTAAACGTACAAGGCTGGTATTAACACCAAGATTGGTGGCAACATCATGCCCGAGAGAAAGTAGATTGAGTTGGTGCGCTAACAGCCATGAGAGGGTAAGCGCCGCTACGCTTATGGGCATCATTTGTGTGAATAGGGCCCAGTCTAGGTTACTGATTGAACCTATCAACCAAGATTGAATACTATAGGCCATATCATCGGCCAATATGATAGAGGCGCGCGTTAAGCCAAGTAGTAAAGCATTGACGGCAATACCTGCAAGAACCAGTTTTAGAGGGTGAGGTCGATGGTCAAAGAAACCACCTAAGTAGATGACGATAAGACCACTTAGCAGACTACCTATCGCGCCCATGAGCATGGTGGGTATTGGCAGGGTAATAAGGCCAACACTGCCAATGACGATACACAGCGACGCACCAGCATTGATTGCAAGTACGGATGGCGAGGCTAACGGGTTACGGGTAAGGCCCTGCATGAGTGCTCCTGCTACCGCCAAGTTAGCGCCAATGACCGCACCACTCAACGCTCTTGGCATTCTTAGTGTCGCGATGATTTGCTGTTCCATACTCGTTTCATCGAAGTGGAGCCAAAAATTCCAAAGTGTTGCCATCGATAGGTCGAAACTAGACCAAGCGATCAGCGACAGATTGAATGTGATAACTAAGGCGGCGCTCAATGCAAACCAAAGCGCAAGCCTTTGGGGTTTTAATGTCGTCAACATTACTTTTTGGTTAACAGTGTTTGCAGATTTTTGGCGATGCCTTCGGCCGCGAGCATGCCTCTATTTAGTGACCACAATTGTGGAGAGACGCGCACGGCTTGCTGTTTTTGTGAAACCTTAAGTAGTTTGCTCAACGGTTGTTGTTGCCAGTCATCATACACAGTATGCGGCTTATATGGACCGAGTAGTAACCAGTCTGGGTTTACTTTTAATAGCTGTTCAAAGCTGACTTCAATGTAGGCTTTGTCATGGTTTGGTAGTGTTGGACCTTGCAGACCAAGCGCTGTAATTACGCCACCAGCATAGGAGTTAGGACCATGCAGCCACATCCCTTTGTCAGTGACGACGGCAAATTGTATGGTTTCTGTGTTGGCAAAGGCTTTTTTAAATGAGGCCATTTTAGCTTTATGCTGCGAAATTCGCTCTGCCATTTGAGTCTGTTTATTGACTGCAATACCAATTTTTAACGCTGAAGCGAGGTTTTCTTGATAGGTTTCACCGCGGCTTTTAAGTAATAGAGTCGGGGCGATAGTGCTAAGATCCTTGTAAACCGTCGCATGCCTCTCCGCGTCAGCAATAATGAGATCCGGTTTGAGTTCGGAAATGGCTTCCAAACTAGGTTGCGGTCGCATACCAACTGAAGTCCAAGGTGAAATTAGCGCACGAACATCAGGAAGAATGCGTTCAATGTTCTTGTCATCTGCAACCCCAACAGGAGAAACGCCCACAGAGGCAAGCGCATCAATAAACGAATATTCAAGTACGACGACTCGTTGAGGTGTACCGGAAAGAGTGAGTTCCCCTTGTTCATCTTGAATGGTTCGAACGTTATCCGACGCTAATGATAGTGGCGTTGAGAACAAGAAAAGGGCAACAAATAATCGACGGATTATCGCTTTCGAGTACAGTCCAGAAGCAAGAAGGGGTTTGCAAAGTTTGGATTCAAAAACTTTAGATTGTAACTGTTTTATTGCTAACAACTTTAACACCGTCGATGTATAAAAAATAAAAACGGATATTAAAGTAATTACGAATTATTATCAATACTATTAATAATTACTATTGATAATATAAAAAGGGTAATAATAAACCCTATTTATACAAAGGTTAATTGCTTGGTAATTGACACGCTTCTATGCGTCGCAGTAAGAAGAGTCATAGGGGGAATGACGGCTGTTTCGGATAATGGAGTTGGTATTCTGATGACGGTGAACTACACCTATTAGAGCAAGGACAAATCAAAGGAGTGTGATATGAAAATCGGAATCAGTGGTTTACTGGCACTAATGCTGGCATGCCCCGTGTCAGCAAGTTGGATGCTAGATGATAAAGCATCTTCGCTAAAATTCGTTTCAACCAAGAAAAATGCCGCGAGCGAAGTTCATCATTTCTCTGCGATGTCAGGCTCAATATCGGATGATGGAAAAGCGACGGTGATATTGGATTTAAGCAGTGTCGAAACCAATATCGAAATTAGAAATGAGCGCATGAAAAGCATGTTATTTGATGTTGCGTCATTTAAAACCGCAACGGTTACAACCGTTATCGATATGAGCGAGTTAGATGGAGCGGACATAGGTGGTATTTATACAACAACATTCGACGTCACGGTAGATTTACATGGTAAACAAAAGACCTATCCGGCGAATCTAACCGTTATGAAGCTGACTGATGACAAAATTGTGGTTGTAGCCAATGACCCTATTATTGTAAAAGCGGTAGACTTTGGATTAGAGCAAGGGATTGAAAAGTTGCGAGAAATTGCGGCGCTACCTTCAATCGCGACGTCAGTTCCTGTGACGTTTATTCTCGTTTACGATCAAAAATAATATGTGCGCCCATAAATAGGTTGATGGCGAAAACGACTGTCTTAGAGCAAAGCTAGTACCTATGAGTAAAACTAGTGTCTATGAGCGAAATCCGTGTTAATGACTAGTCTCCCGGTATACCACTGAATCTATCGTGTATTTGCTCTCCCTACTCAAGTAGGGCGAGCATTTTTCTATTTAAAATCTAGTTGTTTGATAGTTTTTAACTATCAAACAAATTTAAAACTCCCATTATATTTCATGTTTCAGTTTCATTATGCTGTCACCAGTATTGATGATGAGAGACAAATGATGAATAACAGTGCACTGATCGTAGAGGGTGGCGCAATGCGAGGTATTTTTGCCAGTGGAGTGCTAGATGCCTTTATGAATCATGATTTTATGCCTTATGATTTTGCAATTGGTGTTTCTGCAGGGGCATCGAATTTAGTTGGTTATCTATCAAATTCTCCTCAACGTAGCTTTGAGGTCATCACTAAAATGGCGACGAACAAGCGGTTTTTTAATCCAGCGCGTTTTGCGAAGGGTGGGGATCTGGTTGATGTAAAGTGGTTATGGAATGAGTCTAATCAACGCTACCCACTTAACTGCGAGGCGCTTTTTTCCAGCATCCCCATGTTTGCGGCAGTGACGAATATTGATAGCGGTCTTGCTGATTATTATCGCGTGGAGCCTCATTCGTTATCCAATATTATTGAAGCAACAACCGCGCTCCCTATTGCTTACCGTCGCCCACCTTGTTTTTCGGGTGGTTGTTATACCGATGGTGGTGTCGCGGATTCTATTCCCGTAAGAGAAGCCTACCGTCGTGGTGCGCGTGATATTACGGTGATCTTGTCGCATCCACTGAGCTATGAAATGAAGACCAGTCGTTCAGCTTGGTTGGTTCAGGCCTTATTAGCGAAGTATCCGAATATTGCTCAAGCGATGAGGGTTCGAGCGGAAAACTACAATCAATCGCTAGAATTTATTAGGCATCCGCCGAAAGACGCGACGATCAGAGTGATCACACCTCCAGAGGATTTTGCCGTTAAGCGATTAACGATGAAGCAGAAGACTTTGCACCAAGGATATGAAATGGGGCTAGCGGCGGGTGAGGAACACTTGTCTATTCGTCGTGGTGAATACGGTTTACACCAAGAAAATTGTCATTTTTGTGTGTAGGGCGTAGTCATTTCATCGTGAAGGATCAAGCTAGAAAGGAGTACGGTGGTAAAAGCAAAGGCTACCTCCGTACTAAAACGACATGCGATAGCGGTTGATCTTCAGTTAAAATTTAAAGTAAGCCAGTTTTTGTGACAATTCGTCAGACGCTTGTGCCATGGTTTGAGATTGCTGAGCTAAACTTTGGCTAGTTTGCTTTATCTCACTAATGGAAGTGTGCACGACCGTCACGTTCTCATTCACGTCATTAGCGACAATCCCTTGTTGCTCTGCTGCCGCCGCGATCTGAGTGACCATGTCATAAGTTTGGTTTAGGCTGCTAACGGCACCATCCAGCTGTTCTTGCGTTTTTGTGGCGAGTTGAACACTGTGGGTGATCTTTTCTTGATTGGTCGCCATGACAGATAAGACACTGGTCGTACGCTTGTTTAGATCATCGATAGTGCTTTGTACTTGAGTGGTTGACTCTTGCGTTCGGCTAGCAAGGTTTCTCACCTCGTCGGCAACCACGGCAAAGCCACGACCTTGCTCACCAGCACGAGCGGCTTCAATAGCAGCATTTAACGCCAGTAAATTGGTTTGTTCAGAGACTTCGGTAATCACGCCGACGACGTTGCTAATATCAGCGACGCCTTGTTTCAATGAAGTCATCAGTTCATAAGTATCGGTAATGTCGTCTGAAATGGTGGCAATGTTGTCTAACGTGTATCCCATGCTTCGGCTGCCATCGCCAGCAAGGGCCTTGCTTTGCTCTGTGGTAGCAGAGGTGCGCTCTGCATTTTCTGCAATATCTTGAATGGTGGATGACATTTCATTCATCGCCGTCGCCAATTGCTCAAGTTGCTCATTTTGTGAGTTGATGCAGGTTGCTGTTTCTTCGCTGGTGGCGGCAATAGAGGCGGACAATTGGCCGGAATGACTGGCAGATTCTTTCGCAACCGATATGGTGTCGCGCAGTGTGTGCATCATTCGGTTGAGTTCGAGGCTTAGGATGCCAATCTCATCTTTGCGTTGCGTCGTTAAGTTTCGGCTAAGATCGCCATCGGCAACGTGGTGAACACTTTTCACTAGATCTTCAATAGGGACGACGATGTTTCGTGCAATGGCGCCACATAATAGAATCAGGAATATTGCCGCAATGCCATCAATAATCAGTTCTTTGATCATGGCTGATTTGAAACTGTCGTCTATATCAGACAGAGGAACACCCGAGCCAATGATCCAGTTCCATTGAGGAATATACGTCACATAGGTGATCTTCTCTGATTCGTCCCCCGAGGCGTCTTTCCAGTAATATTGCACGAAGCCTTGCCCTTGACTGGTCGCTAAGTCAATAAGTTGCTGCATAAAAGGCTTACCACGCGCATCTGTGATCCTAGAGGTACTCATTCCTTCATAGTGAGGTTGGGTTGGGTGCATGACGATCTTTTGATCTGAGCTAGCGATCCAAAAATATTTGTCGTGGTCAAAACTAAGTTGACGAATTGCCGCCATAGCCTGTGCTTTTGCTTGCTTTTTACCAATCTCAGAGCTAAGCGAAACGTAGTGTTCAGTGAGGGTTCTTGCAATATCAACATTGGCTTGAATGCTGTTCTTACGTTGTTCATAGCTATTGGATTTTTGTATGTTGAGATTAAACACACCAATAGAAAAAAGGATAATCACGGCAATGACAACGATGCATTGCAGTTTGGTTCGAATAGACAGGTTGCTGAGATTCACTTAGAGGTCCTCGAGGTGGGCTTTCGTCATTTGATGATTTTTATTGAGCAGTACTAAGAGGTTGTCGGCATGTTAACGCAGATGTTGATGCCCGTGATTAAGGACGTATAGGCAGTGTGAATGTTTGTATGGGGTGTACTATTAGTCGATCGAAGATAACGGAAGTTGTTATTCTTTTGGTGTATGAGTTTGGTGTTTTATATTTATCTGTGTGGGGGCACTACGCGGAGAAAGGGTTTCCAAGCCATTGATTAAGCCATTGATACAGTAGCTTGAGAAACCACGCTGTTTTTATAGTGGTGGTTGGCTTTCTTGGCCCTGAATTTGGGTTATTGCTTCGTCGCTGCAGCTTTCTTCAATACAACATTCGTCTTGTAGGAAACCGATAACGCCTTGTAAATGCTCATATTGTGCAACGCAATAAAGAGTACGACCTTCTCTGCGTTGAGTAAGTAAGTTTGCCGACGTTAAACTTGAAATATGATGGGATAGCGTAGAACCGGGAATATCTAGCCGCTCTTGGATTTCCCCTACTGGGATGCCTTGGTGCCCAGCGCGGACGACTTGCCGGTAGATCGCTAAACGCGTGACGTGACCCAGTTCTTTTAGTGCTTTGGCGGCGGTAGTGATCTGCATGAAGGTTCTCCCAAATATCCTATTTCGATAGTAATGGAAATTAGGAGTGCGCTCTAGCGATTTTTGACACTTTTATTCAGCCTTTTATCTTTTTTAACCATTTATCAACGAAAGGGTAAGTCATCGGGATAACGGCGTATAAAAGTAAACCAAACAGCATAGAACCAAATAGGTCGATAGGACGGTGCATACCAAGCCAGAGCCGGCTCATTGCCACGCTTGATGCCCAAACAATGGTTAAGACTGCCAAAAAATAGCGGCCACTATTTAACAATAGTCCACCAAAAAATAATACACATACCGTCGCAAAAATGGTGTGCCCAGACGGAAAGGAATAGTCGGTTTCACCCATCCAGTGCTTTGTTCTCCATGAGCTGACTTGCTCGGACACTTGATCAATCGCTTGATCTTTTTCGGCTAGGTTGAGGGTGTAAAAGTCGCTCGGAGTTTTAATGACATGCTGTTCAGCAAGTAAGTGGGTATAGGGGCGCGGGCTTTCAGTGACGTTCTTTAATAGAGACTTCGCGCCAAAGCTCAGCACTAGCAATAAGCCTAATTGAATAAGCAGATGCAGTTTAATAGGGGACTTTTTAATCACCCATGCCGTGGTGATGCTCAATATGGATAAGGTGATGAGAAAACCTTGGTGCCCTGCAGAATAGGTGAGCGTTTGCATCGCTTTACCTGTCATAGCATCGACATCACCGCGTAAAGGCAATGGATAAAAAAGTAGCGTAAGGGCAAATGTGACGGTAGCGAAGATAGCGAGGCAAATCATGCCAGATGTTTTGGTATCTTTGATCGAAGTAAGTGGCATGGTATCCGTCTGCTGAATTAAAGAGCGAGCATCATAATGGATTGTTAGGCAGTTTCGAACAGAGCAATGTCATAATGTGACATTGAGAGGGGCATGGTTGCCCTTTATCATCGCCAATGCTCAGCACACCTTTTCAAAGGCATGCTGTTCATAGGTGACGTGAGTCTAAAAATTCAACTTGCCGTTGCCGCGTAACAGGCTACAAATCGCGCATCAATGTTTCAAGTTCATCATTAGCACGCAAAATTAATGCATTAAGCTCATGCGCATCTTGGCAATGTAAAGGAATATTCCAGAGCTGGTTACTGTGTTCGTCGACACCCTGAATGTGGGTCACAGAGCCAGCGTGCTTGAACGTCAATTGTTCAAACTCTGAATCATGGTGTTCCTTTAATTCAACAATATCAATATCTAGGTGACCGATCGGGTTGATATCAATATTGACGTGGTGACCGTTGGATTCAGGGAGCAAAAAATTACGGTGTGTTTTGATCATGTTCCTCTCCTTGGTTACGTGTATTAAGGGGAAGCGCATTATTACAAGCTATTGCCTCAACTTCTGTTGATGAGATATTGCCGTTAGGCTTCCAGTCGTGGTGTCTTATTCGTTAACACGCTTAGTAAAAGTTTAGGATAAAACCAGAAGAGAAAAATGAAATTGTTATGAACGTTGATTTATATCAATGGAATTGAGAGTTCAGTTCTCATATTGCAGGAATATAGGCCTCAATAATTGGAGAACGGTTATTTAGTTGTGAAGTGCTCGCTCAATGCCGAACGACGATTCTGCCCTGGGCTATAACCATCCATTGGTACCGTGTGTTCGAACCCTTGTAATATGAATCGTTGGGGAGGTAATGCCGGAGTAATACGACGTAACTGAGGTGAGCGGGGTGTGCCTACTTTCTCGTAGACCCAAGTACCACTGCCTGTTTTTAGCTTGACAATGCGGCCATCAAACTCATATTGAGTAGCGATAAGGCGATGATTTCGTTGTACGCCGTGAGAGGCAAATGTGAGTATTTCGGTACTTTGTTTTGGCGCACCGATTTCAATCCAATTGCCATAGACCTGTGTTGGGGAGATGTGTTTTTGATGGCTGTTATAAAAGGCAAACCCTAGTACCGAAGCGAGAATAATCGATACCAACAAAATGATGATGAGCATTAAACTATCATTGCTTTGTGTGTGCTTTCCTCTGCGTGACGCCATTCACCACTCCCTTTTTTGGCCTTAATCATGATATCGGCCAGCTTAGCTATTACTTGAGCTTACATCCATTAATTGTAGGTTTAGATTGTAACAGTTTATCTGTCAGTCGTTGCAGGTTATTGAGCGGAGCTTCTCGTGAATGTTGGACATAAGACTTTTCTGTTAGTGGATTCATAAATTAAGCAAATAAATGCCCACTACGACCGTGTTATACCAATTGAGCAGCGTTATTGATCAATAACTTGTTTTACGTTAAATAGTGCGGTAAAACCATGTTTTTATGTTAGATACTTAAACAGGGAAGTCCCATGATAAAAGAAAATAGCTATTTTGATGGCGGCGTTAAATCGCTTGGTTTTACTCAAGCTGATGGTGATAGTAGTGTTGGCGTAATGGCTGCGGGTAGTTACACCTTTGGAACGGCAGCGCCGGAAAAAATGAGTGTAGTGAAAGGCGCATTAACGATTAAACGCAGCACCGACGCAGACTGGGTGACGTTTAACGCTGGCGAGAGCTTTGATGTTGAAGGTGACTCGAGTTTTGATGTAAAAGTCGAAACTCCAACCGCGTATTTGTGTGAATACTTGTAACTTAGTTCTGCACTAACCTTGCTACTTTACTAATGTTAGTGCTTTATTGATTAAACGATCATGGTGAGTGGAGTAAGCATCAGAAGTGATCGTTTGATGAATAAAATGACGCATCGACAAGTTGTCGATGCGTGACACATTAGCAGTGAATATCGTGTCCAAGTGTTTTTCCCTATGCCCAGTTAGTAAGTTTCAAATAGTCCGGCATTATAATCATCAATCGCCTGCTGAATCTCTTCTTTGCTGTTCATGACAAATGGACCGTAGTGAACCACAGGTTCGTTGATGGGCTCACCAGAGAAAATTAACATGCCAGACTCGCCTTTCGCGGTGAGCGCCAGCAAATCACCTTTTGATAACAGTGCTAACTCGCCCTGTTTCAGCATTTTCCCTTCAATCGTTGCTTGTCCAAGATACACGTAGACCATCGCATTGTGGTTGGCATCGAGTTGTAATTGAATACTTTGGTCGTGCGTTGCTTGCCAGTCTGCGACCATCAGTGGTACCCCCGTTTTTTGCAATGGACCAGTGGCAATGGCGTCATTAAACCCCACCTCGCCTGCAATAATACGAATGGAACCCATGTCGTCATCGGCTCGTTGTGTGATGGTTTCAGGCTGATAGTCATGGTACTGAGCCGGTATCATTTTGTTTTTCGCTGGTTGGTTTATCCATATCTGGAAACCGTGCAACGCGCCTTCTTCCATGATCGGCATTTCACTATGAATCACACCTTGACCTGCTGCCATCCATTGCGCGCCCCCAGATCGTAATTCACCCACGTTTCCCATGTGGTCACGATGTTGAAAGTGCCCTTGGCGCATGTAAGTGAGGGTTTCAATCCCTCGGTGAGGGTGTGGAGGAAAGCCACCAATATAGTCTTTTTTGTCGTCAGAACGGAGCTCATCAACCATTAAGAAAGGTGAAAACGCTTGATTATCAAACCCGTGTACACGACGAATCTTTACGCCATCACCATCAGAGGTGGCATGAGAAGGAATAATGTGTTGAACATTTCGATAGACAGTCATAATGAATCTCCTTGGTTTGGAATCACTATAGAACTCAAGTAGTGCGGGTTGCAGGGGAAAGAAGTGATTGAGTTGTTCAAAAAAATTGAAGGATGTTTTTATCGTGACCATGTAATGCGAGGTGAGCTAAGTCTATCCTTTATCCTAAGTCAGCCGTGTCTACCGCAGAAAAAGCTCAAGCAGCAATGGCAATATCGATAGCCGTATCAATAGTGGTAATCGAACGGATGTTCCGTATAATGACAATCGTTTGCTTCGTATAACCCCAATAATATGGTTTGGGGGTCTCTACCAGTGCCCTGAAAGTGCTGATTACGAAGAGTTAAGAGCATTAGTGTGCTCTTACTCTTTGTGTTGGTATCGGCTTAGGATACGCTCAATCCTTTTCTAGGTTCTAGGTTCTAGGTTCTAGGTTCTAAGCGATAAAGCGGCGACTGAATTTCGAAAAAATCGCTGATCCATTCCATACTAAGAGTAAGTGCACCCACAACACTAATTATAAAGGTGGAATATGAACGCATTTATTCAAGGTCTTCCAAAGGTAGAGCTGCATTTACACATCGAAGGTTCACTCGAGCCTGAATTACTATTTACACTGGCTCAGCGTAACAATATCGATTTGCCCTACTCATCACCAGAAGCGCTTCGCAAAGCCTATGAGTTTGATGATCTTCAGTCATTTTTAGATATCTATTATCAAGGGGCAAATGCGCTGATTACGGAGCAAGATTTTTACGACTTAACTTGGGCTTATTTACAGCGCTGCCATTCGGACAATGTTATTCATACCGAGATATTTTTTGATCCTCAGACACATACCGACCGCGGGATTGCGTTTGATACTGTGATCAGTGGCATTTATCGCGCTTTACAGGATGGCCGGCAGAAACTGGCTATTTCATCTCACATCATTATGTGTTTTCTTCGCCACTTGTCGGAAGAGTCAGCGATAGAAACCTTAAAGCTTGCACTTGATCATAAGGATAAGATCATAGGAGTTGGATTAGATTCATCAGAGCAAGGGCATCCACCGAAAAAATTTCAGAATGTTTTTGCACGGGCGAGAAATGAGGGATTCTTGACGGTGGCTCATGCTGGGGAAGAAGGGCCCGCGCAAAATATCGTTGATGCGATTGATATCCTTGGAGTGAGCCGTGTCGATCACGGCGTTCGCTGTGTAGACAGCCCTGAGTTGTTAGACTCGCTAATTGCGAGCCAAATGCCACTCACAGTCTGTCCGCTATCCAATATTAAATTACGTGTGTTTAATGATATGTCCCAACACAACATTGTGGAATTACTACGTAAAGGGGTTGCTGTGACAATTAACTCCGATGACCCGGCCTATTTCGGCGGTTATATGACGGATAACTTCCAAGCGGTGAGTGCTGCTCATACCATGACGTATAGTGAATTAGCTCAGTTTACGCTTAATGCCATTGACGCCAGTTTTATTGAATCTTCACTGAAACATGAATATCGACGTCGTGTTGAAGACTACCTTGGCAAGAATATTTAAGGGGCATCTTAAATGAAGTCGTCATCCCGAAGGTGGCAGCCTAAAAAGGAATGACGACTTTTCGTTACTCACATCTATGCCTAGACATAAGAGGGTTAGTATGAGTGGTAAAATGGCGATGAATCAATATGCTCTCGTTGCTTTATGAGTCTTTTATTAATGAATGTGATTGATTTCAAATTTGATATATTGAATTAATCGACGTCATATCAGCCAACATCGCCGTGACAAGCTATGCTTATAAAATTGGCTAGGTTGATGAATTGCGCCCAATTTCACAAGGATGCAAGTCGCTTCCGAAAAGAGGGTTTATGCCGCGCGACTCTGTGTACTGAAGACGAACGGTACTGGAGACGAGCGGTATAGCGAGAGGGCTCGGAGAAACGTAATGATAAAATATGGATTGTTGCTGTGCTTGTGCCTACCATTCTCGTCATTAGCAATGAATCGTTCATGGGAAGAGGTCACTCTACCAAGTGATGGGGAATCAAACTCGATTGGAAGCTATGCCAATGGCTGCCTAGCTGGAGGCGCAGAGCTTGCGCCAGCAGGTACGGGCTATCAAGTGATTCGGACTCAACGCAATCGTTATTACGGTCACGCCGATATGATCGATTATCTGACGTCACTTGCGGTTCGTGTCGATTCGTTGGGAATTGGTCGTATATTAGTTGGTGATATTGCTATGCCCCGGGGAGGGCGTTTTTCCTCAGGACATGCAAGTCATCAGACTGGATTAGACGCCGATATTTGGCTTCGACTTCCAGCTGCGCCATTGAGTGTTGAACAGCTTTCAACGCCCCAGCCTTATTCGGTGGTTGACCTTAATAGCTATCGCTTAGAAAAAGAGAAATGGACCGAGAGTCATGCGCTGTTAATTCAAACCGCAGCGGTTGATGAGCGGGTAGCTCGAATCTTTGTGCATCCGTTAATAAAGCAGCAATTGTGTGATACCGCTTGGAAGGATAGAACTTGGCTTAGAAAGGTTCGACCATGGTGGGGGCATTATTCGCACTTCCATGTTCGTTTGCATTGCCCTGAGGGCGATAGCCAATGTGTGGCGCAATCGCCACCACCAAAAGGTGATGGCTGCGGCGCAGAATTAGCGTCGTGGAAACCTAATCCTTATGTCGCGCCTAAACCTGCAAAACCCGTGGTCAAGCTCGCCGATAAACAGAAGAAAAAACCAACAAAACCTAAATATCAAGAGTGTGTAGCGTTACTTAATCAGTAATAGGCGTCATGCATGCCGTCAGTCTTTGGCTAGGTTCTCCAAGAGCTAGGTTCTCCAAGCAAAATGTGAATGTGTTTTTAGCGTATCAGCTTACTGAACACGATATTCAATGACCACTTGATTACCATCGATCCTCACGTTGGTGATTTCGCCATCAATGGTCAATTTCGTATTAAACAGGCGCTCGTCGATAGCGGCAACCCGAGCTGAGCCTTTTAGTGACGGTAAATGATGGTTAGGATTGATATGGAGCAATTTACAGAATCGGTCAATAAAGGGGGCATCTAATGGATGTTGACCGTTTAGGCGATTAGACAGTTCGACTTGACTGATGCTCAAGCGTTTCGCGACTTCCATCTGGGTAATGTGCATTTTTGCTTTTTGTGACATCCAGACGCTGTAGAGCGCTTCGGTATCTTGTAGTGTGTAATTCATGTGTGTTTAACCCTGCAATGACTAAGAGGACTAACGCCCCTTTATTTATGCGCAGTATTCAACCGTAATTACGTTTTATGGTTGTCAGGATTGAGAAAGCTAGGTAAGCGCTAGGTCGGGAAAATGACAATTTCAGGCAAAAATAATCAATCGTGAGAGTCTCCCCCCATCTTTCTAATCTGTAATCAGTAAAAGCTCCCACAATAGTAATGGGAGCTTTATTGCTTATCGCCAGTTGCTTATAGATTAATACTAATAAATTACAACAATACCGCGACAGATTTAGCCATTACATCGCAGCAGAAAAAATCTCAATAATTTCGTCGAGATCGGCTTTTCTCGGATTCGTTAATCCGCAGGCGTCCTTGAGAGCATTTTCTGCGAGTATACTTAGGTCCTCCCCTTTAACGCCTAGTTCTCTAAGGCCGTTAGGAATATGGACATCCGCAGACAGTGTTATAATTGCTTTTATAGCCGCGTCGGCGCCTTGTTTTGGGGTCATTCCAGTTGTATCAACCCCCATGGCGGTAGCGATATCATGTAGACGTTCTGGGCAAACAGAAGCATTAAATCGTTGTACGTGAGGTAATAATATCGCGTTACAAACTCCATGGGGAAGGTTGTAAAATCCCCCGAGTTGGTGGGCCATAGCATGCACATAACCGAGTGAAGCATTATTAAATGGCATACCCGCCATGAATTGGGCATATGCCATTTGTTCTCGCGCTTCTAAATTTTTCCCATCCTTAACAACAATGCGAAGATTAGTTTGAATCAACGCGATAGCCTTGATCGCAACTGCATCTGTGATTGGAGTTGCATTCGTTGATACATATGCCTCGATAGCATGGGTTAGAGCATCCATTCCTGTTGCGGCAGTTAAAGACGCAGGTTTGCCGAGCATGAGCTCTGGGTCGTTGACGGAAATGAGTGGTGTGGTGTTTTTGTCGACGATTGCCATTTTAATGTGACGAGATTCATCAGTGATGATACAAAATAATGTCATTTCTGACGCGGTACCAGCAGTAGTATTGATTGCAATGAGGGGAAGTTGGGGTTTACTTGATAAATTAACACCCTCGTAATCTTTAATACAACCTCCATTGGTTGCGACTAGGGCAATGCCTTTTGCGCAGTCGTGAGCACTACCGCCACCTAATGAAACAATAAAGTTGCAGTCATGGCTCTCTAATATAGCTAGCCCTTCATTGACATTGCTAATGGTTGGATTTGGTTGTGAGCCGTCAAACACTACGGTCTCAATGCCTTTCATAAACAGTTGTGTTTGTACGTTGTCGACGATGCCAAGTTTTGATAGCACTTTACCACAAACAATGAGGCCTTTTTTGAAGCCTTGGGATTGAATATTGTTAATAGCATCTTGTAAACAACCTGCACCCATTAAATTAATGGATGGAATGAAAAACGCTGACATAGATTACTCCATTTATTCTTATTTTTGTAAGAAGGGTAGACATTATAATTGTATTGTTAGTATTTATAATTGGTATTGTTGATAAGCCAATGCTGATGTTGTTATTTTCTAAGATTATAATAAATAACAATATTTCATAGTGTCAGTATAATGTCGTTTTATTGAGTGTTTTTTAAATGGGTTTCATAATGTTTCATTTTAATATTGATTTAATGATGTGGTTTTGGCGCATTATTAAGATGAATATATATTATTCAAGATATAATGAGTGTGGGAGAATAATAACTCAAGGCATAGATGATACCTTGAGTTACTCGGTTGTTTCGGCATGGCTAGGCGGTACTGGCCGCCTCATCAACAAGATACAAAATAGATTGGTATGGTATCCCGCTATGATGCGCGAGCCCTATCTCACAGGTGATACTATTACTATAACCACGCTGGCAATCACTAGGTACCTGTTCTTTCAGTGGCGCGACAGCCGCTTCGTTAAGCTCAGGCGTGGTGAAGCCTTTATCACCTGCCCAACCACAGCATTGAATATGCTCAGGAACGATGACAGACTCCGCGCACTGTTGGGCAAGTTGGATCATGCTGTGCTCTAGTCCCATTCGACGTGCACTGCAAGTAACATGCAACATGACAGACTCATTGATTGGAACTAAAGATAAATGTGGTAGCAGATAACGGCTGACAAACCCAACGGGCTCTGAAATGTTAAGTGGTCTGGTAAACTGCTCGATACTGCGCTTGGCACAGGGACTGGTATCCATCAGTACTGGATATTTTCCTTCTTTGCTGGCTTGCCATAAACTTTCTTCTAACTGTGCTGATTTTTGCGCGGCGAGTTCAACCATCCCTTTGCTGTCATAAGGCATACCGCAGCATTGCTCCGTTAGTGCCTCGGGAAGGATTATATCGTAGCCAGCCTTTGTTAAAAGTGACATTGTCACCTCGCTAAGCGGGCGTTGATCTTTTGCCTTGGGCTGAGTACCCATATTGCGACTTGCGCAGGAAGGAAGGTAGACGACTTTCTTATCAGATTGTCTTGATGAAGAAGCCAGCGTTTTATTCACATGAGCGGTGGGCGTTTCTGCTAACCATGCCGGCGTACGGTTATGGCTGAGCTTTCTTAGCCCCTGTGCAAGGTTTTCGATTCTTTCATTGCCAATTAGATTAGCAGCCAACGTACTGGTTTTCAGCCCAACACGAGCAATGGCCGTCGTGGTTGCGAAGTGTTCTGCTGTCCAATTGGCGATGGGCTGAAATTTCTTATAGTGAGCGGTTCTCAGTTTTTTTACTAAATCCCCGGTATTGATACCAACAGGGCAACGATCGGCGCATAGCCCAGTGGCGGCGCAGGTGTCTAGACCTTGATACATAAAGGCTTGCTCAAGCTGAGCATCGCTTTCGTTAATCGTTATGGAAGAGGTCTCATGGTTATGACTGCTGGCAGAGAAACTTGCGACGCTACGTCTTCTTTGGATTTCCCGGTACAGTACAATACGCTGACGAGGAGACAGTGTAAGAGTTCGTGAAGGGCAAACGGGCTCGCAAAATCCACATTCAATGCAGCGATCGATAAGATCGTCTGCTGCTGGCATGGGTTTTAGGTTCTCGATATGGGAGTGAGGATTGTCATTGATGATCACTCCAGGGTTAAGTAAACCGTGAGGATCAAATAAGGCTTTAATCTGCTGCATTAATGCGTAACCATCTCGACCCCACTCAAGTTCAACATACGGTGCCATATTACGACCCGTTCCGTGCTCGGCTTTTAGTGAACCTTGATATTTTACCGCCACAAGCTCGGCGACATCATCCATAAACTGGCCATAGCGTTGGATCTCTTTTTCGCTATCAAAACCTTGCGTGAAAACAAAGTGTAAGTTGCCTTCGAGAGCATGACCAAAAATAATCGCTTCATTGTATTGGTAGCGGTCAAAGAGCTGCTGAAGATCGCGAACACCCGCGGCTAGGTTTTCAACAGGAAAGGCGACATCCTCAATGATCACCGTCGTTCCCACTTCTCGGACTGCGCCGACGGCGGGGAACATCCCTTTACGGATTCCCCATAGTGTTGCGACAGTGCTAGGGTCGGAAGTGAAGGGGACCGATTCAATAACAGTAAAGTCGCTGAGTGCTTCCATAACCATAGCGTTAGAGCGTTGAAGATCTTCGTCATGCGACGCGTGGACTTCAATCAATAACGCGGCAGCTTCAAGATCGAGATGTTGAATAAAAGCAGGCATGCCAGGTTGATCAGCAACAGAACGAAGTGATCGACCATCCATCATTTCGACAGCTGCGACAGGGGTATCAGCAATGATAGTGACGGCTTGGCTAGCTTCTTCAATACTGGCAAAGGTAAGTAGGGTAGAAGCTTTAAATGGGTGCTCTATCACTGTGTTGTATGTGATGTCGGCAATAAACCCTAACGTGCCCTCAGAACCTATCATCAGGTGCTTTAGAATTTCGATGGGCTCGTGAAAGTCAACCAAGGCGTTGAGAGCATACCCTGTGGTATTTTTTAGGCGATATTTATGGCTGATTTTTTCTGATAATGTGACGTTTTCTTGCGTTTGCTTAGCCAGGGTTTGTAGACCAGTGACAATATCGGAACGCGTTTCTTTGAATCGAGCAATACTGTGACTATCGCTCGTGTCAAGAACGGAGCCGTCAGCAAACACGACTTTCATGCTATCAACGGTTTTATAAGAATTTTGAGCGGTACCACAACACATTCCGCTGGCATTATTTGCCGCAATGCCACCAATTTTACAGGTGTTGATCGACGCAGGATCTGGCCCAATTTTTCTTTGATAAGGCGCCAAATACCGATTGGCGTCTGCCCCAATAACACCAGGTTGAAGACGAATCTTATGGCCGTCGTTTTTAATTTCATGCCCACGCCAATCGTCGGTCAGGGTAATCAAAACCGAATCAGATACCGCTTGTCCTGATAGACTGGTTCCCGCTGCTCTAAAGGTGAAATGAATACCAAGTGTGGCGCATTGTTGAATGGCGAAGATGACCTCGTCGAGGCTTTTAAGCCGTAGGATCATTTTAGGGATCAGGCGATAAAAGCTGGCATCGGTACCATAAGCCAGTCGCTCAGGTTCACCGGTGATGATTCGCTGCGTAGGAATTTCTTTAGCGAGGATAGTCTGCAGCGTCTGGTAGCGATCTATCGTCGAGTCATGCTTTGGGGGGCTCATTACTATCATCCTTTAAATGTTATTCATCTTCCAAGAAAATGACGACCAGTTGGCTGGGGCCATGCGCGCCATACGCTAAGGTTTGTTGGATATCTGCGGTCTTTGATGGTCCAGAAATTAACAAGGCGTTGGTGGGCATATAATGATTCCACTGACTGTGCGCCATTGCTTGTTGAAAATGCCCAAATAACATCGATTTTTTTACCAGCGCAATATGGAAAGGGGGAACGAGTGAGAGCGTTCTCGGTTCATGCTCAGTTGGCCACAAAATGATGGCACCAGTATCGGCAATTCCGCCAGCCGAGTGTGTGATGCCAGCATCAACTTGGTCAAAAAGTTCCGCTTTCCAATGCTCTATACATTGGTTAAATTCCGTTACTTGAACGTGGGAGGTGGCATCTTGGCACGCGTCTATGTATTCACCAGCGGTCCCAATAGCGATGTGATTAAGTTGATAGTCTGATATCACGTCCTGAAGTGTGGATACGAGCGCCGCACGAGTGGTGACTTTTACGTCGGTATGATTGGCCGTCATCATTGAGATAAAGCGTTGTGCTTTGTCATCCATACTGATCGCTGAATCACTCCCCCATGGACGATAAACGGGTTCATCGCCTTGATAAGCGGTACGTGGTGCGCGCTTGAGGCGATTAAGGATGTTTTCTTTACTACGGCGTGTATCCATTGTTATCACCTCATTTCGGATTATTCGTTTGACCCTTACGGTCGGTCATTCGCTGACGAGCTTTAATACGCTGGTGCAGCGTTTTGTCGGCAGGCTTAGGGCGTGTTCGACATTGCGTCCATGCACCAAGGTTACTGGGAATAAGGTGTTGCAGCTTACTGGTAAGAAAAGTGGCCGAGTGATAAAGGGTTGGCGATGATGCGGCTAGCGCATAACCGGACATGAGCGCAGACTCTATCGTGCTATGCGCGGTGTTTTGCCCTTTTAATGGGGCACTGTCTTTGCGTGCCGGGTGCTTGGCTTCCTGTCTTAGCCGTAACAGCATATCAGGAATAGGGATTTTAACCGGACAGACTTCACCACACGCGCCACATAAGCTTGATGCTGTCACAAGGTCTTTGGTTTTATCCAGCCCTAATAAGTGCGGTGAAATGATCTTCCCTATTGGGCCGGGATACACCGTCCCATAAGCATGTCCCCCTATTTTTGTGTAGACAGGGCAGTGGTTCATACACGCACCGCAACGTATACACTGTAAGGTTTTACGCAGTTCTTCGTCTTGGTATGCTTGGCTGCGACCGTTATCTAGTAAGATGAGGTGAACCTCTTCGGGACCATCTTTTTCGGCATGTTTTCGAGGTGAACTGATCATATTGAAATAGGTGGTAATAGCTTGCCCCGTCGCGCTGCGGGTTAGGGCACTATACAGAGGTGGTACATCTGCCAGAAACTCGACAACTTTCTCAATTCCCGTAATGGCAATATGCACTTTGGGCACGGTGGTGGACATTCTGCCATTTCCTTCATTTTCAACTAAGCAGAGTGTGCCGGTTTCGGCTACCGCAAAGTTCACTCCAGATAGGCCAATATCCGCCTCAAAAAACTTACGTCTTAGGCGAGTACGACCCGTTTGAATAAGGCTGTCAACATCGTCAGTCGGGGTGAAGTTCTCCAAATGAGTACTAAACGTGTCGCTGACTTCTTGCTTGTTTTTGTGGATCGCAGGCATGATGATGTGTGAGGGCTTGTCACCATCAAGTTGTACAATATATTCGCCCATATCACTTTCTAGGCAGCGGATCCCAAGCTTTTCCAACGTATGATTCATTTCTATTTCTTCGCTGACCATCGACTTACCTTTGATGATCAGTTTGGCATCGTGCTGATCAGAAATATCAGCAATCAAAGCATTGGCTTGTTGTGGTGTTTCTGCCCAGTGCACTTGTATTCCGTTTCGATAACAGTTGAACTCTAGTTGCTCTAAAAGTTCGGGTAGTTTGCTTAAGCAGCGTTGGCGAATGGATTCTGCAATATTGCGGATATTCTCTTCTTCCGCAGGATCATCAAACGCCGTCTTTCTTTTGTCGCGTAAGTAATCCATCGCGCCACGAAAATTGTCGCGAAGCTGAGCATCATCGAGCGCTTCTTTGGCTTGCTGATGAAAGTTGTTAGGTTGTTGGCTCATGAATTTACCTCCTGCGTACGCTCAAGTAAGAAAGACGCAAGGTGACGACCAATGATCGGTTTCTGTTGGTATTCGAACGCGCCGTTGATATTAAGTAAACAGCCCCAATCAGCACTGACGAGAATATCAGATTGTGTATTGCTGATATGGCGAGTCTTATCTTCTACCATCGCTTGAGAGATGTCGGGATGACGGACCGAAAAGCTTCCCCCAAATCCGCAACACTCGCTTTCGTAATCTTGTACCCGTAGTTCGACATTGGAGAGCTGCGACAGAAGCTCGGTTGAGGTGGTATGGACATTCATTTCTCGTCGTGCCGCGCATGAGGTATGCATCACTACTGAGGTCGGCTGCCCTTGATCGGTTAGCTTAACCCGGCAGACATTGACTAGGAACTCAGTCAGTTCAAACACTCGATCACAGAAGGCGTGTACATTGGCTTCTTGACGGTCTCCTTTGAACAGCTTTGGGTAGTGGTGGTGCATCATGCCACCGCAAGACCCTGATAACACGATGATGGGAAAAGGGTCTGGAAATAAGTCAATTTGGCTCTGTGCGACGTGTTTTGCCTCTTGGGTATAGCCGGAGGTATAAGCGGGTTGGCCACAACAGGTTTGCTTTTCGACAAAAATGACGTCGATGCCTTGCTGCTCGAGCAGCGTTATTGCGTCGAGCCCAGCATCAGGGTCAAACACGTCAACGAGACAGGTAGCGTACAAATAGACCTTTGTTGGTCGTGAAGGGTAGATGCGCATGGTATGACTCCAACGTTAAACTCATGTTATGCCACGTTGTGACTGGGCTGTTAATAAAGTGTGAAGTTAACGCTTTCAATTTTCTTTATACAGAGAAATAATGAAAATGATTATTTCCAAAAATGACCTAATATGATGCGTGCAGATGATTTGATTTTGTTCTATCAGGTAGTTGAACTGGGTGCTTTTAGTCGAGCAGCTGAGCAAAACAACCTGACAAATTCGGTAGTTAGCAAAAGGATTGCTCGGCTAGAAGATGAACTCGGCGTACAATTATTATATCGAACAACGCGTAAATTAACGTTAACTGAAGCGGGTAAAGCATTGCTCCACAGTGCTAAAAATGTGACGCATGCGACTATGGAAGCTGCAGCGTCTGTCTCAGGCTTTGGTGAGAATATTAGTGGTCATATCAAAATGTCGGTTCCGACGATTTCCGGTGATTTGATTTTAGCCGATGCCGTGGCGGAATTTTGTAATATGTATCCGGGTCTCAGCGTCGATATGTCGCTAGACAATCGTTTTGTCGATTTGGTGGATGGCGGGTATGACTTAGTTATTCGCACTGGCTACTTAGAGGATTCAAGTTTGATTGCTCGGCACATTTTGGACTCCCAATGGGTTGTGTGTGCTTCGCCCTCTTACATTGCCAAAAACGGTAAGCCGTTAAAGCCGCATGATTTAACGCAGCATAATTGCTTGCAATACGCCTACCAAACGACAGGGGCGTCAGATTGGGAGTTTAAAGCTGGACAGAGTGGTAATGAGATTATTAAGGTCTCGGGTTCGTTTTCAACCAATAATGCTGGAGCATTGAGAAAGGCAGCACTGGGAGGGCATGGTATTGCGTATGTACCTCGTTGCCTTGTGTATCACGATGTAAGAAACGGACAGCTGGTGGATATATTTCCGGAACAAGTTGGGAAAAAGTTGGGTATCTATGCGGTGTATCCTTTTACTCGGCAGCCGCCAAATAAAGTCCGCCTCTTAATTGAACATATACGGACAAGATATTTAACCATATCCCATTATTTTTAACCATATCCCACAATTTTTAAACGCAGTGAAACGCAAAGGAACCAGGAGCAACGAGCTTGAAAATAGCGCTACTTAGCGAGCAACCGCACCACCAAGGGTGAGGTTTGTTGGCCATTTTGTAATGCGATTGCCACCAAGAAAGATGTTGCCGTCAACGGTGAGTGTTGCAGGAAAAGTGGTAATATTTGAGCCACCGATATACAAACTACCTTTGACGATAAGATTGTCTGGTAGCTCTGATAGTGGAGTCCGAATTAAGCCAAAATCACCATTGACGACCATGCCATCAGGAAGCTTAGCTACAGGCGTATCGGTTAAGTTGATATAGCCTCCGGGAGTGACGCCTTCAGGCCAAGCCTTTAGTTGGCTACCGAGTAGATTCGCATAACCTGTGATTTTGGTTCCTCTTGGGATATATGCCACTAAACTATTGGAGGCGTCTAGGCTACCTTGGACATCTAAATTGTTGGGTAAGGCTTCTATCGCTGTTTTTGCGATGTTGAGGTTACCTTTGACAATGAGCCCATCAGGTAATGTGGTGTAGGGTTTGTTGCGAAGGTGGAGATTGCCATAATTATCAAGATGGTTGAGAATTTTATAATGATCAAGTGACGTCGCGTTAAGCTGACCAGTAGTAACAAGCCAAGTAATAATAAGTAAACAGGCGCGAATCATAGAAAACAGAGCCGAAAATTAATGACAATACAGGTAGTGTGCAATGGATAGTCAACGAAAACAATGGAAAACGTGGCGAGCGATTTCAAAATTAACGGCAATAGCTATTGTAGTAGTAGGCGTACCGCTGTCATCTGTTAATGCAAAGGTCATTACGACACCAGGTGTGGATGTAGGGGCTGCGGTGCTGCTTTCAGATTCTAAGTTAGGTAAACGCGTGTGTTATTACAATGACAAGGCGTTTTCATTGGGGTCAGTGATCACTGTTGAAGGTGTCATCTTGCAGTGCGTGGCTGAGCAAGACTTTGAAATGAATGGTGAGTTAAAGTGGAAGCGTTTAAAAAGCGAGCAATAGCGCTCGCTTTAGTAACGTTTAGCCGATGTATTAAAGGCTAGCGTGAGATTGAGCGCGTCTTAAGTTCAAAAATGAGCTTCTCTGCACTCACTTCGAATTTAAAACGGGCTTGAAGTTCGGTCGAGTCCTCTTCGAGAGCAGAGATGTCGTATTCAACTTCCTTAGAGACTGACTGAGCAAGATCGATGTACTTTTGAATTTCTTGTTCTAATAGCGCTTTAGATTCAGCAAAGAGCTGAACCTCAGCCACATCGTCACCTTCTTTGATGATGAAGCCCATCTCTCCGGAGACGCCACATGCGTCACATACCGCTTCTTCTTTGTACGTGTTTGACATAACAATACCTCTTACTAATTATGAGACCATTCTATAACTGTGGTTTTCAGGTAGCCAGAAAAAATTGATAGCGATGATGTCAGCGCTTTAGGACCATAGGGCCCTTTGTTGTGATTGATCCTATATCATCCACATTTTGCTAATAAGGTATTGGATGAGTGATATGGGTATTTTCCCAATCAATGCGTTTTAGTTTCGTATTTGCATTTATTATGCAAGTGATTTGTTGTCAATGTGACTAATGTCTCAAAAACGAGACCAGTGTCCTAGCGATAGAGTACACAGTTGTATTTACTTAACGGAGAAGTGGTAGACTTTATAAGTTATAAATCTATTAATGATTTTTTATAATATTTCAATTGTATGCATATCTAATATCCACTAATGGGTGTGGCCCTTGATGCCGTAAGCAAGGGTTAATAAATATTCATGTTATTTTATTAGATTAATTTACAGAGAATTGCTTTAATTATGGTATAGCATACAGTCAATGCAGCACAGCGATAAGAGAAGAGCGTCAAATGCCAAAGCGTAGTAAAGAAGATACTGAAATCACTATTCAGAAGATTATGGAGGCGGTTGTCGACCAAATTATCCGTTTGGGTTACGACAAGATGTCTTACACGACTTTGAGTCAGCAGACCGGTGTATCAAGAACAGGGATTAGTCACCATTTTCCAAAGAAAACGGACTTTACAGCAGCGCTCGATGGACGCATTTTCAAGATGTTCGTTGAACACCTTGAGTTTGAAGGTGGGCTAGATAGCTTTGTAAATAGTTGGTTGGCGGCACTGAAAAATGATGAATTTTTGGCAATTTTGAAATTGCTCTTTCATCATATTGTTACTTCAGAAAATGCGCATGAGTTTGCCTCTAAAGGTATCGACCGTTTATACAAATTGGTTGAAACTCAATATGGCTCTGGAAGTGAAAAAGAATTGGAGTGGCTGTTAGGGCGCTCTTTGATTCAATTAAGTAAGTAGGGCATCACGCTTACTTAATTTTGTACTATCGTTAGCTTGCAGCCCCGCAAGTTGTGGATTGTGCATTCACTAAAAATACCGTGACTAATTAATAGTCGCGGTATTTTTTTGCCCAGAAATCATCTTATTTTAAATAAATAACGTTCATTTAGTATATTTTCTCTATTTAACTACTGTGAGATTACTAACGGAAAGCCCTTTTTAGGGTGCTCAGTAATTATGACGTCATAGCCATAAACGTCTGAGATCATTTCACTGGTAATTGCATCCCATGGTGAGCCATCAGCAACGATTTTTTGTTGATTCAATACAATGATCCGATCTGAGTATTGAGAGGCTAGGTTTAAATCGTGGAGGACGATGATGACGGCTGCGTTATTCTTGGTTGCCATCTCTCGTGCAAGTGAAAGAGTATTGTGTTGATGAGCAAGATCGAGGGCAGAAGTCGGTTCGTCAAGCATGAGGATCGTTTGCCCTTTAGCATGGTGAAGCTGACTTAATACTCTTGCAAAGTGGATACGTTGCTTTTCTCCCCCGGATAAACTTGGGTAGGGACGTGAGGCAAGTGGCAACATATCGACAGTCGTGAGGTAGTGTTTTGCTAACGCTTTGATATCTCGGTTGGGCAATTTAAGCGGTATGGCCCCAAGTTCAACCACCTCCGAAGCAAGAAATGGAAACGTTAACGTACTGTGCTGTGACACGAGACCTAGATGCATGGCGAGCTTAGCAGGCGTCCAGAGGTCGCGTGAGTGACCGAAATAGCAAAGGTTAGCTTGTGTTTTGATTTCTCCACTGAGTACTTTTAGCAGTGTGCTTTTCCCTGCTCCATTTGGGCCGAGTAGTGCGGTGACTTCACCGGGCTTTAGGTCTATTGAAACATTGTCCAGAATAGTCGTATCGGCAAACTTAACCGAAATATTGCTGGCCGAAATGGCGTATTCAGATTTACTTGTCACTGAATTTCCTGTCGTTGTCTCTTGGTATGTCATTAAAGAATCTTCCCTTTTTGCTGAAAAAGCAGATAGAGGAAAAACGGCGCGCCGATGATCGCAGTAACAATACCGACAGGCAATTCCGCAGGTGCCACGACGACTCTGGCAATCATGTCAGCGCCCGTCATTAACAATGCACCAAGTAGTGCGGATACTGGCAACAGAGTTCGGTGATCAGGGCCTATGAGCATCCGTCCTAAATGAGGGATGACTAAACCGATAAAACCGATAGGCCCAGAAACACTGACGGTGACTCCGACACCGACGGCGGTGAGCAGTATCAATTGACGTTTGAGACGCTGTACGGCAATACCGAGGTGCATTGCTTCAGACTCCCCAAGAAGCAGTGCATTAAGCGCCATTGCCTTCTTGGAAAAAAGTATGATTAGAACCAGAAGCGTCAATGTGGCAAGTGATATTTTTTCCCATGTTGCACCAGCAAGAGAACCCATTGACCATAGAGAAAGATCGCGAAGCATTTGGTCATCGGCGACAAAATTGAGAAAACCGATCCCCGCCCCAGCTAGAGCACTTATTGCCACCCCGGCTAACAGCATAATAGTCACTGATGTGCCAAATTTCCCAGAGCCTAATTTATAGACTAAAACGGTGGTCAATGCACCGCCGAGGAAAGCGAAAACGGGGACGACGGCGAGATTCATCAATTCAGGGAATTGTGTGCCGAGTGTAGAAAAACAGACGATGGCAATCGCGCCACCCAACGAGGCACCAGCCGATACACCGATGATACCGGGCTCCGCAAGGGGGTTGCTAAATAACCCCTGCATGACAGTGCCGCAAATGGCTAGGATTGCTCCAACAACGAGACACAATAAAGTGCGGGGCAGACGGATATCATTGACGACTAAAGGGATATGAGGCGCGAGTCCATTGGAGCGCGTAGTCAATGCGATTAAGCTATCTGAGAACGAAATCGCCATTGGTCCCACCGTTATGGAGTAAACAGTTGCGACGACAAGTAGCGTAATAAAGCCGATGAAAATAACTGGTAGAGAGTAATGTCTAAGCATAAGTTTACAAGAGCCGCTTAAAGTTAAGGTTAATCTAATTTAGTGCTGCGCAGTCTAATAAAAAAGATGGGAACAAACGGGCGATAGCCAATGAGGTTGTAGTATTTACAATGTCCCATTGGCTGATAGGTAGTTATTTTTGATAGATCTTCTCGTTCAATCTTTGCGCTTCCGAGAGGCTTTTTAACCCCAGTCCACCGACTAGCGCGTGACCATCAATGGTGACAAATTGCTGATTTTTCCCGGCCGGCGTCGCTGCAAGCATAGGTAGGGCTTTTAGTAAGGCATCGCTTCCGCCTAATTGACGATAGCTGCGGTCACTGAGCAAAATGATGTCTGGCTGCATTTCAATGATGGCTTCATTTGATAATGGTTTATAAGCATTTAGCTGTTTAGCAGCAGGATTAATGCCCCCAGCAAGCGAGATAATGGCGTCGGGCGTGGTACCACTGCCAGCCACATTCGCAGGTCTACCCTCATGGATAAGTAAGAACAGAATCTTTTTCTTTTCGTCTGATGTTGACGGTTGGTTAGAAGTGAGGGCATGGAGTTGGGCATCAATTTTATCATTCAATGCGGCAACATTATCTTGGGTATGAGTTAACGCCGCTATTTGGTCGATTCTTTTTTTAAGCCCAGTGATGCTAGCAGATGTATCAACAACCTCAACGTTAACACCCGCTTGCTTTATCTGATCCAGAGCTGGTTTCGGACCCATTTCATCAGTGCCAATGATGAGATCAGGGTGCATCGCGAGTAAGCCTTCCGCTGACAGTGCACGATGATAGCCTACTTTGGGCAAGACAAGAGATGAGGGTAATACACTCGTTACGTCAACCGCAACCAATTGGTGTTGAGCGTTAAGGGCAAGTAGCAACTCGGTAACCGATGCCCCTGCACTGATGATATTCTGTGTCTCTTCGGGTAATACCGTCGCTTCTACTTGAGTGGACTGAGCAAAGACACTAAAAGCCATCATGGATGTGATGGTACTGATGATTAGCGTTTTACGTAATAGTTGAAACATAGTATGAAAATTCCTAATTATTTGGCAGAGTCTTCGGTTAAGAGCTGCGTTGCGGGAATGCCGTTATCTTGCATAAAGGCGAGCAACTTGACTAAATGTTGAACATCAGCCGTTTTGTCGGCTGCAATAATGATCGGTTGGGCGGTGGATTTTGACTCTTCCAGTAGCGCGATTTTGAAGTTGTCCCAGTCGATATATTGTTTGGTATTCAATGCCCAATATGGAGCATCAGCAAGGATGTTGACAGTAAGGGACTGATTAGCCACTTCTGATACGGCATTGGAATCCGTTGCCGGTAGTTCAACGTTTAATGACTCCAAACGAACTGAGGCGGTAAGCATCAAAAACACCATGACAATAAAGATTATGTCCAATAACGGCGTAAGGTCAGGGTAAATAGACGCGCTGGATGAAGGATCACTGACTTTGATCATGATGCATCCGTTACTGATAATTTATCGAGGTTGCGGGTCTGTACTGGATCTTTGTCGGAATGCGGCATTTCAATTCCCTCAAGCCATAGGTTGACAAAGTTAAGGGTATGCTCCAATTTAGCGACAATTCTGTCCGCCCATAAACCAATGAGTTGAGCGCCAGCTATGGCGGGTAGAGCGATCATAAGACCAGCAGCTGTTGTTCGCATAGCAAGGCCAAGACCTTGTGCGAGATCGTTTGGTGTGACATTACCGGAAGCAGCCGCAATACCTTTAAACATATCTATCAGCCCAAGCACCGTTCCCAACAAGCCAATTAATGGGCTGATAACACCGATTAGCGATAATAGTTTTAGACCTGAGTGAAGCTGATGGCGCTTATCCTGTAGCCAAATACTGGCGGCATCTTCACGCAGTGACTTAGCAAAGGAGTGATGCGCCAATAGCATGGCGACACCACGGTACAGCAATGGACGTTTGTCAGACAAGACTGTGGCAAGTTGCTCGATCTCTTTCGCGTCAGTAGGTGATATTTGATTTAACTTTTGTCGAATGGCTTTCATGCCTACGCCAGTACTAATGACGATTTGGAAGAGTCGTTCGATGATGATCATCGCAGTTATCGCTGAGCAAATAAGCAACGGCCAAGTCATCAACCCAAGTTGCTGTTGTAGGTAGTGTAGTGATTCCATGATTAATCCAATTTAAAACGAACAGGAATTTGAATACGATGGGCGACCGCAACCCCTTTAACGGTATAGGCTGAAAATTGCCATTGTTTGATTGCGTCAAGTGCGGTCTTATCTAAAATAGTGGCGCCAGATGAAGATACAAGTACTTGTTTTGTTTGGTTTCCGGATTCATCTAGCCAGATTTCATAGGTTGCAGTGCCTTCAATGCCGCGCTTTCTGGCAATTCTCGGATATCTAGGTTGCACAGGTGTCGTAGTGAAAGAAGGGGTGTTTCTTAGCACGGGTTCATTACTTACCCCTTGATTGACGATGGCTGGTTGCGCCGAAGTGGGTGCGGAATCGTTCCCCGATGTTTTTGTTTCTTTAATTTCTTCTTTTAGTTCACTTTTTTTAGGAGCAGGATTTGTTTGCTCCTTCGGTGATTTCTTTTGGGTCGCCGATGCGCTTTTCGGCGCCTTGTTAACAGCCTTTTCCCGTTTTACAGGTTGCTTTTTGTTTTTTGTCACCGATGAACTGTTCGATTTCGTTACGGCTTTCTGAACAGAGCGACTTTCTACGGGCTTATTGTCAGTAGAGTTAGCCTTAGCAGAAGTGGTTTCAGAGGATTTAGGTGGTACAGATGCTTTTTCTGCCGTGTCCGGTGGAGCGTTTGTATCACTTGGAGGTGTCGATGATGCCGCTGCAGCCGAAGATTGAGCGATAAAATTGAGTGATACCGATGTAGAGTGGCTACCTGACGGCATTGCAAAGACTTGTTGTGTGTCGTCGACAAGCATAAAACCAATATGGAATGCCACAGATAAGCTTCCTGCAACGACATACCTTTTGATGTTCATAACCCAACCTCTATTCACTTAAATTCTCGACTGACGACCGAGCGCTTTCTCTTGTCATTTACTTTTTCACTAACGAGAGAAGGCAATTATGTATCACAATGAAAATAAGATCAATTATCAATTGCATTATCATTATCACCAATTTATGATCGTGAATATCTTCTAAGACCCCTAATTACGGGGGTGATCGGTAACAGAGAATAGATATGCAAATCGACTTAACTCATCTTGATGCGACACACTTCGGTGTTTCTTCGCCCGATCCGCTGCGCTTCGCTTTTACTCAGAAGACGTCGCCTCATGCTGGTGGTATGGGCACGCCGATAGAATCCGCGCGTTATGAGTCTCTATTTCAATCACTGACTTCTGTGTCTTCAAAGCGCTCGAGCAAGCGCTGCCTTTACATCCATATTCCTTTTTGCCGAGTACGTTGTACGTTTTGTAACTTTTTTCAAAACGCAGCAAGTCGGCAGTTAGTCGATGATTATTTTAAAGCGTTGCTTAAAGAGATAGAGCTGAAATCTCGACTTGCTTGGACTCAAACAGGTTTGTTTCATGCCGTTTATATTGGTGGTGGAACGCCAACGGATTTGTCCCCTGATCAGATACAAAGACTGGGTAAAGCGATTCGTCGCTCGTTTCCTTTAGCGACGGATTGTGAAATGACGCTAGAAGGAAGAACTAACCGGTTTAGCGATGAAATGTTCGATAAAGCATTGGAAGGCGGGTTTAATCGCTTTTCCTTTGGTGTGCAGAGTTTTAATACTAAAGTAAGACGCAGTGCCAAAAGACTGGATGATCGTGAGGTTGTGCTTGAACGGGTCTCTCACTTAAGTTCATTGGACGAAGCCCCCATTATCATCGACCTACTCTATGGACTCCCATATCAAACACTCGAAGTCTTTGCCCAAGACCTTGTCGACTTTAAAGATTCAGGCGCGCATGGCGTTGATCTTTATCAGCTTGTTGTTGGTGGTAACGCGCCAATGCTTAATATGGTCGAGAAAGGACGTATAGAGCCACCAGCCAATTCTGCGCAGAAAGCTTCTATGTACGAATACGGTGTCGCATTCATGAATGAACACTTTATTAAGCAACTCAGTGTTAATCATTGGGCACGAGACAACAGAGAACGCAGCCAATACAACAGTGTTGCAAAGACCTATGCGGAAGTGTTGCCAATCGGGTGTGGGGCTGGTGGTAATATAGGTGGCTATGGAATGATGAACCATCGATCATTAGATTCGTATATGTCTGCGATGCGTTCAGGCGATACAACTATTGCGATGATGAGCAAACACCATTCACTGGAGTCAGTATTTGCGAGTTTGAAAGCTGGGTTTGATAGTGGCGTAGTGCGTCGAAGCGTATTAGCCATGACTCAAGGGCACGATACTTTTGCGTTGCTTACACCTTTGTTTCAAGTGTGGGAGCAAAATGGTTTAGTTGAACTCAAAGGGGACTACTTGTTATTGACGCTAGCGGGTAGCTTTTGGGCGGTAACCTTAGCTCAAGGGGCGATATCTGCCTTGTCGACGTTGAGTCATGGGCAGCTTTCCGTTTCATCACCGCTGTCTCATGGTAATAAAAAGTTGCATTTCGTCGCCTAATTGACGAAATGCGATGATGAATCATTAGATTAAATAGGAACAACAAATGACGTTAAAGCAAAAAGTTGCAGCGATTCTGGCGGACGAACCTAAATTACTACCCGCTGCGATTGCAGATAAACTCGCGGTAAGTGAGTGTGAAGTAGTGTGCGCATTACCTAGTGAAATGGTTGCTGTCGCTGGAGGGAGTATTGCCCAAGAAGTCTTGGAATCCATCACCACGTGGGGAGCTGTGACAACGATTGTCCACTCGTTCGGCTCCATCTTTGAGGTTAAAGCCCCGTTCCCAAAAGGTAAAATGGCACGAGGTTATTATAATCTTATGGGTAAAGAAGGCGAGTTACATGGACATCTCAAGTTAGATCTGATTACTCATGTTGCGTTAGTGAGTAAGCCTTTTATGGGCAATGAAAGCCACTACTTTGGCTTTTTTGATGCACTTGGTCATAACGTGTTTAAGATTTATCTTGGGCGTGACGACAAGCGTCAACTGTTGCCAGAGCAGGTGACTCGTTTTAAAACGATGCAAAGTAAATTACGCCAATAGTACGATACGGCAGCGAAAAACCCACTTTATAACACGATAAAAATAATCAAAGTACAGTCAGAAAAGGAACAGAAAATGGATCAGCAAGTTAAGCAAGAGCGACTACAGGGGCGATTAGGTCCTGAAATCAAAGAGTTTCGCCAAACGCGTAAAACGATTCAACTTGCTACCGTCGATGGGGAAGGTTGCCCGAATGTTAGCTATGCACCATTTGTCCAAAATCAAGATGGCTACTTTGTGCTGATTTCACAAATCGCACGTCATGCCCGTAATTTACAAGTGAACCCAAACGTATCCTTGATGATGATTGAGGATGAATCTGAAAGTAAGCAGTTGTTCGCTCGTAAGCGTTTGACGTTTGATGCCGTTGCAACCGTAGTTGAAAGGGACACACAGCAATGGCATGCAGTGGTCGCTCAGATGCAAACGCGTTTTGGTGAGATTATTGATGGCTTAAGTCAGTTGCAAGATTTTGTATTATTTAACCTAAAAGCGGAACAAGGGTTATTTGTTAAGGGGTTTGGTCAGGCGTATCAGGTATCTGGTGAGGACTTAGTCGACTTTGTCCACTTACAAGAGGGGCATCGCCGCATAGAAAACAGCGATACCGTAGAGTAATGGTTTTATTGTAAATACGATAATCGATGCAGAATCTGTTATGAGGCCGCTTTGGATTCCACAAAGGTTTCGGCGCCTCGTAACATAGCCTCAATGAGCTCTCCGGCATTAAACTTTACTAACGCTTCGTGAGCTCCCACCTGCCTTGCGCGATCGGTACACATTTCGCTAGATAAAGAGGTGTGTAGGATTCGATAGGCGCGGTTCAATGATGCGTCATTTTGCACTTCAAAAACAAGTTCATAACCGTCGAGTCCTGGCATTTCAATATCACTCACAAGGATATCAATCGCTTGAGAGGAGTGCGCTTTTTCACGCATAAAAGCCAAAGCGCTGTTGCCATCTTTGCAGATCTCAAAGGGGATATTGATTTGGTTCAGCGCATCGCCGAGCTGCTTTCTCGCGATAGATGAATCATCCACAAGCAATACGTTCAAGGCTTTCATTCGCTCTCGTTGCACATCTGTGAGCATCGGGATTTTAGTATCAGCGTATTGTGGGTAAATTTTCGACAATAGTAACTCTACATCCAGTAGCTGAACAATGTCGTCATTAAACTTAGTAACCCCGGTAACGAAGATGTTCTTTCCAGAGCTTTCTGGAGCAGGCTCTATTTCCTTCCAATTACACTCTATGATTTTATCGATTTCTCTCACCATAAAGGCGACCACGGTGCGCAGACAGTCGGTCACAACAAGATAAGTCGTGGAATACTCTTCGGGAGTAATCGGTCTAAAGCCAATTGCCGCCGCCATATCGATGACGGGAACGGTTAAGCCACGGATGCTCACTGTGCCAACCACATGACGATGAGAGTAAGGGATTTGTGTTGTAGGCAAAAATGGCACGATTTCTCGAACTTTAAGTGTGCCGATGGCAAAGCGCTGTTTCTGCATATTCAGCGTAAACAGCAGCATACCTTGTGCTTGATTGGCTTTACTTATTTTTGTCGACATTGGAATTCATACTCTAAGTTGGTGACAGTCTAATTCTATAGAATAGTTTTACTTTTCCCTAACTTATCTGCGGCAGATCAGAATAAAGTTGAAGTGGCTTGGATTGTAAACGTGATTTCGCTCTCATTTTGATTTACACTTTGCGCTATTAGCAGCATCTCTTCATTTTGTATTAGGGTAGACACGTCATGGCAAGAACCGCACACGCACTTCACATCCTTGTTAAGCATAAAGACAAAGCAGACGACATTATGGGTCAGTTGAAAAAAGGTGCAAAATTTCAGGCTCTTGCTAAGAAATATTCAACGTGTCCTTCTGGTAAAAAAGGAGGAGACCTCGGTGAGTTTAGAAAAGGTCAAATGGTCCCACAATTTGATAAAATCTGCTTTACTGGCGAAGTGTTAACGCCTCATCTAGTGAAAACAAAGTTTGGCTGGCATATTGTAAAGGTTCTTTACAGAACATAGTTTCTAGATATTTATTCTAATAATGGCAGGTTTAACTTTCGTTGGTCGTTTCAACCTGCCATGTTCTCTCTCTATATATATTCTTGGACCTTTCTCAAGCGATGAGCTATTCAACCGCGAGCGAGAAGTAAGTTTTAATAGTATTAGTGCGTAAATGTTTTACTTGTTGGTATTCCAAAGACTCGAAGCATTCTTGTATATGAGCCATTGACGGAAACTCAACGATAGACATTTTCGCGTCTTTGCTTGGCCACTGCCCGTCAATCACTTCGAACTTTTGTTGAGTTTTACCAATAACCAGTGGCTTCGCGCCATATTTTTGGAATATGGGTGCACACGCTGTAGCGTATTTTTCTAGTGATGGGTGTCCCATAGGATAAAGGCTAGAAGACACTAAATAGGCAGGTTTTTTTGGGGTTTGATATGCTCCACGGATTGCTCTAAATACCTTTCCTGTGTCTGTGCCTTCAATACTGGCTGAATAATAGGAAGCTACATCATCAGCCTTAATGCCGGAGGAGCTATCAATGCCCCACATATCCATCGTTTCTTTAACCATGCTAGGGCAAACCGCATTGATCCTAACTCCGCTCCCAAGCTCTAGTGCTGAGTTGGCGACAAACGCATTTATCGCGGCAGTACCCATCGCAATAGCGCTGACACCCGGCATAGCGTTAAAGGCGGCTTCACCGGAAGTTAGAGTAATGCTGCCATTAGGTTTTAAGTACTCTAGCCCTATACGAACTATATTGACCTGCCCCATGACTTTATTGTCTAAAACGGTCGCAAACCCTGAATCTTTCATTTCAGTAAGCGAGCCCATTTCACCATTGCCAACCATACTGACGATAGCATCGATCATTCCGACTTGCTCAAACATCGCTTTAATTGAGACTTTGCTTTCTATATCGACGGTTAAGTCACCGTGGCTATGGCCCACACGAATGACCTCATGTTGATGATTGAGGTTTGCGACAACGGCTTGTCCAATGACGCCATTTGCACCAATTGCGAGTATTTTCATTTTGGATATCCTAAAAATTTGTTTGTTGTAACCAAGAGACGGTTTTTTGTACTAACTGAGCAGGCTCATCTTCTTGTAAAAAATGAGAAGCATTTTTAATGGTTGAATGAGGTTGATGTTGAGCGCCGGTAAAATTATCTTGAAATTTAACGTCGTAGCCTTTATCAGCTAAGAACGGGTCTTGGTCGCTGAATAAGGTCAAAACTGGTTGATTCCACGTTTTCAGTTTGTCCCAATCGGCGTTGACTTGATTTAGGTCAGAGGCCACGATTTGTGGCATCTTGCGCGGGGCTGCATAATGGTCAGCGTTTGGAAATGGAGCGTCATAGGCTTGTTTTTCCAAATCGGACAGATTCTTCACGCTTAGTGCTTGTATTATCTCTCCTATTTTTAATGTATCGGCGTGTCGAAAGTAACTCGCCCAGTTCCCATAACTGATTTTACGATTTAGTGCAGCTAAGTCAGCTTTGCCTGCAACAGAAGCGAGTATTTTTAGCACTTTAGGAACCATGAACTTTTCAAGGCCATTCATTTCTGCAAGGGCAGTGTTAGATAAAATGAGCCGAGATAACCATAAAGGTTCTTGAGCGAGCACTCGCAGACCGATCATCCCCCCCCAATCTTGAAAAAATGCCGCGGCATTTTGAATATTGATTTGACGAACAAAGCTTGTCATCCATTGCACATGATGTGCATAGGTATGAGCAGACGCTTGAGTGGGTTTATCCGATTTACCAAAGCCAATGAGGTCGGGTGCGATAACTCGGTAGCCTTCATTAACGAGTAACGGAATCATATGCCTATACAGGTAACTCCATGATGGCTGCCCGTGGAACAAGAAAATGGTTTTTGCGTGTTCACTGCCTTCATCCAAGTAATGCATGCGCATTCCATCAACGTCTAAATAGTGCGAGGAAAATGGGTAATCGATGAGACCATCGAACCGGTTGTCAGGAGTTCGGATGGTGTGCGCTTTGATTTTCATAGTCAGTCCTTCTATGCGTGTTTAGTGGCTCAAACACACTTTAGAACTATCAATGGTCAATAAAAAGCATAGCTTTTTGACGTATATGGTCATATTATTTGACCATGACAAATTTAGAACAACTCCAAGTAATTGAGACGATCTGTGACGAAGGTAGCTTTCAGAAGGCGAGTGAAAAGTTATATAAAGTGCGCTCTGCTATTTCTTATGCTGTAAAGCAGATGGAATCTCATTACGGAGTACAAATATTTACTCGAGATACGTACCGCCCGGAACTCACTGCTGAGGGTAAGGTACTTATTGTGCAAATAAGACGATTACTCCAGCATGCAAGTGACTTTGAAACCTTTGTTATAGAGATGAAAGGGGACATTGAAACAGAGCTACGGTTAGGTGTTAGTTCATTGTTTCCAATAGATAAAATTACAGGGTTATTGCTTGATCTTAAGAAAAAGTTTCCAAAGACAACGATACATTTAGATATTGAAGTCGCATCTGGGGAACGACGCTTAGTTGATAAGAATGTTGATATCGCGATTTACGGCAGTTTAAGTCGCCACAGTTCGGTAGATTATCTTCGAATTGATACCATTACGATTCCATTGGTCATATCCAAAACGTTGGTCCCTTCACTTTCAAAGCCTTTGTTTGAAAACGATTTGCTACAATATCCACAAGTGATTATGAAATCGTCTGATCAACAGTCTCCAGACACAGGGGTCTTAGATGAAACTATTAAATGGTACGTGACCGATTTGGCGACCAAAAAAGCGTTAATCGAGTCGGGGTTAGGTTGGGGGAGAATGCCACTGCATCTCGTTCATGAAGAAATCCAAAGCGGACAGCTACTAGTATTAGATATTTATGATGAATTGAACTTGCCGATTTATGTGGCAAAACTAAAAAGCAAACCACAAGGACCAGTAGCAAAAGCCATTTGGCGATATTTTGATGAATAATAAACGATATCCAAAATAGAAATGGATGAACCGACACTATTGGATGCTAGCCTTGGTTCACTTTCATACCGTCACCTTAGTGACATTATTTCACCTTACGGAGTGCCGCGCGTGAATCTTGTGTTTTATGTACGCTTTGCAAGAACCTCGGGGACATAGGGTGTTAGTATTGTACTTGAATGAACTTTATACCTAACGTTTTATACAGTACTTAAAGTTAACAGCATGCATGCAGAGTCTGTGGTACACTCCGTCTCCATTTTATTCATTCGTTTACTAGGTTCAGATTACAATGAGCATGAAAAAAGAAATCCAAACACTTAAAAACCGTCTTGATGCTTGTCGTCATAAGCTAAACAGTGCTCAATCTCGTAGTGACAACGAGATGATCTCTAAATTTACGGATGAAATTGATAAGCTGACAAAGAAGCTGGCTCAGCTTCAGCACAAAGCAAGCTATGACATGAATAAAGAGCGTAAGAGCTTGCTAGACATGCCGTTCTACCGTGAAATCACTAAAGCAGAACAAGCGGACCTAGGCAAATTGAAAAAGAGCGTGAAAGGCCTAGTTGTTGTTCACCCAATGACGAAAATTGGTAAAGAGCTACGTCTAGATGTGATGACAGGATTCGCACCTAAGAAGTTTTAACTCTGTGAAGTCAGATAGACTGGTAGAGAGAGATTAACGCGCCTTTAACGGCGCGTTTTTTTATGCCTAATTCTTCGGCAGTAGCGGTGATAGAAGCTATCAATGGTTATAGCACGAGTGTCGTTTTCAATACCAAGTGATAGCTACGCCTAGCTTCTCATACAAAAGAAAGCGAGTAGAGGAGGATTTGGGCATGGTTAGTTTCGATATAATGGCTGATAGAGTCACACACGCATTATTGACAGGAGTCAACATGTCACATTCGGCACTGAGCCAGAGTAATGTCATTCTGCATGCCTTTGATTGGCCATATGCATTGGTAACAGAAAGAGCACAAGAGATTAAAGCTGCAGGCTATAAGACGATACTGGTTTCACCTCCGATGAAATCATTTAGACAATCTACGTCTGTTCAATGGTGGCAGCTTTATCAACCGCAAGACTATCGAGTGATTGATAATAAACTGGGTAATACCGAAGATTTCAAAGCAATGATGTTAACCCTTAATACACTTGATTTATGGGTATATATCGATGTGGTCTTTAATCATATGGCCAATGAATCCAGTATTAGATTAGACCTTCAGTATCCGAGTTCTTCAGACCTAGAACAGTATCGTTCTCATCGTCAGTACTTTGAACAACAAAAGCTATTTGGGGATCTTAGTGAGCCACTTTTTGATGAAAATGACTTTGTTGAGGCATTTGGTATTAAAAATTGGAAAGATCGATGGGAGGTTCAAAATGGACGGCTGACGGGAGGTCCCAAGGATCCTGGCTTGCCAACCTTAAGAACGGCTCTGCGGGTGATTGAACAGCAGCAAGCATATTTACGTGCGATGAAGGATCTTGGGGTTCGAGGCTACCGTATTGATGCGGCAAAGCACCTCAGCCTAGAACATATTCAGGCGGTATTCACCGACGATATCACGGATGGAATGCACGTCTTCGGGGAAATCATTACTGATGGTGGTGCAACTAAAGAAGAATATGAGCTGTTTTTGCAGCCATATTTGGAAGAAACTCGTCTTTCGGCGTATGACTTTCCATTGTTTAATACCTTGTTTGACGTGTTAGAAAATGAAGGGAGTATGGCCTCGCTTATTGACCCTTATTGTTTTGGTCAAGCCCTCACCAACGCTCGTTCAATAACGTTTGCAACTACCCATGACATTCCCAACAATGATGTATTCAAAAATTTGGTATTAACAGAGCAAAATGAATGGCTTGCTTATGTATATATCTTAGGTCGAGATGGTGGGGTTCCGCTCATTTATGCGGATTTGGATCCTAGTGGGATCACCAATCAACAAGGGCAGCCAAGGTGGGTCAACAGCTGGAAAGATCCTAAACTATCGCGGTTGATTGAGTTTTATCATCGTATGCATGGTGAGAGCTTTGAGGTGATAGAAGCCAATGAAGATATTCTTGCCTTCACTCGTGGCAGTAAAGGTTTAGTCGTGATTAATAAATCTCAGCGCGATAAGACCATATCTATTGAGCCGACGATTCAGTTAGTGTCCGCCTTTGATACTCGTCAAAAGGACACTCAAGGAGAGGTGCGAGTTGCGAGGTGTAGTGCAGAAGTTTTCTATACCAAGGCACGAGGCGACTGAATGAAAAAAACGGAAGAAGCGACCGCTTCTTCCGTTTTTAATTGCACTAATTAAAGGGGTGACCCGGCTATTTTGTGTATCGAGTTAGCACTTCTAACGCGTATTGCATACGTTCACGATCAATCTCTTGTTCTGGTAGCAGTCGGTTGCTGCCGTCTCTGACTTCGTATAGTCCGTTACCTTTCAACGAGAAGATTTTATCTTGTGACACTATAGAGTAGTCACCATAGTCAGCAACGATGGTAAACGGTCGATCAACCGCTTCTCCTAAGAGGTCTTCACCAATGGTGTAGTCTTTGAGATTGTTGGTGACGCCTAAGTAGTTTTTCATCAGCGTTGGGACAAGATCAAAGTGGGTAGTCATCATACCTGCTGGCCATTGGTTGCTGGCTTTGTCTATACCCGCCCCTAGCATGATAAATGGTACTTTGATTTGCGCCTCGGTAAAGTTGCCGTTGTGACCCCAGAAGTTTTGTCCGTTGTCGTTAAACTCTTCCCCATGGTCACCCGTGACAATGATTAATGTATCGTCGTACGTGCCTTCCGCTTTAAGCTTCTCAACCACTTCTTTAATTTTGCTGTCAACAAAATGTGTGCTGGTGCGATAACGATTCAATACTGGCTCTGGATCCGAATCATTACTGCGAACAAACGGGTTATTGGGCCCAGACATTGGCTCAAATCTTGGCTGGTAATCTTTAGGGAATACGAAGCCGTGTGGCGCATCAAAGAACATAAATGAAAAGGTTGGTTTGTCGGTACGGTTGTCGTACCAAGTCTTCCAATCTTCCACTAATTCAATGTCTCTGTCTGAGGCATTACCTTTTGATTGACCACGAAGACGTAAGTTAGGGATCTTGGCAAAAATAGTACGATTGAACTCAGGCGACTCAATGTGCGCAGAGGTAAACACACCAATTTGATAGTCGAGTTGTTGCAATCTATCCATCAATACGGTTGGACGCTGGTTGGCTAGCATTGGGTGCCAGTATGGACCCGGTAGTCCGTAGAATAGACCAAATGTGCCCATGCGAGTTGCGTTTCCCGATGCGTAGTGTTTGTCAAAAGATACGCCTTCTTTAGACATCTCATACACGGTTGGCATGTATTGCGGTGTTACAGTATCTGGTCGCCATGAGTCAATCAGGATTAACATGATGTTTTTTGGTTGAGCTGGAGCGTCGCCCACCAATGGGTGGATAGGGTAATTCAAACCGCCTTGGATTTTTGGCGTTTTTGCCTGACTTTTTTCAAGCTCTGCTCGGTCAAGCCATCCATGTTTGATTAGGAAAGAGTTGGCAATCGTTGGGTAAAACACGGGCAAGTATTGGTTTACAAATGTTACTGGCTGATAGGTTGTAGCCGATGCCCAGATGTGAATGCCATGGCTGGTCAATGTCGTGACTAAAAACAGTGGGAAAAAGATTTTACGTAGTGATTTAGTGAAGCCAAAAGATTGGCTTTCCATTCGACCTAGCGCCCACCATTGCAGTGCAAATACACCGCCAAGTCCGGCAACAAGCATTGCCCATGCAGATAGTGGGAACTCTACAATTTGACCAGACATGACCAGTGATAGCACTGGATAATTTAGGTGGAATCGATAGAAACCAAACACCATGGTATCAACGAATAAAAACGTCAGACCTAAGGTCGCGATAAGAGCAAGAATAGGTCTTTTAATCTTGAGAGGGAGAACGCAAAGAGCCAATCCCAGTAACCAAAACACTAACGCTAATAGGCTCATGTGACTAAAGAGACTTGTTGCAGCAAATGTGGTTTGGATGCCATCAAAGGGCAGCTCTGGAAAGTATAAGAAGTAGCGAACGCCAATCAGCGTGGCCAGCAACGCATTGAGAATAAGGAACTCATAATAAGCACTTAAGCGCGTTTTAAATAGTTTTAACATTTTGATTAACCAATTTACTAAGTAACGTTAATACAACAGGTCAGTAACCTGAGATTAGGATGTGGCACATTGTAGGGGAGTGAGACATAAAATTGAAACGAAAAAGAGTGATTGGTGACAAATCGTTACTTTTCGCTTTAACCCATGCAGTTACGTCGAACGATAGGTTACTGTGGCGAAAAGTAACAAATGTCAATGCATTATCAATGTGGAGCAATTTCACTTGATCATGCCAGTTTGACCAGTTGTGCGACGAGCTTTTCGATGCCGTTTGCGGCTTGTGATAATGTCTGGGCTTCCATGTAAGCAGGAGTGGAAAGGACATTGTGTTGCTTGTCATAGACGACATCATCTACGTTACAATTAACATGTTCTCCACCCAATCCTAGAAACCCTTGCGCAGTACCATGGTCTGTCCCTATTGTGCCGTTGACCCCTTGAGGATAAACCATGGGAATAATGACCGGAGCGATACAGAGGTAACCCGCTGGTTTTCCTGCTTGAGCAAAGGAGCGACAGGCTTGTGCGACATCCGCATTGATGGAACATTCTGCGCCATTGATTGCGAAGTCGGTCAGGTTTTTTGCCGCGCCAAATCCACCAGGAACGAGCAACGCGTCATAATCACTGGTGTGCAGTTTATTGACATTGCTAATGTTGCCACGGGCAATGCGTGCTGCTTCCACGAGGACATTGCGAGTTTCCGTTGTGGTATCACCGGTAAGGTGGTTAACGACGTGTAACTGTTCAATATCCGGCGCGAAACAATGCCATGTTGCCCCTGCTTTTTCGATTGCATGTAGCGCTAATACCGATTCGTGTATTTCTGCGCCATCGTAAACGCCACAGCCGCTAAGTATGACCGCTATTTTTTTCATGGTGGTTGCCTTTTTAATATTCATAACCTAATGATATTAGTATGAAACTGCTCCTCCTGTCTGTTAATTGCAGTAAAGATTGCTACTTATTGACAGAACGTGATGTGTTAGCCGCTTATCGCTATTACAGCGAGCTCGAACGATTGAAGTCCGCAGCTTTACTAGGCGTTAATTGCTAAGACTTATTAGTAAAAAGCCACTCTATGAGAGTGGCTAACACACTGGAAAGCTAACCTGAGTTATTTTACCCGGTTCTTTTTATGTAGGGATATCTAGACACATTAAATTGAGTAGAAGTAGTAAAGCTGAGACTTCATTCTTAAAATGATGCCCCGTATCACATCCAGAAAACCAAGGAACGCGATGGGTTTTTCTCCACTTATCCAAGCAAGCCCGACAGCACCAACAGGGATATCATAGCCAGCGGTTTCATACACTTTTAACCGTACAAAGTGATGTTTATTGTTTAGGTTTTTGCCTGTGGTCGCTCGCACAGATTGATCTAAGCCGAGTAATGTTCCTTGTGATTCACCTGTTGCTTCAATGATCCCTTCTACTTCTGCGGCGAAGACATGTCCTGGGTATACCGAGGTGGAAAATTCAGCGGGTTGACCAGGCTTGATATTGCGGATCGCTTGATGATTGACTCGCATTAAAACGTACTTTTCGTTGGTGTACATTTGTATTCTCGGCACCCGAGATAAAAGCTGACCTTCACGTAAAATAAAGTTGGTGACAAAGCCATCACTAGGCGCGGTGACTTGAGTGCTGTCGAGATCCCATTTCGCTCGTTCAATGGATTCATCTGCGGCTTTCAAGTCATTGTTCCTGCTTTCAACCGCTAGCTGTGATTTATTGATAGCCAAAAAGGCTTTCTGAGCATCGATTTTCTTTTTATCGAGTTGTGAACTAATGGTATTGACTTTGTGTCTTGCCATCTCAACAAGACTGATTTGCTTGTCGATGTCGCTTTCAGTGATGGTATTACTCACCGCTGAATTTTGTTCTTGATAGCGCTTGAGCATCTTTGTCTGCAATTGATAGTCAACCGATGCCGAACGAAGCTGACTCTTTGATGTTTGTACACTTTTTAGCATCGAGTCATAATTGGATTCAGCGATGTCAACATCCTGAATAGCACTGTCATAGGCGCCTTTTGCAATATCACGCTGAATCAGTGATTGATCAAAAGCAATTTGATATGGCTTGGGATCAATTTCGTAGATGAGTTGCCCCTTTTCTAATTGCTGGTTGGGCTTAATATGCAATTTAATGATTTTTCCAGAGACATTGGACGAATCTGGACGCAGTTGGATATGTGGCGCTTGTACTAAAGAACCGCCGGATAAATCCATAGGGGTGTAATTGATGAGTCCGACCCAAACGAAAAGTAACCAACTGATTCCGCCAATATAAGCAAAGCCTTTGGAAAGCTTGTTCCACGGCATACCAACTAGGCGTAGTAAGTAGATAAATAAAGCCCATACCGCTAACCCTTCTAGCATGCTGTATCCTCCACGTTGTCGTGTTTACCTAACCAAATGTCTCTCAATCGAATGATGGCTTTTTCCATATCCACAAACGCGATGATAACGGCGATGACCCACACCCAGTGCCAGACAAAACCAATCCAAGTGAGCGTGGTAATTAAGCCTAATTGATGATGATCATGGCGATGAGCCTTATTGATAGGCAGGTCATGAATACGCCAGAAGCCATAAATAGCGGCGCTAATAGTGGCGACTAGCATCACGGCGGACACAATGTGTAGTGCGGTATCGGCTCCTGTCCCCACAAACGGGACACTTAATAAACTCATTGTTTGCTCTCTTGTTCTTACGAAGAGTGCAGAGTCTATGCGACTACGAAATATTGATTTACAAAATGATTGATTTCATCAAAAATCATCAATACTTGATTGAATTGATGCTAGTGGTGAAGGGGATGTTCGAAAATGTTCATTTTGTACGTGCAATAGCGATTAAAGGGTTGATGGAAGGGTTGTACGCCACATATGGTGTTAAAACCGCGGTGTTTGGCATCCCTAGTTCCGTATTTGATTCTTCAATGACTTTAATACCAGTCTCTGTTCTTAATCACTACTACGAAAATATCGAGGCGGTGACGGGTGATCCTGACGCAGTCCTTAATTTGGTGCGTAGGGGAAACTTAGAGCAGTTGGGTTCTATCAGTCGTTGGTTTTTTTCTGGCCATGATTTAGCGTCTGCCATTCGCAGAATTAATTTTGGAGTGACCTGTATTCAGTCGGGCGCTTTCTTTAGGGGAGAAGCTGTTGGGCCATTAGTTAAGTGGACCTACTTAAATGATTCGATTTCAGCTCGGGGAAAAGTGCACGATGGCATTCGAGTGGCTAATTTTATGTGCAATGTACTGATGCGTTATCTGGGCAGTCAATTTACGCCTGACCGTATTTGCATACCGGGATCACGAGTCAACACTCAAAAGTATCAGGAGTATTTTGGCTGTCCCATTGAGTGGGGGCATAACCAAGTTGAAGTTTGGTTACCTAACAAACTCCGCCTTGAAGGGAGTAAAGTACCATCCATAGCGGCTGATAAACTATCGATGAGTTTTGCCGACCTTGATAATTACCTGAACATGCCTGATCCACAAGATCATATGAAGGTTCTGTATGAAGTGGTGAACTACGCCCGTCATTCTGGCCTGCCGACGTTAAAGCGGGTGTCTAGTCTTTTGTCTTTATCTGAGCAGCAATTGCAGCGGAGGTTGCAATCTTCAGGGTTGAATTTTACTTCGATTGTGGGGTTTGTTCTCTCAGGAGAAGCGGCAAATATGATTGTTCTCGGGATGCCCTTTGAACAGATCGCCTCTCGTCTCGGTTATCGTAATCTGACAAGTTTTAGTCGTATGTTTAAAAAGTACCGCGGTATCACCCCTACGCAATATCGTCAGAATTACCTGTCGGCATACTAGAAAAAGGGAACGTCACTAATGATGGTGAGGGTGAAATGACGCGATGATGTCGCGTCATTTCATTTGAATATTGGGCTTGAGGAGTGGTTAGTTTCTGCGTATTTTGATTATCCCAATCTGACAGAGTGCGGTTGTCGCATCCCATGACTCCGGCACTGATAAATACTGCTAGATAAAACACAAAGGCAACCATTTTTCGGCTGTGCCGTGCTTTTAACCGCTGCGGCTGGCTATTTGGTTGAGACGTTTTCATATTCACCTTCGATAGTCGCTCCAGAGGCGGCGTCTTGGCGGAATTGTTGGTTGTTTAATTGTTGTTCCATCTGCTTTTTAATACGGTTGCCAGTAATAAATGCGGCGATGGCCAGTGGGATTGCCATTAGCAAACTGAATATCATCGCAAAGAAACCAATGATCAACGCGCTAATGGTAATAAGTAAGTTTTTCATAGTAACCTCTGATAAAAAGCGAGTAGGGGGATAGCATACCGCCCTGATTCTGAATCAAACATGAACAACTGGATACGGTTTGTATTAATACTGTGAAAGTGGGTGTTTTGGTTAATCGGATATTGGTCGCATGAGTCGTGAGAAGATCAAAAAAGCTGCACGAATGCAGCTTTAGAATTATTTGCGGGATTTACCTAATACTCATGGTTGGCATAAAGCCTATAAGCACGGCTAGTCACCTAAAGGTTGGCGATCACTGCCTGTTCGATGCGAATCGAGAGCCAGTTTAAGCCGTCGCAGGCGATCTCGGGAGCGACGTTTGTGATTCACCGCCAACTCCATAGAAAGCACGTCGACCAACGCTAACATGGCATAGCGAGAAGCGGATGGCTTATAAATAAAATCCGTTTCTTGGTGAATGATGGGCAGCACTATGTCGCAGGTATTTGCCAATGGAGAATCGGCTGGTGTAATCGCGATCAATTTAACACCATATTCTTTTGCAATCACTGCAGATTCAATCACTTGTGGTGTATGTCCCGTAGCCGAAATTAACACCATCACATCATTTGGATCGGCGGTCGCGGCAACCATACGAGTCAGCAAGCCATCATTATAGGCAACAACCGGGTAGCCTAAGCGAAACAGACGGTGCTGTAGCTCTTGCGAGGTAATAGTGGATCCGCCGCCCACACCGATTGCTATGACTTGTCTTGCAGAGTGAAGCATGGCAACGGCTTGGGTAATATCTTGCTCATTGATTAGCGCTCGGTTGATGTCGAGAGCTTGTTTAATCGACTCATAAATACCTTGGTGGCTAGTATGATCGGGCGGCTCAATAATGAACCGCTGGCCAACGGCGAGAGACTGGGCAAGCTTAATCTTGAGATCACGAACATTAATGCATCCAACCGCTTTTGCGAAGCGCGTAATGGTCGCTTCACTGACATTAGCCTGTTGAGCTAACTCGGTGATGCTGGCGTTAGCTGCACTACTGACATCATCCATCACTAAATCGGCTACTTTTTTTTCTGCATCACGAAGCGCACTATAGCGCTCAGTTATTTGCGAAATAATATCGACGTCTACATTCACAGTTTTTTCCTTAGAAAGCCGTTTCAACCCATTGTTCTACAACGTGTTCATCATCACTGATGGCAATATAGCGCCACTTGTCAAACGTTAGGCATGGATGCGAAGTTGAAAACGCTATCATATCACCAACTTGGATATCGGAGTCAGTTGGAATCTCCAAAAATGTATGTTGATCCATGACATTAGTCGTGGTGATACCATTTACCGGTAGTGCTTTCCCGTCACGATAGCGGCGTTCAGCGGTTGGCAGTCCAGCGTCAAAGGCGACATCCCGTTTGCCCAATCCAATCACGGCTTTATTGGGTTCAGGTCTTGAAATCACGTAAGCCCAGACTTCAAGGGAAGAGGTAAGGTCACCTCCTAAATCACAGGCAAAACCACTATTTTTTTGCGCTCGTGCCATGACTTTTTCTTGTGCTTCCAGATAAATACCCGTGTCATGGATAACATAACAGCCAGGGCGAATGATGGCTTCAAAGTCATCGAGGTTTGCCAGCGTTTCTGCAACGACGTCATACCATGCCGACCCAGCTCCAGTGAGAATGGGTAGTGAGGGAAGAAGCTTATCGCTGAGTAACTGGCGACCTAACTGGATGGTGGATGTTAATAGGTCACGAACTCGTTGCTCTTCATCTCCGCCATGAATAACGCCTTCATAAACTTCAATACCAACGAGTTTGACGTTGGATTTTGCATCGATGTATTGCGCTAGCGTAATGACATCATCGTGGTTTCTTACCCCACATCGACCGCCTTCCACGCCTAGTTCAATGAGTACGTTAATCGTTTGGTTTTTTGCCGCAAAGAAGGTATTGAGTTGCTCAACGTTGGTTTGGGAATCAACACAGCATATGACTTGGCTTTCCGTCTCTTCGATTAGGCGAGAAATGATCGCCATATTGGTTTTGCCGACAAGCTGGTTCGCCATAATAATATTAGTCATACCGCTGTGAGCGGCTATTTCTGCTTGTGGTGCGGTGGCAACGGTAATCCCCCAAGCGCCTTTCTCCTTTTGTTGCTGGAAAAACGCGGGTGTCATGGTGGTTTTCCCATGCGGACATAGCTTTACGTTATGGTGAAGCGCAAATTGTTGCATCCAGTCCATGTTGTGTTCTAGAGCTCGCTTATTGATGACGGCAACCGGCAAGCTAATGTCCTCGTTAGTCACGTAGTAACGGTGCTCTTGGTGAGAGGTAATAGGTAATCCTTTCATGCCTCTAATGGATGAGAAATCCATTAGTTTGTGATTGTTTCTATCATTCATAATATTTTTCCCCGGACAAGAAATGTTAGATAACTTAATGTAAGTTGTTGTTTTTAGTGATTTGATTAAGGGTATATTAGATGTTGTGTTAGAAACTATCAAACTTCATGGTGATAATTGTGTGTTTGGTCACTGAAATGTTTAAGGATAGTTTCTAACATAGGCTTCGTGAAATGAATGGGAATAAGAGAGATGACTATGTTGTTCGACATCATTATAAAAAACGTAGAAATTGTCGATGGAATGAGCTCTAAAGCGTATTTTTCGGATGTGGCAATTCTTGGTGATCGAATTGCTGAGATTGCACCAATGGATGCAGGGTTAGCTAAGCATGTTATTGATGGTCAGGGAAAAGTGCTTAGCCCTGGTTTTATTGATGTTCATACCCATGATGACACGAATGTTATTCGCTACCCAGAATGTTTGCCTAAAATTAGTCAGGGCGTGACGACCGTGATTGTGGGAAATTGTGGCATTAGTGCGTCTCCGGCTGTGTTAGCAAATGATCCACCCGATCCGATGAACTTGTTGGGGCAGCAAAAGGATTTTAAGTATCCAACGTTTGGGCATTATGCCGATGCCGTGATGACGGCACAGCCAGCAGTAAACGTTGCTGCACTTGTCGGTCACACCACGTTACGAAATAACGTCATGGATGAATTGCTTCGTGAGGCAAGTGAAAGCGAGCTATTGTCTATGAAAGCAACGCTTTCGCAAGCGTTACAGCAAGGAGCGCTTGGTCTGAGTTCTGGTTTAGCTTATGCCAGTGCCAAACAAGCGACGGCTGAAGAAGTCATGAGCTTAGCTGAAGTACTCGCCGATCATGGTGGCATCTATACCACACACATGAGAACAGAGTTTGAGGCGATTTTAGAGGCGATGGAAGAAGCTTTTGAAACCGGTAAACATGCCAAGGTGCCTGTTGTTATTTCTCACTTGAAGTGCGCAGGCGCGGGAAATTGGGGGAGAACGGTTGAGGTTTTGGAGTTGATGGAGGAAACCGTCAAAAATCAGGATGTTTCTTGTGACTGTTACCCGTATTCGGCTAGCTCTTCGACACTCGATCTTAAACAAGTTACGGATGAAATTGATATTTTCATTACATGGTCGGAGTCTTTCCCTAAGTTTGCGGGGCAAATGCTAAAAGACATCGCAAAACAAATGGATTTACCATTGCTTGAGGCGGCAAAGGCATTGCAACCAGCCGGGGCGGTTTATCATTGTATGGATGAAGCGGACGTTGAGCGTGTTCTTAAGTACCGGTTGACGATGGTGGGTTCTGATGGTTTGCCGAATGACCCTCATCCGCATCCTCGATTATGGGGGACGTTCCCAAAAGTACTGAGTCATTATTGCCGAGATAGAAAGCTATTCTCGCTTGAAGAAGCGGTACATAAAATGACAGGGCTGTCTGCACAGCGATATAATTTGAAGCAGCGTGGAATAATTGAAAAAGGCGCATTTGCTGATTTGGTAATATTTGATAAAAATAGAATTAAAGACACGGCAACATTTGAAAACCCGATATCAGTTGCTGATGGAATAGATTGTGTTCTAGTTAACGGTAATATTAGCTATAGCAATAAAGAAGTTGCAAAAAATAGGTTTGGTCGATTTATTTATCGACATAAAGAGTAATATTGATCTAATCAATATTTAGGTAAGTAATTAATTAAGTATAATTTTTGGAGTTAAAATGACTATTAAACGTTACGGTGTTGAAGGTGGTGTGGGTACTGGTGGTCAGCATCTTCCGTTTGCGAGAGCAACAGAAGCGGGCGGTTTTCTTTATGTTTCTGGTCAAACACCAATGACCGATGGTGAAGTGGTCGAAGGGGGCATTATCGATCAGTCTCGTCTTGCTATCCAAAACTGTGTCGACATTATGGAAGAAGCAGGCTACGGCCTTGAAGATGTGATGCATGTTAAAGTTGTGCTGACGGATTCTCGTTACTTCCAATCGTTCAATAAAGTATTCCGCGAGTTTTTTGGTGCTAACCCACCGGCACGTATCTGCATGGTTTGTGACTTAGTCGTTGATGTAAAAGTAGAAGTTGATGTGACTTGCTATCGCTCAGATCGTGCTTAGGCGTTACTCCTATTAATATAATTAATGGGATGTATATTAAGTAACATTAGAAGGGCATGATGATGCCCTTCACATAACAATAAAAATTCACTTTGAATTAAAATTATTCAACCAATAAATGTTACTTTTAGATAATAACGTAAAACAATAAGTGGTTAATGCACGCCACAATTATATTTGGAGATGTTCAATGAACAGTACACTCTTTTTAACTGGTTTCGGAATATATGTGTGTTTTCTTATTTGGTTAGGGTGGTTTGTATCACGTAATCAAAAGTCTGGGGAAGACTTCCTTTTAGGTGGCCGCGGCTTACCTTTGTTTCTTGTTTTAGGTACCACGGTTGCCACCATGGTAGGAACCGGCTCAAGTATGGGCGCGGTCGGCTTTGGTTATGCTAACGGCTGGGCTGGTGCCTTGTATGGCATTGGTGGTGCGTTAGGTATTTTGTTGTTAGCTCTATGGTTTGCTCCTGTACGTAAACTCAATTTCATGACCATGAGTGAAGAACTGGCGTATTACGTTGGCGCTAATCGCGTGGTGAAAAATGTTGTTGGTGTGCTGATTTTTATCGCCTCTATTGGTTGGTTAGGTGCCCATATTCTTGGTGGCGGGATGTATCTCGCATGGATTGCTGATATTGATTTAAACGTTGCCAAAGTGATTATTGCCGCAGCCTTTACGATTTACGTTGTAATTGGCGGTTACACGGCTGTGGTTTGGACCGATACCATTCAAGCGATTATTTTGTTTGTTGGCTTTATTTTGATGGCAGTGATGTCAGTGCAGTACATCGGTGGTCTTGATAACCTTTATGCTGCGATGGACCCTGCCGCGACAAGCTTCCTAGCGATTGAAAAGTTAGGTGTAGTACCTGCTGTCTCACTTGCGGTTGTGATTGGTGTTGGTGTATTGGCTACGCCGTCGTTCCGTCAACGCATATACTCAGGTAAAGATGTTTCTACCATTCGCCGTTCATTTGTGATGTCTGGTGTGCTGTATCTATTCTTCTCCATCATTCCTGCCATTATTGGTATGGCTGCTCATGCGATTGACCCATCGCTAGAAAACCCTAACTTTTCATTCCCTTATGTAGCTGCGACGGTATTGCCGGTAGGCGTAGGTATGATTGTATTGATTGCAGGTCTTTCGGCTACGATGTCGAGCGCTAGCTCTGATGCTATTGCTGGTGTATCGATTCTTCTTCGTGATGTGTACGTGATGTTTACTGGACGTATGCCTAACAAAGAATCCATGCTGAACTATTCTCGTCTGGCGTTGATTGTGGTGATTGGTTTCGCACTGTTATTTGCGTTAACTTCAAACGATATCATTGGCTACATCACGAAAATGATTTCAACCGTAATGTCTGGGATGTTTGTATGCGGCATGCTAGGACGTTTCTGGAAGCGTTATAACTGGCAAGGTGCCATCGCGACTTTGATAGGTGCGTCATGTGCATCATTCACGGTAATGCTAAGCCCAGCATTGACAACGTATTGGGGCAACCCGGTCATTCCTTCTGTGTTAGTTGCGACGCTAGCCGGTGTGGTTGTGAGTTTGCTGACTCCTGCTAATACGGTTACTCCTGAGCAAGCGCAAGCAATTCTCGATGCGGAAAGAGCACAGATGGAACTGAGTGATACCTCTGGTTCCACAATTAAGTCATCTCCTGTGACAGAGTAATTAAGCGGAATGGAGCGTTGCAAAACGCTCCATATTTTTCACCTATTTATCTTAGGTAATGTTCCTAAGCTATTTCTCCCAAGGTATAAACATGAAAATAGCGTTTTTTGGCGAGTGCATGGTTGAGCTTAGTGGTGAACCGCTGAGAAAAACATTCGGTGGTGACACGTTGAATACGGCTCTATATTTGGCTCGACTCGGCCAGCGAAGAGGCATTCAAGTTTCTTATGCTACTGGTCTGGGTGATGATCAGCTTTCATCTGACATGAAGTCACATTGGCAAGATGAACAGATTGAAACGAATTTGGTAGAAACCATAGTTGGTAAACAACCTGGCTTATATTTAGTCGAAACGGATGCGTCAGGTGAACGAACGTTTCTGTACTGGAGAGAAAACAGCGCTGCTAGACACTATTTTTCTTTGGTAGCGACAAAATTAGAGATCGCATTGGCGACGAATCAATTTGATGCTTTCTATGTCAGTGGAATTAGTATTGCGATTCTTGATGACTCCGCGAGAGAGCGATTACTTTCCGCAATCACGTCTTTTAAATCTCGTGGCGGGAAAGTGATTTTTGATAATAACTTTCGTCCACAACTCTGGAGCACTGCAGAAGCCAAACACTGGTACCAAGCCATATTGCCACATGTTGATATCGCGTTAATGACAGAAGATGACGACGTGATGATTTGGGGTAACGAGGAGTCGGTAGAGAGTCGTTGTCAACGTTTAGGTGTATCAGAGCTTGTGATTAAGCGTGGGCATGAGCCGTGCAAGGTTGTTGCAGATTTGCAGTCAGACGCTCCAACGGCAAGCTATGTTGCTGCGACCCTCGTTGCAAACGTAGTCGACACGTGCGCAGCTGGGGATTCGTTTGCCGCTGGATATTTAGCGGCTCGATTGACAGGTGAAAGTGGCGATGATGCCGCGTTATTAGGGCACAAATTGGCGTCTACGGTTATTCAACACCCTGGTGCCGTTATTCCGTTGGGTGCTATGGACCATTTAATATAAGAGAAGTGTAATGTCGTTAATAGATAAACTAAAACAATTTAAAGTAATACCCGTTATTCAAATTAACCATGTTGAACAAGCTATCCCGTTGGCAAAAGTATTGGTTGAAAATGGCTTACCAGTTGCAGAAGTCACATTTAGAACGGAAGCCGCTGCTGACGCAATCCGAGCAATGAGAGCAGCCTATCCTGAGCTATGCATTGGTGCGGGTACGGTGCTGACGACTGAGCAAGTCGATACCGCGATAGATTCCGGAGCTGAGTTCATTGTTGCTCCAGGCCTGAACCCGACAACCGTTAAGTACTGCCAAGAAAAAGGTATTGCCATCGTCCCTGGGGTTAATAACCCGAGTCAGGTAGAGCAAGCATTAGAGTTGGGATTGAGCTTTTTGAAGTTTTTCCCAGCCGAGGCTTCAGGTGGCTTACCAATGATTAAATCGTTGTTAGCGCCTTATGGAGAGGTCGCCTTTATGCCAACTGGTGGTATCAGTAAATCAAATATTAATGATTATCTCGCCATTGATCGCGTGCACTGTTGTGGTGGTACGTGGATGGTGTCACCACAATTAATTGATGACGAGAAATGGGATGAATTGTCGATCTTAGTTCAAGATGCCGTTAATTGTGTTAAATAGCTCGAGTAAAACAATCTAAATATTAGGTTATGTAAAGCATCCATTATAATTCATATGGCTGTTTTATAGGCGCAATTTACTTTTTTAGTGATGATCATTGCCGTATGAGTTTTATATGGCACGTCACGATATTGCTTTGATAGAAAATTATTATGAATAAAATTATACCTTCTGCATTACTTATATTAATGTCCTCTTCAGCATATTCGGCAACTACGTATCTTGATCTAAGACACGAATACCGAGATCCGTCAGACCGTCATCGTAGCCGAGTTATTTTAGGTCACCATTTTGATAACGGCTATGGCATTGAGATGCTGACCAATGTGAACCACGGGACTTACGGCGATAGCTTTGGCAGTAACTTACGTTTGTCGAATACAGAAGTGACTAACTACTACACCTATGCTGTCAATGATAACTTTGTTTTAAATCCCGGTTTAACCATGAACTTTATGAGTTCAAATACCTTTTATATGCCGTATCTAAAGCTAAATTATAACTTTGATAGTGGATTCTTTATTCACGGACGTTATCGATATGACTTTTCAAGTGCAGAAGCTAAAAATGCAGCAGGAGAAAACGAAACTATCCGTCGCAACCGTTACGATATGTGGACAGGATATAACACGGATAAGTATACGTTCTCTTATGCCTATACCTATTTCGACCAAATAACGAATCACCCTGGTGAGCTCGCTAATGGTAAGCAAACTGCGAGAGAGCATACGTTTAAGTTTTTATATAAATACTCTAGCTTCATGAGACCGTATGCTGAAATTGTTGATGCTGATAAAAATATTTATATTCCAGCGCCAAATACTGGCGAGACGGAATGGCGCTATAGAATTGGATTAAACTTTGTATTCTAAGGAAGTAAGAATGAAAAAGAATGTATTATCATTGCTCGTCGCTGGCTCATTGATGTCAGCAACGGCATGGGCGGCGGCACCAAACACGGATCTTAATTTGATGCCTTATCCACAATCGGTCGAATTGGGAACCGGTCAAGTTGAGCTAACAAAAGATTTTAGTATTTATATTAAAGGTTATCGTTCTGAGCGAGTTGACTTTACCGCTAAGCGATTCATTGAACGCCTAGAAAGACAAACCGGTTTGCCTACCTTAAATTGGAACGCTGATTCTGAGAGTTCGGCAACGTTTGTTATTGATATTGCGGATGCGCCTCAAAATGATGTGCAAGATATGGATGCTGATGAGTCCTACCAGCTAGTCGCGAAAAATGGTCAAATTACATTAAAGGCTAATCGTCCTTACGGGGCAATCCGAGGTATTGAAACATTGCTTCAGCTTGTTGTCACGGATGCAAAAGGCTACCACGTACCGGAAGTAAATATTGACGATGCACCGCGTTTCCCTTGGCGAGGGGTTTCTTATGATACATCTCGTCACTTTGTTGAAATGGAGGTTATTTTACGACAGCTTGATGCGATGGCATCGGCAAAAATGAACGTGTTCCATTGGCACCTATGGGATGATCAGGGCATACGTATTCAACTCGACAACTACACCAAGCTGTGGGAAGACACCACCGATGGTGATTACTACACCAAAGATGACATTCGCCATGTCGTTGAGTATGCGCGTCAGCGTGGTATTCGTGTTATTCCAGAAATCTCGTTGCCAGGCCATGCTTCCGCTGTCGCTCACGCTTATCCAAACTTAATGTCTGGTATGGGTGAACAAAGCTATGAACAGCAAAGAGAGTGGGGGGTATTCGAACCGCTAATGGATCCGACTAACCCTGACTTGTACGTGATGTTAGAGAGCGTGTTTGATGAGGTAGTTGAGCTATTCCCAGATGAGTACTTCCATATTGGTGGTGATGAGCCAAATTATAAGCAATGGCAAGAAAATCCGTCGATTCAAGCGTTTATCAAAGAAAATAAGTTGGATGGTGAACGTGGTTTACAATCTTACTTGAACGCGAAAGTTGAAAAGATGCTAGAACAACGAGGCAAAAAAATGTCTGGTTGGGATGAAATTTGGCACAAAGATCTACCAAAATCCATCGTGATCCAAAGTTGGCGTGGCCACGATAGTATTGGTCGCGCAGCACAAGAAGGTTACCAAGGTCTACTATCAACAGGTTACTACCTAGATCAACCACAACCAACGAGTTACCATTATCGAAATGATCCAATGCCTCAAGGCATTACCGTGGATGATCAGCTTCATGAAGGTGAACGTTTCGTTAGTTACCAATGGGAAAAGCCGCGTACCAAAGGTGGTCCACGTAAAGGTCTACTGACCATCATACAAGCAAAAGACGGTAAAGTTCGTGCATTCACAGACTACAATGGTAAATCACGTACTGAAGTTAACATCATCGAGTACACACCAGGGGAAAGCTTCCGTGGTCACTTTGACAACTTTATGTCGTATACCGAATTTAATCTTAATCTGTCAGGTGAGCTGTTGGCTGAAGGAAGCTACCAGTTAATTGGCAATGTTCGTTGGCCGACTACCGGTAAGATTGTCGCTTCTTCTGCTAAAGAAGGCTCGTCAATTCCAGCTCCAACTGGTGGATACCCAGCAGAGCTTACCGATGATGAAAAGGCCCTAATTCTTGGTGGTGAAATTACGGTATGGGGTGAGAACTATAACTCACTAACGGTTGAGAATCGCATCTGGCCTCGTAGTTATGTTATTGCAGAACGTTTATGGTCGGACGAAACGTTGACTGATGAAGCAAGTATGTATAAGCGTATGCGTGCGATAGATACATGGTCTGAGATCTCGGTAGGAATGCGTCATCATGCCAATGCACGAGTGCTAATTGAAAGATTGGCTAACGGGGCAAATCCACAGCCTTTGTTGACTCTGGCTGACTACACCGAACCAGCTCAATATTATGCACGTAACTGGGAGAAGTGGATTCAAACTGAAACTCCAGGTGATTTGTATAATCAACATGAGCGTTTAAATCGTTTTGCCGACGCACTCGCTGTAGAAAGTTATGCCGTCTATGAAATGAACGATTTAGTACAAGCCTATCAATTGGGTGATAAAACCGCACTAGATGGATTAGAACTGCACTATGTCAAGGTTGCGGCGGCAGCTGAAACTTCAGCCACGATTTTTGCTAATAACATCGCTTCTATCGATACGGTTGATGTAGCAAAGTCGACGGTTAGCATTGCACAGCTAGGACAGACTTTGATCGAGCGCGCACGCAATCAAGACACGCTATCTTCAGCAGATATTAGAGAGTATCAGAAGATGATCGATGCGGTGGCGGTGATCAAAGACGAAACGATTGTTGCGATTACAGTGCCAACGGAAAGGTTGCTTCATGCGTTAGCCAATAAGTAGCCACGTTGTTTAACTGGTATTAATTTGAGCGCTCCCATCGGGGGGCGCTTTTTTGATCAAGAGTTAGGGTAGGAGGACTTCTAAGTTGAATGGGGCAATTCAGTGAGTCAGTGAAAATTTGTCTATACACTCATCATTTAGTTTGTGATAGCGGTCTGATATACGGGTTGTACTGCTTGTTTCCGCTGACATCCAAGTGGAAATAGAGCACATATCGACTAGTTTTAAATGAATTAGGGTTAAGAGAATCATGATGCCATGCAACCACCACCTATTCCCGTCAACGAAGACTACAGAATACATCTTCTTCGCCAACTAAAGATCTTAGATACGCCGCGAGAAGAGCGATTTGATCGGGTGACCCGCCTAGCTAAACGTATGTTTAATGTTGATGTTGCATTAGTCAGTTTGATTGATGAACAGCGACAGTGGTTTAAATCAGGGGTTGGGATTGATGCTACCGAAACTCATCGAGATATTTCATTTTGTGGTCACGCGATACTCGGTGATGAACCATTTATCGTTCCGGACGCATTGGCTGATCGTCGATTCTGGGATAACCCCTTGGTAAAAGGTGATCCGAAGATACGCTTTTATGCGGGTGTGCCCCTCAAACTGACTGAGGGTGCTAGGGTTGGGACGTTGTGTATCATAGGACGAGATCCCCGCCACTTTACCGATCAAGAAGTACATGACCTCATTGACCTAGCAAAGTTGGCAGAAGGTGAACTGGTTGCCAATCTAAACTCTACCATCGACGAATTAACGCAGATCTCTAATCGACGCGGTTTTAATGAATTAGCAGACAAGGTGATCAGTAAGTGTCGTTTTCTAATGGAGCCATACAGCTTAGCGTATTTTGATTTGAATGATTTCAAGCAAATTAACGATACGTTAGGTCATTCTATTGGTGATGATGCGTTGACCTCTTTTTCTCGATTGTTAATTGATAACTTTCGAGACTCTGATGTCATTGCCCGTATCGGCGGAGATGAATTTGTGGTCCTAATGTCGGGCACAACCGGTATAGACGCCCGCTATCCTATGACTCGATTTGATGAAGAGATAATGAAGTTCAACAGCGCTCATCCTCGTATTTATCAACTGGGGTATAAGGTTGGGGTCGTGTCATGCTCACCGTTAGAAGACATTGACCACAATGAGCTATTGGAGCGCGCTGATAGAGCGATGTATCAATATAATCGCGACTAATACAAGCACGATTAACCCAAGCGAGATTAACGTGCTTTGAGCGCGCGGAGTAATCCTATTAGCGACGAAAAACAAAAGTTAGCGTGAGCGGGGATATTTGCTTCAATGTTCTCGTTGGCAATGAAACAGCTTTGACAACCCGCGTTTTTGGCTGTTGCAATGTCGTAGTAATGATCGCCTACGTAAAGTACTTCTTGTGGGGTGAGTTGCCACTGATTCATTAGATGATGTAACGCGTCAGGCGCCGGTTTAGGGGCAAACTCTTCCCTGGTTAGCAAGTGTTCGATGGGCAGTTGATGGGTTTGTATTTTGGCAGTCGCGGCCTGACGACAGTTTCGAGTAATCACCGCTGTGTAATATCTCTTTTGCTTTAACCAACTAATCAACTCGGCAGCACCGGGCATAAGTGTGCTGCTTACCGCGTCTTTAAGTTCGTATTCTCTGACAATATCGGTTAATCGTTTTTGTTCTTCTAGATCAAACTGTTTTAAATGGATCAGAAGGTCACGATCTTGTGGGCATTGGAGATGATGGCGTAGCTGCGTAAAGTCGATATCTGAAGAAATGAGAGTGTTGTCTAAATCAAATACGATCGCTTTAAGTTTATACAGGCTCAAGAATAGTGCACCAAAGCAGTCTTAGATGATTGCAGAATAGGTGAGCTTAATCGGCTTGGGTAGTTGTTGATGGTGTAACTGTGAGATTGCTACCCGTCAAAATGTTTTTTTTGCGGGTCAATAGCCAGTAAACTAGGCTGGTTATCTTTAACGCTTTGTTGGTCAAGAATTCGTATAGCTTGGTGAATATTAACCTCAACCAAGTTAATTAGGGATTGCATATCTTGGATACTAGGTTGTTGTCCGCTATTAAGAAATGCAATGAGCATAGCCAGTTTACTTTCAACCAACGTAAGATGAAGTTCGCTAATTTCACTTTGTAGCGATGTGAGGGTAGTCAATATTTCTGGTATAGCTTTCTCGGGGTAAACTTTTACTAATATATCGAGATACTTTTCTGCTACATCTTTAAATTGGGCTATCTGATTGATATCGATGGGAGAGATTGAATGCAAGTTTGATGTCATCCTTAACTCGGCTTCGGTGTTGCTAATCCCTGCTAACTTAGTTACGTCATGTCTAATTAAATGCAAGATATTGGGGTGAGTATTTTTCTTGGATGGAATCATCAACTGATGACGAAAACGTTGAAGCGCGTCGATAAAGCTCTCTTTTTGTAACGGCTTTGTTAGGATGTGGTTCGCACCTGCTGCCATAAAATTATCATGGGCTTCTTTAAAGACATCTGCGGTACATCCAAAAATAACGGTATTACATTTGAGCTGTTGTCGAATGATTTTAGTGGCCTCAATACCATCCATGACGGGCATATGGTTATCCATAATAATAAGGTCGTAAGTATTGTTGTGGACACATTCAACCGCAATCTCTCCATTCTGGGCGACATCAACCTGATGGCCCTGTTTTGTACAAAATGTTTTAGCTACCAGTGCGTTGACTTTATTATCCTCCACAAGAAGGATGTTTAGTGAACAGGCAATCGCTTGGTCATCAAGAGACACTGTTTTTTCATGAGCGGCTTGAACCGTTTGAATCGGTATCAGTTTTAGAGTAACAGAAAAGGTACTCCCCTTACCGATACTGCTAGTGACATTGACATCTCCCCCCATTAGATTAGCGAGCTGTTTGACAATTGCTAGGCCCAACCCAGTGCCACCAAACTGTCGAGTTGTTGATGATTCTGCTTGAATAAAAGGGTCGAATATTGATGCTAAGCGATCGGTGGGTATGCCTATGCCTGTATCGCTAATAGCAATCACGAGAGTTTCAACATTAGAGTGTTTGTTATTACGGTCGGATGCATCTCTACTCAAGGTGATGGTGACTCGGCCTGTTTCGGTGAATTTGATAGAGTTACTGAGTAAGTTAAAAATAATTTGACGAATTCTGGATTTGTCACCTCGATATGATTTTCCGGGAGATAGTTGATTAATCAATTGAAAATCGATGCCTTTTTCTTTACATAAAGAGCTATAGGTACTGACTATTGGGTCGCAAATATCTTCGATAGAAAAGTCTAAAACTTCCAGATCTAGCTTCCCCTCTTCAATCTTCGAAATATCGAGAATGTCATTGAGTAATGATAGCAAGTGATTGCCTGACTCTAGGAGGATATGTAGTTGCTGTCGATGCTGAGCATTCGTTACCGAGGATTCAAGAATTTGGGCCATTCCTAGGATGCCGTTGAGCGGTGTGCGTAATTCGTGGCTCATAGTGGCAAGGAACGTAGATTTAGCGCGATTAGAAGCATCTGCTCGTTCAACAGCATTTTCGAGGCTTTTTTGAAGCTGTTTTCGTTCGCTGCTGTCGCGTTCGACAGCAATAAATTGCTCGACTTGATTGTTTGCGTCGAGAATCGGTGTGATGACAATATCAATCCAATACGGTTGACCACTTTTATTATAATTGATGAGCTCTGACTTAACGGTATTTCCAAGCTTGAGCTCTTTAGAAATACGGGTTACTTCGCTAGGCGAGGTCTCGTCACCTTGTAACATGTCACCAGGTTTTTTGCCGATAACCTCATTCAGGCTGAAGCCTGAGATGGCTTCGAATGCGGCGTTGACCCAAGATGTATTACCTTGTTTATCTGTGATAATGATCGCATCGCTTGCGTGCTCGACCACCATCGCGAGGTGAGAACGCTCTTTTTCTTTGACGAGCAGGTCGGCAATCAACTTCCTTTCTTTATACTGATGTATCAGCTGTTTTCTATACAAATAGCAGCCGATAGTTAGCAGTAATAAAAATGATGCAATGGAAATGTGGGCTTTGGTTGATAGTGAGCGCTCAAGCCAAAAATTATTGGTTTCATTCATGAGAACATGAATCTCGCTATCGACCAGTGCTAGTTTTTCCAAGCGAATACTATTTCTTACTCTATTATGAAGTTTGATATACCCGTCAAGTGCGAGTAGGTCGTTGTTCTGTTTCAATTCATTAGGAATATCAGCGATCGATCGTGCAAAATCTAGATATTGATAAATAGCGAGCTTGTCTTCGGTCGAATGTGTGTTGGAGATTAGATTAGTTTTGAGCACTTTAAGGGTATTACTTGAATACTCCATCGATACCTTTGCACTAAGCAGACGTTCTAGTCGTTGAGTAAAAATGAGGACGTTGTTTTTCACCTTCAGCGCATACGACACACTTTCTTGTGGTATTGGGCTGACAAAAGAGGGAAAGGCTTGGCTGTTGTGTGTAATGTTGTCATAAAGTTGTTCAGATAGTCGCTCTAACTCTACTAATTCTTTGGAAAATCTATCGTAGGTTTTAGTGGGACTATATTCAAATGAATATATTTCTTCGAGGCTATGAGTAATATTTTGGGATAGGGATAGAAATGCTTTTTGATAGGAATCACTTACGTAAGTACTAACGGCACTAACAATGAGCCAAGCCGCCGAAAGGAAAATAGCCATGATATACAGAAATTCGGCTCGGCGTTTTGTCAGTAATCGGTTACTCATTGGATGACTCCTTGAGATAGCTCCTCGAGATAGGGCGGGGCAGGCGCGGAAAGTGAGTGTAAAAATGCGCTTATTTCTATGACGGTGCTAGCATCTAACTCTTGACCAAGTTGGATCTTCGCCATGGTAATGATGGCATCTTCTAGCGTTAAGCTTCGTCCGTCGTGAAAGTAGGGGGGAGTGTTGGCCACGTTACGAAGGCTTGGAACGCGAAATACGTTTTTGTCAATTTCAATGCCTGTTATGTTGTAGCGACCTAAGTCTTGGCTTTGAATACTTGTTTCTTTTACATTACCAAACTTTTGAAATAAGTTACCGCCAACATTTGTACCTTGATGGCACACAATACAGCCCAAAGACTGAAATTTTTGCCAGCCTTTTTCCGCTATAGGTTCGATGGCAATTTTGTTGCCTTTTAAATAATGATCAAACGGGGCATCCGGTGTAGTGAGAGACCCCATGAAGGTAACAAGAGATGCTTTAATATTAGCTAGGTTTATTTTCCCACCCCATACGATGTCAAATTGATCACGATAATGCGGTACGGATTCAACGTAATTGATGATGTTATCCCAATTCGTATCCATCTCTAGCGGATTGTGAACAGGCCCATCCATTTGGTGCTCGAGACTCGACGCTCTGCCATCCCAAAAAAATCGCGTGTTGTTTGCAATGTTAAACACTGTCGGAGAATTCCTAGTGCCTGCTCCTTTTACGCCCGTTGAGACTTTGGTCTTTTCTGCTCCATTGTCGAAAATATGATGGCAAGATTCGCAACTGATTTGGCCATTAGATGAAAGGTTAGGATCGATAAACAGTTGAAAGCCGATTTTAGCTATTTGTTTCTCTCTAGGGCTAAGTTGAGTTACCTCAATAGGAGAAATTAGCGGGGTTGGTTGCGCATCATATTTATCTGCGAGCGAATGATGTTCATGCTCTTCAAGTTGATGGAGAGTTAGGGGCGAGTTAAAACTGTGCAACAGCCATGCTGCAAAAATAATCAGAAAGGTTACAGCGACTATCCATTTCGCTAAATAGCTATTCATACCGCTCGCACTATTATTGGTTGTATTTATTAGTATGGGATACTTATTTGCCGCTTCAATATAATGTAAAAAAAAACTAAGAATAATGAACTTACGTTAAAAGATAGGTCTTATAGAGGGCTATTGGTTGCAATCCGTACTTTTACTCAATCACTGATATTTCAAGTTGAATTTTTGTGTCCACAATGTTGCTTTTTGCTTGGCTTGATGTAACGTGTACCATTAAGTAGTTATTGATTTTGTTAGCCTATAATAGTCTTAACTTTTATAAATTTTTATTTTGGGTGGTTGTTATGAAAACTCATTTACGTGTTCTTACTCTGACGGCGCTAATTGGCGTTGCATTGACTGGATGCAGTCCAGAACCAGAGAAGACAGTTGAAGCTCCTGTTGTACGTCCAGTAAAAACGTTGGTTATTGGGTTAGAGAATCAAAGTATGGTTCGCGAATTTCCCGCACGAGTTTTAGCGTCTGATCGCGCTGAAATGGCTTTCCGAGTTTCAGGCAAGGTCGATTCCCTTCCGGCAAAAGAAGGCGATGATGTGAAAAAGGGCACTGTCCTCGCTACACTGGATGATACGCGTTTTAAACTTGCAGTGAGAGATGCAAGAGCGACATTGCAACGTTTGCAAGCTGATTTCAAACGAGCAAAAGAGCTAATAAAAGATAACTTTATTTCGAAGAAAGATTATGAACAAATTCGTGCAGACTTAACTAAAGCGCAAGCTGGTTATGATAATGCCAAAACGCAACTTAGCTATACCAAACTTGTCGCCCCTTTTGATGGTTATGTTGCTCAACGTAGTATTCAAAACTTTGAAAACGTCGAAGCTAAGCAAGTCGTGTTCTCTTTTCAAAACTTAAACACACTGGAACTTAAGTTTGCAGTACCGGAAAAGCTGGTTAGAGAAATTCGTGATCAGCAAGCCGACGATCCAGTTGAAATTCCAGTATTTGCTTATTTTGATCGTTCGCGTGAAAAGCCATATCCGGTAGAGATTACGGAAGTCTCCTCTAAAGCAGACACGGATACACAAACATTTGAAGTCACTGTAACGCTGGAGGCGCCAAGCGATCAGAATATTCTTCCTGGCATGACGGGTTATGTGACAGCTGATTTTTCAAACTTGAATGATACGAAACGTACGGTTCAAGTTCCAAGTACTGCTGTTGTCAGTGATAACGCACACAACCCAACGGTTTGGGTAGTCAACGACGACAACACCGTTTCTCCTAAGTCAATTGAAGTGTCGACAATGTCTGGTGACCGCATCACGGTATTGTCCGGCTTAGAAATGGGTGAGCGCATTGTAACGGTTGGTGTTCCATTCTTAAACGAAGGAATGGAAGTAAGTCTGATGCCAGAAATCGATCAAGCTCAATAACTGTTGACTCAGCGAGAAGAGATGTTTTATGAATTTAGGTGAGTATTCAGTAAAAAATAAAGTCAATAGTTGGCTACTAGTGCTACTAATGACGGTTGGCGGAGTCTTGGCGTATTTTGAAATGGGTAAGCTGGAAGATCCAGCCTTTACTATCAAAGAAGCCAAGATCATTACAACCTATCCAGGCGCTTCCCCAGAGGAAGTCTATGACGAGGTGACGTATCATATTGAAGATGCGGTACGTCTATTAGGACAGGTTAAGCGTATTAAACGTTCGGTTACCCGTGAAGGGCTATCCGATATTACCATTGAGTTTAAAGATGAATACACGTCTGCAGAAATGCCGGGTATCTATGATGAGCTCAGACGTAAGATCGCCGATAATAAACACAAGCTCCCTCCGGGCGCAGGTGAGCCGCAAATCATTGATGATTTCGCCGATGTTTATGGTGGATTTTTAGCACTAAACGGCGAAGGGTATAGCTTCCGTGAGCTAAAAGATGTTGCAGATAACCTTAAGAAACAATTGGTACTGGTTCCTGGGGTACGAAAAGTCTCTATTGATGGTGATCAGCAAGAAGTTGTCTATGTTCAAATGTCTCGCAACAAGATGGCGAAGCTTGGCATTGACATGGCGACAATCGAAAAGTTACTGAGTTCTCAAAACTTAGTGTCAGATTCAGGCCGATTCCGTGTTGGCCCTGAGTTCATTCGAATCGAGCCGACGGGAAGCTTCAAACATGTTAGTGAGATTGAAGACTTACTGATTGCTAGTGATGATAAAAAACTCATTCGTTTGGGTGATATCGCAGAAGTTACTCGTGAGTATAAAGAAGAGCCGTCGAAACTTATTTACTTTAATGGTAAGCCGTCACTCACCGTTGGTATTTCGATGCTAAGCGGTAAGAATGTGGTAGAAGTTGGTGGTTTAATTAACGATAAAATCAAAAGCTTAGAGAATCAAATTCCTCTAGGTATGAACCTTGATATTATCTATAACCAACCACAAGAAGTTGACGCATCCGTTGCTGGCTTTGTGACCAATACGGTCGAAGCGTTGATCATTGTTGTTGTTGTGCTATTGGCCTTTATGGGGCTGAGAGTGGGTTTGATCATCGGTGCTGTACTGGTGATTACCGTCGCAGGTACGTTGGCAATTATGCACCTGTATGGTATCGAACTGCAGAGGATCTCACTCGGAGCCTTGATCATAGCGCTCGGGATGCTGGTGGATAATGCCATTGTGGTTGCCGAAGGCATGATGATACGTATTAAGCGTGGTGTTCCAGCAATGAAGGCCGCCGGAGAAGTTGTTGGAGCTAATGGCTGGGCACTACTCGGTGGTACTGCGGTAGGTATTCTAGCGTTTGCAGCTATCGGTATGTCCCAAAGTAATACCGGTGAATTTACCCGTTCACTCTTCTACGTTATTTTGATTTCTCTGTCATTGAGTTGGGTGACGGCGGTTTCAACGACGCCATTACTGTGTGCATTACTTCTTAAGAAAGAAGATCGCAAAGAGGGTGAAGAAGAGAAAGACCCATACGCTGGTGCGGGCTTTGTTATCTATAAGAGTGTCCTTCAGTTTGCACTTAAGCAACGAGCGCTGACCATCAGTATTATTTTGGCGATGTTTGTTGCATCTGTCTGGGGCTTTGGTTTTGTTAAAAGTGCCTTTTTCCCGAATGCAAATACCCCGATGTTCTTTGTCGATGTATGGGAAGTGGAAGGCAGCGATATACGTCAAACCCGTGATGACACTTTGAAGGTTGCGGAATTTATCCGTGAACAAGAGGGTGTTGAATGGACGGCAACCTTTATCGGTGGGGGGGCATCACGTTTCTCCTTGGTTTATACGCCTCAAGATACAACCAAAGCGTATGGTCAAGTTATTGTTCGAACTGAGAACCGTGAAATGATCGCTGCGCTGCAAGCGGACATTGATAAGTTCATGACGGACAATATCGATAGCATCGAGCCTAAAATTAAGAGCCTACGGATTGGTCCAGGACGAGACTCTAAAATTGAAGCGCGATTTGCTGGTCCTGATCCTGCGGTATTAAGGGATTTGTCCTCTCAAGCAGAAGCGATAATGCTTGCGGATCCAGAAGCGAAAGAAGTCCGTAACGACTGGAGACAGCCTGTTAAGTTGATCAAGCCTATCTTCAATGAGCAAGTAGCTCGTCAGCTAGGCATCACACGTACAGAGCTTACCGCATCATTACGAGCGGCAAGTGAAGGCTCGCAAGTCGGTATCTATCGTGATGGAGTGAGGCTACTGCCGATCTACTTCCGTACGGATGCGAGCGAACGTGAAAACGTTGCCCAACTGATGGATGCTCAGGTCTACAGTCCTGTACTAGAAAAAACGGTTCCAATTGCGCAAGTTGTCGTGGCTTTTGAGACCGTTTGGGAAGATGCGATGATTCGTGGTCGTGACCGATTGACGACGATTATTGCCTCGGCTAACCCAACAGGTGAACTTGCTGCGCCGTTATTTGAGCGTTTAAAGCCTCAGATTGAAGCGATTGAGTTGCCACCAGGTTATTCTATGGACTGGGGTGGTGAATTTGAAGATTCAGCGGAAGCGCAAGGCGCGTTGTTTAGCGCGATACCTGTATCGTTTATTATGATGATCATTGTAGTGGTATTACTGTTTGGTAAAGTAAAACAGCCACTGATCATTTGGATTACTGTTCCATTAGCAATTATTGGTATCACAGCCGGTCTGCTACTGCTTGATGGTGCATTTGACTTTATGGCTCTATTGGGCGCACTTAGCTTGATAGGTCTATTGATTAAGAATGCGATAGTCTTGCTAGAAGAAATCGATATGCAAGCGGAAGAAAAGTCGGTCTATGATGCAATCATTGACTCTTCTATCTCTCGTATGAGACCAGTAATGCTAGCGGCATGTACGACTATTTTAGGTATGATTCCGTTGCTAGGTGATGTGTTCTTTGTAAACATGTCTATCACGGTGATGTTTGGTTTAGGCTTTGCGACGATCCTTACGTTGGTGTTTATTCCTGTCATGTATGCCATCTTATTCAAAGCGAAAAACCCTGCATAAGTAGCGCATTACTTTACTAGGTAGAGAATAGGAAGCCGAGTCAGTTTCATTACTGACTCGGCTTTTTTTATGTGGTGACATGGGCAGGGTATGCGAGTGCAAGAGTCGCCTATTGTTTAATATTCAAAGGTTTATGTTTTCTAAAATTGGCTGTACGATGTACGATGTACGATGTACGGTAGATATGGCTTTTGCAAAGGATTGAATCACGATGTGTGGAAAGCGTTCTTTAATCATACTTAGTATTGGATGCACTTTGATGTCAGTTCAGGCGTCGTCTGCTGAATACCAAGAACATGTTAATGACAAAAAAGACCAAGTAGAAGACTCGAAGCAATCGAATGAAGAAAAGGAAGGGTTTATCGCCTTACCTATCCCAATGTCTAACCCGACGCTAGGAACTGGGGTACAGCTAGTTGGCTTATATATGCATGCCAAGGAGCCAGACAGTAAAGCGCATAATGACACAACAGCACTCGTCGGTATGGTGACATCGACGAAAAGCTGGTTAGTTGGAGCTTTTCACGATGGTGCGCTAAAAGATGACTCCATTCGTTATACTGGTGGTATTTTTCATGGCAAGTTGAACCTAAAATATTTCGGTGATGGCAACGATCCAATTTTTGCTGATGATCCTCTAAAGTACAATATGGAAATGAGTGGTGTGATGCTTAGAGCACTATTTCAACTTGGTCACTCTTCGTGGTATTTAGGACCCCAATATAATTACATGCAAACCCAGATTGCATTCGATGATCTCAATGAATTCTGGCCTGAAGCCGAACGAGTGTCCTCCGCTGGAGTGGGGGCGGTACTTCACTTTGATACACGAGATGATAACTATTACCCAACGGCAGGATGGTTTGCTCAGCTGAGCTATATGGACTATGGCAAACAATGGGGCGGGGATGGTGATTACGCGATAGGGAAGTTTGCGACAAGTAATTATACCAGTGTGATTGATAATGTTGTTTTTGCCTCTAAAGTAACCATGCAAATGAGTGGCGGCGACGTACCGTTTTATGAGAAACCTACCTTACAAATGCGAGGGTTTAATCATGGACGTTATCGAAATGACAATATCATGCAAGGTCAGTTTGAAGGTCGCTGGACATTTATGCCAAGGTTTGGTTTGGTTGCGTTTCTGGGACTGGGTAAAACGTCAGAAGCGCAGCAAGATATTCTTAGTCAACGTACTATCGTGACGAAAGGGGTTGGCTTTAGATGGCAGCCTGTTGAGCAGAAAAAAATGAACATTCGACTCGATGTCGCAAAAGGGCCAGAAGAGAATGCTTTCTATTTATCGGTTGGAGAAGCCTTCTAATTCATTCAAAGCACTCATTTGAATAAATTAGAGCGGATATAGAAAAGGGAAGCCATGATGCTTCCCATTTTTAATGAGTTTATTTTCTATTCGGTGGTTATACCGACATTGGTACGAGTACCATTGTACCAATAATCACGGTGATCAACCCTGCAATGACGGGAACAGAAGTACGCTTAACGACTTCAAATGGTGAGATGTTACCCATGCCAGAGGTAGCGACGATAACCCCTGAAACCGGTGAAATCGTACGACCAAGGTTAGACGCTTGCAACATAGGAATGATCAAGAACGCAGGGTTAAGGCCCATTTTCGCTGCCAGAGAAGGCGCCAGTTCAACGAAGGCGTAAAACGGTGCATTACCAGAGCCTGTCGCGATTGCCGCTGCCACAGTAAGACCTGTGAGGATTAGCATCAATGCCACTCCGCCAGCGCCGGCTGAGTCCGCAAGATGAAGTAGGTTATCAATCGCGCCGATAGACATTAAGCCTTGTGCAAAAACACCAGCAGCAACCAACAGCATCACCACACCTTTAAATGCATCGGCCATTCCTTGGTAGCATGACTCTAAATCTTCTAGCGTCTTTTTACCATTGAACCTTTGCGTGATGAAGTTGATCACAGCACCAATGAAAATTGAACCGACCACAATAGTATAGATATCGAGTGATAGGCCGGGAATAGTGCGACCATTGAAGAGAAAAACACCAATAATAGGCAAGAATGGAAGTAAGCAATAGAACGCTGGTGCGTCTACTTTCATCTCGGAGACATCAACACGCTCCATTGGTGTATTTTCTTTTTGGTCTAAGTACTTATTCCAGAAGAATGCCGCGGCGGCCATGACAATGATGGCGCAAATGGACACAGGAAGTACAGTTTGTACTGCAAACACGTCAAGCGCGAGTCCAGATTTCTCGGCAGCAATAACAACATCACCAGATGTCGGGGAAAGAATAATGGCAGCAGGTGAGGCACACACTGCAACCGCTGCAGGACGAGAGATACCCATCGCTGTCATCATTGGAAATAAGGTTGCCATAAGCAGTACGCCCAGGCCAGTCGCAGAGCTGACTGCTAGCGACATCAAGCAGGCAACAATATACGCCGCGACCAATAATACATAAGGAGACTTGATGAACGACAATGGCTTAGAAAACTGTTTAACCACCACGTTATTGGCGCCAATATGAGTCATGTAAGACGCAAAACCACACAGCAGCATGATTTGCATACCAAGACCACCCCCGCGATACTGGAGCATATATTTCACGTACTCTAGTGAGTCCGTAACCATATTGCCCGTTGAAGCGATCTTGGAAGGTAATATAGTGTGCCCCAACACGCCTGTGAGTAAGAGCAGTGCAATACCAGCTGTCAATAAAACGCCTGCGGGTTTGTAGCCCTTAACAATGAAATAGCCCACGGCTACTGTCACTATTAAGCCAATAAGTAGTTCTAACATAATTGTCCTTTTATTCAGTTAAAATACGCAACAATTTATTTCTAAATGTGTCAGAAAATGTACAGGAAATTGATTTGTGGCACGACAATTACCTAACGAAGCGATGATCTAAAACAATAAATTAATTCGGATGAAAACTGCAGGTTTTTGGGCTGTGCTAATAGTGTTGAGTAGGTGTTAATTTCGTATTAATGTCATCATGTAAAACTATTGCAGTGGTCACATTGGGTTGATTTTTGACCAGGTTCATTGGTAAATGTATGACTGGTGATGTTTCGGTTGCAAATTTGGCAAATAACGACAAAATCAAACCATGCTTTTATAGGAATAGTCGATATGTTGCACCCTTCTGTTAATTTGCTTGATGTCCGAGCGTTTGTGCTAGTAGCAAACTTAGGTAATTTCACTAAAGCTGCTGAAGCGCTAAAAGTATCGAGATCTCACGTATCCAGGCAAATCCAATCTCTTGAGAAAGAGATGGGAGTGAGTTTATTGATACGTACTACGCGCACAATGAAGCTGACTCAAGCAGGGAAAGCTTTACTGGCCAGTTGCGATAGTGCCCTGCATACCATTGATCAGGCGGTTCATGCTGCAATCGATGATATTGATACAGTTAAAGGGCGCATCAATATTAATTGTGTGGGCGGTTACATTGGTGAAGAGTTGGTTGCGAAGTATCTATCTGAATTCTCTTTGCAGTATCCCGAAGTGTCAATTGAGTTGGATTTCTCCAGTCACCGCGTTGATTTACTTGAAGAAGAGTTTGATATTGCTATCCGAATGGGAGAGTTACCCGATGCTAACTATGTTGCTCGACACTTAATTGATATTGAGATGCTAACCTTGGCTAGCCCTCATTATTTAGCAAAGGCGAACCCTGTCGAGCATCCAAAAGATTTGAGGCAGCATAATTGTTTAACGGGTTCGGTGACAAAGTGGCAATTCATTCATGATAGTAGTGATGAAAAAGTAGAAACAACGATTTATGGTCGTTTAAGTTGTAAGAATGGACGAGTGTTGGTTAATAGTGCAAAAGCAGGGCTAGGAATAATTCGAGTGCCAGCGATGTACTGCCAGCCTGAATTGGATTCGAAGCAATTAGTTCCCGTATTTGAAAACTGGGGGATTAAACCTGTGCCATTGTCGCTAATCTATCATCGTGATCGATACCAACCTAAACGCATTAAAGAATGCGTGGCATTCTTGAAAAATTGTTTTGTGCATGCGCTTTGAACATCCTCTGATTGTATTTTTATAGTGTGCAAGTTATCTTAGTTCAATTAGCCGCATATCATTTTATGGGTTAACTCGTACTATTATTTAACCAAGAGCCACTTTAACCACGTGTATTCAGTAGATAAAATCAATCAAATATTAAAGCGAGATCTCAAGGAAGCAGATGAATTTAGCTTAGATGGACTCAATAAAAAATTAGCTGAGGTCACAGATGTCCTTGATTTTGAGCACTTCTTGTTTGCGGTTTCTGTCCCTGTGACGTTGATGCGCGCTGAAAACGTGGTGTTAACGAATCAGCCAATCAACTGGCGTGACTTTTATGAAAATAATGAGGTGATGTATTTTGACGAAGTTGTCCTTCATTGCCGCAATAGCACCGCCCCCATTTTATGGAATGACATAATCAAAAATGGACAGCATGAGAGTAAAAATGTCGTTAAATTAGCGTCTGATTTCGGGCTCGGTGATGGTATTACAGTGCCACTTAGAGCCAATTTTGGTTGTTTGGGGTTACTTAGCTTTTCAAATCGTAAAAGCTCGTCCATATTGACAAATGAGTCAATACTATTGGCGACTTACGTCGGCAGCTTAATTGCTGACTACATCAATGATGTAAGGTACGAGGTGTGTAAACAGCAACCAGGCTTTGTCGAGTCAGACTTAACTTTACGAGAACAAATATGCTTAGCGTGGGTTGCAGAGGGCAAAAGCTCATGGGAAGTGTCACAGATTATCGGTTGCTCTGAAAGGACGGTTAACTTTCATATTCAGAATGCGAGTGAAAAACTTAATGCTTTCTCTCGCACTCAGGCTGTGTCTAAGGCACTGTTAACTGGCTCTATCGAACCTATGTTGGTGTATCGTAGTGTTGGCAAACCAGTGACGTAAAGCATCATCTACAGGGACGCGCAGTGCAACGCTGCGTGTAGTGTCGAGTAGATGTACCTTACCATCCCCAATTCGACAACTTGGAATACCAATTAATCTCATGATGCGCTCAATCCCTGTCGATGTCAGTGTGACGTACTCGGTGTAGCCCTGCTCAATGGCATACTGCACAACGAGGTAAAACAGCATAGCGGTAAAGTTAATATGGCTTGCTCGTTTGGCTATTTCTCTATCAACGGCAAATCGAGTGAGCTCTACAATCGATTCATCATCAAAAACCTCACCTTGTAACAATTCAGGAAAGGTATTGTTGAGCATGTAAGCGCTGTTGGTATGAAGCAAGCGCCAGCATGCGGCGACCTTGTTTTCATATTCAATAATAATATATTTGGAGTCAGGGCGATCATACTCGTCGATATCCAGCTGGTCCTTAGTGTTAATAGACCATTGTAATCGCTCGACAAACACCTGATAGCGCAGCTGATGCATCTCGAGTTTTTGCTGATCTGTCAGCTCATTATAAGTACAAATAGTAATGATCGGTTCCATAGGATGTCCTCTTGGTTGTATAACAATCAGAGGTTATCGCGAGTGAACCATAAGCATAACTGATAGAACGCTCAGCTTGTTTTCTAAAAAACAGCAATATGTCAACCTGTCATTTTCTGCAGTTTATTAATTTATTAATAAGTGTAAAACTACAGTTAAGCTCTGTAGACCTCTTAAAACAACGTCAGAACATAGATTCAATGATTAAAATAAAGTCACACTCGGCTAGGTGACTCTCGGTTTACAGAGCTTCTCCCTTCTCTTGCTGCTACGCTTCTCTTTTTAGACAATAATTGTTGCGTTTGAGTTGTTTGACTTCGCTGAAATCGAGATAATACTTAGTTAAGTGCTGTTGACCGTTGTCGGTCATTCGCGAGACCTTTGGATTAAGTATTTGATGACTATGCACAAACTGACAAAAATCCATACAACGATTGTACTCAAGGCGGTATTGTTGTCTTTGGGGATTTATACGATTGTGTTGTATAAAGCGGTTGATAAGCTTGTCGATAACGAGGTCGCGAAGTTTCACCTTGTGACGAAATCAATTTCTGACTATAAGTCTACGTTATACTTGCTCGGAGCACTGTTTGAAGCTGAAATTGCCGCTAAGCAAGGCATCACTTTACAAGGTCCTTATCTGAAAAATGGTAAGGTATACGCTTCTGATAGTCACGCAGAACTGACGAAAAGCGAACGCATCGTCAGTATCACGGTTAATCGTATCTTTACGCGTATGCCAGAGTTGGTTAATGTGAGAGAGGTCTTATATTATTATCGCTCGTATGAGGGCGAGAAAATCATGTCGGCTCACTCTTTTGATCAAAACCCGCTATCCTTTGAGTCGGTATTCTCTCGAAAAATGTGCCAGTCTTCTTTAGCGTGTTCCAAATATGCTAGCGATAGCGATTTGAAAGACAGACTCGTTGTGTCCAACGTCTACAAAGACAGCGTCACAGAACAACCGATAATCACGATATCCAGTCCGGTCTATTTCGAAGGCGTGATGATAGGTGATGTCAATGTTGATGTTTATTTAGACAAATTCCCATTTTTAGTTAATAAGGATTACGTGTCTCTAGAGAGTTCATCTGGTCGACAAGTGATTATTGAAGACTTGCGCTATCCTTTTTCTGATCATGCATACTCTGCCAATTATTTAGCTGATGACGACTTTTTAGCTACGTATCGGCTACCTTACAGTAAGATAGTCATTGATTATGGCTGGCTTCTTATTGGACTATTTCTTGTATTGATGTATGTGATCAACAAATTAGAAGAACTGAAAATTAAGCGCGTTAAGCTTAAATTAGCTGAAGTTGCGATACGAAAAGATGAATTAACGGGTTTATATAATCGGGCAATATTGAAAGACAGCGCAATAAAATACGCGATGGAAAAGAAGGGTATCACTGTTATTGCGATTGATGGCGATAAGATCAAAACCATCAATGATACATATGGACATCATGTTGGCGATGAAGCGATTATCCATATTGCACAGAGTATGCGTCAATGTTTTAGAGAGAGCGACTATCTAATTCGAAGCGGAGGCGACGAGTTTATCGTCATCCTTCCTGGGTGTAAGTGGCCGGCAGCCTATAATCTTGCGAAGCAGCTAGCTAGTGAAGTGGCGTCTAAACCATTTGGAGTTGAAGCCTTAGCACTTAATATCAGTTTTGGGGTGAGTGAACTGCGAGAGCATGAATCGTTACAAAATGTGTTAAAACGCGCGGATGCGCGGCTTTACTTAGCAAAAGAAAAAAAATACGCACCAGATTGAGTATTAACCTGAAGGCTTTAGCTGAGTAACAGCAATATGTGAATAAAAGTAATGAGAGGATATTTAGTTGCATAAAGAGCACGATTTTAACCTATTAAAAGTCTTGGTTATGATCTACCAATATCGAAATCTGACAACAGTCGCGGCTCACTTAGGTAAGACAGAAAGTGCGGTGAGTAAGCACTTGTCCAAGTTAAGAGAGCAATTAAAAGATCCTTTGTTTGTCCGAACGGTTGAAGGTTTTGAGCCTACCCACTATTTAGAAAGAATAATTCCGGGCATTGAGCAGGGATTAAAATCGGTAGAGCAAGCTTTGCAACATGGTGAAACCTTTGATGCGGAAAATTACGAACAATCAATAAGACTAGCATTCTATAATGTGGCGCTGGAACAATTTGGTGAGCCGATCTACCAAGCAGTTCGTGAGGCTTTCCCAAAAGCTATGATTGAATTGAGAACGTGGAGAGAGAGTACTTACCAAGACTTAGGTAACGGTAAGATACACTTGGGAGTACAAATATTTAATGAGGACTGCCCTAAATCTATTTACCAAACGAACTTGTTTCATATAGAAATTGGGGCATTAGTAGGACGACAGAGCAGTATTCAAACTTGGCAAGATGTCTTTGAGCACCCGAGTATTTTTTTTGAAGTTAGAGGTTGGAATGACATCCACCAGCGGCTGATTAAGTTAATGGACCAAAATAATTATCATCTAGACTACCGTCTACGGTTGGATAACCTAACCACCACATACCAAGTGTTAAGGCAGCATAATTATTCGGCGCTATTAGCCAGACATCTTGTGGCTGGTTCTGAGTTTCGATTTATCCCTTTTCCCGAAAACATACAGCCTCACACGCCGTTGGTCGCGTGTATGAAACAGAGCAACAGGCAGAGCCCGCTCCACATGATGCTGCATAAAATTGTCAAAAAAGTGATGAGTTCGTCGAACCAGTGACATGAAGAGGGCGAGTCATCTTGGTGTGGTTTTTGTAGTGTAAGCAGCATCAATGGTGACGAGAGGCTCGTCACCATTGAGTTACGATCTAGCGTAGTTGGTACTTAGCTAGGTCGATATTTAGCTGGCAAGGCGTATTTCGCTTTCTACCACGTCATGAGAATTCACCAACTCAACGATAGAGTTTGCTTCGTATTTATCTAAAATACGTGATTTATAAGTACTAATTGTCTTAGCGCTTAACGACAAAAATTCTGATATTTGTTTGTTGGTATAGCCTTTCTTTAGGTAGTTAAATACCACGGTTTCACGTTGAGAAAGGACAATTTTTCTATTGCGGACCTTATAGTCGGTTTTAAATAGATTGTAACCACGCATGACCCCGCTAATCGCGTCTCGGATCAAAGCTGGATCTTCAGATTTACTGATGTATCCATTTACACCTAATTTATAAGCGGTTTCTGAGTAGATTGGGTAGCCATAACTAGAAATAAAAATGGCTTTGCCTCGATAGCCCGCTGTAAACGCTCGACGCATAAACTCAAACCCATCGGCTTCTGCTAGATTGACGTCTAGTACGATCAAGTCAATACTTCCTGCTTTTACTAGGTCTAGAGCGACCTGGATATCAGAAATTTGATGAACTAAGTTGATATCCTCGATGCTAGAGACGATGCGTGAAATAGCCTCTCTTACCAATGGAAAGTTATCAATAACGAGGCAGTCTTTTGATTGTGAGCGGAGCATTCGCATTACCTTGTTGAAAGTGAGAGATTAAAAGAGAATCAAATTGGGTCCTTCACTCATGGTGCTGCATGACAGTTGCAGGATTATTCTGATGTCCATTACAAGAATTTGATGGCGGAAAGTATAAGTAACAATACGGTGAAAGTGTGGAATGGTCGAAATGCCAAAATGGAATGGCATAAAAAACATACAGCATACATATATATCAATTGGTTACGATTGAATTTTTTGTAGTGTTAATCGTTCTGACAATAATGTTTGATTGACGAAATGACTTGATATCGCGTAGATGAGCGGAAAGGGAGCCCTAAATTAGTGGTCTAAGATGTGAGTAAATCTGTTAACAGAGAGGTTACGTTATGCAAGATATAAATTTCAGTTACACCAAAAATGTGATCTATGTCTTGTGTTTTTTTGGATTGAGTATAGAATTCGCGTCGAATTGAAAACTACTGATAGATTAGTGAGAAAAATCATGGGTTATGAATTAGGCGCCGCATACGTAAGCCAGCTTGCCGCCAAAAAAATGATTGATGACATGCTTTATGGCAAACCTGAGCCAAAGAAAAAGTCATTTCTTAAGCGAATGATGAAAAAGCTACGCAAATAAGAAAAGTCGGAATTAACATGAAAAAGCTCGCATTCTGCGAGCTTTTTTAATTATTACGTAACCATTATTTACGTAACCGCCATTGCATTTATACGCACATGACGACTAGTTATTGTCCGAAATGCACGCTAAGACGCTGATTTTTCGTTAAAGTTCACGACATTGTTACTACTAGAAGCGATAGGCTGCTTTGCTAGCCATTGCTCTAATTGTTCAGCACCACCGATGTACTCTCCATCCATCCAAATTTGTGGGACCGTGACGGGGGTTTTCTCGCCGATATGAGCTTTGACTTCAGGGATCATTCGATACAGTGCCGCACTGTCTTTAACCACATCGTGATACTGGAAGTCAATTCCAGCCTCGCTAAGCAGCTGCTTTGCTTTGACACAGTAAGGGCACGTTTCTTTACCAAAAACAATAGAGCCAGTTAGTTCATCTTGCTTGGTCCACTCTTGGATAATGGACTGCACCAGCACGCCGCGGTTTAATGCTTCTCCTTGGCTAATGACTTTACCTTCGACCATAATAATCGGAGCGTGCCAAGCGCCCACTTTAAGTGGCTCCCACCAGTTAGACAGCCAGTCTTTTACTTCTAACTCAACCGGTACGCCATTCAACTCGTGAGCAAACGTATCGTTAAGAATGTCTTTGGTCAATGTGCACTCACCGCAGGGAATATTGACTTTGAATGGGCCCCAGCTCCCTGCCCAACGATATAGAGTGACTTTGATTGGCTTCGCCATGGTTATCTGCCTCTTAACTGTATTTATATAAGAACAAGAAAATGTGTCCATATAAGTATAAGAACGCGCTCATCACCGATTTATTTCACATGAAATGATTATTTTATGGAACTTACTTTCTAGACTTTGTTTCCCAATGAGTAATAAACGCGATGGATGCAATAATAATAGCAGCGCCAATCCACAAGCGCCCTGGCGGAACCCAACTAAAGACTAGCCAACCGGCGAGAACGTTCATAGGTAGTTTGGCGTGGTCAAAAGGTTGAACGAAAGACGCGTCGGCAACGGAGTATGCTTTTACAATCGCCCATTGAGCGAATGCAGTTAACGCCCCAGCGCCAATAAGATAGACCCAAATAACGCCTGAGGATGGTAGCGACCATGTAGGTAGTGCTAGCATGAAATTAAACGGCGTAATGAGCAGCAATAGATAGATGACCATCGTAGAAGGCGCGTCATGCGCTGAGAGTTTCTTGACCATCAAAGAATAACAAGCCCAGAAAAAGGCCGCTCCGACTGGAAGCAACGTCGCCCAGCTAAATGAATCAGACCAAGGTTCTAAAATCACCAGTGCGCCAATAAAGCCGCATATTGTGGCAAACCAACGGGCGTATCCCACTTGCTCTTTGAGTATTAGCCCTGAGCCTAATGTCGCAAAGAGCGGGGAGGTCATCAGCAACGCAATCCCTTGCCAAATAGGCACGGGGTAAGCGAGCGCCCACATCCATAATTGGATACCTATGACAGAGAGTAGGATACGGAAAAGGTGTGCACCAAAATGCTGGGTGCGGAGCGAGCGAAACAGTCCACTGTTGCGAAGGGTCGGGAGGATAACAATAAGTGCAATCGCATATTGAATGAGAGCAATCATGGTCGACGACATGCCGTGATTAATGCTAACAATTTGGGCAATATTATTGACTAGCGCAAAAGCAGCGCCAGCGGATAGCATCCAAACTGCGCCTTGAAGCGGGTGATGTGATTGACTCATAGTATGGGTTCTTAGTGTTGGTTGGCTGATATTACTATGGAAACATAACTATGGAAACTGACACTTAACCGATTATCCTCGGCAGAGTCATACTGGTTGGCGGGATAAGGGCTTTAGAAAGAGGAGAAAAGCAAGGATGGACGATCTTATTTTGTAAAGAGTAGAGACCAAATGCAAACAAGCCGAGGACATGACCTCGACTTGCTGTATTCGTTTCGCTCTTGATGACTCAGAGATGTCTAGAAATCGTAGCGAAGACCTAGACGTAGGGTATTTTCAACGTCATAGCTGATTTTCGTGCCATCGATATCGCTATAATCATCTTTGTTACGGTTATCGATTTTATAGGATAGGTAGGTACGTAGTGATTTATTGAAGTGGTATTGACCCGTTAATTCAATGAAATCATCTTTATTATATTTGTTTTGGCTAGCGCCCTTGCCTTCAATTTCTGATTTTGCGTAAGCTGCCATTAGACGGAAGCCACCGTCGAATTTGTAGGTACCAGAAACCTCAACGCCGTTATAGTTCGTATCGCTGCTACCAGTGTTCTTGTAGGTGCCTTGCGTATACGTACCGCCTAGTGTCAAACTGGCGATAGAGTAGCTTAGACCACCTATGATTTGGTCTGCGTCACCCTTGTCTTCGTTCGTTGTTGGTTCAGTGCCTAAACCGTTTTGCGCGTAGCCTAAACCGATATCAAGACCAAATGGTGTCGCGTAGATACCCGATAAGCCATAACCATCGGTATTTTTATCCGATCCCAAAATTGCACTGGCTTTTACATCAAAGGCGTCAGCAAAAGTATTGGCATACGCAATAGTATTGTTGATTTGCTCGTTACCGGCGTTGATGAATTCTTTTTGTCCGCCAGTCCAGATTTGGCCTGCATCTGACATTTGAGAAATTTGTACGCCAGCCGTATCTTGTTTACCAAATGAAATGTCACCGAATTGAGTACCGATACCAGCGTACATATAACGCTGTTTTAATTCGATTTCCGCCTTTTTATCACCAGTTGATTCAACCCCTTGCTCTGCTTCGTAGAAACCAAAGCCAGTAAGGTTATCAGTGATCTGCGTTTCACCACCGACATTAATACGAAAACGAGATTTGTTTGCCATCGTGCCTTCGATTTCTTTGCCGCTATTGCCAATGAAATCACCACGAAACTCAGCACGGCCACCGATTTTCAGCGACGTACCTTCAGAATTGTATACTTCTGCTGCGAGGGTTGAACCTGATGTCATCACTGCCAGTACTGCACTTGCCAAAACTGCTTTTTTCATTTTAGTTACCTATTAAGTCTCTGTAGACACATGTCTTTTTGGAATGCAGGTAGGTTAGGGTTTGGTTGTTACAGTGAAATGTAGGGGATATTGCAGTTTGGTTTCAGTTGGTGTTGTGTGGGGGAATAGAAGTAGCTACTTAGTAAGAAAGGGCGAATAAATCGCCCTTTGTGTATAACTTAAATTAGTTAGGTAATTAGAAGTCGTAACGTAGACCTAGACGAAGAGAGTTTTCTGCGTCAGCATAGTCCCCAGCACTATTTTTAGTCTGCTCATCACTTTTCTTGAGGTTATTGAATTTATAGGAAATATAACTATGAATCGTGTTATTGAAGAAATACTTCCCTGTTAGTTCAAAGTAATCACTTACGTTGTATTTTTCACCACCCTCAGGATCTATTTCCCCTTTTTGATAGCCCGCGACAGCTTGGAAACCACTGTCGAACTTATAGTGAGCAACTAACTCATAGCCTTTATAGTCGTTATTGGATGTAAGCAGTTTTGCTGATCCCTCACCTTGAGTATAAGTCCCCGCAACATACAGACTATTCCAGCGATAATTTAGACCGCCAATAAACTGTGTAGAATCTTGTGAACCGTCATTTTCGTTAGCGGCATAACCCAAGCCGATACCAAGACCAAAAGGAAGCGTGTATATGCCAGAAAGGCCATAGCCGTTACTACTTGCTTTATCTCCAGCCACATAACTGGCCTTAAGAGATAAGGCATCCATAAAGTAGCCTGAGTACCCAAAAGTATTGTTTACTTGTTCGTTACCAGCGTTGATAAACTCTTTTTGAGCACCACTATAGGTACTGGCATTATCCGACATTTGAGATAGTTGTACGGTTGCCGTGTCTTGACGACCAAACGTTATGGTGTTGTCATTACTTTCTAGTCCAGCATACAAATAACGCTGCTTGAACTCAAGACCGTTAGTTCCTTTTTTGTTGTCACCTGATGAGTTAGAGCTTTGTTCGGCTTCGTAGAAGCCAATACCTGAAAGGTCATCGTTGATTTTGGTTTTTGCATCGATGTTAATACGGACACGAGATTGGTTATCCATGGTTCCGCTTAGCTCATCTCCTGATGCCCGGCCTTGAAAGTCGCCACGAAACTCAACTCGACCACCTACACCGAGTGAAGTCCCATCCGAATTATAAACCTCTGCCGCTAAAGCTGAACCAGAGACGAGTGTTGTTGTAATCGCTGCTGCGATGGCTGCCATTTTCATAATTATATTCCTTTAATTTGTATCACCACTGCAATGTCGCCATTGCTATTTACCAATGCCTGCATACACATCAGTAACTAAAGCAAGAATAGAACGGCATTCGGAACTTTCCTGATCCGAAAGGGGTAAGTTCAAGTTTTATGCTAGTTTTGTGACCTGTGGCTCATATGTTGCGTACTTCATTGGCATTTTTATAACCAATTTCATGTTTGGGGAGAGGGAATAGCCATGGGGAAGGGCATGCTTTTCTAGGTTAAGGACGGTGTTTACACCTCGGTAACGAAATTTAAGCTAGATTTGCACGTTAGTTTAAAGAAGGGAGGATCCGCTAAGCGATTGAAATTACGCATGAGGAAGCAACAATAAAAAGCTAGCAGAGTGTAAAATTTCCCCACGCAAAAAGTCAATTTGCATAAAAATGACTCAAATTTACGCTTATTTAGGTTGTTTTATCTTTTTTATATTTATTTTAAGTTGTTGTTTTAATGTGATTAATTAAAATAGAAAACACTGTTTTTAATCTTTTACGTCTTTTTATGAAAGCTTTGGGAACTTTAGGGTTAGAGTGATTTTCGTCATGTTAATCCAGCGTTACATTAAGTGGGTTACATGCATAGGTGTTATGTCTGTGTACGTAACAGCTTCATGTACGTTATGTCATTCATTATGTAGATGTTTGGCGCACAAAACTTGAAATATGGAAATCCCAATGAACAAAAAATTTATCGCACTAGCAGTGGCAGCTGCAGCATTCGGTACATCTGCACAAGCAGTTGAGCTTTACAACAAAGACGGTTCTACTTTCGCAGTAGGCGGTCACGTATCTGTAGGCGTTGCAGACGCTGAGTCTACAGCAGCTGGCGTAAACTCTGTTTCTCCACGTATCAACTTCGAAGCAACTCAAGACCTAGGCAATGGCTTTACTGCTGATGCTAAAGGTGAGTGGGCGCTAAACATGCTTGACGGCGGTGACAACTCTTTCACTACTCGTCTTGGTTACATCGGTGTGAGCCATGAAGAAATGGGTCGTGTAGCAGTAGGTACTCAATGGGCACCTTTCTACACAGCTGGTGGCGTTGCGGATCTTCCAATCGCTTTCGCGAATGACTTCCTATACGACAACCACGGCGCGTTCGGTACTGGCCGTGCAGAATCAATGATTGCTTACACTAATGCATTCGATTTTGATAATGCTGGTGCATTCAACTTTGGTCTAGGTTGGCAAGGCGCAAGCGACATCGATAACAGAACAGCGTCTACAAGTCCAGTGGTAGATAATGGTCAGTTCAACGTTGGTCAACGTGCACAAGTTCAACTTGGTTATGATGTAGCTGGTTTTGGTGTTAACTATGCGTACACCGGCGGTGATATCACTTCTACTGGTTCAACAACTCAGATTCTAGATGATAAAGCTACATCTCACCTTGTATCGGCTAAGTACGGTACTTACGGTAAAGGTCTATACGTTGCTGGTGTTTATGCAATGAATGACTATATGACAAGTTACGATAAAGGTGCTCAAGGTCTTCAACTAGACGACACTAAAGCATACGAAGCAATCTTAGCTTACGGCCTATCTAACAGCTTGAACCTGTCAGTTAACTACGAGTCAGTTAAGTATGACGGTGATAAAGTTCTTGGTGCTGGCTACCAAGGCGAAACTATTTACGCGACTTCAGCTATCCAAGCTGAGTACGACGTAACTTCTCGTTTACGCGCATACGCAGGCTATGAGTTCGATCTTCAAGGTACGGGCGAATTCAAAGAAGCACGTGACAACGTATGGATGGCAGGTGTTCGTTTCTTCCTATAAGGAAAAAATGACCATTTAGCTCCAACAGTTTGATGAAAGCCGCTCCTTGTGAGCGGCTTTTTTGCGCCTTGTGTTTGCGTGGTAAATGGTAGTGATTGCATTTAATTCACAGAACCAATGAAAAAAATAAAAGAAAACCTACGAATAAGTATAAGGTTCTCACTGTTTATAAATCTTTATGTGTAAGTTATTGTTTTTGAATGGGTAAGTCTCTTGTTCCTGGCTCTCTAAAATTTCAGTTTGTTTCACGACACATTCGGGAACTCTCAATTTAAAGTAATTCCATATTTCAAGTTCACGTTTTTAGCGTCTTTAACACCGAGTGGCCTGCCAGCTTCTCTCGTTAAGGAAACACTTTAAACACCTATCGGGCGATACAGCTCGATAATAAGCCGTCAATATGGAAATCGTAATGAACAAAACACTATTAGCACTTGCAGTAACAGCTGCTGCAATCGGTACTCAAGCAAACGCACTAGAAGTGTACAACAAAGAAGGCACTCAAATGTCTATCGGTGGTCACGCGACTATCGGTCTAACGGGTGCTCACGCGGGTAAAGATGCACGTGTTACAGAGACATCGCCACGTATCAACATCGAAGTAATCCAAGACATTGGTCACGGCTTCAAGGCAGACTTCAAAGCGGAATGGGCGATGAACATGCTTGAAGGCGGCAAAGACACATTCAAAACTCGTTTAGGCTACATCGGTCTTGGTCACGAGACATACGGTCGCATTGCTGCGGGTACACAGTGGTCTCCTTACTACATGGCGGCAGGTGTTGTTGATACGCCAATCGGTTGGTCAAACGACTTCCTATACGACAACCACGGTTTCTTCGGTACAGCTCGTGCGGATAAACTAGCGGCTTACTACAACACTATTGATTTTGGTGATGCAGGAGCGTTGACAGTTGGTGCTGGTTGGCAGGGTGCTAACTCTGTGAGCGAAACCATTCAATATAACGACTCGGGTGATGTTGTAGCGCCTGGCGAAATCGTTGATGGAACCAAAACTCAAACTTGGTTGAGCTCACAAAACCGTGCACAAGTTGCAGCTGGTTATACGATTGCAGGCTTCAATGCGAACTACGCATTCAACAGCGGTAACATCACTGAGCGTGGCGTAGCTAAACTGGCTGACTCTCACCTAGTATCTGGTAAGTACGGTAACTTCGGTTCTGGTCTATACGTTGCTGCTACACTAGCAAGCAACAAGAACATGAACTCGTTCGATAGCAAGCTTATTGCTGAAACTGAAGCATTCGATTCTATCCTTGCTTACGGTCTAGACATGGGTCTTAACCTAATTCTTAAGCACGAAGAGATGAAAGACATGCAGAACGACGTTCGCGTTAAGTCTGGTACGTCTATCCAAGCTGAATACACGCTTTCTCCACGTCTACGTGCCTACACTGGCTACAACTTCGACAACCAAGGCGAAACTGGTAGCACAGTTGATTACCGTAAGCGTAAAGACAACCAATTCATCATCGGTACTCGTTTCTACCTATAAGCGACCATCGATGTTAACAATGAGTTAATCATTGCTTAAAGCGCCCGTTTAAGGGCGCTTTTTTTATGGGTAGTATCCAGTATTTCAAGTGTTACGAGATCGCTCATCCACTAAATCAGATTGAACAGATTGAATAGCCTTATAGCGGCGGTAATTCATGGCCTTCTTTGGTTAACCTTGCACTTCCAATTAATCCGATAACATGGCTTGAATCCCAAGAACTCGATTCATTGCGCTCTAATTCGCCAGTGAGTGATAAACGACTCATCTCAGTAAGCTGCGCTTGAATTTGTGCCACGGTTGATGCCGACAAACCTTGGTTCGACTTAATCCACATATGGAAGACAGACTGCGCCTCAATGGCTCGGTTATCTTTGATGGCTTGTATTAAGCGCTGCTTGATAGGCAAATTGCTGTCGCCAGTTTGCAGAGTTTCAACGTTTGAACGTGGTGCGTGTTTGCTTGCCCTGTACCACATGAATGTCGAAAATAGCCAAAGCATCGCCAAAATGCCACTTATGTATGGCCAAAGCCCAGGGTCTTTGACCACTTCTGCAGGGGGGGGTACATCTGCTGGCGCAAATGAAATCCCGGTTTCATCGCTTTGTTGCACGCTAACGGTTAATCCGGGAGATGTAGATTGGTCAGCGAGGTTCGTGGTGGTATTCCACCAATTCACCGTGATCTTGGGTAACTCATAATCCCCCGCTTGTTTGGCAATTAATACTTGTTTGGTGGTCATGGTGACTGAACCATCACTATTTTCGGTAAAGGTAGGTTTTTCCGGATAGACGCGAAACGCGTTTGGGTTTTTTATCGAAAGGTTAGGGAGCTGGTTTGCCGTCAATCCCATCGCAGTTAATGTGATGGTTCGAGTGAGCGCATCGCCTGTCGCCATTTCAGTGTCATTAGACGACACAAGGCTGCCATCAGCACGTTGCCAAGATTGTGTCATTGAAAGTTTGGAAGTGGGGAGCCAAATACCTTGATAGTTCTCAGGAATAGGGTGCACTGTTATGGCAAGTGTCGGTGCTTTGTGGTTTAGAGTGAGTATTTTAGTCGACCCACTCCGATTATTACCATAGAGCACTCCGCCACTGAGTGTTGGGGCCTGAAGAGTAAACTCACCAGCGTCTTTCGCTGTCACTCGATATTGTTGATCAATGATCAATACATCAACACCGTCTAATACGGCTTGGTATTGCTTTGGCTCTCCAATCGCGTCTAACGATACGCCATTGGCGATAGGTTGAACTAGTTCAGGGTTTTGTAACAGGCGAGGGTCTACTTTAACGATAATCCGCACGTTTAATAAGGTGCTTTCTTTAGGAAATAGTTGCTGCTTGCCGATTTGTGTTCTGACCTCAATCATATCATCGGTGGTTGGCGTTTGTTCATCAATTGTCACAGACAGTGTGATTGGCGCCGTTTTCACTCCATCAACATCAAAGCTTGGAATGACAATTTTTCCTATCCGTTGTGGTGCAATGGCAATAGTCCACACACTACTGTCCGTTCGCGAGCCGTTTAAAATGTTAACGGAAGAACTAAAATTGGCGCGACCAGTATAGAAGTCACCGCTCAGTGCATCAAAAGAGACCTTATTCCCATCGAGTTTTTCGTCGGCGACCACTCGCAGTTGAATGACTTCATCTTTACTGACTTTGGTTTTATTAACGCTAGCGGTCACGTTCAAAGCCCAAGAGGGAAAGCTGATAAGCCCACACAAGGTGAGTAATAAGCTTAGGAGCAAAGGATGCAATTTCATGTTTTTCATTACCAGTTTTTCCCTTGAGCTGTCGGTTGTTCTCTATCTCGAGCTTGTAATAACATTTGGGCTTGAATAAGGCGGCTCGGATCTCGCGCGGATTCTACCTGTTCGAGTTGACGCAATTCTGGATCTAGCGCCTCTAATTGATCGTGCTGCGATATGGCATTATTGCTCTGTGTGTCGCTGCTGGTGTCCGCTTCTTGGGCATTCTTACCTGCCTGGGCGTCGATCGTTGAGTCTTGCTTATCCGCTAGGTTTTGTTCATCGCTGGGTTGTTGTCCTTGCGTATTGTTAGGCTCGTTGTCTTCGCTTGCTTCTTGTGTTGACGACGGCTTTTGCTCACGATTTGCCATGTTGTTTTCTTTTGAAGATTCGGCTTGTGAAGAGTTAGCCGAAGAAGAATCCGCCTGCGACGTGGAATCTTGATCGTTTTGTGATTGTGAAGCGTCGGCATGGTTTTCTTCACTATTGCCGTTTTTATTATTCTGTTCGGGTTGCCCTTGCTGGTCTGTTGAATCAGAATCTTGCTGTTGCTGTTGCTGTTGCTGTTGCTGTTGCTGTTGCTGTTGCTGTTGCTGCGCTTGTTTAACCGTCGCTAAATCTTGCTGCGCTGCCAGGTTGTTAGGCTCACGTTCGAGTACGGTTTCATAGCTTGAAATGGCGTTATCAAAATCCCCATTTTGGGCGTACGCATGAGCCAAGTTGTTAATGTCTTCGGTCGTATTGAGTGATTGCCATGCTTGAATTGCCCCGGCATAGTCACCCGCTTCATATTTCGCTGCACCTTGCCATTGCGCATCGGTGAATTCGTTCGCCGCTTGCTCAAAGCGTTTGTCTTGAAAGGCACCATACGCATTCTGGTCACTATTTTGAAACCAACCAGCGATGGGGGAAGCCTCCACTGGGGAGGGGCTGGAAACGAGTACGATAAAGAATAGAGGCAGAGTGAAGATCAATCCTTTTCTAAATAAAGGCAGCATGAGTAATAAGATGAAAGGCAGTAACCAAATCCCGTTGTTAACATGAGTGGTGACCGATTGATCAGCGACCTCTTGCTGCACCTCGTTATCAAACGAGGGGTTTATTGCGGTACGGACAAGTTGCTCAATATCGTTATTATTGCTTTGGTAGGCGCTAAACTGACCAGCGTTTATGTTTGCGACTTGTTTTAGAGCTTGGAAGTTGGTCTTCGCAACCACCGTTGTCCCAGCTTTATTTTTTAATAATGAACCATTTGGAAGCGGAATCGGTGCGCCAGCTTTAGACCCGAAAGCTAACACTGATAGAGTCCAATGGCCATCGCTTAACAACGCTTTAATATTGGATTGCTCTTTCTCGCTAAGGTCATCTGAAAACAGAACGATTTCCCCCTGTTTTGCCCCCCCTTGTTTCATCATAGTTATGGCTTGCTGTACTGCGAGATCAGCGCGCGCCCCTTGAATAGGCATAATGTCAGGCGAAAGGTGCTGAATCAGGTTTTTTAATGTGGCAGAATCGGAAGTGAGTGGACTTAAGGTATAGGCGTCACCCGCGTAAGCGATGAGACCCGTCTGCCCTTGCTTTAATAGCGGCAGTAGATCCTGAGCCTTATATTTTATCTGGGCAAGTCTACTGGGTTTAATGTCATTAGCATAAACAGATTGAGACATATCCAGCACCAACACTCTCGCGTCGTTAGTTTGCGAGGCAGGTACGGCGTGTTTTTGAAAGCTCGGTCCGGCGATGGCAATTATGACGATAACGATCAGTACCGAAATCCCAGGTAAACGTAAATAGTGCCCTGATTTCGCTTGAGTAAAATAAGCGGCTAAATGAGGGGCCATCAAAGCATTCGCTTGCCCACTGCGTTTTAACCAGCTTAGCAAAGCTAAGCCTATGAACGCAGGGAGCAGTAACCATAAAGCCTGCGGATGAAGGAAAATAAAGTCAGACATCGTCTCTCCTAATGAAAAGTAACGCGCTCAGCAACATCAGTGCGACTAAAGCAGGTAACCAAAACCATTCGGTTTGAGGTCGCCAACTTTGAGACGCTTGAGTGATCGGTTGCAGCGCGTTAATCGTGTCGTAAATTTTGCTAAGATCTTGTGCGTTTCTGGCTCGAAAATACTCGCCGCCAGTCATGGTTGCGATTTGAGTTAGGGTTTCTTCGTCTAGATCTTCAGCAGTATTCACAGTTCGAGTCATGAAAAAGTCTTTCACCTGCATCTCGCCAGCACCGACACCGATGGTGTAGATCGTTGTCTGGTATTTTTTTGCAATTTCAGCCGCTTTAATGGGGTCGATGACTCCTGCGTTGTTACTGCCGTCGCTGAGTAAGATCATCACACGTTGCGGAGCATTGCCGTCGATAAAGGTTTTTGTCGCCAGCCCAATCCCTTCGCCAATCGCGGTTTGTGTACCGATTAACTTCAATACAGTCTGATCCAGTTGACGCTTGATGGTTTCTTTATCAAACGTTAGTGGCGTTTGCAGGTAGGCATGGTCAGCAAAATAAACTAACCCAATACGATCGCCTTTGCGCTTATCGACAAAGTCAGAGACGACGTGTTTTACCGTGGTAAGTCGGTCTATGTATTCGCCTTGATAAGCCATATCTTCTTTACTCATTGAGTAAGAAAGATCGATAACTAACATCATGTCTCGATGTTTGGGCTGGATCTCAATGGGTTCTCCAAACCAAACAGGGCGAGCGCTGGCGATGACGAGTAGTAACCATGCGCTAATCGTTAAAAACTTCCCCACATTTTCCACTCGATTGACTTGCTTTGGAAGTGCAGTCAAATGTGGAAGGATGACGCGGGTCGAAGGGATATTCGGCGCCAGTATTCTATGAGCAAAATAGGGCAGTGGAGTGAGTAAGAACATCCACCACCATTCAAATGACAGTGACATGATTAGCCCCTATTCCAATTGCGATATTTCCGCTTTGGCGGTAGTGCTTGTTGAATCCAACGCTCACAGTCTGCGATTAAAGTATGACCTTCCAAGCTTGGATGCGAGACCGTCGGCAGGGCGTTGTTTTCCTCTTGAACTTGCTCTTTGACATCAGTATTTGCTCCGCCATTGAGCGTTTGAGCGCGAGGGGAGCTATAAGCATGTTGCGAGCAGTAAAGCGCCTGATTCCATAGTGCTTGGTTGGGAGAAAAGATGTCCTCCGCCAATTGTGAATCTAAGAATTGATACCAGCTCTGTCCACTCAACTTCGCAATATCTTGCCTTGGGTAGTAACTCAGCGCCGCTTGTCGGACGACCTCTATGGCGGAAGAAGGGGTTAAATTGTGGCGCTCTATCTTAAATAAATTAAGTGCTGCACGTTTAGCTCGCGTTTTCTGTTTGTTGCGTCGGTACCAAAATAGCGAACAGACGATAATGAAAGCGAGGATTAATCCTGATATCCAACATCCCGGCCCAAGTGGCCACCATGATGGCGCAGTCGGTAGGGTAAGGGGACTCAATTCTAATGGGTGCGATATAGTTTGTTGGGTCATGATTGGCGTTCTAAAATTTGCTGAAGTAGTGGCGCGCCACTGGAAATTTGCGATAAATGTATCCCAAACGACGCGAGCTCATATTGAAGGCGGCTGTGATGGTCGAGATACGCTTGTTTGATAGCTGAACGAGTGCGGTCGCTACTCATGTTTAGTGTCATTTCATCGGCTTTGCCGTGAACGCGTTGTAGCCCTTTGCTGTTGCACTCGGCTATTTCTAGTGGATCGTATATTTGAATCGCACGCACTCGATTATGCTGAGAAAGGCGTTTAACGGTGTCAAAATCGTCGGTTGTCGAGGTAGAAAAATCACTGATAAGCACGACTTCACTACCTTTTCGGCAAAGATTGCTCAGCGCATCAAACGCCCGCGTTTTTACTTCGCTTTGCTTTTGCTGCGTGAAGGTGAGTTGCTGCTCAGCAGACGTTGTCGTATTTGGTTCTAGCAGGTGGTTGTGCGTAGAAGCAATGGTGTTCAGGAGTTGGAAAACCGCGCCTTTTGATGCAGAAGGTCGTAATTCAATAAGCCGATCCTGAGTACGAATCACTGCCCCGACACGGTCTTTATTCGCAACGGCGACCCAACACAAAAGGCTAGCTAAATGGCACAGCTGCACAGACTTAAGGAGCAGTTTGGTGCCACTGAATAGACTCGGTGTTAGGTCAAGAAACAAGACAACGGGTCGCTCTCGCTCTTCGGAAAATAGTTTAGTGTGAACCTTGCCCGTGCGCGCCGTAACCCGCCAGTCTATTTGCCTCACATCATCGCCAGCTTGATATTGACGGACTTCAGAAAAAGTCATACCACGTTCTTTGTGGAGGCTTAAATGCGCGCCGTTAAGCTGTGACCATAAACTTTTTGCTGGTGGTTGCCATCGCTTGCCATGAGTTTGGTAAAAGGCAAGTTCGTCTACGGTTAGGCTAACACCGTTACAGGTAGGTAAGTGCCCTTGCTCAATCGCCTGCTGTAAAGGACTCACTTGGTTAGATTGACGTCGAAAAAACATAACTGCATACCGCCTAAATGTTCGTTACGCAGAAGCAACAGTGCTAAGAAGCTCGTCAACCACATCATTTCCGGTGATCCCTTCGGCTTGAGCGTGGTAGCTAAGTAGCAAGCGGTGGCGCAGCACAGGGTAGATGACGGCATGTACATCTTCTGGGCTAACGAAGTCTCGCCCGGCTAACCAAGCATGGGCACGGCTTGCTCTATCTAATGCGATTGTGGCTCGTGGGCTCACGCCCATTTCTAGCCATTTTGCTAATTTGTCGCTGTATTGAGTGGGCTGACGAGTCGCGACAATCAGTCGAACGATATAGCGTTCAATAGTGTCTGCCATATGAATAGAGAGAACTTGCTGGCGAGCCTTGAAAATATCCGATTGTGAAATGGCTTGTTGTGGTTGCATGGTATGACCAAGTGCCTCGCCACGATTGAGCTTGAGGATGGCTAACTCGCTCTCTGCATCCGGGTAATCGACTTCAAGATGCAATAAAAAGCGGTCTAGCTGTGCTTCTGGTAAAGGGTATGTCCCTTCTTGCTCAATTGGGTTTTGTGTGGCCATCACAAGAAATAGCTCGGGTAATGGGTAGGTGGTTTGCCCTACACTGATCTGTTTTTCGGCCATTGCTTCAAGCATGGCAGCTTGTACTTTTGCCGGTGCGCGGTTGACTTCATCCGCAAGCAGTAAAGAATGGAAAATAGGGCCCGCTTTAAATTCGAACTCGCCACTTTCTGGGCGATAGATATCAGTACCAGTTAGATCGGATGGCAGTAAGTCTGGTGTAAATTGGATACGATGAAAGCTGCCTTCAATACAATCTGCTAGTGCTTTTGCTGCCCTTGTTTTTGCGAGTCCTGGAGGTCCTTCAACAAGAATATGCCCGTCGGCGAGTAGGGCGATGAGCAATTGTTTTACCAACGCTTCTTGGCCAATGACTTGGGTCTCAAGGTAACCTTGGAGTTGTTGAAAGGCTTGCATAGGCATGTATTATTTCCTTCTTATCGATAGCTAGCCACGACAAATGACATAACGGGCTTATATAAATCATCTAGACGTATTAAGTAGAGGCGTTACGGTTCACAAAGTTCCATCTGTTATGTCATTGTTTTGTCAAGCTAGTTATGACGTTTGTCGAATTTGCGATACCCGATAATGTAGGGCGTTAGAGAGGATTGTTCAATCCCCTTTGAATGAATCTATAGCAGAGAATATGCATCCGTCATAGTAGGTGTTATGTTTGGGTAAGGTATGTAGGAATTACAGACGTAGATAGTACGTATTTTGTACGAAAGCTTTTAGCATTTGTAGGCGAAATAGCTATTTTCTGACACGCTTTGCATTCTGTGACCTTTATAAAGATAGAGGGATTAGACTTGTCGCTAGCCTCGCTATTGTAAAACCAGTAAACTAGCCAGAATTTTAAGCATCTTATTGATGAAATTTCATATTGGTAAAATTAGTAAAGGTAATGGGTTATGAGTGATTTTGAGAAAGAACTAGAAGCAATGTCTGTTCAAACAGAAGGAGAGCCAGAAGTGTCTTTACCGTCAATTGAAGAGCAACGTGAAATCGCGCAAACACTGAAGAAGTTGGAAGAAGAAGGCAAGCTGACGCCAGAAATTTTAGAGCAATACTTTGGTAAGTTTAGCGAAAAGAATACAGCCCCTCTTCACTAATCAGTACCACGAATTCTAGGCTACCCTTGCGGTGTTATCATAGCACCGCCATTTATCCGCTTAATATGAATCAATTCGACTACACTTAGTAATTATGTTGGGTAGTCATAGATCTAACCAATGACTTAATAATGATAAGAGATCTCATATCTGAGACGATGACTATAATTTACTGATAGTTATAACATTAACTTTGTTCTTCTCGTGAATGTCTTAAATGCAACACTTGACGAAAGTAAATAAGAGGTTAACTTTAGAGTTACTTTTCGGGAATCCACGCAAACAAGGGAGTGTGTTATGCCGACCGTAGAAGTTGAGACCCGACAAGCGATTTTGTTGGCGGAAAATAACCTACAGTCAAGCTTACTGAAAGATTCAATAGAGCAGAAGGTTGATCTTAGTATCAAGCTTATCTCTCCAGATCGACTCAGTAGTTGTAAGCTTAGTCTAAAAGAATATCATTTCGATATCGTTATTGTCGATCACCCGGCAATGACGGAGAAACATATAGAAAGATACCAAGACTTGCGAGAGCATCTTTCTGCTGATGTCCAAGAAATTCTAATCAATACGTCTCCTGAGCTTTCCCATGCAGATATGTTAAAGTGGCAGCATTTGGTGGGTATTTTTTATTCAACTGATAACCTCGATAAGCTGGTTACGGGCTTTGAGTGCATTTTGCGTGGTGAAATGTGGATGAGTCGCAAACTGGTGTTTGAATACATCAAGTTTTATCGTGGCCGTCAATGCGCCAAAACCAGTCCTTATTACTCCAAGTTAACGAAACGCGAGCAGCAAATTATTAAGTTACTGGGGGATGGTGCGTCTAATACGCAGATCGCAGATTCGTTGTTTGTTAGCGAGAACACAGTGAAAGCACATCTACACAACACCTTTAAGAAAATAAAAGTGAAAAACCGTCTACAAGCCTTGCTATGGGCAAAAAACAATATTGCATCTAACGAATTTGTTTAAGTGATTGAGGCTCGTGTTTAAAGCGCATACCACGTGAATGATGTGAATAGAAGAGAGGTGACTCCCTTCTATTGTTTTTCAATTTCTCCTTCTTATCTCTACATATTTTAGAATTCATCAGTAATTAATGTTTCGTTATGGTAGCGCTCAGGTTTTTAGCTAGAGATTACCAATGAAATCCCTGTTTGCTTTGATGGTATTTACCCTCGTTCAATTTTCTGCTGTAGCATCGCCGTATAAAGCGGGACAGCACTACCTTACCTTAACGCATGCCCCAAGCATTGAGCCTCAGGTCATGTTATTCCACTCTCCATTTTGCGGACCTTGTGCCATGGTTCATGGCCCTATTATGCAAATTGTTAAAAAACACAATGCGACTTTTAGGGAAATTATTGTAGGTGTCGGCCCGGTTGGGCGTGATGTGCAAGAGGCGTTTATTGTTGCCAAAGAGCAGGGGCTAGAGAAATCATTCATTGAGGAATTGATTCACAGAATTCATTTTCGCGCTAATCACGCCCCTCAGTATAGAGAGGATTTTGTTGAGGTTCTTGATACGTGTGGTGTGCAACAAGACAAATTTGAAAGTCGTTGTCAGTCAGTGAACGATCAAGTAGAAGATTTTAATCGGCTAGTGAAAGCTTATCGTATTAATGCCACACCTACGATTGTCGTTAATGGCAATAAGCAAGTAGTGTTGCATCGGCTTAATAGTTTTGAGGACCTCGATGCATTAATCGCGGAGTTACTAGCATCATGATGGAACAAGATTTTGCGGTAACGATGATTTGTTTCAGCGTACTTTGTGCACCAGCCGTGTTGGGCGGTTTCCAATCAAAACGGTCGTTAACTTGGTGCTTCAATGCCTTGAGTGCGGTCTGTGTCGGTATCGCGTATCATTACCCTTATCATCCTATGGTTTATCTGCCAATGCTGATGTTAGCCGTGACAAGCTGGCTCTTTGCAGTAGGATTCGCAATTAACCAGCCTTAGGGTGTAATTAACTTTATGGCCAGTTCCCATTGATCAAGGGTAAAAAAATAGGGCTACGGGTAATATCCTTTTTCCGCATAGCCCTATTTGTTGCTTATTGTTTTATCTACCGTTTATCGTCTTAAACACGGTTATAGAATCTCGGTTTTTGCATTAGAGTACTTTGCAATAATGGGATTAGAATTTGCGTCAGGGTCGCTAGACGACCACATGCCACGCTCCATTCCTTTGATGATTAGATGAATGACTGCTGCATCTATCGCTGACATAATGGCGATGTTAACAGGCTCGTTATTACTGTATCCCATTTCGACTTCTAGTAGCTCTTTGTAGTCGATGAATCGGAATGCGCCTAGCCCAAGTTCATGAGACGAAATTGTCTTAGAGGTTGTGATACTCAATAGTACTTGCCCGTTTCGAACGTCAACGGCTCTAAGGTTGACGGTAACTTGATCCGTTCGGTACTGACCAGATGCGCCGATGCCCAAATACTTAGCGCCGACTCCACCGGTACGAATATTAGAATCGTAAGCCACAATTCCACCTTCAATCACCACGTTTGCCGAGTTGAGTGAAGAAAGGCCGGCTCCGTGATTGGAAATAACCTTATCTTTTTTCTGAGCAGCACGAATGATTTTCCGTTCTGTTAGTAGGTTTTGTAGCCCTTCTCGCTCTAGAGGGATAAACCACTTTGAATCCAATAGTGACGTCGTTAGTAACGAGGTGCCTCCTTGGGGCACCGCAGTAGAGAAATTACTATTCGGTTGCGGTTTATATTGACCTGTTTGGTCCCTAAAATCATAGACTGAGACAAGAATTTTACCTGCGGGCTTGGGTAGTGAGATCAAATCGGTATAGGTTGCGCCGCGAGGCATCAGTTTTGGCTCTGCGGAGGTATCGGGTATATCCAATGATGTTGCACAGCCCCCAAGCAATAAAGCCATACATAAATAAAAGAGACCTTTCATAATACTATCCTTGTAATTTTAGAGGTCGGGATTTAGGCCAGAAACCTGAATTTCCGTTGATTCACCTGTGGACTTATCGACAATTTGCACCAGAAGTGAACCGTTTGAATCAACAATATTGAGGAAGAAGTCATCGGTTTCGAGTTGACCGGTATTGCCGTTACCGACATCGGCAAGCAGTTGACTAATTAAGCGAGACTCTAGGCTTGAGGCGAGCCTATCGAGTGCGCTTTCTTCTTCAAAGTCAAAGCTTGACGCGTTAGGGTCCTTATAATCATTTATCGCAGTAGCATGATTGATAAGAATGGTACTGTTTAGGGGGTTCCCACCAAAGCTTGGGTTGATAGGGGTATAAACAAGTTCACTCGCATACGTTGTGCTAGTAGCTATGACAACGATGAGTGCGATAATCGGGGTTAAATGTTTCATCCTTGTATCCTTAAACTTAGAATTCTTCATGATCGAGATCGTAAGTGTCTTGAAATAAGCGCTCAGCTTCCCAACGAACGATGTAGTTGCTGACAACACGAATAGCATCATTTGCGCGGTCTTTTGCTTGCTGGCGACCAGGGGAAAGTGCGGTGCGGTAAATAACTTTTCTTGAATGAAATACTTCAATGATGCTGCCAGATAAAGCAGTAGGAATTTCTGATACGGTTAGGTTTTCTTTGAGTTCGGGGTAGGTGTCATTAAGACGTTGTGCGAAGAAAAAATAAAAATCTTCTCCTAGACGAGTGATTGTTCGGTCGACAATCAGCCCATCCACTTCATTAAAATTAGTGAATCCAGCTTTATCTCCAGAGTCTTGTTCTAGTTTTTGATTTGACTCGATTGAAGATTTAGATTTTTCTGCAGGTTGGTTAAGCAGGCTCCGACCTTCACCCACTGCTGATGAACTAACAACCCACAATAGAGTTACAGCGTAAATGAAACTGAATAGTGGTTGGAATTGAAAGATACAAGTTGCACCGACTGAGAACCTATCCTTCATATAGGTATAGGCGTTATGTTGCTTGTGCCTTGTTAAGCGCCATATGCTTAGGTTTATCCTTTTACCTGAAATATTCCACATACCCGAAATCCTTTTCTTGGTACTTTATCGGTAGATATTTTTGCTTTCTTTATCATCGTTATTAGATATTAAAATTATAAATATTAGCCGTGATGTGAGCCATAAACTATAGCGTTAGAAATAGTATAAATAATATAGATCGAAGGTTTCTAATTGATAGGAGGGTGTAGATATAAATGATGCGACTATGTGAGGAAAATTCTATTTTAGTTTATGGTTATGTTTCCTTACCTACTTTAATCTTTAGGTGAATATTACAAGGTAGTATCGCATGTGGTTTTATTTGGTTTATATCTTACTATCACCTATAGGGAAATTGAACCAACATGGTTATTAAAATGTATACGATGGAAAGATTGTGGAGTTATTTTATCGAAGCTTTAAAAATGGCAGTCTTCTGTGTGTTTACGTTGTTCTTTTCTTCAGTAGCCAATGCTTCAATCTCTTTTGATTTAAATGGAGAGTTTGGTGATTTTGGTAATGGAATAAGCAACAGTGACCTCATGGAATTTGATGAACTGAGTGTGGCTACGAGTAGTAGCGGTTATAGTAATTATGCAAAAGTGGTTGTGTCAAACTCTCAGTATAATCAGTCTATTATAGAACAGGAAGGAGGAGGCTATAGGAGTAATGGTGCGGTGATTATACAATCAGATACCATGAATAGTCAGGCTTCGATAAGGCAGGACGGTCAAGCAAATCTTGCGATGGTTAAGCAGTCAGGTCACGACAACTCGGCAAATATTAAACAGCACGGGGTTGGTCATCATGGGTTGGTTGTTCAAGATGGAGAATATAATATAGCAATATTGAATCAATATTCAACGGCTTATTCTTCTTATTCTGGTAGCGATATAAGTCTTAACCAAACCAATGATAATAACATTGCTTTTATAGTTGATGGAGGTGGATCTAATTATGGTGTTAATCAAGATGGTGGCGACCAAATATTAATTGTCGGCGCATCTAATATGGGTATTTATGTGAATCAAACAACACCTTGATTTGAATCGCGTAATCACAAGTGCTTCGTAAGGAAGCGAATTTTAGACAATATAGGAATTATTGCTATGAAAAAACTAGCACTTTCAATTTCAGCATTATTGGTTTCGGCATCAGTGGCTGCGGTACCGACCGTTCCCGGTGTCTCTAACGTACATATTAAGAATGCAGTAGCGAGTTATTCATTACCTGCAGGGGATAACTCAGCCCTCGTCTTGATGGACGGTGGTGATTGGGGGGATGTCTCAATTGTTCAAGGCGTTGTTCCATTGAGTGATGGTAATCTAGCCGTTGTTGATTACACTGGCAGTGGTAATGATAATAATACGACGATTAAGCAACATCGTGAAGATAATAATGCCCTTGTTCAAGCGTGGGGTGATAGTGGCCATAACGATGTCGAAATCATCCAAAACGATGATGCAAGAGCATGGGTGAGATTTGGTGGAGACAGTGACGGTAACGATGTGGAAATTTTGCAAAGAGGGTCTAGTAACCAAGCTCGTGTTGCAATGCGTCAAAACAGTGATGATAACAGAGTCGATATAGATCAAAAAGGTTCAAACTTTAAAGCGAATGTCGGAGCTAGAGGCAATAGTGATGACAATGAAGTTTATATTTTGCAAAAAGCGGGTCACAGTAACTCTTTAGCTGAAGTGTCGTTTAACAATGCGAGTCACAATGACGACAACAACCAGTTTAATAGTACGTCAGGTATTTATATTAGCCAAACAACAGGTGATTATGCCGGCGTATTTATCTCTAATGCCGATCATAATGCGGTGTACATTAAACAAAACTAATGACTTGTCTTCTCGTAGCAATAAAAACGGCGCTTTGCGCCGTTTTTATCGTTTGTCTAACGATAAGTTTTGATATTAGTGCGTCTGTAATGAGTGGTCCTTTAATGTGTTTGGTCACGAAAGAATATGTGCAGATTGAGCCTAATCGAGGAGCAAACAGTGGCGTTTTAACCATTGTTACTCACCATCGCAACACGTTGAGGGTAGACAGCAGCAACGGGGTTGTTCGATATAGGTTGGGTACGACACAATTTCCATTGGAAGTGTTGGATGAGAATAGCGGACGTCGCTGGATTGTGAATGCTGATTGTACGAAGCAGGTAGAAAAGAAAATCCCCTAACTTCTATGAAGTTAGGGGATAGCTTACAAGCCAAAGTGGTTTAAATATTGGCTATTCTTGCACTCTATAAACCGGCTTCTTTATACAGGCGGCGACAAGCACGACCATCACTGTGGAACAAGTGGCAACGGTGAGCTGGAATACCGATAGCGAATCTATCGCCCGTTTCAACAGATAGAGTGTCAGGTTGACGGAAAATAACGTCCGCGTCGGCGCTTTCAAGGTTAAGGTAGACTTGAGTTTCGTTGCCAAGTTTTTCAACGATCATCACTTCCCCTTCAACTTTGGCGTCGGCTTCATCTGCGAGAAGAAGATGCTCAGGGCGAATTCCTAGTGACATGCGATCACCACGGTTAACCGTTGTACCATCAACGGGAATCCAGAAAGAATCACCGTCAGATAGCTGAACTTTTACTCGATCTGCTTCAGCGTCATCAATGAATACGCTCATGAAGTTCATTTTTGGTGAGCCAATGAAGCCAGCAACAAAACGGTTTTCAGGGTAGTGATACAATTCTAAAGGCTTACCAACTTGAGATACCCAACCGGCGTCCAACACCACAATCTTATCAGCCATGGTCATCGCTTCTACCTGATCGTGTGTGACATAAATCATGGTGCAACCGAGCTGGCGTTGTAGCTTAGTGATTTGCGCACGCATATTGACGCGAAGAGCGGCATCTAAGTTGGATAGCGGTTCGTCGAGTAAGAATAGGTTAGGTTGAGACACCAAAGTTCGGCCGATGGCGACACGTTGACGTTGCCCACCAGAAAGTGCCTTAGGCTGGCGCTCTAAAAGGTGACCAAGTTGTAGGATTTCAGCCGCGTGTTCAACACGACGGTCTATTTCAGCTTTATCGGCTTTCGCTAACTTAAGACCAAACGACATGTTGTCATATAGGTTTAAGTGAGGATAAAGGGCATAAGATTGGAACACCATACCAACGCCACGCTTTGACGGTTCAACGTCATTCATGCGCTCGTCACCAATATACAAATCACCGGACGTGATGTCTTCCAAACCTGCAATGCAACGTAGTAGCGTTGATTTACCACAGCCCGACGGTCCAACAAAAACAACAAATTCACCTTCGTTGATTTCTAGGTCGATGTTTTTGGAGATCAGTACGTCGCCGTACGCTTTACTAACATTTTTTAACGTGACACTCGCCATGTAGCTCGTCCTCGATTCGTTTTATTTCTTTTTGCCGGTCATTATAGAGATAATTGAACCGCTAATAATAGGAAATTGGTCAGTGAGTATGGGAAATTTTGTGTTGCCACAGAATAATGCAATGCATCGATTTATTGCTCAAAGTCCCTGATGGAAAGAAAAAGGGGTGGCGTCGTACGATAACGCCACCCTCAACGCTAAGAAGTCGTCAGTATCCCCCGACTCAGACCGAATGCATCCCCCGTAAACTAAATTACTTATTGCATTTCAACCTGGGTCTACTTAACGATGCCAGCGATGTAAAACCAGCGCTCTAACCTATATGGCTTTAACCTATATGAGTCTGCTGGAAAGGGTTCTTACCATCCACTCTTGGATGACTGCAGTTTCCTAGAATCAGGTAATCTAGACATCCTCCCGTAAGAAATAATTATAGGGGGAGTAGTAGGGGAGTAGGGGGC
>NZ_JAKJSS010000035.1:0-3919 GCF_050337205.1 Vibrio nomapromontoriensis
ATTATGGGTCCCACCGACCGCATTATTGAACCGGGTGACGTGCTGATTATCGATACGGGTGCGGTGCGTGATGGTTACTTCTCTGATTTCGACCGCAACTGGGCATTTGGTCACGCCAGTGAGCAAACCAAAGCCGCGTATCGCGCCACCTATGAAGCCACCACTAAAGGTTTTGAAGCGGCGAAACCGGGCGCCACCACCACTGATATTTATAACGCCATGTGGAAAGTACTAGAAGCCAACGGCGCATTAGGGAACGACGTCGGTCGTCTTGGTCATGGTCTGGGAATGGAGCTTACTGAGCGTCCATCTAACACCGCCACCGACAACACCATCCTAGAGCCGGGCATGGTGATGACGCTTGAACCGGGCATGGTCTACGCACCGGGCAAATCTATGGTGCACGAGGAGAATATTGTCATCACCGAAAACGGCGCGGAATGGTTGTCTGAACGCGCGGCCCCTGAACTCATCATCATCGACTAATTCAATTAATCATAACAATAAGCCAACGCATGATATCCATGACGTTGGCACCCTACTAAGGACTGAAAAATGAACACGACAAAGAAAAATGTATTTTTAGGCTGGATTGCAGCCATCGCTGTTGCCTGTATATGGGGCGTAACCGGGGTCGTCTCTAAGCCACTCTCTATGGCCGTCGACCCAATGACATTAGTTTTCTTCCGCTACGTCACTGCTGTGGTTGGCCTCTCTATTATCTACATGTTTACGTCTCGTAGTAAAAGTCTGAGTGTTGACCTAGGTAAGTCCCTTAAAATCGAGAAAAAGGATTTCGCTCGTATCGCGTTATGCGGCATTGTTGGTCAAGGCGTATTCTCGCTGTTCAACTTCCTCTCTCTAGCGCACATTGGCGCAACGGAAAATGGCGTAATCCAAGGCATGCAGCCGTTTGCGACCGTTTTCTTTGGCATGATGTTCATGAACTTTAGAATGAACAAAATTCAATGGGGTGCTTTCATTGCGTCGGCGCTTTGTATCTACGCAATGAGTGTAGGGCCAACCAATTCTATCGAAGGTGGTACCGCATTATTAGGTTATGTCTATGTGACATGCTCAATGCTTGCACTAGCATGGACAGCACACCTTCGTGCCAGCCTTGCGGAAAAGTATGGATCTGTCGTCTCTATGCTTTACCAATACATTTCTGTAGCAGTGATGGGCGTGTTTGTTGTCATCGCTATGGGACTCGACTTGTCACAAATTTACATCATCTTCTCAAGCCCACTACTGATTGGCCTGCTTATTTTCTTAGGTACAGGCATCTCAGGTGGTAGCTACCTAGTACAACTCTACTCGTTCAAACAAATCGGCGTAGAAAAATCAACAATGGCATTAAACCTCATGCCACTGGTCGGCTACTTGGTTGCCGTTCTCACTCTAGGAGAAGAAATGGTCCTAAGCAAAACCATCATTGTTTCTCTTATTGTGGTTGCGCTTTACATCTTCACTAAATACGAAACAAAAGAAACACCTGAAGAAACAATCAGCCTTAAGACCCAAGAAGCAAAATAATTCATTACTTAACCAATGTTATACCGCAGGTGATTGATGACCAATCACCTGCAAATAGGAGAATGTAAATGTCTGTAGAATGTTCCGCAATTGAATGGCGTCGCCACCTACATCAGTACCCTGAATTCGGTACTGAAGAGTTTAAAACCGCAGAATTCGTTGCAAACAAACTAGAGGAATTTGGCCTAGAGGTGCACCGTAACATCGGTGGCACAGGTGTGGTAGGTATCCTGAAAAATGGTACTAGTACTCGTTCAATCGGTTTGCGAGCGGATATGGATGCTTTACGTATCCAAGAACAAAATACCTTCTGTCACGCCTCTAAACACGAAGGCGCAATGCACGCCTGTGGCCATGACGGCCACACTGCCATGCTTTTGGGCGCGGCATGTGAACTGGCACAAACGAAGAGCTTTGACGGCACAGTGTATTTCATTTTCCAACCGGATGAAGAACGCGGCACCGGTGCTAAAGCGATGATAGAAGATGGGCTCTTTACTCGCTGGAACATGGACTCAATCTATGCCATGCATAATTTACCTGGTATTCCTGCAGGCAAATTTGTCACTCGCCCTAGCTCTATTATGGCCAGCGAAAGTAGCTTTGAAATTGTCGTCAAAGCTACAGGTGGTCACGCGGCACTTCCTCACATGGGCACCGACCCTATCGTCGTAGGCGCGCAAATTGTTACTGCACTACAAACCATTGTGTCTAGAAACCTAAGTGCAATTAATGAAACAGCCGTTATCTCGGTAACCAACTTCGAAACCAACGGCACCGTGAATGTTATCCCTTCACAGGTAACAATCAGCGGTGACACTCGTAGCTTTACTGACGAAGCGTTACACAAGATTGAAGCGGCTATTGAACGTGTTGTCGCAGGTCAATGTATGGCAGCAGGCGTTGACTATCAGTACACCTTTAACAATAGCTTCCTTTCTACCATCAACACACCAGAAGAAACCGAGCATGCCATTAAGGCCGCTCAACAGGTCGTAGGCACAGAAAACGTCGATGGCGCTTGTGAACCATTCACCATCAGCGAAGACTTCTCGTTTATGCTTCGTGAAGTTAAGGGGTGCTACATTTTAGTGGGTAACGGAATTGGTGAATGCGGCGGAACCGCATTACACAATCCGCTTTACGACTTTAATGACGAAATTTTGGGTCATGGTATCCAATATTGGAAAGCACTCGTAGAAGGGCAATTAAGCGCGTAGTTACCCCCAAAAAACACTCGCTTCGCAAGGCTAACTTGCCCAATTAACGAACAAAAGAGTACGTCACGGCGTGCTCTTTTTTGCTTAATAATAACCAGAGACATGAACAAAACAGCCCAATACTCACTATAGATTCAATATCTAAACTCAGAACCTTAAACTCAACACCTTAACTTCAACGCCATAAACTCAAGACGCTAAAGCTGTGACTGCTTTTTAGTAGCCTAGCCAGTTTCCAATTCATCTACTTCGCTGCTTCAAACGTTCCGGTAGGTGACAACACAATAGTGACCAGTCACACCGCCAGCGCGCTTTCTTCTTTCTTCTTTCTTCTTTCTTCTTTCTTCTTTCTTCTTTCTAGCAAACAGTATGAAATAAAGATACCGCGCCTTTACGTGTACTTGCTAATATCCAGTTGCTTTATGCATACATACAAAAAAAGCGCATCATCGATGCGCTTTTTCATTGCTAAGATAGCCCGCCATAACCTACGATGCGGCGTACTCACCTTCCCATACGATACGACGGTAACGATCGGGATTGGTGTCCCCTTCGGTACTAAACAGCAAAACCACTGACTCTGCATTTAGACCCACTTGCTCATCCAAACCCTGTGTATGCAATTCACGTAGTACACCCAAGGTGATCGCCCCTGACTCACCACTGATGATCTTTGGATCATCGCTCAGTGGGTTACCCAAGATGCGCATACCGTTCGCGGACACACTGTCCTCTACCGAGACAAAATAACGACTGCAATCACGCAGAACAGGCCACGTCACCGGATTAGGCTCACCGCACGCAAGCCCTGCCATAATGGAGTTCAAATCACCGCTCACGTTCACCATATCACCTTCTGCGCTGGTGCCTGAACGATAAATACAATCCGCAGCCGCAGGCTCTGCAATAATAGTATCAAAGGTATCAGCGCCGAGTTTATCCGCTAAATACCCCAATACACCGCCCGCCATCGCGCCAACACCCGCTTGCAATACCACATGCGTCGGCATGCCAAATTCCAGCGCCGCAACTTGCTCAACCGCTTCATCCGCCATGGTCATGTAACCTTGAGAAATCCACGTTGGGATTTCTTCATACCCTTCCCAAGCCGTGTCTTGTACTAGCATCCAACCATTTTCTTGCGCCGTTTCATTAGCAAGGCG
>NZ_JAKJSS010000036.1:0-1985 GCF_050337205.1 Vibrio nomapromontoriensis
TCTGGGCGTCTGGGCGTAAACCTGGCTTCCCCTCGCATATTGCACCTAACTTAACAGCTATTGCGTAAAAGTTATCAACTGCCTCTTGATTGCAAGCATTAAAGGCTATGTGAGTTCCATTACCATTTGACGCATAACCTTCCGACGGTAGACCAACCCAAAACTCGAAGTTGGTGCCGTAAGCTGCCGCGACACCTTCAATTAGGTGTGTTCGATTAATAGATAGAGTTTCAAACACAGCGTCGTAGAAATTCACTGCTGATTCGATATTTTTAACTCCAACGGAGACATGATTTAAAATCATTGAAATTCCTTTTATTCATCAAAACTCAAGAGGCATATAACGCACGCTTAAGTTGTGAGTTACGCACCACTGAAGCCAAATTTTAAACCGTAATCACCCAAACAAAAATTAACGCCAAAACCGCCAAGCGTTACGAATCAACTTGAAGCGCTTGTTATGTTTTTACCCGTATTTAGCCATTTCATTTAGTAAATCTTCTTTTAGAGCATCAGGCTCTATACACCAAAATGTCCACTTCCAGTCAGGAAATACGGCAACCTTAACTTGATCTTTTTCAAAAAGTGGTAGCCAGTGGTCGAGTAACTCATCTAGGCTAATTTCTACTGCCTGATGGCCAATAAAGTTCTCATCAACAACTTTCTGGGCATACTCTGGATGTGGCCATAATGGGAAATACTCAAATTCTTCAGGAGCCACTGGAACAAGCCATCCATCTTCATTTTTCACACCCCATAGCTGCTCCCAATCTGCAACTTTACTAACGAAATGATCGTATCGTTTGAAGCTTTCCAATTCTAAAACTGCTTCAAACTGTTTCTCATTCATCTTGTACGGCATTGTCTCCCCCTAAAACATAACGCCCTGTTAAGGGGTGAGCAACGCAACACCAAAGCCACTGCAAACCACCTTAATCACTAAAACTAACGCATAGTAAAATGCCACGCGTTGCGAATCCCTCTTAAACAGTTTGTTATAAGTCATTTCAACTTCTTGCGACAAGACTTTAACTCACCACTTGCGACACTTAACCATAAGGGCGTGGGCAAGGCAGATTTTTCATAGATATAGTTGAAATACTTGAGAATTTGCTCTGGTCCATGAAAAGCACTAACCTTGTACAATTTTACAGCATAGCTAACTCGGTCAAACTCCAAACTACTGATAGTTAAACTAGATTGCATATGCATCACGATATTTCGTTCATCCACCAGTTCTGATACTGCCTTTCTCAAAGAACTGTGTTCTTTAAGTGGTGGAACATTGAATACCTGAGGTGCTAATTGAAACAACTTAGGTCTGATCGGAATAGATTGATCGGAAGCTATCTTGTCAGAAAAAATCTCACGGGCTGTCTTGTTTGGACGTTCGAGGCGTAATTGAGTAGGCTTTCCGTCTACTTTACCATGCAAAACAAATGATTTATTTACCCATGACTCTATAGCACTAATTGAGAATGTTATCGCTGCCATTGCTTGCTGACACATAGCAAAAAACTTTTGCATGTTCTCTTCGCTAGTGTCTATTTCAAACATTCCATCAAAACCGGAGCGCTGAATTAAAATATCTTTTTTCATCTGTTCTGCTTTAAATGCGGCTTCCAATGCATTGAAAAACATTAACGCTTCGAACTCTGGAGGCGGTACTCGCATTTTGTAGCCATTATATTCTCCTTGAGAGGAAATTGTGGTTACTTTGCTACCAGCTTTAACTAAGTGCCCACTCGGCAAAACAGTGTCATGCGTTACTGATATATTATTATCTTCTAATAGATGACCCATATTTACCTTTGACTTATAACGAATGATATGGACTCCCTCTACCTGACACTCTGCGTGCCATACTTACTCGGTACACGCTGAAGAACTGGAGGTTACTATGTCCACCATTCAAACTATTGGCGTTGACCTCGCCAAGAATGTGTTCAGTATTCACGGCGTTGATGCATATGGCAAGTGCGTCC
>NZ_JAKJSS010000037.1:0-1983 GCF_050337205.1 Vibrio nomapromontoriensis
GAAGCCTGATTTGGTGGAGTAGGATTTAATTAAATGCTCACCCGAGCACCATCTAAAATTAGACGCTTTTACTATCAGAGCTGAATTAGACGAAGAACCTGAAACTTTTCGGCATAGAGAACAATGGCATTGATAGATGGACGGTAGTTCGCTCAACAGTTCAAACGAAACATCACCGCACAAACAGCTTCCTTTCATTTTGGTTCTCCAAAACTAAATAGTATGCATAACGCCTTGTTAAGTAGCAGCTAACCACCACTGCACTCCAACGAAACCACCGTAATCACTAAACTCAACCAAACCAAGATCGCCAACTGTTAGCTGTCTGCTTGAACAATTTGTTAGTTGCGAAACTTTGCAATTTCGCACTTTACTAATGATTGCCAGAGTTAATCCAAGTTGTCTGGTGTGTGAAGATTAGTACCACAAACTGTGCACTTGTAATCGCCTGTAGCCTCACCTTCCATCAATGCACTAGCAATTGATGTGAAAAAGCCTGAGAAAAAACCTGTTGCTTTTGACTCACTGGATTTTTGGGGTTGTGAGAAGCTTTCATATTTGTGGAGCGTGACCTCTTTGCAATTGCAACAAAACGCTTTTGTTTGCTCGGTACCATACATTTGAACCAACCTAATTTTCCTCTGAAGCCTTCACAATCTCAAAGCAACTAACGCCGCATTAAGGTGTGAGCAACGCTACCACAAAACTCAACCATACCACCGTAAACACTAAACCCAACGATGGAATTAAAAATGCCAAGCGTTGGGAATCACTCTTAAATGCTTTGTTATATTTTTATACCATAGACCTATAGGGTTCTTTTACCGCAACCAGAAATGGCGGTATAGTTCTCTTGCGATTTATGAAGTATTCATCTTGAGTTAGATCCAGAACCGAACGCATTACGCCGGCAAAAGCCCACTGTTTTTCACTCTTATTCTGTGCCTCAAACACTTTAGCTTCGACTTCATCAAGTATCGGTAAGCACCTTTCAATAGAATCTACTACATCTTTTACTGTTAAATTCAAACCTCTAATTTCATCCAATAAACTAAGGATTTGCCCCTCATTGACAACCCGATCAGGAAAGTAAAAATCCTTAATTGCTAATAAACTGTCGGAAGTCACCTCAACATCAGTTTCAAAGTGACCGTCCGATATCGGCAATGCTTTTCTGAACTCTTCCCTTTCATTTTTTATAGTGTTGAATTGTTCGTCCGCAAGCTCTATTAGAGCACTTAGTCGACTAATTTTACGCTTAAATTGAGGGTCTACATCCTGCTCTCTTTTATAAAGCAATTTATGACTAATCGCAGACCAAGTGTGCATTAGCATTGTCCGTATTTGAATTTCAGCTTTAAAGCCACCAAGCCCTCTAGCACTAGGGTGTTCCAGCCAAGAGTCTTTTAGGGTTACGATATAGTGATAGGATGTATATCCGAACTGATCGTGGTTGAGCTCTTCTTGCTTATTTTCTTCAGAAACGATATTAAATTCTGACTCAATCAGATGGCAGATTTTCTCTATATCTTCTTGGTAGTAACATATAACCCTTACTCCACACATGTCCTCGACATCAGAAGTCGGGTTTTCGTATCCTTTACGCGATACTTTATGCACAAAAGACTTCTCATCTTTAACGCGAGACTCGACCGCAAATATTGGTACTGATCTGGAATCTAATTCTTGTTCAAGCACTCTGCATAAATTTTCTCGTAACCTTTCGTATTTTGGTTTTAGTTCTCTGTAAATATTTATTAATTCAGACACTAAGGTCCCTCCAAAAATATAACGCCATGTTAAGGGGTGAGCAACGCAAGACCGATGTTGCCGCAAACCGCCTTAATCACAAAAATCAACGCATAACGAAAATGCCACGCGTTGCGAATCCCTCTTAAACATTTTGTTATATTTATTTACCAATGCGCCGCTTCTTTAGCGATTTTTTCCATCAAATCAGAATTATCAACTTCGTACTTTGCA
>NZ_JAKJSS010000038.1:0-1882 GCF_050337205.1 Vibrio nomapromontoriensis
GCAATAGCAAATGATGACAATACGGTCAGACCGAGATGCCTAAACCTGTTTAATTGGGAAGTAATCAATACTGTTTAACGAATGAGGCTGGCATCATGCGAATATCATCAGGGTGACGGAGCAAATCCGATTAAACACCGAATGTAGAGCTGCTGTCCGACCCACTGTTGTCAGCGGGAGCTATTGTTGACAAAAGAGGGAGTCCATGTAGCCCTGTTAAGGTGTGAGCAACGCAATACCGAAACTCCCGCATACCACCTTAAACACAAAACGCAACGCATAGCAAAAATGCCAAGCGTTGCGAATCACTCTTAAACAGATTGTTAGCTCTCATTTTCTTTTTGAGTCGCAGTTTTTCTTCTTTTTAGCTCCTCTTGGAGCCACTTATCATTTTCAATAGCAGAAGCTATAAACTTCATTTTTACGTTTGCAGCAAGAATATCATTCTTGGCTTCAAAAAAGTCAGTATCTCCTTGAAACTCTAATGTCGGAGCTTGGAAGGAACGTCCCTCAGCAAACATAAATGGGAGCCTCTTTTCTTTATACTCAAAGTCATTGCTTTTTTGTCTCAATTCAGGAAGCGAGTTGATTTTCTCCGCCATGTCCTTTGTTGCTGGCAAGCCAAGAGCCCCCCTAAACTGTAAGTTTAAATATTGCTCAATTCCATTTATTACAGGTTTTTTATACCAACCGATAGAATAAAACATCCGATTTTCATTTCTGACCAATCTCTCTATTTCAGACTCAAGAGCCTTATCAACAAAATCAAAATGTTCAGATGCGACGTCTTCTACTAACAACAGTTCTTTAGCCCTTTTTTCAACTTGGTTTGCAGTCTTGTACTGTAGATCCAGTTCTGAATAAACTCCCCAAAACCAATCGAAATGGTTTTTAGCTATTTCAATCTGTCCTGTAGTACCGTAACGCTCCAGTTCACCAATATAATCTGAGTGATCTTTTAATGACTTCCGGAGGTTTTCGTGTTTTTCAGATAACTCAGAAGGAGTTAGCCCATAGCCTTCACCGTATAAGGCATAGAGTCCTGAGTATGCATTATTGAGAGCAGCCATCGATGCTGCCCCCTCATCATAGAGTTTTTTATGTAGGTTGAAAGCAAATTTCTCTTTTTCACTCTCAGCCTCAAAGTATCCCTTGGCGACAAATCCTGAAGAGGCAAGAATAGCACCCACTAGCGCCATTATTAGGTTATTCTTTAAATCCGAGTTCATAACTTTCCTTTGAGAGCTAACGCCCTGCTAAGTGGCGCTAACGACCAACTAACCAAGCGCACTTAACTTCAAACCAAAACCGCCAAGCTTATGGCGTCCACTTGAGCAGTTTGTTAGCTTTTTCGTGCGATAATGCCTGCGTTGCTCACCAAGATGTTGAAGTAACGCTCTCCCCTCAAAACCCATGACCAACATGACGGGACAGAGTTGAACTGTCCAAAAATTCGTAGCCTGGGTTGACGAAACTCAGAGGCAACTCAAAGTTTGCCACTAAGCCAACAACCACATACGCCAATTTTCAATTAAGCGTAAATAACTCAGTAGCAAAGAAAAAGCACACGAGAGATGTGAGGTTACCACTAAAGAACAGGTGTAAAGCTAGAACGGTGAACCCGTACACCAATAAACTAAACCGTGAAAGCTAACGCCCTGCTAAGTGGCGCTAACGATTAACTAACCAAGCGCACTTAACTTCAAACCAAAACCGCCAAGCTTATGGCGTCCACTTGAGCAGTTTGTTAGCTTTTTCGTGCAATAATGCCAGCGTTGCTCACCAAGGCTTTGAAGTAACGCTCTCACCTCAAAACCAATGACCAACATGACGGGACAGAGTTGAACTGTCCAAAAATTCGTAGCCCGAGTTGACGAAACTC
>NZ_JAKJSS010000039.1:0-1862 GCF_050337205.1 Vibrio nomapromontoriensis
GGTCCTGTGGTCCTGTGGTCCTGTGGTCCTGTGGTCCTGTGGTCCTGTGGTCCTGTGGTCCTGTGGTCCTGTGGTCCTGTGGTCCTGTGGTCCTGTGGTCCTGTGGTCCTGCAGAATCATGTTTTTAAAGCTGTTTTTGTCAACCAAAAACAAGCCATTTATTCTATATTTGCGATAAAAACCACCCAAAAGCTAGAAACGCCCTAGGGCCATAGAACCGCTCTTAACCCGCTCTTAGATCGTCGGAACCTTCAACAACGTCATTTCAACCGTGGTCATCTCTGGCCCTAGCTGCTCAATACTCTTAATGACTTTATCGGTTTTTATATCTTTCCAATAGGTGTTCACGAGTTTGCCGTCGATGGCGTCAAATGTGACGGTTTCTGTGAGCTTTTGGGTGTCGTAGCGATCAAGTACGGTGATGATGGCTTCTTTGCCTAGCTGTGTTTGCAGCATAATACCGTTGTAGCCGTAGCGGTATTTTGGCATCCAGTCGTACGTGACTTGCCAAGAGGTGTCGGTTTGTTGTTGGCGGGTGCTTCCCGCTAAGTTGTCGCCGTATAAACCAATGGTTTTTACTATGCGGCCCGATTCGGTGATGATCACCGCTCGATCCGAGGACATCCATTTATATTGCGTCACGCCTGTTTGCGTGTTGGGCTCGGCAAACGCCAAGACCATAAAAATTTGTGGCCCGTCATTAATTCGAACATAGGCACTGGCATAAGGGAGTTTGCGAATATTTTCCGCAGTAAATTCAATGTCATCCGCCCCAAACACGGCCTCTGCCATTGTGGCATTCACATCTTGGAAACGTTGCGAACAAGCGGTAAGAAAAAGTACAGCACACGCGAGTAGATACGGCTTAACATTCACACTAACGTCCTTGTGGGGGGATAAATGGGTTCTATGGTTCTATGGTTCTATGGTTCTATGGTTCTATGGTTCACAAAAAGGCATACACCACTACAAGTCAAACACTTAACAACTAAAAATCACAACTTATCGCGCATTCCCACAGGGCCATAGGGCCGCTCTATCTCTTCTACCATAGGACCGCTCTTACTTCTAAAAACCCCCCTTACGATACAGCATGCAAGAGGAGCTTATTCATTACAGCGAAGCTTAGTTAGCTGGAGCGGTAACGGTTGTTGCTGTGCTGTCATCCGAAGATGCAGCAGCGACTACTGTTACTGCTGCTGCAGCACCTACAGCGATAGCACCTGTTGTTGCTGCGCCTGCAGCACCACCAGCCGCGCCACCAGCACCAGCCGCGCCAGCTTCTGCTTCCGCAAACGCTGGGCTAGCCATGCCCGCTGCAATCGCCATTACTAATGCGATTTTTTTCATGATTATATTCCTTTACTAAATTATCGATAATTCAGTGCACCCAGTTGAGCACTCTGAGTCGTTATGTTAGTAGAAAGTATAAAGTGTTGTAAATGAGTATTTTTTTACAATTTGCTGACAAACGGAGAGAAAGAGCGGGAAAGGCGGGGAAGAGCGGTCCTGGGTCCTAGGAAATTCGGGGCTATGGTTCTATGGCCCTAAGGGAAGAGCGGAATAAAAGCGGCCCTGGGGCCTAGAGGGGGAATACGTAATTTTGTGGTGAAAATAGAACCAAAGTCACTACATGACAAAGCAATACAATAAAAAAACATAAAGATAAGATCTAAAACACTCCCATAGCACCACAGAACCACTCCTACCCCGCTCTTCCCCAGAACCTAGGACCTAGGACCGCTCTTATTCCACTCTACCCAGCACCTAGAACCAAGCACCGCTCCTACCCCGCTCTCCCCAGGACCCAGGACCCAGGACCGCTCTTAATCCGCTCTTCCCCCGCTCTTAACCCCTTATTC
>NZ_JAKJSS010000040.1:0-1849 GCF_050337205.1 Vibrio nomapromontoriensis
TGGTTACCTGCAGTTGCTGTAGCAAACGTTAATGGCGCCTCAAGCTTTGATGACACGGTTTTTAAGTCAATTTCAGCAATATCCACATTCAAGTGTTTGGCCAATTGACGACCTAATGCATAGGAGCCACCCAACACTTTGAACGCATTAAGACCAAAACGCTTAGATTCATCTTTCACCAACACCGCTTTCACGCCTAATTGTTGCGCTAGGGCAGGTAAAGACACTAACGGTGTCGGTGTGTAACCTTCAATTTTTTGGTGAAATTGACGCGCTTGAAGCGCTTGATCAGCAGAAAACAGGGCTCTAGTTTTTCCAGAATAGAATTTATTGTTGGCGAGTTTGAGCATGGGAGGTACCTAAAAGAAACAAAATGAGAAGAATAAAACAAGCCATCCAACGATTTATCAAAATATGAGAGGAGGTGATAAATGCCGATGGCTCGTAGTAACTATGAATGACTATTTGATATACGCGATCGCTTCAACTTCAACCAAGGCGTCTTTCGGCAATCTTGCGGCTTCTACACAAGATCGTGATGGTGCATTTTCAGTACCAAATACTTCTGTGTAGACCTCATTGAATGCCACAAAGTTTTCCATATCCGATAGGAAACACGTCGTTTTCACCACGCTATCAATAGACGCGCCAGCCGCCTCTAATACTGCTTTTAAGTTAGACAGAGATTGGCGAGCTTGCTCGGTAATGCCCCCTTCAACAAAAGCCATCGTCGTTGGATCTAGCGGTAACTGACCGGATGTAAAAACCAGCTCTTTAAATGCCGTTCCTTGTGAATAAGGACCGATAGCGGCAGGTGCTGACTCTGTATGAATGGTTGTTTTCATCTTAATTTACTCTTAAATAGTGTTTCAAAACATTACGACCGTAAATGCATCTTATGCCCAATACGAATCGCTCAAAAATACTCGAACTTGGGTTCGAGCATTCATAAAAAACAGAAAATACCTATAAAACAATGCATTAAAATCTACGTCTAAAAAACAATAGTCAATAAAGCAATTCTAATAAATGACCTAATCTTTGGCAGTGCATCAGCGCCCCACAAAAGGTCACTACTGTTAACTTTGATCGCCATCACACATTCGACATAACTATCAAACAGCCCCGGCAATCAATTAACTTTATGTAACTATATAACTATATATCTCCCTCCCCATCAAGAACAAAGTTAAACTTTTTTATCGCAAACCTACCAAAATTGACCAAAATCAATAAATTATTCGATTAAAGGCACTTTCAGTGCACTATAGTGAACCGCAAGACTTGGGTCACATTATTTGACTGAAATATCATTAATATCCTCCCCATAAAGTTCACAAATATGAACTATACAGTGACGTTGATACACAACATCACACCAATAACATTACGGGAACAGGGGTAACACTTGATGACTAACTACTTAAACCGAGGCTTTGAACTGGCGGAGTTTGAAAACAGAACATTACGTGCTCAAAAAGTCATGCATGACAAAAAACTCGATGCCATGATTTTCACCACCGAGCCTAACGTTCGTTACTTCACCGGCTTTCATACCCAGTTTTGGCACAGCCCAACACGTCCTTGGTTTGTCATCGTGCCTGCTGAAGGTAAACCTATTGCCATCATCCCTGAAATCGGCGCAAGCGGTATGGCCGGAACTTGGATTGATAACATCATTACTTGGCCATCTCCAAGACCTGAAGATGACGGCATTAGCCTCGTCGCCAGCGCATTAAACTCTCTACCGTGTAAGCATGGCCGAGTGGGCGCGACGTTAGGGATTGAATCTCACCTTCGTATGCCAGTGAACAACTACTTAAAACTCACCACCATGGTGAAAAAAGAC
>NZ_JAKJSS010000041.1:0-1685 GCF_050337205.1 Vibrio nomapromontoriensis
GGACCAAGGTTAGTCCAACAAGATCCTCTGGTGTTAATGACCATGAACCGTCTAGCTCCAATGTCCCTGCTGATAATACCGCCCCTTCTGGAACRTCATGCATRCKAAGACTGAGGTTTTCACTGCCATCGATATCAGTCAGTGCCGCCTGTATATCAAGAGGTATTGCGCTGTCTTCWGGGTAAGACGCAACTGAAAGCGCCACATTATCWARCCCCCAAGACTCATCACTMAGTGATTGRTCTAATGTGGAACCAAACCCTAGTGTGATTTGGCCTGAATCTGTTGAAACAGGAACGGTAAGTGTGAAATGATGGGATTGGTCGGTCGAGTAATGAGGATTGACAGGCCATTGCGTACCATGGATTTGAGCGTTCTCTGAAGACACAAACTGCCCAACAACTTGACCATTTACATCAATGACGTTTGCGCTGTCGTTGCCATGGTAAGAGAAGGTTTCGACACTAAATAATTCGCCATCAATATAAATATTGAAGTTGTGGTCGTCCCATGAATCAAGACGATAGAAGTCAAATTCAATGGTCACTTCAGAAGCGCCAGCAGGCACATCATAAGTTTTAGAGACTTCCTCTTCACCACTTTGGTTGTTCTGCTGTCCTAACATTTGTCCAGAGTCAAAACCACTGGAGTCTGCCGTTCCAGCACCAGACCAACCTTCCATTCCCGTCTCAAATGTATCAAGAGCAAAGATACTTGACCCTAACGTTAAATTAGGCGCGTCAGCGACCGCATCAACGGTAAGTTCAATATTAGAACTTACCACCGATTGCCCATCAGAGATGCTCATGTTGAAGTTGATATCACCAGAGAAATTTTCATCCGGCGTCAGCGTATAACTGCCATTTTCATTGAAGGTAATAGACGCATTATCAGCAGATTCAATGGTGGCGGTGAGGTCATCCCCATCCACATCAGATGCGTTAATCAGGAGCTGCTCTTGAGACAAGGTAATCGAACCGTCTTCATCAATGGTATAAGACAAAGGTCCGCTTGTAACTGGGATATCATTTACTGCTGTAACGGCAACACCAATGGTGCCATCCGTTACTACAGTGCCATCGGAAACCCCATAACTTAACGACAGATTACCGTTAAAGTTTTCATTCGGAGCAAAGGTATAGGTGCCTCCCCCAAGATTCGTTAATACCCCTTCACTGCCATCATAAGTAACATGTGCGATAGACAGTGTATCGCCATCGATATCTGATGCACTGCTTAATAGATCCGTATCAGTAAAGCTCAATAGRCCATCTTCTAGTACGGTRTAATTCATWCCCTCAACGTCAGCGGCGTCATTCACCGGACTTACGGTAAGATTCAGTGGTAATGACGTCGTCGCSATTTCACCGGTTGATTCAGTTGCGGTTGCATCAACGCGTAACGCTAACTCACCATAGAAGTTGGTGGGTGGGACCAAGGTTAGYCCAACAAGATCCTCTGGTGTTAATGACCATGAACCGTCTAGCTCCAATGTCCCTGCTGATAATACCGCCCCTTCTGGAACRTCATGCATRCKAAGACTGAGGTTTTCACTGCCATCGATATCAGTCAGTGCCGCCTGTATATCAAGAGGTATTGCGCTGTCTTCWGGGTAAGACGCAACTGAAAGCGCCACATTATCAAGCCCCCAAGACTCATCACTCAGTGATTGATCTAATGTGGAA
>NZ_JAKJSS010000042.1:0-1490 GCF_050337205.1 Vibrio nomapromontoriensis
AGCGAATCCCAAAAAGTGCGTCGTAGTCCGGATTGGAGTCTGCAACTCGACTCCATGAAGTCGGAATCGCTAGTAATCGTGGATCAGAATGCCACGGTGAATACGTTCCCGGGCCTTGTACACACCGCCCGTCACACCATGGGAGTGGGCTGCAAAAGAAGTGGGTAGTTTAACCTTCGGGAGGACGCTCACCACTTTGTGGTTCATGACTGGGGTGAAGTCGTAACAAGGTAGCCCTAGGGGAACCTGGGGCTGGATCACCTCCTTATACGAAAGATTGTCTTGATGAGTGTTCACACAGATTGATTAGGTTTATGATGTCAAAGAGATAAGTAAGTGCCCAACACTTACTGATTAGTGTCCCGTTCGTCTAGAGGCCTAGGACACCGCCCTTTCACGGCGGTAACAGGGGTTCGACTCCCCTACGGGATACCATTGGGTCGTTAGCTCAGTTGGTAGAGCAGTTGACTTTTAATCAATTGGTCGCAGGTTCGAATCCTGCACGACCCACCATTTCAAGATCTCGGGGCTATAGCTCAGCTGGGAGAGCGCCTGCCTTGCACGCAGGAGGTCTGCGGTTCGATCCCGCATAGCTCCACCATTCTTGAAATATTCTTTCCCACGAAGGAATTAAAACTAATGTGGGCGATTAGCTCAGTTGGGAGAGCACCTCCCTTACAAGGAGGGGGTCACTGGTTCGAGCCCGGTATCGCCCACCATCTTTAAAGACATTTATAAAGTGTATTTAAAAATGGTTTAATTAGTTTTAACTAAGTAAACACATGCTCTTTAACAATTTGGAAAGCTGACGAATAACAATGTGATTTCATTGTTATTCAAATAAAAGTTCTCAAATCCTATGTCTTACTCTTTTATAGAGAAGAGATGTAGGTACCAACACACATTCAAGTGTTCTTGGAAACAGCACAACTTCGGTTGTGATGTTTATATTTGAGTCCGGCAAAATCGAATGCTATCTCGCTCATTCAAATAATGAGATAGCGACTTTGGTTGTTTGCCATACACCTTTTTGTCTTCACTTTTTAAAGTGAAATCAAATCGAAACCTTTTGGGGTTGTATGGTTAAGTGACTAAGCGTACACGGTGGATGCCTTGGCAGTCAGAGGCGATGAAGGACGTAATAACTTGCGATAAGCCCAGATTAGGTAGTAATAACCTGTGAGTCTGGGATTTCCGAATGGGGAAACCCACGTGCATAAGCACGTATCATTAACTGAATACATAGGTTAATGARGCAAACCGGGGGAACTGAAACATCTAAGTACCCCGAGGAAGAGAAATCAACCGAGATTCCGAAAGTAGCGGCGAGCGAAATTGGATTAGCCCTTAAGCTTTTAATGATGCAGGTGAAGGCTCTGGAAAGTGCCGCAGTAAAGGGTGATAGCCCCGTAACCGACACATCATAATCAGTGAAAACGAGTAAGGCGGGACACGTGATATCCTGTTTGAATATGGGGGGACCATCCTCC
>NZ_JAKJSS010000010.1:0-356889 GCF_050337205.1 Vibrio nomapromontoriensis
ATTATAGGGGGAGTAGTAGGGGAGTAGGGGGCTGGGGAGGAGATTCTCTTGATGAGATCTAGTTCAAAAAAATCGTCGTCACAATAGTGAAATGAGTCGCAAAAGGAGAATGTTTTGTGATGTTGATCTATAGTCGTGGCCGATAGAGATCACGGAAACCATTGCAACTAGATAGGGCGTAGTGATTAGGATGATGAGACCTTGCTGTATTTTTCGGATGATACTCGTCGAAATTAAGGAAATCCTCTGGACGACCCTCTGGATAACCCTGCTATCAAAACTATAAAAAGGATATACACATGAAAAAAGCCCTTAGTACTGTAGCACTAGGCACACTGGTTGCTCTTGGTTCTTTTGGTGCAAATGCTGCTATCGAAGAAGGACAACTCACTATTTGGATTAATGGTGATAAAGGCTATAACGGACTTGCAGAGGTAGGTAAAAAGTTCGAAGAAGATACGGGTATCAAAGTAACAGTTGCTCACCCAGACGGTCTAGAGAGTCGTTTCCCACAAGTTGCCGCGACTGGTGATGGTCCAGACATCATTTTTTGGGCTCACGACCGTTTCGGTGAATACGCGGATGCTGGTCTTCTAGCAGAAGTTAAACCTTCTAAAGAAACCAAAGAGGGTATCGTTGGTTTTGCATGGGATGCGGTTCAATATAACGGAAAAACGATTGGTTATCCTATTGCGATTGAATCTCTGTCTCTTATTTATAACAAAGACTTAGTGCCTAACCCTCCGAAAACATGGGAAGAAGTTGAAGCACTAAATACTAAGCTGGCTAAAGAAGGCAAGTCAGCGATCATGTGGAACCTTAAAGAACCCTACTTCACATGGCCACTAATGGCTGCAGATGGCGGCTATGCGTTTAAGTACACAGGTACTGGCTATGATGTTAAAGATGCAGGCATTGCACAAGACGGCGTCAAAGACGCGCTGACTTTTGTTAAATCATTGGTCGAAAAAGGTGTGATTTCTGCGGATATGGACTACTCAGTATCTGAGTCAGCATTTAACCAAGGTCAGACAGCAATGACGATCAATGGTCCTTGGTCTTGGGCTAACGTTGAAAAGTCAGGCATCAACTATGGTGTAGCAACACTGCCTAAATTTAACGGTCAAGCATCAAAACCTTTCGTAGGCGTATTGACAGCTGGTATTAGCACGGCGTCACCTAACCGCGACTTAGCGGTAGAGTTCCTAGAAAACTACTTACTAACTAACGATGGTCTACGTGAAGTGAACAACGACAAGCCACTAGGTGCGGTTGCTCTAACTTCTTTCCAAAAGGAACTTGATTCTGATGCGCGCATTGCGGCAACAATGGACAACGCAATGAACGGCGAAATCATGCCAAACGTGCCACAAATGAGTGCGTTTTGGGCATCGGCTAAAAACGCGATCGTTAATGTTGTCGATGGTCGTCAGACTGTCAATGAAGCGGTTGTAGACGCTGAAAAACAAATGACTAAGTAACTGAATTCACGGTTATATGGTTAATTAGTACTACCCTTTTAAGGAGGGGGCAACCTCTCCTTCATTTCTATTTTTTGATTTATCGCTAGCAGGTCCTTTTATGCAGTCAGTTCAAGGTACAGATGCCATGTCAGCGCCAGCCAATGATACGCCGAGCAGTAAAAAAGTATTCCTTAAATGGGGTGCACTGGGTTCGATCGGTATCCTTAATGGTTACGCCACTATTCTCATGTATTCGCGCGGAGAGCTTGCTTTTGCATTGCTTACTGTGATTCTCACCGCTCTGGCACTTTACATCTTTGGCAGTAAGAAAACATACGCACATCGTTATATCTATCCTGGTATAGCGGGCATGATTTTGTTCATTATTTTTCCTTTAGCGTATACCGTTGGACTCGCTTTCACGAACTACAGTGCCAAAAACCAACTTTCATTAGAACGAACACAAAGCGTATTAACGCAGCGCACCTTTCAAAGTGGTGATAGCTATTCTTTCGACCTGCATAAGACAGAGAACGGGCACATTATTTATGTCAAAGATGGCGAGCAGCTATTGGCTACGCCTGAATTTGATATGGCTAAGCCAGCCGCAGAGTACGACCTGACACTTTCCGAAGGAAAAACAGGTGATAAAGAGGCGATTAAAGCGATTATTCAGAGCCGAGGCATACTCAATACCTTAGATTTGAATATGCCAAGTGGCGAAGACATTCGTATGAGTGGATTACGTAAGTTTGCTTCTGTTCAGCCACTGTACTCTCATATCGAAGGTTCCACGGATCTTCTGAATAATAAAACCGGCGAAATTTTTAGAGCCAACATGGAAGTCGGCTTTTATCAACCTATCGATGCAAATGGTGAGTTTACTGGCAGCACAGTGTCGCCTGGTTTCGTGGTTGATATTGGTACCCATAACTTTGAACGGGTCTGGAAAGACGATGGCATCAAAGAGCCATTCATCAGCATCTTTATATGGACAGTCGTATTCTCGGTACTGACAGTGGTGCTGACACTGATCATTGGTCTTATTCTTGCGAGTGTTGTGCAGTGGGAAGAGCTAAAAGGCCGTGCAATCTATCGAGTCTTACTGATTTTACCTTACGCAGTACCAGCGTTTATCTCAATTCTGATTTTTAAGGGTTTGTTTAACCAAAGTTTTGGTGAGATTAACATGGTGCTTGAGTCTATATTCGGTATTAGCCCGAATTGGTTCTCAGACCCTATTTTAGCGAAATCCATGGTGCTGATAGTGAACACCTGGTTAGGCTTCCCTTACATGATGATTCTGTGTATGGGGCTGCTAAAGGCTATTCCAGAGGATCTTTATGAAGCGTCAGCCATTGATGGCGCGGGTTTCTTACATAACTTTACTCGTATTACCGTCCCCTTGATGATTAAGCCGCTTACGCCGCTACTGATTGCAAGTTTTGCTTTTAACTTCAATAACTTTGTAATGATTCAATTGTTAACACAAGGTGGCCCGAATATGATCGGAACCTCCGAGCCAGCAGGTTACACCGACCTATTAGTGAGCTATACCTACCGTATTGCGTTTGAAGGTTCAGGTGGTCAAGACTTTGGTCTGGCGAGTGCGATTGCAACACTGATTTTCCTACTGGTTGGCGGATTAGCACTACTCAACCTACGTTTCACTAAATTGTCTCAAGACTAAGGAATAGAACAATGGCAATGGTACAAGGTAAGTCTTTAAAATACCGTGTATGGGCAACGCATATTGCGCTTTGGGTATTCCTGTCCATGATTATCTTCCCTTTGTTGATGGTAATAGCAATTTCGTTCCGTGAAGGTAACTTTGCATCAGGTAGTTTGATTCCAGATAATCCGTCGCTTGAGCACTGGAAACTGGCGTTGGGTATTGCGGTTGAAAATGCCGATGGTTCGGTAACACCACCGCCATTCCCAGTGCTGTTGTGGCTTTGGAACTCAATCAAAGTCGCGGGTATCACCTCTATTTTGATTGTTGCTCTGTCGACAACATCGGCTTACGCATTTGCTCGTATGCGTTTTTCTGGCAAGAACACCATCTTGAAAGCGATGATGATCTTCCAAATGTTCCCTGCCGTGTTAGCACTGGTAGCGCTTTATGCTCTGTTTGATAAGTTGGGGCAGTATATTCCGTTCCTTGGCTTGAACACGCATGGTGGTTTAATCTTCTCTTACTTGGGCGGTATTGCATTGCATGTATGGACGATTAAAGGTTACTTCGAGACCATAGACAACTCACTAGAAGAAGCGGCTGCACTGGATGGTGCGACACCTTGGCAAGCGTTTAAGCTGGTACTATTGCCATTGTCTGTGCCAATTCTCGCGGTGGTGTTCATCCTGTCATTTATCGGGGTTGTCGGTGAAGTACCTGTAGCGTCATTACTACTTTCTGATGTAAACTCGTACACATTAGCGGTAGGTATGCAGCAGTACTTGTATCCTCAGAACTATCTGTGGGGCGACTTTGCAGCAGCAGCGGTATTGTCAGCATTACCTATCACAATCGTATTCTTGCTTGCACAGCGCTGGTTAGTAGGGGGACTTACTTCCGGTGGTGTTAAAGGATAATAACGATAAAGGGTGGTCGCAAGGCTGCCCCTTTCGCTCTGCTTAACGTCACATTGGTTTGGCCGCCGACTAGTTAAGCAAGCACACTGGTGTTACGCGTAGCTGGCTGTTACCAGGATTCCTTACTATCACTATTAACAGTTTTTGTAACCAACGCCTGAGCTTACTCAGGCGTTTTTCTATCTTACGATGACCTTGTCCTTTCCTGCTATTTACCTTGTATACACTTTCTTCCATCTAACGGTACCGACGACTTACGATGTTGTGAGCTATTGTTATTATTAATAATTGTTGTAGAGAAAAGCAGCAAACAGTTTGAGCTGTCATAGGAAGTTGTAATTTCATGTGTTATAAGTTTGGATAGTACTTATCCTTTGTTAATCCTATATAATCTAACAATATAAAGGATAAACAACGTTTATCTGTGAAAGGGAATACCAGATGATTAAAATTGATGAATCCAAAGCGTTAATCGGCTCGGCAATTGGTGCGGGTGTGCTGGCGCTTTGGGGAGGAGTAATGGCATTGGTCTCTGGATCGAGCGCTATTCTCTTAGATGCTTCTTTTAACTTACTGTCAGCGGTTGTTTCCTTTGCCTCTTTGCGTATCGCGCAACTCGCTCAGTCAGGCACTTCCCGACATTATCCAATTGGCTACTACGCGTTTGAGCCGCTCATTGTAGTGATAAAGGGAATTACGATTTTGATTTTGATTGCTTTCGCAGTGGGCAGCAATATCCCAGTGTTGCTTGCGGGTGGGCGAGAGCCAGCGATAACATTGATGGCGATTTATGTCTTTCCTGCTGTCGCGATTTGCGCCTTTATGTACTGGGTGTGTCACGTTGGATATAACCAGTCGAGATCGGACATACTGAAAGCGGAAAAGAACGCGTGGTTTATTAATGGGGTCATATCAGGGGCAATTGGCGTGGCACTAGTGCTGGTCTTGCTGCTTCAAGGAACGGCACTGGGCTTTATCGATCGTTATATTGATCAAATCTTGGTTGTGCTGTTCAGCTTGGCCTTTATTGGCGACCCTATTAAGCTGATTAAAAATGGTATGCGCGAGCTAACACTGGCTACGCCTCCAATAGAACATACTAAGCCTATTTATCGTGGTTTACGTGGCCTTGCGCAAGAATATGAAATTGAGCTAGTCGATATATTTATCGCCAAGCTTGGTCGAAAAACGTGGGTGAGTATTTATGTTGATCCGAAAAGAGAATCGATGACATTTAAGAGTTATGAGCGTTTTGTCGAAGATGTGAAGCAAAAAATTGATAAGCCTTATACGACAACGGATGTAGATGTGATCCTCAGGCGATCTCCGTCGTCGATAGAGGCTAAAGATTCAGTTCTCGGCTAGAAGGCGCACACCCAACGTATTGGAGCAAGACATATAGGCTTTCTTGCTCTAAGGCAACTTTTTGGAATAAATCGGCAAATACACCGTCGCCACCAAAACAGGTTTGAATATAGTGGTTGATTTCATCGCGACGGTAGCCTTCCACATACATTGTTCTTACCCATTGATATTCAACAGCTTTTAAGTCGTTGAGCGTGGTCTCACTTAGGGTAATTTCATTTAGGGTCAAGGCAGTCTCCATTGAATTAACACATTAAAACTATGGCGATTACATCAAACTTTAATGAAAGAAAAATGACAGATTAGTGACCTTACCAAGTTCTGACAATTTAGCGCAGGCTTTGAGCGTGTTGCCTTAAACTTGCACAAAAGCGTTCAATACTGGCTTTTGGTTCGCCCATCTTAGTATAAATCCCAATATTGCCCACCTTACTGCGGTCCGTGCTAATTTGCACTAAGCCTTGAGATGCCAGCCATTCATGAGCATGGTGGCTGTAGGGCATGACGGCCGGAGTTATTTTTAACATATCAATACTCGCAGCAACAGAGTCAACGTCATAGATAATGCGCTCCTCCAACGCTCTGTCATGAGGTAAGCCGTGAGCCAATATTGATTGGTGTCGGGGATGACTTGGCGTAACCCGAAGTAGGGGGTATTGGTGAATGTTATCGATTTTAGATTCACTATGTACTACGCCAGTTTGTACGATAGGGTGCTGAGCGCCCACATATATTGATTCATAATCTTGGAACAATGGTTCGAATGACACACGGCAATGTTCGGATAGTTCCAATACTTCATGACCTACGAATAAATCTATATCACCCTGAACAAGATGATTGAGCAGAGTCAGGTTGTTTCCAAATTCTAAATGGAAAGAGCTAGCGGGATTTTGCTGTTGATAGTCCATAACGGTTGGCTTAACGACATTTTCCCACCACACCTCACCGGTGCCAATTTTGATTTTGCCAAATTGGCGTTGTTGCATGTCGTTGAACTGATGTTTTAGCGCAAAGTACTGTTCTTGTTGCTCCTGAGCATAGGCTCGAAACTTGATACCATAAGCAGTTAGCTCAACACCTTTTGATAGCCGATTGAAAAGTGGCGCCCCTAATTCTGATTCTAATTTCTTTATTGCAGAGGTGAGAGAGGGCTGGCTTAGGTAGAGCTCATCGGAAGCTCGTTTGATGTTGCCATGCTTTGCCACTGCTAGAAAATACTTGATTGATTTGTTGAGCGCCATTGCGTCACCTATAAAGAAATACTTACTCGTGATATATGTAAAATCTATATGATTATACGTAGATTCTATTTTATTTCCCAGCGTTCTCTGATTACAGTAAAGGAAAATTTAGGTAATGATTAAGGGCTAGTAATGGAACAAAAGTGGTGGCATAACTCGGTGGTGTATCAAATTTACCCAAGAAGCTTTTGTGACTCCAATGGTGACGGTATTGGAGACTTGAATGGCATTCGGTCAAAACTGGATTACTTGGCAGAGTTAGGTATTGATGTTATTTGGCTTTCACCTGTTTATCAGTCTCCTATGGATGATAATGGTTACGATATTTCAGACTATCAAGCGATAGCGCCAGAGTTTGGCAGCATGGAAGATATGGAAGCGCTTTTGAGTGAGGCGAAATCACGTGGTATCAGAATCGTGATGGATCTCGTCGTTAATCATACTTCCGATGAACACGAGTGGTTTAAAAAAGCCTGTGAGTCGCAAGACTCTGCTTATCGTGATTACTACGTGTGGAGAGATGCAAAAGAAGATGGCAGCGCACCTAGTGACATGGGGTCGATTTTTGGTGGCAGTGCATGGCAATGGCATGAGGAAACACAACAGTATTATTTGCATATGTTCTCCCAGAAACAGCCCGATCTAAATTGGGAAAACCCGCAAGTTCATCAAGAAGTGCATAACATGATGAACTGGTGGATTGACAAAGGGATTGGCGGTTTTCGCCTCGATGTCATTGATTTAATAGGTAAGGAAATTGATAAAGGGATCACGGGCAATGGCCCAAGGTTACACCCACTTCTACACGCGATGAATCAAGCAACATTTGGCAGTCACGATTTGCTCACCGTGGGAGAAACTTGGGACGCCACACCAGAGATAGCCAAGCTTTATAGTGATCAACAACGTGAAGAACTTTCGATGGTGTTCCAATTTGAACATATCACGCTGACTTGGAATCAAGGTGATAAATGGTCGCCGTTACCTCTAGATCTTCCTGCATTCAAGCAAGTGCTCACCAAGTGGCAATTAGAGCTTGGGGATACGGGGTGGAACTCTCTTTTTTGGAACAATCATGATTTGCCGCGTGCCGTCTCGAAATACGGTCATGATGGTGAGTATCGAGTGAAATCGGCACAAATGCTTGCCACAGTTCTTCATTGCCTTAAAGGGACGCCTTATGTGTATCAGGGCGAAGAGATTGGCATGACGAACGTCAAGTTCGATCGCCTTGAGCAATATAAAGATATTGAGTCTTTGAACTTCTATAAAGTGAAAACTGATGCCGGAGTCTCTCATCAAGACATGATGACGGCGTTGGGCGAGAATAGCCGTGATAATGCGCGAACGCCAATGCAGTGGAACGCTAACCCGCAGGCGGGATTTACAACAGGTACACCATGGATTGAGGTTAACTCGAACTATCGTGACATCAATGTAGAGTCTGATCGAAGCAGTAAAGTGTCGATTTACCGACATTACCAGACGCTGATTAAGATGCGTCGCGACCACGAGGTGTTCGTGTATGGCGATTTTATCCCTTTGTTTGCCGATAATCAGTATGTGTTTGCTTACTTACGCCAGAATGATGACCAGACAGTACTGGTGGTAGCGAATTTCTCTGCCGAATCAGTGACGTTAGATTTGTCTTCTGAGCCAAAACTCCAAGGGTTGAATCCAGGAGTGCTACTTAGCCATAACCACGCGGTTTCCCTGAACATGTTGGGCACGATGACATTAAACGCTTACGACTGTTTTGCTATTACGTTGGATTAACGAACCACATTAGTCTCGACGCTATTAGCACCGATACTGCTAGCACCGACAGCACTCACTCCAATAATCTTAGCCACAAAACGAAAAGGAGCCATGTTAGACATGACTCCTTTTTTGTTGACGTCTTTAAGCCTGCTTAGGATAAGTGCTTGTTGACCTCTGAATGTAATTTTGTCCGCTAATATGGATAATCTTTATCAGTCTCGATTTCGGTTTCTGCTTCGAATTCATGAAGGTTAGGGGCGTATGAGCAATCACCTATTTGATGTCTTGGGCAAATTGCCTCGGCATCTCGCGTGATCATTGGTGTGCTACACATTGGGCAAGTACGATCCATATTGGGCCTCTCATATTCCATTAATCCATCCATTTAGGGCGTATTGTTCACAGAGTTCACGTCACCGCGAACGTTTGCTTTCATCCCGTTTTGAGATACCTCAGCACTGTTTGAACAACGCTTAAATTTATAGGAAAGATCAACGTAAAGATCAAACGGCAGATTGTAAGCAAGTACGACGATGTGATCAGTTGCGTATAAATACAATCTCGTATTAGCCCAACATCGCATTATTGTCATGGGTTGCCTCAAATGACATCTTATTGTCACTATCGCGATTTGTTAGCGACATAATCCATCGAATTATTGAGCAAGTAGGAAAGCTGAAGTTGTAATTAACTCGCTGACTATATTGAATTTATTTTTTTAAAGTGGCTTTATTGATGTGCTATGCGTTGAGTGACCAGCTGTCAATGAAAGACAGCTGGTCGCGGCTTAGTGAAGCCGTATATGGTCGGGGTTAACGGAGAATTTGTTTTTCAGCAGATGCTAGCGCTTCCTGAACGGTTTGTTTCTCGTTGAGCGCATTCTCAATGGCTGCGCCTTCAGAAATCCAATAAGTCATCATTTGTGGAATAGCGGGCATGATCTCACCATTTTCTGCATTGATCATTGTCGATTTAATTCGAGTATCGGCTTCGAGTTCGTTTTGGTAGGATTTCAACGTTACTGCACCCAGTGGTTTATCACGGTTAACGGTTTGCAGTGCCTCATTGGTAAACAGGTAGTTCTCAATGAACTCAACGGCAAGATCTTCATTGGGACTTGCTGAGCTAATCCCTGCACTAAGAATACCAACAAATGGGTTTGATTTTTGTTTATCCAGTGTTGGGAAAGGCGCAACACCATAATTAATCCCTGTCTTGTCTAGGTTACCCCAAGACCAAGGTCCGTTAATCGTCATGGCGACATCGCCTTTAGCGAAAGCCGTTTCTGCATTGGCGTAGTCCATTCCGGGATCAACGATGCCTTGTTTTTTCATATCCAGTAGAAATGCTAAATTGTGTTGAGCTTGCTTATTATTCACCCCTAGATCGGAAGCGTCGTGACCCGACGGTGTTTTTTTGAATGAGTAACTACCAGCTGAAACCAGCGGCCAAGTGAAGTAGGCATTTTTGACATCCCACATAATGGTTTGTTTACCCAACTTTTGCATATCGGCGTGGATCTTTGGTAGCTGCTCCCAAGCTGTCGGCGGCTCTGGTAGTAGGTCTTTATTATAAATGAGTGACACAGATTCAATGGCCATTGGATAACCAATGAGTTTACCTTCATAGGTAACTGCGTCCCAGCTGAAGGACACCAACTTGTCTTTGAAATCTTGGCTTGGTTTAATTTCTTTCAGCAGACCTGCTTCAGCATAGCCTCCAAAGCGGTCGTGTGCCCAGAAGATAATATCAGGGCCGTCACCCGTGGCAGCGACTTGCTGAAATCGCGATTCTAAAGATTCAGGAAACTGCACGCTGACTTTCACGCCCGTGTCTTCTTCAAATTGTCGTCCCACCTCAGCAAGGCCATTATAGCCTTTATCGCTGCCAATCCAGATGAGTAGTTCACCTTCAGAAATAGCGTAAGCCGGAGAAGCCAGTAACGTTGTTAGTGATAATGCGGTCAAGGATGTCTTTAGTGTTCTCATTATTTTTACCCTAATATTGACGGTTAAACTGATTGTAGAGAAGAGCACGTCAGGAAGAAAATAGAGAAAAACGATTATGTTATAGATTAAAGCTATTTCATGTTTGAGAGTGTGATACGAGTGCGAGATGAAATAAAGGGGGTCATGTGAGAGGGTTAAAAAGCGATAGAAGCAAGCTAATCTATCGCTTTGAGTTTGACTTATAGTGGCTATATTTTCAGTAGGTATGAAGAGAGTGGTTTCAGCGTGAGATTGATGGTCGCGCCTTGCTCTGTGACAACGAGTTCAACGTTAGGTGTGTCATTAAGTAAATCATTCAACGGGTAGTGACCCGCTTTTAGTGCCAGCTTACTAAAAGCCAGTTGGCTCAACTGGATGTATTGCGTGGTTTCATTGTCATGACTGAAATTCATTAGGCAAATAACCGTTTCACACTGATATTGACGTAAGTAGCCATAGAGTTGACCTGCCAGTTCTCCATGCCGTGCGTCGCGTTCAATTTCCAACGAGGTCGTACTTCCTTGAAACGCTTTATGTTGCAGTACTACCTGCATAAGACGCTGATAGTAAGTACGAAGTTGTCGTTCTTGCTCGGTTGATGCACCACCATCAAATGCGCCATTGTTCATCCAGCGTTGATGAGTAGGTACTCCGACATAATCGAAAATTGAGGTGCGTGAAGGCTGACCAAACCCAGCCTGTTCAGCTCCCGCTTCCCCTACCTCTTGACCGAAGTACAACATGGTTGGCGCATTGCTTATTGTCGCAGACAGGGTCATCGCGGGGATGGCGACAGTTGGGTCGCCAACAAATTCTGGAGAGGCAATGCGTTGCTCGTCATGGTTGTCAAGAAAGTGCAGCATATGGGATTGAATATCTTGCAGTTCACGTTGAATTCTTGTGATTTCTCTCGTGTGTCCTTTACCTTGCATGATGCTCTTGAGCGTATCGTAGAGATCAACTTTGTCATAAAGGGCATCCATTTTCCCCAGTTGAATATAGTCACGATAGAGGTGTGGTTGATAGACCTCGGCAATCAAAAACGCATCGGGATTTTTGGCTTTGATTGATGAATTCATATAGCTCCAAAACTCAATAGGCACCATTTCTGCCATATCGTAACGAAAGCCGTCAACCCTTTGCTCTAGCCAGTACAGCGCAATATCTCGAAACTTTACCCAAGAGTCTGGAATGGCTTTATCGCTCCAGAAAGCAAGGTGATCGCTAGCGCTTTTATTTCGGTAAGAGTCGGGCAGCGTAGCGAAGTCTTTTGTTCCATCTGGTCGTATGCCGTAATTGATTTTAACCGTTTCGTACCAATCATCGGCATTGGGCTTAGCCAGGCGAGATCCATTGCCTGTCCATTTGGCCGGGTACTCGATAAATGGTCTCGATAAAGTAGGATGATCTTCGCCACCGAGCGGGCGCATAATCTCTGGGAGATCAGGCAGCTCAAAGGCTTGATTGGGCAGATAGTAGAAATTGTTATCACGTTGATATTCTAGGCTGTCATTATCGTTGTGACCAAAGTCGGTAACGCCTGGAGGGTTATTCATTCCTTGGTATTGTCGAGCCACATGATTGGGGACGATATCGATGATGACTTTGAGGCCCGCTTTATGTGTGCGCTGGATCAGCGCTTGGAATTCTTGATTTCGCTGTGCGGGGTTGTCGGCGAGGTCGGGGTTTACGGAATAGTAATCTTTAACCGCATAAGGGGATCCTGCACGACCTTTCACCACGGATGGATGATCGGGACTAATTCCATAGTCACTATAATCATTGATGACAGCGTGGTGGGGGATACCGGTATACCAGACATGAGTCATGCCGAGATTTCGGATGGAGGCAAGGGCAACGTCGGTGATATCGCTGAATTTACCGACTCCGTTCTCTTCAATACGGCCCCACGGTTGATTTGTGGTGTTCGTGTTACCAAATAATCGCGTGAATATTTGGTAAAGGTGGATCTTATTATGGTGATGCATAGGGCATAGTTCCTTTAACCGTTGTCTGAATGCGATGTTGTTGATGCTTCTAAACTAGGGATGGTTAATACTGCTGTAATAAGCATTGATATAGCTAAAACCTATAAGTTAAAGGAAAGTGTAGCTGAGTATTCGGTGGGGAAAATCATCCTTTTTTGGATAAGTAAGGGCGTAGACGGTCTCTATTTCGCTGTTTACGGAAGGTCGTGTTGCAGCTTCAATTTGTAGGAGAGCTGAAGCTGCATAAAGAGGATGAAACGCCGCTAATGCGGTAGGCTATTTTAAGTATTTAACGTGCGCTTCCATCTCGTCACCAATTTGTTTACGCATGTTCATCAGTTTAATCGCGGAATCTCTTAGCTCAATGTCTTCTTGTGTTTCTGGGATCCACTCTCGAACCGCGGTCGGTTTGCCGAGCTCATCTACGGCGACCATGATAACGATACAATGTGTCGTTAGACGGTTGTTTAGCTCTTTTGGATCGCTGGCTTGTACATCGATCGCAATATGCATGGATGATGTGCCGGTATAGATAACCCGCGCCGTGACTTCGACAAGGTTACCGACGTGAATTGGCGCGACAAAGCGAATTCCGCCAGCATATGCGGTAATACAATATTTGCCACTCCACGCTGCCGAGCAGGCATAAGCAGCCAAATCAATCCACTTCATTACGGCGCCGCCGTGTACTTTTCCGCCAAAGTTGACGTCTCCGGGCTCAGCAAGAAAGCGCAGAGTAATCTCTCGTTTGCCACTACTCATTATAAAATCCTTGTTATCATTGGGCAAAAATTGAGTATGACAAAAATGTTAACAACAAGCTATCGAGATATGACTCGAATATTTAATGAGTGCGCATTGCATCTTTTCTGAGTTGGAATCGTAAATGAGTGAGAGCTAAGTCCGTGGCTGGGTGTTAGCGATAGAAAGGTAGATACATAAAAGCCAACATGGAGATGTTGGCTTTGTTTGTGAGTGATAAAACGCTAGGTGCTAGGTGCTAGGTGCTAGGTGCTAGAGCAAACATCACTGCTTATCGATGGTGAGCTCACTATCCACAATGGTGGCAACGGGTTTACGACGTTTTATCTGCGATAAGATGACACCAGAAATTACCATTAAGCCACCAATTAGGTGGAACTCTGTAATCGTCTCACCTAGTAAAGAAGCGGCGAGGGCGACAGCAATTACCGGTAGTAAGTTCATAAACATAGCACTGTTTTCGGCGCCAATTAAGTCAATTGCTTTCACCCAGCATAACGGTGCAATTAACGAGGCAAATAATCCCGCATAAGCGATGAGAGGCAACGATGCCTGAGTTGGCATAATATGTTCACTGCTGAGTAACAGCGGTAACAAAAGGATGACCGCGAAAACGGCTTGAGTGTATATCAACATCAAACTGGATAGATTCATTTTCCATCGTTTAAGCAGCACGCAGTAAGTCGCGTAAATGACGGCAGCCATCGCCATCAAACCATCGCCTTGTGTGATACCCTGATTGATGAAGAACGCCAGATCGCCTTGACCAAGCATAAAGGCTAAGCCCGCGAGAGAAATAACACCACCGACAACACTCAGCCTTGAGATTCGCTTGTGCAGTAACGGCACAGAGATAAACACACTAATGAGTGGGACCAATGAGGTAATCAGCGCCATATTTGACGCCGTTGTTGTCAATGCAGCGTAATAACCAAGCGATTGGTTAAGCACCATGCCTAGTAGGGCTAAGAATGCTAGCTTACCGCTATTTTTGCGGATCTCAGGCCAGTAACGTTTTACCTTAGGCAAGCAAAATGGCGTCATGATGAGGGCAGCAAGAAACCAGCGGTAAAAGCTCATTGCACTTGGTTCAATCGTTTCTGCAGCCAGTTTATTTATAATGGCATTCCCGCCCCAAATGAGTACGGTAATAAAAGGAAGTAAATAAACCACTGTGAACCTCGTCGCATTATGTGTGTTGAGGTATAGTGTGACAGGTCGTTATAAATATAAATATCTCCATTAGGACATTAATCGCGATAGGAAGACAACTTGAAAAAAAATACTAGAAATCTACATCCTTCATTGTCTATCGAGAAGATGCCGTCGGACGTATTCATGAATTTTGATGCGTTTTTATCGAACACAGAAACGCGAGTGCATTGTCATCCTTGGGGACAAGTTCAGCTTATTAGCGGTGGAATTTTAGAAATGGAAGCGCAAGGTACACGTTTTCTCGCGCCACCTCATTTGGCTATTTGGGTGCCCGCAGGCGTGATGCACTGCAGTTATAACCGCAGGCCATTAGAATACTGCTCTTTGAACATCGCCCATGAACTCACTGCCACCTTCCCACAAAAAACCAGCTTGATTAAGGTGACACCTATCGTATCGGCGATCATTGAGGATTTTCGCCATCGGGAAGTGAATATTGGTGATTCAGAAAAAGATAGGCGCTTAGTTCAGGTGTTACTGGATCAACTGAGTGAACAAGAAGAGCAGCATCACTTTTTACCAAGTAGTAATCATAAGTACTTGGCGCCAATTTTAAGCGCCATTGAGGAAGACCCGACTAACGATATCTCTCTTAATGATTGGGCAGGGCGCGTGCACACCACCGAACGAACGCTCGCTCGCTATTGCCAGAGCGAATTAGGGATGAGCTTTACGGAGTGGCGACTACGAGTTCGCTACTTGTACTCAATGGATTTGTTACGAAGTGGTCAATCGGTAAAAGAAGTCGCATTTACCTTGGGTTATAACCAAGCTAGCCCATTTATCAGTATGTTTAAAAAGTACGCCGGGCAAACCCCCGAGCAATATAAGAGCAAACTGTTGTGAGTGATCGTTTGATATTGACCGCAGGAAGCGATGAATAATTGCTTTTCGAAGATTTGTCTTTCAGACATTTAGGTTGCCGACGTCTTGTTTGAAGTCGACAACCTAGTTCTAGTGGGAGCGTATTAATTAGCCGTCTTAGGTAATGAGCAACAGTCTTACAGCACTATTCTTTAGAATCTTAAACGTTCTAATCAACGGCGTCGTTGGACACGATTTTATAACCTGTGGATGATTTTAAGACACGGACATTGAAGCCTACGTCTTTGAGAAAGTCGTAATTATGACCCGCGATAGCTGGCCAAACCGCCAGTGCAGATAATCGAGTGTTACCCGTATTGATTAGTCGATGGGCGACAAACCCCGGAATATGATGCACGCTGCCCGGAAAGACTTTCTCAATGGATACTTCTCCTTGCTCTGTTTGCATGAGTAGTAAGCCTTCACCTTGCGATCCGAAATAAAACTCTGCTTGTTCTTTACGTTGGTGAATATGCCCTCTGGTCATGTGGAATTCTTCGCCGATCAACCCCGGTTCGATATGTGACACCCCGAAGTTCAGCTTACCTTCTGCATGTTGAGCAGGAAGCATTTCTACTCGGTAAATGATGTTGTCTTGTGCGCTTTCAGCCCGTTTCACTTCGTCAGCGAATACACCTTCAAGCGCGCCAAGTGTGGTCTCTTTAGCGATGACGTTGTCAGCATCAATATGACCAGTTAGGTAATTGACGGTAGGGGGAATAGATAAATGCATGTTAGTCCTCGTTGCCTAATCTGAGTAATTCAGAGAACGCTAAAAATAGATGATAAAAACTGCTCGCCGGAGAGTCTTCGTTTATGGGGTGCCCCATTTCATCCACTTGGTCGACCCATAAGCCAGATTTGGCGGGATTTAAGTAATGGATAAAGATCTGTTCGACGGCTTGACTGATGGCCGCTCGATTCGCGTCGCTAGGGTCTCGTTCCCATAGCGCAATGCAGGCTTTTAAGTATTCGGTTTGACACCAAAGGCGCGACGTGGGACGTAAAGGCTGACCACTTGCGTATATTTCGTCTCTTACTAGGCCATTGGTATTGTGACCGTGTTGCTGGGTAAAGCTAAACAAGGTGTTAATCGCATTGTTTGCGTTAACGCCAGTGAGCTTTTCATAGTGGTTGAGTAGCCATATCCATTCGTAATGATGACCGGGGTCAATATGCGTGCCTGTTTTAGGATCAAGGGAAAAGTCTGCTTGAAAGAATTCCGCTAAATGATCGCCTTGAAGGAATCGAGTGCACAAGAGCTGATAGATTTGCGTTGCTCGCTCTAACCAAATTGAATTGTCGGTGTGTTCGTAGCTGACCATCAGTGCTTCGAACAGGTGCATATGTGGGTTTTGCCCTTTGCTTAAGGTGTGACCTTTAGTGAGAAAGAACCCGCCGTGTTCTGCATCCCAGAGTTGTGTTGCTAAATGCTGATAGGTGGCCTCCATAGACGTTAAAGAATCTTCATCAGCCGTTAATTTATAATGCCAAGCAAACCCTAGGAGTGCGAAAGCTTGTTCGTACAAGTTAATCGATCTACTACACTCGTCATCATTGGTGGTAATAGAGAAACGGTAACCTAGTGCTTCTGAGCCAAAGTTCGGAAAACCAGTTTCAATAGCGGTGCAGACTTGCTCTCGACCGTCGATAAATCCTAGTTCGGTAGCGTGGGCAAAAACGTAGACTTGTCGAGGTTGAACGCGAAATCTAAGGAGATCGTGATTAAACTCTCGTCCGTCAGAAAGTAAGCCTTCGGCGAAGATACCCGTTTGATTCGATTGCGTTTTGATCCATCGAGGTAGGGCATGTTGAGTGAGCCAATGTTGGCAGCGAGCGATTTGAAAGGTAAGGGAGTCCATGGTTTGCTCCAAAAAGTAGGGCACTCAATGAGTGCCCTGGATATTGAGTGGTTAGAAGAGGCCGATAGCGACACCGACAAATGATAGGACGACGAGAGAGAGCATCGCTTTCACTGGGCTTAGGCCTTTTTTGGCCATGGCGAACCAGGTGCCTAACACAACCACCAGTGGTAGCAATTTAGGGAAAATGCCGTCTAACATCATTTGTACGTTGATATCGACGCCATCTTTGGTCGCGAACTCAAGTCCTGTGCCTAGGTTGACGTAACTGGCGGCGACACCACCCATAACAAATACACCCAATAACGACAGTGCTTCACGAATTTTCGTTGAACGGTGGCTGACGAGCATCTCGACTGAGCCCGCGCCCATCTTGTAGCCTTTCATAAAGAGCTGGTACGAGCCGATGATAGCAATAGCGTTAAAGGCAACAATGTAGAAGATAGGGCCTAACACGCTACCACCAGCGGCAAGCGCCATACCGATACTGAGTAGAATGGGTACTAACATTCCCGGAATCATCGAATCCCCGATCCCCGCGACTGGCCCCATTAAACCTACTTTCAGCGTGTTGATGGTTTCACCGTCAATTGGCTCGCCATTCGCTTTTTTCTCTTCCATACCCACAGCCATACCATTGATGATGGCGCCTAACTGTGGCTCAGTGTTGTAGAAAGAGGCATGGCGTTTCATCGCTTCTTTGCGGTCTTCGGCATTAGGGTAGAGTTTTTTTAGAGCTGGCATCATACCTAGGCAAAAACCAAATGATTCCAAGCGTTCAAAACTCATTGATGACAGGTTGTACATCATCCATGCACGCCAGCATTTCGTTAGATCTTTTTTGTCGAGTGCGACTTTGGGTTCGATCTCAGTCGCCATTTTGTTGTGTTGTACCGTCATTAGAATTCATCCTCATCATCAGCCTGTTGAACTGGTGCAGCGTTAGCCGTTTGTGGTTCTGGTTTGTAGTTGTAATGAAGTAGAGCGAACAGTGCGCCAATCATGACCAAACCCACCATGTTGAGGTTTAGGAATACGATGCCCACAAAACCCACTAAGAAGTAGATGAGCATCGTTGATTCTTTGATGATTTGCTTTAATAGGATAGCGATACCGACAGCAGGTAAAATGCCACCCAGAACGGTCATGGTATCGAGCACCATATCCGGAAGACTGGCCATAAACCCTTCGATGTATTGGTTACCGAAGTAAACGGCAATGAAGGTAGGAATAAAGCGCATCAAGAAGTTGGTGACCTGAGGGTAGATGGCGGAGTTCATGTACACGCCTTTCTCGTCACCGGCTTGAATAGACAAATCTGCTTTGTGGTTCCAGTAAGAGTTAATGACCATCATAAAGTTAAAAATAATGGTGCCGGCGATACCGATAGTGGCAGCAATCGCAACGGCTACTTCCACACCCTGTCCAGACATGATGCCTAACGCTACCGCAGGGTAGGCCACAAAGTTAAGGTCGGCTGGCATAGAACCGCCAGGCGTAACCATAGCGATATAGACTGCTTGTACGGCCACACCTACCATGATGCCAGTTTGAATATCACCTAAAATGATACCGACTAACATACCAGATACGAGTGGTCGAGTAATGGTGTACCAACCACCGGTTAACCCTAGTAACCAGGGGGTGGACAGGGCACCGAGATAGCAGAGTATCCCGATAAATACTGCTTCTATAAACATAATGTAATCCTTTAGCTCACGTATTGGTTCCCCCTACTTTTGACTCTGATTAGTGTGCCAAAAGCTGGGGTAGTCTTGTTGTTATTTCAGTTTTTGTAGTGCGTCTTGCCAGGTGTAGGAGCTGGCATCAGGTACCAGCCTGAAGTCGATATGATGACCGTCTTCAGAGAGGTAATTGAATGCAGATATTTCTTCTTGGTTGACGCATTGATTGCCGCCAATGGTCGTAGTGCCTTCACGAGCGCTCATTGGCCCTACGTTGATTTTCTGATTGAGGTTTTCAAGGCTTATCCCTGCTTCGCGAATTCGGCGTAGCGTGACTGGGGATTTTGCGATGACGAAATATTTCTTATCACTCGCGATAACCTTAGGCAGCTTGCTTACGGCGGTCGCGGTATCAAATAGCCAAACCTTAACGTCAGTAACGGCACCGGTCATGACTTGTGACAGCAGAGGGTCAGCCGCGACAGCATCATCAATGGCGACGATGCCATCACAAGGTAGCTCTTTAGCCCAGCGCGTCATTAACTGTCCATGGATAACGCGGTCGTCGATACGCACAAATGAAATAGTCATAGTGTTTCTCCTTAAAAATCGTCTTCTTGTGCCAGCTCTACTGGCTTGGCAACGACAACCGTTTTTAGCGCTTCCTGCTGCAAAGTATTTGCAACGATGGAAGCGTCTTTGTCTTCAACAAAGTCTGCCGTCATTAAAAGTGTCGGGAAATTCACCCCAGTTACCACTTCAACCTTTGGATTGAAATCTGGGTTGAATGCATAGGTGCAGGCAACGTTATACGGTGTACCGCACTCCAAATCGCATAACACGACAATGCCGTCGACATTGGGTGCTATTGCGGTGATTTCACGGTGAAAATCTTGTTTAAATTGCTCGATGCCGCCTTCTTCTGTGAGACACACCGCCGTGGTGTTGCTAAGTTCGCCAAACACCATGTTGGCACTGCTGATAAGAGCAGTAGCAAATGGACCGTGACTGGCTATGATAAAATGGAGCATGGTTAACCTCTTACGAATGCTTTAATAGTGGCAATTTCGTTACCTTCGCTTTCGCCGTATGGCTGGATGACATAGGCGTCTACGTGAGCTGGGATGACGAAAGTCTCCGCATAATGAACAACAAATGGCTCAAATTTATTGTCTGGACTCAAGACTATTGCCTCTTTACCTTCGACTAAGTTCAGAACATTGACCGTACCCTCAGTTTTGTGCAGAACAGGCTTGCTGAACCAGTGGCGTCGGGTCTCAATGAACTCGCGTTCGTGTAGCCCTGTTTTCTCTTCCCTCCAGCCATCGCCTTCAGTGATCGGTGTGATAGCATTGACTAAGTGCTCTTGGCACCATTCGGTGTTGCGATCCCACTGTATAACTTCTTTCCCATGGTCTAGATGGACAGGACGTGGCACACCATCAAGCCCTAAACGATCCCAGTCCCACAATTTGAAGGTGAAAATGTACGGGGTCGCACTAATCTCTAGCACCATAGAATCGGAGCCAGAACAGTGGATAGTGCCCGCAGGAATTAAGAAATGATCATGTTTTTTCGCTGGGAACTGATTGATAAAGCGTTCATCATCGAAGGATTTTTCACCGCGCTGCGCGGCATAAAGGTCATCCATCATTTCATCTGGGTCGATATCAGTCTTGGTACCAAGATAAACACTGGCTTTGTCACCCACATCTAACATGTAGTAGCTTTCATCTTGGGTGTAATGCATGCCAAACTCGTTCTGAATGTACTCAGTCAGAGGGTGCACTTGAAGACTCAAATGTTGACCTTCCATCGTGTCTAGGAAGTCGAATCGAATCGGGAATTCTGCGCCAAATCGTGCGTGGACGCTGTCACCCAATAGTGCCCTAGGCTGAGTTAATACGAGATCTTGAGAGGGAACTTCTACGACGATGTCACCGTATTTGAGTAATAAGCTGTTCTCTTCTGGAACGCAGTCAAAACACCAGGCGTAATTCGGTTTATCTTGTTCAAGGTCGCAGACTTCTTTCATCCATTGACCTCCCCAAACTCCTGGGTCAAAGAAGGGAACGAGCCTGAATGGTTGCGTCGTGGCTTGTTTAAGACCTGCGTTGAAGGCCTCACCGGAGACTAACTTTGGATCAAAGGCGGTGTTGGTATCCAACAGAAAGTCTATGTCGGCCAGTAGCTTCGTTTTATAACGGTCGAAGACACGCCATTCGATAAAGAATGAACGCTTGTACTTACGAAGCACATCTTCGTTGTAGTTTTCAGCACCCCAGTTACCGAGTTCACCTCGGCGAAAACGCTGTTGAATTTCCCAGCGAGCCAAATCGGCGTAGACAAAGCTATCGCCGTCGGCGATCAATCTTGCACCGTGCCCTATAACAACAATCAGACCAGAGTTGGCTTCGGCGACGGTTTGCTTTAGAGCTTGTAGCTTGTCGGCATCAAAGAATTCGTCCAATTTATGAGGCGCGATAACACCAAATACTCGGTCATCGGTAATATTGCGCTCCAACATGGCGAAGATATGTTCTTCAGAATGTTTGGCATCATCCGTCGATACCACTAGAGCAGGAGACAGTGGCGCAATAAGTTGCTCAAGTAGTTCGTTATGATTGACGCCGTGATAGGTGTCGATCACCAAAACATGTTTATCTTGGCCTTGAATACGTTGCTTAATAGTTTCAACGATACTGTCCCAACCGCGAACGGCGTCTTGTTCAAAGCCCTTCACTTCTATATTGGGGAACTTGTCATAATTGGATCGACCAGATAGGTACTTCATATATCACCTTGAGTTAATCATTTGACTACAGTGTAATCACTCAGTTAATCAACCAACAAGCGGGTTAACGCGGTTAACCACGCATTTAGCATCTGTTAACCACCAAATAAACGGGCAACTTTGTAGTTAATCACATAATCATGACGATAAATGCCGGTTATTTAGGTTAATCGATTAACCTTGTTTTAATCAGATGAGAAAGTCGTTATAACTGATGTTAATTTCACTTTTTGGAGCTCAACATGGCGAAGGCAACCATTGCTGATGTGGCTAAGTATTGCGGTGTTTCCACGGCTACTGTGTCCATGGTATTAACCAATAAAGGGCGAATATCAGTGACCACGCGAGAGCGTGTGTTAGAGGCGGTTAAAGAACTGGGTTATGTTTATAATCAAGCCGCCGCAAATCTGCGTCATAAACGAAGTAACTTGGTTGGACTCGTGACACCCGATATCACCAACCCGTTCTTTTCTGAAATGATTGCAGGGCTGAGTCATTACCTCGAAGAGCAAGACTCGTTGCTTTTTCTTGCTAACGCGGAAGAGAGTGTGGAAAGGCAAAGTAAGTTTATTGACTCGTTATTGAGCCAGAATGCTGGTGGTGTTGTGATGTGCCCTGCGATGGAAACGAATCTCGACTTCTTGGAGACGGTGCAAAGCCGAGGATTTCCGATCGTGTTAGCGGTAAGGCCTATTGGCGAAGAGCAGTTTGACTTCGTGGGTACGAATAACTTTATGGGCTTGCAACTGGCGACCGAACATCTGATTAAGAAAGGTCACAAGCATATTGCGTTTGTAGGGGGATTGGAGATCTCGAAAACTCGCTCCCATCGTCTTGGAGGCTATATGTCAAAGTTGATGGAGCACGGGATACCATTTAATGAGCGATACATTCGCAGTTGTTCGGCGAGTCGCTCTGAAGGGGCGAAGGTGACCAAGGAGTTACTGGACCAACACCCCGAAATTACGGCGATCATTGGCTATCAGGACATTGTGGCTTTCGGTGTAATGCGAGCGATCAAAGATCAGGGGAAAACCGTAGGTAAAGATATCGCTGTCGTTGGATTTGATGATGTGGCGGAGTCATCGGATACCAATCCTGCTCTTACGTCAATTTCGGTATCAGCAAGAGAAATAGGGCGTGCGGCAGGAGAGATAATTCTTGCGCGAATGGACGGTGATAAGCAACCTTGTAAGAGTGTTGTCTTTCCACCAAAACTGGTGGTTAGAAGTTCATGTGGTGAAGGTAAATAATCAAGGCTAAGGTGGGAAAGTGAATCTAGTTGAAGGGCGATGGAACGACGTTCCTAATGGTGCGTTATTATGGGTACCCGACTTCATCGATTTGTTAGAATCTCAATCTATTTTTGATGAACTACAACAGGTTCTCAAATGGCGAGAAGATAAAATCATGATGTTTGGTAAATGGGTTTCCATTCCACGATTGCAAGCGTGGTATGGCGATGCGAGCTATCAATACTCCAACTTGACGTTGGAACCCTTGCCATGGACCCCCCAACTTGAAGAGTTAAGAAAACGATGTGAACAAGCCGCGAATACATCGTTTAACTCTGTTTTAGCGAATCTGTATCGAACCGGACAAGACTCGAATGGATGGCACAGCGATAATGAACCTGAACTTGGTCCTTCTCCGGTCATTGCTTCGTTGAGTTTCGGTGGCACACGTCGATTTGCGCTTAAACACCGCCAAACAAAGCAGAAAATCACCTTAGACTTGCCGAGTGGAAGCCTTTTAATCATGGCGGGTGACATACAACGCCATTGGCTTCACACTGTACCGAAGACAACGCGTCATGTTGAGCCGCGGATCAACTTAACGTACAGGTACGTCTATTCGTAATAGTACTTTCTTCGAGTGCTAGAAAAGTACTAGAAGGACACACACCAAAAGTAAGAAATGAATCCGATGGCAGTAATCGCTCTAACTATTGATTCAGACCCAGCTCGCGTTGCTTTTTCTTGGTGAGTCCTAATGAAACGAGACGATAGGACTCTTTGAGATAATAAGCGGTTTCTTCATCCAACTCGGCGCAACTTTCTACGCATTGAATCCACTTCATTCCTCTAGAAGCGAAGTAGGGGGCGGGGATATAACCGGGTTGATCGCTTAAAAAATCAAAATTGAGATCAGACGTTTTAAAAGTAATAGATAATGGGGTGGCATGGCTGACGCTATGTTTTTTCCCTAATCCACCAATCGCAAACACCTTACCTCCTACCTTCCATACGTGAGAGTTGTTCCATTGAACCACATATGTGGTGGCTGGTAGGCTTTTACAAAACTGATTGAATTCTTCGTCGGTCATAGCAGGTTCCCAAAATAGGTGGAATAGCTGTGGTCATGTCTATCGGGATCTCGCACTTAATCACCACCGCTCTTTCTATGCGTATCATGCCATCTTAGCAGTCTTAATAAATAATTGAAAAAAGCTCTTTACCTCAAGTTAACTTGAGGTATTAGAGTGTAATCAAAGCCAACCAAGAGACAACAATAAGCTTATGGAAGGCGTTGGGTAGAGATTATTAACAAAGAAAAGGATGACATTATGAACAGTTACGTAGAGCACGCCAATATAGCCGTAATAGACCCGAAGAAGACCGTTAGTTTTCTAATGGCAGCAATTCCAGAATGGCATATACGCGGTCAGGGAGAGTATAAAGATGCATCAGGTAAGCTGGTGGAATGGTTTCATGTCGGTACCGAAGAATCTTATCTTGCGCTAGCGTCGAATGGGAAAGGGGACGCGCCAGACTGGCAAACAAACTATACCGGGGTGAAACATGTGGGGATCGCCGTCCCAGATCTGGATTTACTTGAGAAACGATTAGAGGAAGTGGGTTATCTGCTAGACCACCGCGGCGCGGATCACCCGTATCGCAAGAATGCGTATTACATGGAAGATCATAACCTGCAATTTGAATTTATAGAGTACTTGTCAAAAAATCCAGCAGAGAAGAACGATTACACCTTGTAAGGTGTATAGAGCAACCGGAATATTGTTCAACAACTAGGCATTTTCTATTCATGGTTAGGTCTTGCAAAAATAGCGAGACCTAACGCTTAGGTGCGGAATTAAGATTTGACGATGCGAGCCTTAGAATGACCTTTACCAAAGACATTAATAAGTGCACCCGCCACAATTAATACCCCACCCGCGTAGGTGTACATTGACGGTGATTCGTTAAAGAACATAATGCCAAGAATGATGGAAAAGACAATTTGCACATAGGCATACGCCGAGGCTTTACCTGCGGCTTGGGTTTGCATCGCTTTAGTCAGACCCAGTTGCCCGACTTGAGTGAAGACTCCCACAAGAATGAGTAAAAAGGTAAGTGTTAAGTCGGGCATCACAAACTCATCGCCAATTAGGAGGAGCGATAGAGGGAGTGCGACCAGAGGGAAATAAAAGATGATGACGGAACTGTTTTCCGTCACACTTAGCTTCTTTACGATGACGTACGAGATAGCACTACCAAAAGCGCCTAGAATCGCGATGCCAACATTAAATAGCGGCAATTCACCGACGCCATTTGAGCCTAAGGTTGGATAGACCATGGTGTATAAGCCAAGTAAACAGAGCAAAATGCATGCGATGGTAGACAGTTGAACACGCTCTTTCAAAAATATGAAAGCCAGTAAAGCAGTGAATACGGGATAGGTGTATTGCAATATGGTCGCTTCAGCTAGAGGCAGTGTAGTAATGGAGTAATACACGCACATCAACGCCATAGTACCGACTGCCCCTCTCGCGAAAAGCAATTTTTTGTTATTGCCCCATACCGAGATTTTCTTACGTTTTACATCACAATAGCTAATGATCAATGACACCAGAGCCCTAGCAGCAACAATCTCAAACACGGGAAGCCCAAAAGTGCTAACGTATTTTACGCACGCTGACATGAAGGCGAAGCCCAGCGCCGATAGCAGCATAAAGCGCACACCAACGGGGAATAATTCAGCAAGACGAGAGTTCATAGGGCGCTCATAATGTTAAATACAGCCTTTGTTGAGGCGTATTCAGTGTGATAAATAATTCGTGTTAACTTAGGTTGTCACTGTAACGTGAATCACCCTTGCGTTGCAGCGTATTTACGTAAGAAATTGTCAACCGACGCTTTAGGTGTTTTAGATAGTTTCTGTATTAACTCAAAACTCGGCGCTGTGATTTTATGCTGCTGTTGCAGCGTATTAAGTAACACCATCCACAAAGAGGCGGTCACTTCAGCATCGGCTAACGCACGGTGAAATACCCCATCGTTTTCAATATGATGGTAACGGACTAGATCCCCCAGTTTATGTGATGGCGCATCTTGCGTTAATCGGCGTGAAGCAAGCAGCGAACATGCGAACGTACCGTGGTAGTTTGCTTGAATTCGATCAAGCTCTGCGTCTAAGAAGCGTTGATCAAACGATGCGTTATGTGCAACCAGGTTACTATTTCTGATCCAGCCGGAAAATTCACTCATGACCTCTTCACAGCTTGGTGCACTCGCCAACATGTTATTGCTAATTCCTGTGTAGTTCTCGATGAAGCCACTGACCCGAAAGCCAGGATTCATCAACGATTGAAAGCGATCAACGGCGATACCATTTTCTAGCTTCACTGCACCAATCTCTATGGCTCTATCACCTTGATTTGGGGACAACCCAGTAGTTTCGAAATCGAGGACAATAACGGAATGAGCAGGTGAAGACATCAATAAATCTCAAATAATTTGGCAAGGTCGCAAAGTCTAACTGGAAGTGCGGACGAGGGGAATATGTTCTGCAGGAAATCTGAAAATAAAAAGAGGAATCAGTCGATTCCTCTTTAATAGTTATATCGTGCTTATCTTAGGATTCAGTGCTTATAGCTTCTTAGAAAGGAAACCTGTTAATGCAATGATACCGATACCCATTAACATGATTGGGCCTTTACCGCTGTCAAATCCGCTTGAAATACCAGCAAATGCAACGATTGCTACTGCTACTGGGATAACGTATTTAACCAAGTTGTACCAAAGGCCGAATAGTGGGAATTTTACTTCACCATCGTTGGTGATTTCTTTCTCGAGTTCTTCGCGAGTCAGTCTCCAACCTGCAAAGATACATACCAACATACCACCAACCGCTAGGAAGATTTTATCAGTTAGAAGGTCGAAGATATCAAATGCACCTGTATCGAATAGCGTTGGACCTAAACCACCTAGTGATAGGGAAGCGAAGATACATAGCACAGCCATTACCGCCGCTGCAGAAAGTACCGCAGTGATACGTTTAAAGCCTTTCTCATCGATAAGGTAAGACACCACAACTTCCAATAGTGAAACAGAAGAAGTCAGCGCTGCTACAGACAAGCCAATGAAGAAGAGTAGTGCGAATACCACACCGACGCCGCCCATTTCAGCAAACAGCTGAGGTACGACAACGAATACTAGGCCAGGACCTGCCGCAGGTTCCATGCCAAGCGCAAACATCGCAGGGAACATCGCGATACCAGCAAGGATAGCAACACCGGTATCCATTGCAGTAACCATCGCTGTTGTTTGAACTAGGTTCTCTTTCTTCTTAAGGTAACTACCGTAAGTAATCATACAGCCCATGCCAAGGCTTAATGAGAAGAAGGCTTGACCCAGAGCGGCGAGTACGACACCACTGTCTACTTTCGAGAAGTCAGGGCTAAATAGGAACTCAACACCTGCCATTGCGCCAGGAAGCATCAAACCTTTTACTGATACGATGATCAGAATCAGGAACAGGATTGGCATTAGAACCTTACCTGCTTTCTCGATACCGCCAGAGATACCGCGACTCACGATAATCACGTTAAGCAATAAGTAGCCGCCCATCCACATAAGTGGTTGGATTGGGTTAGTGATGAAGCCACCAAAGCTGTCGCCAATCGCTTCTGGCGTGCTTAGAAGACCGGTAGACACTTTCTGAACGTAAGCCAGTGCCCAACCACCTACCACAGGGTAGAAACCCATGATTAACAAGCCACTTAGGACACCGATTACCCCAACGAACGTCCAACGACCATCTGTTGACTTAAAAGCACCAACGGCACTACGACCAGTCTTACGACCTACCGCAAATTCCGTTAGCATTACGCTAAAGCCAATAAAAATAACAAAGGCAAGGTAGATTGCGATGAAAGCACCACCACCGTTTTCACCTGCCGTATAAGGGAATTTCCAAATGTTCCCCAAACCTACAGCAGAACCTGCTGCAGCCATAACGAAGCCTAGCTTCGAACCCCAATTATCACGGGGCGCTGTGTTTGTATTGCTCGTTGCCACGGTAACTCCAAAATTTTTCTGTTGTGTTTGTTTATACTAGGCGCCGAAAAATGTGATGTAATTTTTTATATACACTTTCTAAAGTTTTACTAGGCGCTGTAATCGTGACAAGTAAAGCAGTTTGTGGTTATAGATGGAAGTGTGAATAGTGCATTTTTCTAACATTTGTCATGGAAATGTTGTTAACTGCTGTTTTTTTGCTCTTGTTTTGTCTCTGTAACTGTTTCTGGAGTGATTGGCAGAACCTTAAGTGGTCGGAGGTTAATCGACAGTATGCATATCCATTGGGGCGGTAATATATCGTACAAGAATGGATGGTGGGAAATTGATAGAAAAGCGATTGAAACTTGCTTGCCTATTTTATGAAGTGACTTGTTAGTGACAGTGGTCTTTTTATGATGTTTGACCCAAAGATGTTGCAAGTTATGTGTTGGTTGTTAATTTTAGCTGCCTATTTTTTTGTTCTGGCTAATTGTCAATGGCTAAGGCTGGATGGGTGGTAGGATCGTTGTGTAAGGTTTTGTTGTCAGGTTTTTTTAAATGATGCTGACGTGCTTTGAAACGCGTTGACAAACTGGCGATAACTCGCGAGGCTTACCACTAGCAATTGTACCGCGTGATATTTAAATTTTAAGAAGAACAAAGAAATGAGCCAACTGACCGTAGAACAAGAAGACGCATTAGCCACATTTAAAGCCGCCCTCCACCTTCCTCAAGGTGGTTTTCATGTTTTAATTGTTGAGTTGTGTAAACAGTATCAACTGCCATTTCAAACTTGCCGAGCGGTGTTAAAAAAAGCGCAAAAGTCGATCGAGTCAAAAATACGTTTGCATTTCCAAGACGTAGAGAATAGCGAACTGACTCAGGAGCACTGGTTAAGTCTGATCCATGAAGCCTTGACTGAACTAGCAAAAGACAACAAACCATTAATGGAAAGCATGATAAGCGGTGAGCGCTATCGCACTTTGGTCAATGGCATGCAACAACCTTTTGATGAAAGCGCTCGTGAGATGCAACTCGATCAACTCCTTACGATCTATGAGCAAGAGGTCTACAAATCTTTGGGGGCGATGCTGCACACCTCTGCACTTTATTGGGAGTTGAGGGACGATTTATTTGCGATGAATGATGAGCAATTGACAAAGTTTGCTGATTATCCGCAACATGTGACTGCGATTAAGCACTTGTTAGAGTTAGCGAAAACGTTAAAAGCAAATTAATGGCAGGACAGCAATAATAAGATATTAGATAGCCAATATTAAGGTATTAGATAGCAGCGGTAACCTTTACCGCTGCTTATTTTTTCTGGTGAATATCGTCCGCTATCAGGTGTTAAGGTGGGATGAAACTATTTGGTTGAAAACCGCGCTTCATGAGGGCTGAGTTCGTGCCCTAGGGGTTGAGTTAACGGGTGATAAAGATCAGGTCTTCGGCCGCGTATCCAGCGGCGTCCTGTACATTTGTCGAGTTGCTCAGCGCTCAGCGTAGCGATGACCATATCATCTTCTACGCTATCGGTTTCGCTTATGATTTCTCCATATGGACTAAGAATCATCGCGTTACCAGTCCTCACTTCGTCGACATCCACACCAACTCCGTTACTGAATATAAGATACATGCCGTTATCATGAGCGCGAGAAGGGAGCCATCTCATCAGCCATTCTTTGCCTTTTTTACCTTGCATCTCGGCGCGAATGAGTTCGGGGTTGGTTTGACGATCATGCCATAATTGTGGATCTATTCTTCCTAAAGCGTTTGGGCTACGAGAGTTCGTTCCTCCCGTTTGATGAGGGGCAATGAGAATATCTGCGCCTTTCAATGCCGTAATTCGAACATTTTCGACTAAGTTGTTATCCCAGCAAATAAGAATACCTGCTCGCCAGCCACATGGCAGTTCAACCACCGTATAGTCATGACCGCTATCCATATGTTTACTTACAAACGTGTGCAATTTTCGATGTTTAGCCACTTCGCCGTTTGGCATAGCAAGTACGAACGTATTATAAAGCTTGCCATCTTTGCCAAGTTCAACGAGTCCAGCGCCGATACTAATGCCACTGTCCATAGAAAGTGCGAGCAGTTTTTGACTAGAAGGACCTTCGGGTACAAGCTCAGCTAGGTTTTCTATTTCAGGTTTGGTCAGTTTCGATACGTGCCAATACCCAGAAATACACATTTCAGGGAAGACCATTAAGTCGACATTGTTAGTTTTTGCTTGCTGGACGAACTGAGAAATCACACCCAGATTGTAGCGTTTGTCATTGGGGCGGTGATTGAACTGAATAGAGGCGACACGAATATCTTTCATTTTTGCTCCTTTAAGTAGTACAGCTATTTTTACGGCCAAAAGGTCTGAATACCATCAGTGTTGAATGGATTGTAAAAAAAACCATTCATTCCTTATAATGAATTCTGTTCCTATTATCATGAGCATTTGGAATGAATATGGATCAAGTACAAGCATTTTGTGTACTCGCAGAATGCAAAAACTATCGGTTGGCATCGGAGCGTCTATTCATGACTCAATCGGCGTTAACTAAGAAAATACAACGTTTGGAAGCGCAGATTGGCTCGCGGCTATTTGAACGCGGTCGTCAAGGCGCCACGCTTACCTTAGTGGGGAGCACATTATTGCCTGATGCGAAGAGGCTGGTGGCTAACTATGAGCATTTTAAAGAGCTTTCTAGCAGCGTTGCGGAAGGCACTTGCGGTTACTTAAACATTGGTTTTGGTATTTCCACTTATTCTGACGCACCTAAGTATATTGCGGGGTTTAAGAATCAGTATCCGAAAGTCAAAATCGCCTTAAACGATATCCCTTCACAGACACAGCAGCAGTTGATCGAGAGTGGTGCTTTACACCTGAGTTTTATGCGGTTACCCGTAGCGCTTCCTTTAAAAAGCATGACGTTGTTTTCAGATAGATTGGTTGTTGTGGTTCATGAGCAAGAGAATATTGACGAGTCCAATCTTTGGGAAATGCTGTCCACACTGAACTACTTACAATTAAACCCCTCGAGAGGGCGCGGCTTGAACCGTCAGATTGAGCGCTATTTGATTCACCATGATTTGCATTTAGAAGCAGAACAAGAGGCCGATGATATTTCCACGTTGATAGCATTGGTCTCTGCACGTTTGGGGTTTGCCATTGTTCCTGCCAGTGCCCAAAAAATATCACAAACTGGTATTCGTACCATCCCACTGACTGGTGAGCTTGCTAATTGGGAGGTGGGGGTGGTTTGGAATGGAAGTAGTCAAAACCCTTTAGTGGATCAGTTGATTAAGTTTATTACGCAATCGAGAGGCTGTGATCAGTACCGCTAAGACGGCGGTTAATATTGGGTATGGAGTTAGGTATTGAGCTCTGTTGGTGCGAGATTAGAGGAGAACCTAAGTTCCCTCTAAATTATGATGGTTCCGAAACCTGAATCTAGGCCCTCTAAATGGGCACCACTAGAATATCGATGGGCGATTTATGAATAAGGTGCCTTGAGTAAGACACAATTCGGCTCCAAAAATCGTGGTGATGACCGCAGATTAACAGGTCAACGTCGTTTTCTGAGATGGTATCTTTCAGCTTGTCGCCTAAATCTCCAGTACCAACAAGGAAGCGTTTGATAGGGAAGTCAGTGTATTGCTGAAAGGCGACGAGCTTTTCATTTGAAGTGGCGTTAAGCGGTTGGCGTTCTGGCTCTGCTTGGATGTCCACTAAGTCAGGGTAAATTTCGCCATGGCTACCATCAACGTGAATAAATGACACTTCAGCACCCAGAGTCTTGGCAAAGGATACCGCCTTATCAATGAGTACATGACTGTCATCTGACAGCTCTAACGCTACTAAGATATGCTTATATTTCATCACTATGCCCTCATGTTTCTGTTCTTACTATAAGCATAGTTTTGGAATGATGAAAATACTGTCTAAGCGGTCGCAGAACGAATAAATGACCACATATTTGGCACATTCAAGTGATAATCATCCTCATGAGTAAAAGGTCGTTGTATTGTTTGAAAATAGTCAGATTCAATCATTTAGATGGTATGTAGTCATAGTTTTGCGAGCCAACGCTTTCTAGGTCTGTTGTATTTTGGTGCTATTTTGGTTTACAATTTTGCCATCATCTCAAGTGGAGCTAACGCCATAATGAAGTACTAACATCCTGACATCCATTTTATATCTATTCATATGGACTCTCGGGGTTAGTGGGCGTTACTTCGTCATCTCTATCTTGCATCATTGTATTATCGTTGGCTTTTTAGCCATATCCATTCTTGTTGTACTTCGTGTTTTTAGCTATGCCTCGTGCTTAAGTGGCGCCTCGGTTTTGTGCTATTTACGCGTTGGAAATGCGAGTTTGGATTTTGTGATAACGCGGTCAAAGTAACGTTTAGCCATTCAGTAAGAATGGCGCAACCCCTTTTGCATTATAAGTAAAAGGAGGCGTATATGCCTGCACCAAATACAACTCAGAAAACGGCAAAATCACCATGTTTGCCACCAGCATTATCTTCATCCGCTCGTCCGATATTGGCGACACAGCAAGTGTCATTTCAACTTGATACTGGTGAATGGCTATTTCAAAACATAAATTTATCCTTAACGGATCGGTTTACTGGATTAGTGGGACGAAATGGTGTTGGTAAATCGGTACTGATGTCATTGCTACTTGGAGAAATGGTGCCGACAGAAGGCCATGTGATACGGCATGGGCAGTTTGCGTACTATTCTCAGCAGCCTTCCACGCTTTTAAGTAGTGAGGTTAGTGTTGCAGAGCTTTTGGGTATTTCGAAAAAACGGGAGGCGTTAAATGCTATTAACCAAGGGAGATGCGAACAACATTATTTCGATACGCTCGGTGAGGACTGGTTATGTGAGAGTGTTGCCTGTGAGGTATTGAAATCGCTTCGGATAGAGCCAAACTTAGACGCTTATTGCCATTCATTGAGTGGTGGACAAATAGCGCGGTTACAGCTGTATCAGTGTTTCCAATCCGATGCTGACGTTCTTTTGTTGGATGAGCCGTCAAATCATCTCGACGAGGAAGGCCAGCAGTGGTTGATTGAACAATGCCATCAGTTTTGTGGTCAGATACTTGTTGTTACCCATGATCGCAACTTGTTGAATCAGGTTGATGCTATCGCACAATTAACGCATTTAGGGCTTGATTACTTCAAAGGAAATTACGAATCCTATTTGTTGCAGTCAACCTTAAAGACGTCAGCGCTCAATAAAAAAATCGCCCAGTTAGCGTCTGAGCAAAAAAAGTGCGAGCATCAGGCGCAGCTTAGCCAAGAAAAGGCTCAGCAGCGAGCCGCGAAAGGAAACCGAGTGAGACGATCAGGCAGTCAACCGAAAATATTGTTAGATGCCATGAAAGACAAAGCAGCACAAAGTCAAAGTAGTGCCGTCAAACAGCAACGAAACCAGCAAGCACAAAATGAGGATAAGTTACGTTCCCTCAAAGCGAAGCGGGTTAACGTTGAGTCTCAAGCGTTATATTTCTCGTCAGGTATGTCCGTTAAGCAAAGCACGTTACTCAGCGTTGAAAGCTGCGCGTTAGAGTATGGTTGTGGTAGTGAGCATTCATTTATTGTCAAACAAGGTGATCGCTATCATTTGCAGGGTCGAAATGGCAGCGGTAAGTCCACGCTGTTAACGGCAATGCATGGAGTACATCATCACTTTGCTGGCAATATTATTCGCCATGTTGAAACGGTGTATCTTGACCAACATTTTAGTTTGTTAAATGAACAGCAGTCTATTTTGGATAGTTTACTTATGCACTCGAGTGGTATCACTGAAAGTGAGGCCAGAACGCTCCTCGCCGGGATTGGATTTCGTCGCGATACGGTTCACCGTAAAGTAGGATATTTAAGCGGTGGGGAGAAAATGAAGTTATCGATGCTGATCGTCACGCACGTTGATGATGAGTCGGTTTTGTTGCTAGATGAACCCGACAATCATTTAGACATTGAATCAAAAAACTTACTGGCGAACGCTCTTAACGATTATCGAGGCGCATTTATATTAGTGAGCCACGACTCGAACTTTGTTTCCGATGCGCGAGTGAATAGCGTCGTTGCAATGGAACAGTCGCAATGGAACAAAGGCCGATGATGAGTGGTAAAGGCTGAATAAAATAACCTTAATGATAATTAGGTAAATAATATGACGGACAGCTTGAATATACCCTTAAATAAACAGTGGGCTAAAGGACATAGCCTTATTGATTAAAATAAGAAGTGGTAACGATAAAAAATACTTGTCGTAATTATATAGCTCTATATAACACTGGAATATCGGTTTTATGCCAATCTCAATACTAGCTAATTGCTGAGCAGGACTTTACGATAAAGGCAAGTTAATCAGTTGGTTATCGTGATTTTGTAATGGTTATTTCTAACTGTTATCGGATTCCCATAACGCGATAGTGTCAGTCTAATCTTACACTATCGCCTCATTTACGAGATGTTATGTTTGGCGTGTGTATGTTGCTGACTTCATAGGGGTGATCTATCTTTTGTCTACACCATATAAGAACCATTAATAAAGTCATTCAAGTAAATCAAAGATGTTTACTATTAGGAGTAACGAAATAATGCCTCTTCATGCCAAAGATTCAGTAAGAAATGATCTATTAGACGATGTTTATTCTTCTCGTGACTTGTCACTCTCTATGCCTAAATACAAAATACCTGAGCAGGAACACGCCCCACAACATGCGTATCAAGTGGTACATGATGAGCTATTTATGGATGGTAACTCCCGTCAAAATTTAGCCACTTTTTGTCAGACATGGCTCGAAGATGAAATTCATCAATTAATGGATGAATGTATCGATAAAAACATGATCGATAAAGATGAATATCCGCAGACGGCGGAGATTGAAGCGCGCTGTGTGCATATGTTAGCAGACTTGTGGAATTCACCAGATGCGGAGAATACGCTGGGCTGTTCAACAACTGGTTCGAGTGAAGCGGCAATGTTAGGCGGTATGGCTCTGAAATGGGCATGGCGAGACAAAATGAAAAAATTGGGTAAGCCGACCGATAAGCCTAATTTAATCTGTGGCCCAGTACAGGTATGTTGGCATAAATTTGCCCGTTATTGGGATATTGAGCTACGTGAAATTCCAATGGAAGGCGACCGTTTAATCATGTCTCCTGAAGAAGTGATTAAACGCTGTGATGAGAATACCATTGGTGTGGTGCCAACTCTTGGTGTGACGTTTACTTGTCAGTATGAACCAGTAAAAGAAGTACATGATGCACTTGATAAACTTCAACAAGACACCGGTCTCGATATCCCTATGCATGTCGACGGCGCAAGTGGTGGCTTTTTAGCCCCATTCTGTGACCCTGACTTGGTGTGGGACTTCCGTCTACCACGAGTAAAATCCATAAACGCGTCTGGGCATAAATTTGGTTTAAGTCCATTGGGTGTGGGTTGGATTGTTTGGCGCGATGCTAGTGCTCTACACGAAGATCTTATCTTTAATGTTAATTACCTCGGTGGCAACATGCCAACCTTTGCCTTGAATTTCTCAAGACCGGGTGGACAGATTGTTTCCCAATACTACAACTTCTTACGCTTAGGTAAAGAAGGCTACCGTAAAATCCATCAAGCGTGCTATGACACCGCGGTTTATCTATCGTCTGAAATTGAGAAACTCGGTATCTTCGACATTATCTATGATGGCCGCGGAGGTATCCCGGCGATGAGTTGGTCGTTGAAAGAGGGTATTGATCCTGGTTTCAACCTATTTGACCTTTCTGATCGCATTCGTTCTCGTGGGTGGCAAATTGCGGCATACGCCATGCCACCGAAACGTGAAGATTTGGTCATTATGCGTATTTTGGTTCGACATGGTTTCAGCAGAGATCAGGCCGATATGTTAGTGGCAGATCTTAAGCACTGTGTAGAGTTCTTTGCTAGCCATCCTATCAGTCATGGTAGTGACGCTGAAGAATCCGCAGGTTTCAACCACGGTTAAACCGATTAAGAACCCGCTCTTTAGAGCGGATTCTTACCTATATTTAGAGAGCACGGCTTTAGGGCTACGCTCTCTGTCGTAATGCAGTTTCGCTTTACGGGAAGGTGAGTATGAGTATTTCAGAGCTTCCATTTTCAGTCATGCATTATATTGCTGAAAATCCATTTGTGTTTTTGTTTTTGTCGATAGGTATTGGCTATCCACTTGGAAAAGTGTCAATTAAAGGGGTGAGCTTAGGTTCGACCGCTGGGACACTGATCGTAGGTATCGCCATTGCGCTAACGGCTTATTCGGTATATGGGCTGCATATCGATGAGCCAGGGCTCGTTTCCGACATCTTTTTGATGATGTTCATGTATGCCATTGGTATGAAGGTTGGACCGCAATTTTTCTCTGGCCTCGCTCGAGGTGGTGTCGATTTTGTCGTCATTGGGCTTATCGTCGTATGCAGCAACTTTGTCATTGTCTATTTTGGTTCTAAGCTTCTTGGTTTAGCACCCGGCTATGCTGCAGGGATCATTTCTGGAAGCTATACAGTGACCGCCGTAATGGGGGTTGCTCAGTCTGCGATTACTTCCGGAGCATTTAAAGCGCCAGAAGGAATGACACTCGATCAGGTGAGCGCGAATATTGCCGCAGGGTATGCGATTAGTTATGTACTCTCGACCGTTTTTATCATACTCCTTATCAAATACCTGCCAGCGTTATTTAAAATCGATCCAGTAAAAGCAGCGAAAGAAGCAGAAGCTGAGTTTGGCGCAGGCGGAGATGCTGAGCCTCTCCCAAGTACGAGTGGCTTCTCGAACCTTGGCGTCTTACCTTTGGATATTCGCGCTTACCAAGTCCAGCATCAAGAGTTAGTTGGCCAAGATGTACAGGCGCTTTTCCATCAATTTCCACATGCCGCAATTTTAAAAGTGGTGCGAGGTGAAGAGGTATTCGATGCATCTGACAATCCAACGCTTCAACTTGGGGATATCATCGGTGTAAGAGGCAGTTATCATGCACTGATTGCTGGAGGCAATAGTGAAGTTGGAATTGAAGTTGACGAACCTCGTGCCAGAAATGTTGATATTGAAGTCGCCGATCTCCATCTGGGTAAGTCCAAATATATAGGCCAAACATTAGAACAAGTCGGTACTGAAATCGGCTTTGGTATCTACATTAAGGCCTTATTTCGACAAGGTCACCAAATGCCACTACTGGCTAAAACCGTGATAGAAACGGGCGATGTACTTCGAGTCGCTGGTTCCGACTGGTGTGTTCAACAAACGGCTAAAAAATTGAATAGCACACCGATAGTAGAAAGTACCATAACGGAAACGTTCTACCTTGCGATAGCATTGTTGGTGGGCTATGTGTGTGGTCACTTTAGTGTGACATTAGGAGGTATTCCCTTTGCTTTGGGGACCTCGGCTGGCTGTATGCTAACAGGGATTATTTTCTCCTTCCTACGTACTAGAAATCCAACCTTCGGTGGACCAATGAGCGAAGGGGCTCGTAGCTTCTTGCAAGACATTGGTTTAAGCCTCTTTGTAGCGGTACTTGCTGCGACCGTCGGACCTAAAATACTTGCCTCATTCCAGGGTATTGTGGTGATTAAAATCGCGGTGCTTGGCTTGATAGCGGCACTACTTCCGCCGTTGCTTGCTTGGTTGTATGGGCTTTATATTCGTAAGATGAACCCTGCAATTTTAGCTGGGGCATGTGCTGGTGGTCGAAATAGCACACCTGCGATGAAAGGGGCGCAAGACGCGAGTCAGAGCGCGATACCAGCCGTTGGTTATCCAGTTCCTTATGCCTTAACGTCTATGTTAGTGTTGATATTTGGTTACTTAGCCATGGTCATTTAGTAATGGTCATTTAGCTCACTTAATTTTTGCCAGACTCGCGTAATCATTACGAATGGCAATAGGATAGGCCCATAGGTTAATGTCTATGGGCTTTTTAGTGCGAGAACGACGTTAGAAATTAGCCATACTTGAACGATGCTAAGCCGCTACGGGTGTATTCGCTGCTTTAGCGTTGAAGATCGTAGTAAAGGCGTTGGACATTGCTGCGGTGCAGGAGTGCCTCTCCCAGATATTGCCGCTTATCACCTTAGTCGTTTTGAAAAGTTGCTCGCTAAGGTGCGAAAGACCCATTACCATACAGGGAAGACCCATCAATAGAAGTATCACAGTATGTCACTACCCCCTTGCCTCGCGTGCCAATCCGAATATGTTTATCAAGACCAAGATCAGCTCGTATGTCCTGAGTGTGCGTATGAATGGAACCCCCAACAATTATTGGACGAACGATTTGTTGTCCATGATGTAAATGGCGCACTGTTGGAACAAGGGGATAAGATCACAGCTATTAAAGATCTCAAAGTAAGAGGTAGCTCTATGGTGGTTAAGATAGGCACAAAGGCGGTGATAAAGCGAATCATTGAAGGTAAGGATCATCAACTTGACTGCAAAGTCGATGGGGGTGGGGAAATATTAATTACGGCGAAGTATGTCAAGAAAGCCTAGTGAGTGTGGTTACCTTCAGTCGATTGTCGACTTAATTGTATGTTGATAGGTAACCCGCTAATTTACCCATAGGTTTGTTGCGCGCCCTTAATAACATGTCTAATTTTTTCGCGAAGCCATTGATGAGTCGGAGCTGAAGAGTTTGATTTGTGCCACTGCATGTAGAATGGAATACGCTTGAGGGGAATAGGTGTTTCAATAATGCTTAAGTTCAGGATGTCCTTATACTGTATGGCAAGGCTTCTTGTTGTATGACAAAACAGTTGAGTTTCACTGACGACAAGCATGTTCGCGAGCATGGAGCTCGCTTCATTGACGATGTGACGCTTAATCGTAACAGGCTCTTCAAAAAATAAATTTAACGCAAACTTATTGTTGCGTCGCAAACTCATAATGGATTGTGGCAGTGTTTGGTAGTGATTGAGATCAATGCCACTCTGACTGCAGGGATGCGTATTGGCGACAACGAGTACAATATCGTCTTCATATAGCAGTTCATGCTCAAGGCTTTTGTCGTCTAACAAAAAGCTGTCGACAATCACATCAACCTTTCGATTTCGAAGACTCGCAATGGCGTGTTCTTCATCATAAACCTGCTCATGTAATGAGTAGGTGATGTTGTCATTCGCTTTATTCGGTAGACCCTGCAGTAATCGAGTATGGAATTCTTCTGGAGTCGAAATAAAAAACTGCTTCGTAGAAGACTGCGGATTAAACGTATCAAACGAATTGATCACTCTTTCAAATGTGAGCAATTCGCCATGAATGTTCTCATATAATGCTAAGGCGGCAGAAGTAGGCCGTACTTTACCATTCCCTCGAGTAAATAACTCTTCGTTCAGTAGCGTTTGCAATCTACGCATGGATAAGCTGATGGCTGGAGGAGAGACATCCAATGCCTCGCTCGCGTCTGCATAGCTGCCAGTTTCTATCACTTTTACAAACACTTTGAATAGATTTAGGTCGAACTTTGAAAAATTCATCGAGTAATTACTCGTGGTAAGTAAGTTTAATCTCAGAGTTATAGTTTAGTTAATTTTGTTTACCTCAACAAGGTATTAGAGTGGATTCAACGGTGCACTGATTAAGCTTGCGGTGGGGATGGTTCGCAGTGCTAGTGAGTGGATACGACATTATTGAACATTCATGTGATTTTTTGAGGAGCAGTTATGAATAAAAGTGTATTGGCATTAGCGATTGGACTCGCCCCAACGGTGGCATTAGCGGATTATGATTCGATTGATAGTTATCAAGGAAAACCGGCGACAGAACATACGATTGAAGCAAACAATGCGTTCGCCAAAAACCTACCTTGGAAAGATGTGACGGCTTTTGACCGTACCAAGCGTGGCTTAGTGGCAGAGCTTGAAGGCGAAGCGGCAAGTGTACGTGATCGTTTCCCTCATTACTCAACAATGAACCTTGATGAACTACCTGCGACGGTTAATCCATCTCTTTATCGACAAGGAATGCTAAATTACGCGGCAAATGGCTTGTATGAAGTCACAGAAGGCGTATGGCAGGTTCGTGGTGCCGATATTACCAATATGACAATCTATCGTTCTGATAACGGTTATATTATTCATGATCCATTATTAACAGAGGCCGCAGGTCGTGCTGCGTGGGAATTTGCTAAAGCCCATCTACCAAAAGTGAATGGTGAACATAAAATAACAGCGGTGATTTACTCCCATTCTCACCAAGACCATTTTGGTGGTTCACGCGGAATTATCGACGAGTCGTTTGAAGGCTTAATTATTGCCCCGGATAAGTTTATGGAATCGATCGCCGCTGAAGCGATGGTTGGGGGCAATGCAATGAGTCGTCGATCGCAATATCAATATGGGACGACGCTTCCAACGACCACTAAGGGTATTGTGGACAACGCATTAGGTCTAGCGCCAAGCCAAGGTGACGTCACCCTAGTCCCACACAATAAAGAGATCAATGAACGTGAAGAATGGGTGAACGTGGATGGTTTGGATATCTTGTTTATCAATATGCCGGATGCGGAAGCTCCGAGTGAACATGTTCACTGGATCCCTAAATATAAAGCCCTTCATAGTGCAGAGCTAACTTATGATGGTCAGCATAATATCTATACATTTCGTGGTGCTAAAACACGTGATGCCCTTATTTGGTCTAAATACTTACATGAGTTAAAGTTGCGTTTCGCCTCTGAAGCGACGGTACTGCATCAGGCACACTCTGCTCCAGTTTGGAATGATGGCAACGGTGAAATTGCCGATTATTTGACGATGCAGCGCGACAACTATGGCTTTTTACACAACCAGACAATGCGCTTAGCAAACCGTGGCGTGACCGTTAATGACATTGGTCGAGAAATTGAAAAGATTGTGCCGCAAGCGCAATTGGATACATGGCATACCAATGGTTATCACGGGTCCTATAGCCACAATGCACGTGCAATAGTAAATCTATATTTAGGCTATTTGGATTTAAACCCAGTTAATGTTAACCCACTGCAAACCGTTGATAAGGCGTGCGTGTATGTCGAGGCCGCGGGAGAGAAGGTACTCGTTAAAGCGGGTATTGCCCATTATGCTAACGGGCAATATCAACAAGCCGCGCAACTGCTTAATGACGTGTTGCAATGTAACCCGTCTAACAAGGTTGCCAGACAATGGTTAGCCGATTCGTTTGAGCAGCAAGGTTATCAGTCTGAGACGATGGCATGGCGTAACTCTTACCTTCAGGGGGCTTACGAACTACGTACAGGGCATGTTGCCGATTCAATTAAAATGTCGTCCGTTGATATTATTGCCAACACACCTACCTCAGGTTTCTTAGATTTCCTCGCGGTTTCAATTGATGGGCCAAAAGCGATTGAATTAGGTCTCGATTTCAGTCTAACGATTAGTCACCCGGATCTTGGTGAACATTATTATGCTGAAATCAGTAACGGGAATTTGACGGCGATGCAGACCGAGAAACCTATTGCGGCAGATACAAGGTTAATCATCAATAAGAGCGACATGTCACAAATGTTGGTCACGGAGCTATCTTTAAGTGATCTTCTTAGTCGTCAAGATGCCTCGTTAACAGGAGATAAAGACGCGTTTATGAAACTCACATCGACGGTGGAAGTCTTTACGCCCGATTTTGATATTGTTCCGATGCCTAAATAACAAGAACCGACACATGTGTGAATCTGAAGCCCCAGCCAACGTGCTGGGGTTTTAGCATCATGGTGTTACCGGCCAGATGGGCTTTAATAAAACATGGAGAATCGACAGACGGCGGGAAGCGGTAACAAAGCAATTGTGTCAGTTGTCAACTAAGCTCATCAAAGCCTCTTAGAATAATCAACCGTTAATTAGTAACTGCTTCTCTACTTCAGAACACTATCTTTAATTGAGAATACGACCTTTAATTGAGAATACTATCGCTAATTAAAAGCGCCTTACCATATGATACATGGAACAAAGGATGAACTATGAGCAAGCCGATTATCGCCAACAATGTACCAATCAAAGCCGATCTCACCAAAGACCAAGAGTACTACTACTGCACGTGCGGTCGGTCATCTAAGCAGCCTTTCTGTGACGGCTCGCATGCAGGAACAGAGTTTAAGCCTAAGAGTTTTGTTGCGACAGAAAGCGGCGATGCTTATTTATGTCGCTGTAAACATACTCAGAATCCACCGTTTTGTGATGGCTCTCATAAACAGTTTAGTCAGGAGCAAGTTGGGCAAGAAGGACCGGGCGTGCAAATACAATCTGTTGACAGTATGCCAATTGCCACCGTGACAAAAGAAGAGCCCACCGTTGAGTTTATTCATCAGTTAGCGCGTGATGGTTTGAAAAAAGTCGGCCACCATGGGCCAATGACATCCATGGGCGTCCCACGACATTTATTGCCACACTGGGATGACCTACAAATTATGGTAGCGCAAATGGCGACAAAGCCATTACTTGAAGATAGAGCCGTCGCAACGGAATTAATCATTGGCCCTATGGCGAAAAAACCACTCTCACTGAAAATTCCTCTCTTTGTCTCCGATATGAGCTTTGGATCCTTGTCTGAAGAAGCAAAAATTTCGCTTGCAACTGGGGCTGAATTGGCTGGCACCGGAATTTGTTCTGGAGAAGGGGGCATGCTACCGGAAGAGCAGGCGGCAAACTCTCGTTATTTCTATGAACTAGCGAGTGCGGGTTTTGGTTATGAGGAATCCAAGTTAAAAAACGTTCAAGCCTTCCACTTTAAAGGGGGGCAAGGTGCAAAAACAGGGACAGGAGGCCATCTTCCGGGCAGTAAAAATATAGGAAAAATTGCGCAGGTTCGTGGGATTGAACCTGGTACTGCTGCGGTTTCACCGCCGACTTTTACAGATCTTCATAGCGCGGAGGATTTTAAGCGCTTTGCTGATCGAGTTAGAGAAATTACTGGGGGAATTCCGATAGGCTTCAAGCTCAGTGCCAATCATATTGAGGAGGACATTCAGTTCGCGCTCGATGCCAGTGCAGATTACATCATTCTCGATGGGCGAGGTGGAGGAACCGGAGCTGCGCCAGCAATGTTTAGAGACCACATTAGTGTGCCGACAATACCCGCCCTAGCACGTGCCCGAGCGTATTTAGATAAGCAAGGCGTCAGCGGTAAGGTAACGTTAATAGTGACAGGTGGTTTGCGAGTGCCTATGGATTTTGTGAAGGCTATGGCATTAGGTGCCGATGGTGTCGCGATATCTAATAGTGCCATGCAATCTATAGGTTGTGTGGCGGCGAGAATGTGTAACACCAACAATTGTCCTGCGGGTATTGCGACACAAAAGGCGGATCTCCGACAACGGCTGAATGTTGAGAAAGCTTCTAAACAACTCAATAACTTTTTTGAAGCTTCAACAGAGTTAATGCAGGTGATGGCAAGGGCCTGTGGACACAATAACCTGAGCCAGTTTAATCAAAATGATCTGGCTACTTGGAATAGAGAGATGGCGCAGTTGTCTGGAGTGCGTTATTCAGGAGTCACGCCGTTATAGCACCAATAGCAACACTTTAGGGCTCACGTTTGTTTTAGTGGGCTTGGCGCAGAAGTGTTTCTATATTTTCCGGGTGGGTCGGTTTACTAAACAGGTAGCCCTGCGCAACGTCACATGACATAGGTTTGAGTAGTTGAGCTTGTTCTTGATTCTCCACTCCTTCTGCAACCACGTAGTACCCGAGGTTGTGAGCCATACCTATCATTGACTCCACGAGATACTGTGATTTTCTATCGACTAATATATCGTCGATAAAGTACTTATCAATTTTTAGTACATCCACATCTAAGTGTTTTAATGAGGCGAAGGACGAATAGCCGGTTCCAAAATCATCAATGGCGAGTTTAATACCCAGTGCTTTTAGGCGTTTAAACACGAGTTGATGAGTTGGTTTAGTTTGAATCACCGTTTCAGTGACTTCTAATTCAAGATCGGAAGGCTCCATCTTAGTTTCGTAGAGTATTCGTTCAACCAATGGGACAAAGTCGGGGTCTAAAAAGTGCGCTGCCGAAATATTGACCGCTAATCGAATTCGAGGGTATCCCGCGAGTCGCCACAACACAGCTTGTTTGCATGCGGTGGTGATGACGAATTCAGTGAGTGACTTTATCATCCCTGTACGCTCGGCGATTTTGATGAACTCATTCGGAGAAACTTGGCCGAGTTCAGGGTGATACCAACGACAAAGCGCTTCAACGGTGATGACTCGCTGAGTATTTAAATCAATTTGCGGTTGGTAGACGATGGTAATTTCTTGGTTGTCTATCGCAGTACGTAATAATTGCTCGACATTGAATTGATATTCGGCCGCTACTGTAAATGCTTTATCATAGATAACATATTGATTTTTCCCTGCATCTTTAGCGCGATATAGGGCCGTGTCAGCCGACTTTAATAATGTACTGACATCGCTACCATGTTCAGGATAATGAGCGATACCGATACTGCATGATTGTACAAACTCGCGACCTGAAATTTCTGAGGTCTGTGATATTTCATTAAGACAGCGCTGCGCGATTTGTTCGCTGTTGCATTGACCGGATGACTCTTCAACAATAATACAAAACTCGTCTCCGCCAAGGCGGGAGATTAAATACGAGTCGTTGATAATTGGTGTCAATCGGCTTGCGATATCTTGAAGGTAAAGATCGCCTACATCGTGTCCAAAGCTGTCATTAATATTTTTGAAGTTATCTAGGTCAATAAATATGACACCGAACCGCTGATTGTTGTGCTGAGATTGTTTTATTAACTTTTCAAGGTTGAGGTAAAAATAGGCTCGGCTTGAAAAGCCGGTCAACCCATCGGTATAGGCTAATTCTTTAATACGTTTTTGGTTTTGATCCCGCTCCATAACAATACTCGCCAACATAGCAGCGGAGGCGAGGCTTTTAGATTCATCTTTGTTTGGTGTCGCGGGGAAGTCGTAATACATACCAAATGCACCAAGTACTTCGCCACTTGAGCTTTTAATCGGTTCAGACCAGCAGCAACGCATACCATGAGGAAGGGCGAATTGTCTGATATTTTTCCATCTTGGATCGGTCTCGATGTTTTCTACGATGACTCGTTTACCCGTGTAAGTTGACGTGCCACAAGAACCGATATCCGGACCTATCTTTAAACCGTTGACGGCTCGGCAGTATTCTTCGGGCATACTAGGTGCACCACCGTGAATCAGAGTGTCACCATGAAGTTCCAACATAGAGCAACGTAGCCCAGGATGACGAGATTCATAAAGCAAGCCGATTTTGTTATATATATCAGCAGCAGGAGTTCCTTTACCGATCATTTCTAGGATTTGAGTGTGCTTTTTATTAAAGCTTCGGCTGCTGTGCCGGCTTATACGCCGATAATTAATGCGAACATTTTTTACAATGGTAATGGAGCGGTTTACCGTCTTTTTGAGCAGCTGTGGAGCATTAAACTGGGACAAATTCATATAAAATCCACATCGGGCTCGATGATATTAACGATAAAAATGAGACATTAAACAATAATGTTCGCTAATTATACAGGTTTGCAACAATCGAGAAAGTGGAATTTATCAATAAGCTACCTACTATAGAGGTAATTAATAATCATTAGGGAGTTGACTACATAAGTCGTCATGCTTTGTATGTTGTCGACTTCTTGGTCCATGAGCTATGGTTACTACAGCTCATAGATGCAATAGAACTATACAAATACAGCATAAAGCAAGGGGGGAACGTGCGAAATATTGCCGATAGTTCAGACAACTCGAACAGCGATATTGGCTCATTGTTGGGCTATGACCATCAGATGAGTTTTAACGAGCTTATCGCTCAAGTACAAGGAGCTACAAGGCCACTCTCATTAGCCGTCATTCGTTTTTTACTCGACAATGTTGCGCTGAGTCATAAAGAAATACGATCGTTGGCTAGTTTTGAGCAGGATCATTACAGCCGGAAGAGGCTGTTTCGTAATGAGCATTGTGAAATTCTTATTTTGAGTTGGCTTAGCGGGCAGCGCAGTAAAATTCATGACCATCGAGGTACGGCCTGCGGAGTGAAAGTATTATTGGGCGATGCGACGGAGACTGAATTCGAAGTCGCGGCAAATGGTCATATTTATGCCACTCAATCCGCGTTATATACTGAGCAGACAGTGACGGTCAGCCGTGACCAAGATATCCACCAAATATCCAACTTACAATCGGATAGCCAGGCATTGGTCACCCTACATATCTACTCTCCGCCCTTAAAAACCTTTTATCTTTATCAGCTAGATGGCACTGACCCAGAATTATTGAATGTCCAAGAGGACACTTGGTTTTATGAGATTTAGAGCGAGCAGAGTAGATTGCACTTAATGATATTTATGCCTAGATACACCTATACCTAGAACACCTATACCTAGAACATCGATACCTAGATGCAGTTACACCATGACGGTATCGCTAGCATTGTTCGGGCCATTATCTCGCTTCGCAATATGCAGCCCCCACATAGCGAGCAGCGCCATGACCAACATAATGATACCGAGCGGTAATTGGCTAGTCGCTGGTATGAGCGACGCGCCTAATGTTGTCAGTCCGGCACCAAGGTTTTGCATCCCACCTAACACCGCTCCACCTGTTCCTGCGTGATTAGGGAATGGTGTTAACGCCCCCGTTGTAGCTGCAGGAAAAAGAACGCCAGCGCCAAGAAAGTAAATGGTAGAGCCCGCGGTCAAAGTCCAAGCGTCTGTCGAGCCTTGCAAGCCTGGAACTAATACAACAATAGAACCAATCATTATGGCAATCAGGCCAAATTTAAAGGCCGCGCGATTACCGTAACGTTTTGCAATGACCGACGAGAATCCGGCGCCGAGCAAGTAGCCGGGAATAGGCAATACAAACAAAATGCTAACCGTAAATGCAGAGAGCTTGAGAACACCAGCAAATAGTACCCCGGCCGCTGCTTCAAACACGGCGACACCCGCAAAGGTAGCCACTAGGCAGACCACATAGCCTTGGAAACGTTTGTCAGATAAGACAAAGCGATAGTTTTCTATGGCTGAGGTTTTGCTTCTTCGTTCTTCTGGCAATGTTTCTGCAAGTTTTGACGACATAATGATCACGACAGCGACGGCGAACAGGGTTAAAAATAGGTAGCTTGAGCGCCAGCCCATCGTCTCGGTCAACACGCCGCCTAACACCGGGGCAAGGAGAGGCGAGAATATAACGCACATACTAATGATACTGTTTGCTCGATGTAGCTCTTCACCAGAAAAACAATCGCGAGAAAGCGTTCTAGACATTGCACCGCCACTGCCTATTCCGGCACCTTGAATAAAGCTACCGAGCAAAAACAATTCAAATGAGTGTGCAAATAGGCTAATGAGAGCACCGACTAGATAGATCACGAGTCCAGCGACAATAATCGGTTTACGGCCAAGTTTGTCAGACAGAGGGCCATAGATAAATTGCGAGAGACCATAAGGAATAAGGTAGCACGCCATTACCGCCTGAAGCATCGCTGGGTTGACGCGAAATTCTTGCGCCATTTGTCCAATGGAAGGCACATACATTGTCTGTGTCATCTGTCCTACAGCAGTTAAAATAGCAATAAGAAAGGTCAGCTTAGCTAATGGGTATTTGGGTGCCATTTCTTTTGGTTCTCGTTTTGGTAGCAGGTGGTTAAATGAGTGATAGAAAGCCCTATAGGCTTTGAGGCGCAGATAGTAGAGTCTCAAAGAAGTTCTAGCAATAAAAAAGTGTGATGTTAATCACGATAAATATTTAGGTGATTCATTACTAAAAATAATGCGAACTGCGACTAGACTGGCTTTTTGTTCAATGTAGTGGGCTTAGTGTTTTACTTGTTTTTTACTAAGGAGTGCGGGCAAGTTTCTATGCAGGGCAACATGAATTGCTGTTGCTTGAATATAAGTACGACTTGAACTTAAAGAATAAAGACAATCAAGGCTGCGAGTTATGTAGAGAAGGAGGTGCATTGGTCGCCTGTTACGATAGTCTAGTTATCTATTGAGTTGTCACAAAACAACCACAACACCAATCAAAGATAGCGCAACAGTAGGATATGTCCGTCATCACTTTTAGAAGTGGTAAGTATTCAAAAAATTCTCTCTTCATTCATCAAAGACGTCGAATCAAGCTTGCCTAACAATGGTGGTGTTTTAATTATTCGGCATTAGTTCCCTTAAATAAAATCACCGTACCGGGTATAGACGTTGGATTTTTTGTTATGAATTTAACCAAAAAATTACATAAACCGTTTGCACACGCGTGGTTGTTAAAAAATCAGTCAAACTCATTCGAATAGCCAATGGAACCTATTTTGAAAGCCACGCCTTGAATTCATAAAGTGCACGCCATTGACGGGGTCTATCTTCGGCGATATACAAATTGAAATATTAAGGGGATTACAAGTGAAAAAAACGATTATTGCAATGGCTGTCGCGTTTGTGGCATCGGGTTCAGCGGTTGCAGCAGAGGTATATAACGACGGCACAAACACAGTGACGGTTGGCGGTCGTGTTGATATGACGATTGGAAAAGAGAAAAACTCGGGTGAAGGCGCTCAAATGAGTACTGGCTCTTCTCGTATCAACTTTGGCTTCGATAGAACGATCAACGATGCAGTTGCAGTTGAAGGTTTCATGGAGTGGCAAGTCAATCTAATTAATGGCCACGATCAGCGTGCCGACGTATTTAGAAACCGATTGGGTTATGTTGGCCTAAACGATAACGGTACGGGTTGGGGTCAACTACGTGCGGGTAAGCAATGGGCAGCAGTTTATGACGTAACGGGTGCTACGGATGTACTCTTCATTTCCGACCACGATGCCGGCGGTATCTATCAGTTTAGTGATGGTGGTTCTTCTGGTACAGGCCGTCTAGATAAAGGTCTGACATACCAAAATAAATGGGGGGGCTTTAAGCTAGGTCTTCAATACGGTATGCAAAATACGATTTCAGACTCAAGTGGTACAGGTACTAATACACAATCTCATTCACTATCGCGTGATAGCAATGTAGGTGGAGCGCTAAGCTATGAATTTGATAACGGTATTAAAGTTGGTGCGGCTCATACATCATCTAAAATGAAACAAAGCGCGAACCAAACTACATTTGGTAAAACCGGCGACTTTGACATTGTAGCGAATACCTTGATGGCTCAGTATATGGCGCATGGCGTCCATTTCGCAGCATCATACGTTGATGGTAAAAACTATCACATGAATGGCTTTGCTGGTGGAGCAAACAATGCTGCTACAGGGAGCAAAGTGTTGTCTGAAAAGTCTCAAGCATTCGATGCTTATGCATCGTACAAGTTTGATATGGGGTTTGAACCGTACCTTTACGGGTCAACTGTGAAAATGAGTGGCAATGAAGGTAAAACACTCTCCACTAGCGGCAATATTGATGGCACACGTAACATGGTAGCGGTGGGTGCGAAGTACAACTTTGATAGTCAAACGATGTTCGGTGTGGAATACCGTAATATTAAGCACCAAGCATCTCAACGTAATTCCGGTGCTTTTAAAGATGATAGCGCCGTCCACGCTCGACTACGTTACCTATTCTAAGAGTGTCGCGTTAAGTTCATTTTTGTAACTAGACTCATTTTAGAGGCTAGTTACAAAGGTAAATATATGGCTATATTCTATTGAATCTAGTACGCACTAGTGATACCAGATATAGCCATTCTTCGACTACAATTTTGCGTGCAACTTTTTGTTTAGCAACAACGAAATAATACAAACTAGAATGTGAGGTATTCCATGGTGAATTTTGTAGCAGAGCCTTCAAGAATAGATGCTTTGATTCGTGCGCATAAGAATTCAGCGTGCACAATAAAGTGCTTTGAAATGATGGAGGTGTTAGTAAGCAATCATCATGAGATATTTGAGTGCCTTTCTGGTGAGGAGGGGAGTGAGTCAGAAGATGGGTATTTCGACTCTAATCCAGATCTAGATTATAGAAAGCAGTTACGAATGATGGTTAATCAATCGGCTAAGCAATATAACGGTCAACATAATTATAAAATAAATATGGTCTATCGTTTGATTGTCGAAGAGCTTGCTAGGGAAGGGCTAGAAGTGCAATCAGACCTATTGAAGCTAACGTTAAAGTAGAATCTCTGAGGTAATACACATGGGAAGCATCACAACTCTACAGCAAGCGGTGATTACTGAGTTGGGTAATGGGGGCATTATAAAACTCGGTGCAAAATGCAGAAAGCACTCACCGAGAACTATGCGCTCTCTTATTAAAAGGAAGTTGATTTTCTTCTCACGCACACGGGAGGAATTTATTCTGACTCCGGAAGGAAAAGTCGTCTATAACGAAATATTGGTTCGCTTCATACAGCGTAAATTTACCATTGAAACTGAACCTCTGCTTGGTTATTTTAAATGATATGACTAGGGTTATGGCGACAATTCCACAATATTCCGGCAGACCAGAACAGCTTTAACCTATCTTTATCCCGATTGAAATTATTTTCATCGATTACTATTTAACCTATCTACACTTCAGTGCTTTGGCTTCGAAGCATAATGATTCGTATCTTAAATTCGCTACTCATAAGTGACATATTCGCTACTCATAAGTGACATCAGTTGCTTATCGTTCAACTTCAACTTCAACTTCCCTCAAAATCCTAACGACCTGTGACTATTATTTATGTGTGCAAACTCATAGTAGAGGATATTTGTCGCTACTAACCAATGGCGTTATTTTAATTGCAACCAATTGAATGGTGTGGGTTATTATTTATCCAATCAAAACAGTTCGAAGCTGTTTAAGTCACGTTACTTTGCATTTATTGATTTAGGTTAATGTTATGTGAAATATCGTGCTGTAAAGTCGTCGGCATCTAAGGTTAATAATAGCGCTTACATAGAATTAGAAAGTAAAAGGCTTGAATTTAGATGCTCAATGGCAATTATATTAGTTATATACTAATGGTAAGTGTCATTGTTCTATGATGTGATTTTTTATGTAAATAATACAAAAATTTCAGAATGAAGGAAAAGACGGAAAAATAATGGAACTGTTGAATGCGTATTTTATTGGTAAATGTGAGTTCTTATCATATAGTATTTAGGTTTTAATTATTTTTGGAAAACTAATTGTGACTACTTAAGGGTAGAGGGATAGCATTGAGAGGTTTCAAATGGAAGATAAGTGCGTAGATATTTGTGTAGTATGCACTCTTGTAGATACCTGTACCTTACAGAAAGCTAGATGTGCCACAAAAAAACAGCAAGTACATAGTCTTAAGCTAAGCATTAATGCAGGTGATAAGATTAGTGTTATGGCTGATGTACTTAATTGTCATAGTGAGGTCATTCTCACTAAGGGAATAAAATACACAGTACAAAAGGTGGTAAATGACAATATATACGTTATTGGCGATGATGGTAATTTTTATTGCATATCAAAGTTTAGTAAAAATTGGCAACCACTTGGCGAAAATGAGTAATTATATTCAGTGTGAAACTATTTTTATAACTCGTTAATTCTTGTGTTTTCATGGCGTAGCTATTTTATATATGGTAAATCAAAAAGGCGAACCCACGGTTCGCCTTTTGTTATTCAAAATCAATGAAAGTTATCTTATAGTTCTTAAAGAACAGTAATAGAGTTACTCGATTCAAACGCTGTTTGAACTAAACCGTTAACACAACCCTAATCGAAAGCAGAATTAACACCACTCCAGATAGTCGATCGATCAGAACCGCTTTAGAACGAAGAGTATCAACCACTCTAGGGTTAGAGAGCAGTAATGTGATGAATGAGTACCATAAGCCGTCCAGAACTAATGGTGTCGCAATGATGATGGCTTGATTGCTAACACTGTTACCAAGAGCCACAAATTGACTAAAGAGAGCAATGAAGAATAGAGCGATTTTAGGGTTTAAAATGGAGATGAGAAAGCCCTCACGAGCCGATTGAATGAGTGTCGCTTGTTCCCCTGACTCCAACTTTGCCGCTACACCACCCTTTGAACGCAAGGCATTAACGCCCAGATAAGCCAGGTATGCCGCTCCTCCTAGACTGATCACTTTAAACAGCATAGGACTTTGTTGTAATACAAGCGCTAAACCAATAAGAGTGATGAAGGCATAGACACCGATTCCCATCGCATGAGCCCACGCGGCCACCAATCCATTAATTCGCCCTCCGGCCAGAGAATGTTTTGCGACAATAGCTAAGCTGGGGCCCGGTGACATCGCCCCTAATAAACAAACAGTAAACAGTGATAACCAAACAGTGAGTGACATATATTTTCTCCTCTTTGGCAATAATTTATCAACATTATAGGTATAATTTGAAATCACTATTTGTCATGGGAGGCATGATTTTAAATCATAGTGTTGTCATTTTGTTAATGGCGTATTGAAAATTCAGATAATTGCATGACCGCTCGTACCTCTTCTCTAACCCATTTGTGGGCAGAATCACTGTCGTACTTTGGGTGCCACATAAGCCAGTATTTATGTGCTAGGGTATCAATAGGGAGCGGCTTATGCGTGATATCCCAATACTTAGCAAGGTTTACAGCTATGTGTTTAGGTACGATCATTAAATGTTCGCTGGACACCAATCGATTGATGGCTGCGGAAAAGAACGGCACTTTTAATGTGATATGGCGTGATAGTCCTAATTCTTTTAAAGCAAGGTCTGTGCTGGAATCTTTATCGCCACCGCCAGTAACTTTGATATGTGAAAAACCAATCAAATCATCAACACTGAGTGTATCTTGGCTGGCCAGTGGATGACTCGCTTTCATCAAGCATACTGAAATATCAGAGCCGATATGAATGCTCGACACCCCCTCTGGTTTTTCTGGATACATGGAAGAGGCGATATGAATACCAGTTTCATGGAGTCTATCTAGGGTTTCTGGATGCCAAAGTTGATACGTCATGTCCAACTGAGGAGCGAGTTGGCTAAGGTGGGAGGCGATATCGGGTAGAACGTATTGGGCAACGTAATCACTTGATGCGAGAACAAGTTCGCCTTGCCAGTCTTTGGGATCAAACGGTTTATCATCTAGCAAGTGGTTGAACTCAGATATTAGCCCCTCCAATTTTTCTTTCAATAACAGAGCTCTGGGCGTTGGAATCAGTGTATTACCTTGACGCACCAGAAGAGGATCACCACACAATTCACGCAGTTGGGCTAACTGACGGCTGACCGCCGATTGTGTAATATTCAATCGCTCTGCTGCTCTGCTGACATGGCACTCTTCGAGCAAAACATGCAAAGAGCGTAATAAGTTTAGGTTGATGTTGTTCAGCACGCACGACTCACTTCTGTTGCCAATTTTTTGATACTAATGTTCAGATCACAATATTACAGTTAATGTGTTCAAGCAATTTAAGCCAGAACAGTAAAACAGCCGTTTTTGTCAGCAATCTATTTTATGTTTGTTCTCGATTCGTCTCGTATAAAGGTTTAGCGCGATGAATCAACGCTATTCGTCATGCTTTCTATACAACAGCTTAGTTTCGCCATTGTGGTTCGTCTCGTTTAACGCTTGTTCGAGTTGTAAAAACAAACCGAGTACTACGAACTAGAAACCTTGCGCCATCTTTGAGTGGGCTGATATGACGATGGTTGACTGGATTTGCGCTGTTTAGAATGAAAAAGGCGAACCAAGCGGTTCGCCTTTTGTTATTCAAGTTAGTTTTCAACTTGGTTATCTGTGAGCAACCAAAAAACCTAATCGATATAGTTATCGATACTTGGACAGCTACAAACTAGATTTCTGTCGCCGTATACGTTATCGACACGGTTTACCGTCGGCCAGTACTTAGACGCTTTCGCCTGTCTTGATGGGAAGCAAGCAAGCTCACGTGAGTATGGGCGATCCCAAGAGTCAGATGATAGATCCACTTGAGTATGTGGTGCATTAACAAGTGGGTTGTTGTCTAGTGGCCAGACTCCGTCCTTCACTTGCGTCATCTCTTTACGAATGGCGATCATCGCTTCACAGAAACGGTCTAGTTCTTCCAAATCTTCTGATTCAGTTGGTTCTACCATTAATGTGCCAGCTACTGGGAATGACATTGTTGGCGCGTGGAAACCATAGTCCATGAGACGTTTCGCAATATCTTCTTCGCTGATGCCTGTGTCTTCTTTTAATGGACGAATATCAATGATGCACTCGTGCGCAACACGGCCATTTGCTCCACGGTAAAGAACCGGATAGTGTGGAAGCAGATTTTCCATTACATAGTTCGCATTAAGAATCGCGACTTTAGTGGCTTCAGTTAGACCCGGTTCACCCATCATTGCGATGTACGCCCATGAAATAGGTAAGATAGATGCGCTACCTAAGTCTGCTGCGGAAACAGCGTAGTCTTCGCCCTGTACGCCATTTTCAATGTGACCCGGTAGGAAAGGTGCTAGGTGCGATTTCACACCAATAGGACCCATACCTGGACCACCGCCACCGTGTGGAATACAGAAGGTTTTGTGCAGGTTAAGGTGCGAAACATCAGAGCCAATGAAACCTGGAGTCGTAAGGCCTACTTGAGCGTTCATGTTAGCGCCATCTAGGTAAACTTGACCGCCAGCTTCATGAACCATTTCACACACTTCTTTCACTTGCTCTTCATACACACCGTGTGTCGAAGGGTAAGTGATCATAATGCTGGAAAGGCTTTCGCGATGTTTTTCGATTTTCGCAGCAAGATCGACCATGTCGATGTTGCCAGCATCATCACATTTCACCACAACTACTTTCATGGAAACCATAGAAGCCGTTGCTGGGTTGGTACCGTGCGCAGAGCTTGGGATCAGACAAACGTTACGGTGACCTTCGTCGCGGCTTTGGTGGTAGCGTTGAATCGCAATAAGACCAGCGTATTCACCAGATGCGCCTGAGTTTGGTTGTAATGAGAAGTCATCGTAGCCAGTAATTTCACAGAGCTTTTCTTTAAGATCTTGTGCCAAAGCCGTGTAGCCAGCCGCTTGCTCTAAAGGTGCGAACGGGTGGATGGAACCAAATTCCGGCCAAGTGACAGGGATCATTTCCGCCGCCGCGTTTAGCTTCATAGTACAGCTGCCCAGCGGAATCATGCCGTGCGTCAGTGAGAAATCTTTGTTTTCCAACTGTTTAAGGTAGCGCATCATCTGAGTTTCACTGTGATGCGTGTTAAATACTGGGTGCGTTAAGTAGCGAGTGCTACGGCGGCAGCTTTCTGGAATGGCAGCAAATTCGTTACCCGCGATTTCAGTAGAAAGATCGTTAACGGATTCGTTTACGCCAAATACGTTAAACAAAGCATTAATATCGTCAACCGTGGTGGTTTCATCACAACTGATACCCAGCTTGCCATCTAACTTACGTAAGTTAAGGTCAGCATTTTGTGCAGCAGTAAATAGTGCATCGGTTTGGTCACCAGTGTTGATGGTGATGGTATCGAAAAAGCTATTATTTGCTAATTCAAAGCCTGACTTAGTTAGGCCAGCAGCCAAAATTGCCGTCATGTGGTGAGTACGGCGTGCGATGGTTTTTAGACCTTCCTCACCGTGATAAACCGCATAGAAAGACGCCATGTTGGCAAGAAGCGCTTGTGCAGTACAAATGTTTGACGTGGCTTTTTCGCGACGGATATGTTGCTCACGCGTTTGCATTGCCATACGAAGTGCTTGGTTGCCGTTGCTGTCAATGGAGACGCCAATGACACGACCTGGCATCGTACGCTTGTGTTTTTCTTTGGTTGCCATGAACGCGGCATGTGGACCGCCATAACCCATTGGAACGCCAAAGCGTTGCGCCGAGCCAATCACAACGTCTGCGCCCATTTCACCAGCCGGCTTAAGAAGCGTAGACGCTAATAAATCAGTGGCAACAGTCACGAGTGTTTTATTTGCTTGCGCGCTTGCAATAATGTCCGTGAGGTCATGAACTTGACCTGTTGTACCTGGGTACTGTACTAAGGCGCCAAATACATCTTGCTCTGGTAGGGAATCTAGCGTGCCAACAACAACCTCGAAGCCGATGAACTCAGCACGAGTTTTTACGACTTCAATCGTTTGTGGGTGAACATCGTCAGCAACAAAGAAGGTTTTGCTTTTGCTTTTTCCAGCACGCTTACAAAGGGTCATGGCTTCTGCCGCGGCTGTTGCTTCGTCGAGTAGGGATGCGTTGGCAATTTCCATACCCGTTAGGTCCATGACCATCTGTTGGTAATTAAGCAATGCTTCTAGGCGACCTTGAGAGATCTCAGGTTGATAGGGCGTGTACGCCGTATACCAGCCTGGGTTCTCAAGAACATTTCGCAGAATAACGTTAGGAGTAAAGGTGTTGTAGTAACCTTGACCGATAAATGAACGTTTGATTTGGTTCAGATTCGCGAACTTTTTCATTTCAACTAACATGTCCGATTCGCTCATTGGCGCGGCCAGTGTCATTGGTTGTTCTAAACGAATCTGGGCTGGAACTGTTTCAGTAATTAATGCATCAAGGTTTTGTGCATTAATGGCATCCAGCATTTTTTGTTGGTCTGATTTATTTGGACCGTTATGGCGAGCAACAAACTCGTTTTGTGTGCTTAGCGTGTTAAGTAATTCAGTCATGGTTCCTTTACCTTCTCAAAGATCTTCTGCGAGACCCTTAAAAAAACAAGCTGCCCAAAATTGGACAGCTTTGATTCGTGCTTGGCTTACTCGTCTTCGATAGACGCAAGGTAGTCTTCAGCGCTCTTTAGGTTGTCTAGTTCAGATGCATCAGACATCTTCACTTTAACAATCCAGCCACCGTCATAAGACTCTTCGTTAATAAGCTCAGGACTGTCTTCTAGCTCTTCGTTGATTTCAACGATTTCACCAGTAACAGGTGCATACAAATCAGAAGCCGCTTTTACCGACTCAACGAGAGAAAAGCTCTCACCGGCTTCAATTTCGTCTTCGACTTCTGGTAAGTCAACAAATACCACATCGCCCAGCATTTCTTGAGCGTGCTCTGAAATTCCGATAGTCACGGTGCCGTCACCGTTATCACGAACCCATTCATGGCTGTCAGAAAACTTCAAAGTGTTATCCATTGCTATATCTCCAAATATTTAAGGATGTTTGTTCTTTATTGGTACAGTGGGAAGCGAGCACACAGGGCCTTCACTTCTTTTTTGATGCGCTGCTCAACATCTGGGTTGCCCTCTGGGGATTCAACCAAGCCATCAAGAACGTCACCAATCCACTCTCCGATGAGTTTAAATTCTTCAGTTCCGAAACCACGAGTGGTTCCAGCAGGTGTTCCTAAACGAATACCAGAAGTAATCATAGGCTTTTCGGTATCGAATGGGATGCCATTTTTATTACAGGTAATGCCAGCACGCTCAAGCGCTTCTTCTGCTTTGTTGCCTTTAAGGCCTTTTGGTCTTAGGTCAACCAGCATCAGGTGAGTGTCGGTGCCGCCCGTTACGATGTCGCAACCGCGAGTTTGCAATACTTCAGCAAGAACTTTTGCGTTCGCGATCACTGAATCAATATAAGTACTAAATTGTGGGCCTAATGCCTCGCCAAACGCGACCGCTTTTGCTGCGATAACGTGCATAAGAGGGCCGCCTTGTAAGCCAGGGAAAACCGCAGAGTTGATCTTTTTAATGATATCTTCGTGGTTGGTAAGAATCATGCCACCGCGTGGGCCACGTAATGTTTTATGAGTTGTGGTGGTGACAACATGCGCATGCGGTAGTGGGCTAGGGTGTGCGCCTGTCGCAATGAGACCGGCGATATGCGCCATATCGACCATTAATATTGCATCTACTTCATCGGCAATCGCGCGGAATTTAGCAAAATTAATGGTGCGTGGAATAGCAGAACCGCCCGCGATGATCATTTTTGGTTTGTGCTCGATGGCCAGTTCGCGAACCGCGTCGTAATCAATTTCAAGCGTGGTTTTGTCAACACCATATTGAACGGCGTTGAACCACTTACCAGATAAGGCTGGGCGAGCTCCGTGGGTTAGGTGACCCCCAGCATCCAGCGACATGCCCATAATGGTATCGCCAGGTTGCAGCAACGCTAGTTTTACTGCGCCATTGGCTTGTGCACCAGAATGAGGTTGAACGTTTGCGTATTCACATTTAAAAAGTGACTTTGCGCGCTCGATAGCAATGGCTTCAACGGTGTCGACGTGTTCACAACCACCGTAGTATCGGCGATTTGGGTAACCTTCGGCGTATTTATTTGTTAGACAAGTCCCTTGGGCTTGCATGACCGCTTTGGAAACAATGTTCTCAGAAGCAATAAGCTCAATTTGTTCATTTTGACGGGTAAATTCGGCTTGGATGCCAGTAAATACGGCGTCATCTGTCGCTGAGAGATTGGTCGAGAAAAAATTTTCTAAGCTGTGGCTTTGGTAGCTTTTTAGGAACTGAGCAGTCATGGCAGTTTACCTTCCGTTGTTTGTTCAATATGACGTTTATTCAATATGACGATCATTCAAACATATCTGTTATGTAGAGCCCGTAATGCGGTGCTCTTTTACGATTGAATAACGCTTGTCTTTGTACTGCGTGAACAAAACAACTTGTTCAAAAAGGCAGCGTGAATAGGTCCCAATGACTAGGACTAAATCATTCAGTTAAGGTGGAATTGAGCCACTTCACTGATTGCGTCAATGCATCTCTTCATCTAACAAGTCGGTAACATACCTCGCGTGGCGTGAACAATCAATCAAAAATTTCCTATAGGAAACACAGTTTCCAGTTTTGTTAACCAGAGCACGCTTTATTTTTGACCATGACCTTTAATGAATAAGTCGCTTCATGCAACAATGTGGACAGGACAAAGGAAGCGACTATTTAGAGGGATAATATGTCTGAAGACATCTATGATGAGTACCCATCTTTGACGCTAGCGAAAGACGCAGCGGATGAACATATTGAACCCCTTAAACTGGGTGAACGATTAAAAGATATTCGAGCAAAAATGGGGTTGACGTTGGAAGAGGCCAGTCAACGAACAGGCTTGGCACGCTCTACATTGAGCAAGATAGAAAATGAACAGATCTCTCCAACGTTTCAGGCTATGCAGAAGTTAGCGACAGGCCTTCAAATAGATATGCCGCAACTCTTTGAACCACCAAAGAAAAAAGTAGCAACTGGGCGCCGAGACCTGACTAAGCAAGGCGAGGGGAAACCACACCCCACTCCAACCTACGAGCATGAATTACTTGCCACGCAGCTTTCAAACAAGAAAATGATGCCGTTTAAAAGTACGGTTAGAGCACGTGCTTTTGAAGAGTATAGTGATTGGGTTCGTCATGATGGAGAAGAGTTTTTACTTATCCTTTCAGGCACCGTACGCTTCTTTTCTGAGTTCTATGAACCGGTAGAAATGAACGCGGGTGACAGCGTGTATTATGATGCAAATATGGGGCATATGCTGATTTCTGTCAGCGACGACGATGCGCATATTTTGTGGGTAACGGCGAAATAGTCAGCAAACAGGTAGGTTTCTTATAATAAAGGCAAACGTTTGCTCTTGTGGTTAAATGCACAGAAATTCCATAAAATAGGGCAAAAAACACGTGAAATAGGCGGCTTTGTTCGCTTTTTGGTTTGTGATTAAATTGTTAAATGTCACATTTCTGTCTGTTCGAATGTTGTTAATGATGAAAAATTGGCGCATTCTTGTTTATTATAGGAAACAAGGTTTCTGGCAGGTGTATTTTTAATCATTGAGTTTATTAATGATACACGGCGAGAAACGCTCTAAAGCAAATTAATGGGCTCTAGCGACGAAAGCGTTAGAGCTAATAAAGATGACGTGAAAGTTAAACAACGGCTGATTACAGCTCACGGAGAATAAAATGGCACAAGAACAAGTGACTCAAGATCTACTGACGACACCTTTACACGCTCTTCATGTTGAAGTTGGCGCTAAAATGGTTCCATTCGCTGGTTACGATATGCCAGTACAGTATCCTTTGGGTGTAAAAAAAGAGCATTTACATTGTCGTGATGCTGCTGGTCTTTTTGATGTGTCGCATATGGGTCAATTGCGTTTACACGGTGAGAATGCCGCGAAGATTCTTGAGTCATTAGTTCCTGTTGATATCATTGATTTGCCTGTCGGTAAGCAGCGTTATGCTTTCTTTACTAACGAGCAAGGCGGCATCATGGACGACCTGATGGTTGCGAACCTCGGCGATCATCTGTTTGTTGTTGTGAATGCAGCATGTAAAGAGCAAGACATTACTCATATCGAAGCACACCTTACGAATGGCGTGGAGATGGAAGTGATTCAAGACCGTGCATTATTGGCGATTCAAGGACCAAAAGCGGCGCAAGTTTTAGCGCGTTTAGCACCAGAAGTCGCCGATATGCTGTTTATGGATGTAAGAACGGTTAGTTTATTAGGGACAGACTGTATTGTTTCTCGTAGTGGCTACACGGGTGAAGATGGCTATGAAATTTCAGTGCCAGCCAATCAAGCTGATGCCCTTGCTCGTAAGCTTACAGCAGAAGAGGAAGTGGAGTGGATTGGTCTTGGTGCTCGTGATTCACTGAGACTTGAGTGCGGCTTGTGTCTATATGGTCATGATCTTGATACGACAACGACGCCAGTAGAAGCTAGCTTACTGTGGGGTATTCAAAAAGTACGTCGCGCCGATGGTGAGCGCGCTGGTGGCTTCCCAGGTGCGGATATCATTCTAGAGCAAATAGAAACGAAAGCGGTTAGCCGTAAGCGTGTTGGTTTGGTTGGGCAAACTAAAGCGCCCGTTCGTGAAGGCGCAGTATTATTTGATGCAGATGACAATGAAATTGGTGTTGTCACCAGTGGTACTGCGGGTCCGACCGCAGGTAAACCGGTTTCTATGGGTTATGTAAAAACCGAGTTTATGCCTGTGGGTACAGAAGTATTCGCAGAAGTGCGTGGTAAAAAGCTGGCAATGACAGTTGAGAAAATGCCGTTTGTGCCTCAGCGTTATTATCGCGGATAATTAGTAAATAGCGATTTTTTAAAAACACCGTCTCATGGCGGTGTTTTTTTGTTTCTGATGCTGGGTGTTTATCCATAAAGTTTGAGGAGCGTCGTACAAAGTGAGAGCGAGGCAGCGATGATCTCAATGTGGTTTGCATGTTATATGTTGGGATGATATCAACGTGACTGACATGATTTGTGCGATGGTAGACAAGGAGTAACGATCTCGTGATTCACTTATTGAATAAACCACATTTAGCTTTTATGGCGCTTTCAATGTTGACGTTGAATGTTTTGGCTGATGAGCCTATAAAACCAGCGTTGGATATTTCACCTTATATCGTCAATGGTACGGATGCAAATGTGAGTGACTATCCTTCATTTGTTAGTTTGTTTTATGACTCGATTGAATATAACTACCTTTATTCTGCAGCACCTTATTGCGGAGGAACGCTACTTAATGATCAGTATGTGATCACAGCTGCTCATTGTGTTTATGGTAGTGTAGAGACGCAACTTTTTACTATGGTTGTACCGGGCTTACAGTATGAAAGTAGCTATCTAAATGTAGAAAAAAGACGAGTGGTTGAAATCTACCACCCATCGGATTACAACGACAGCATTTCCCAACTGTTACCGAATGATATAGCGATACTAAAGTTAGAGTCAGCGGTGAGTACCGGTACTGCTATCGTTCAGCCTAATGATGAAAGTTATCGTAGCGAAGGTAATGTATTTACGGCTGTTGGCCATGGCAATACCAGCTCGCACATCGATACAACTGAGCGGTTGCAAAAAGTTAATCTTAATTGGGTTGACAATGATGTGTGCGCGGGTTCATTTGATGACGGGAGTTATCTAAAGAACTTTCATCTTTGTTTTACGGGCGATTATAGTGCTGCGAGTGATTTGCTTGCAGGTACTTGCCAAGGCGACTCCGGTGGCCCGATTTATTGGGATAATAATGGTACGCAGACTCAAGTCGGCATCACCAGTTTTGGTCCTGTACCATGTGGAGACAAGACGAGGGATATCACAGCAGTGTTTACTGAACTAGCCGATTACTCTGATTGGATCACCCGCGTTTTGAATGGACAGGTCTCGCCAACTTATGTATCGACCGATGCGGAGAGAAGGGCATACTTGATCGGACAGGGGTTTGATATACGCCCAAGCAATGGTGCCTCTAGTAGTGGTTCAGGAGGCGGCTCTATGTCGTTACTTCTATTAACCATGCTTGCTTTACTTGGATGGAACAGAGCCCGCCAAACGTAAATTTAATATGTGGTTCTCACTTCCCTAAACCCTGTAGTCAGCCGCACCACCTTGGGCTACAGGGTTGATGGTATTTCTTGGGCTGCCATTCCTTCCATTTCCTCATGTATCGAGACCGTGATTCCACTATTCGGTTCAACGCAGTATAGATTCTCAAAAACGATAATATGATAGCAAGTTTATCTAAACTTGCTAAGACAACGCCTACTTCATTCATTTCATCAATTTTCTTTCTATACTGTTAATGAGAGCATCAAAAAAGTCTATTTTTGAGATGTACTTCATTATATTGAGGAGCTTTGTATGGCAAGGATGTTGAAAAAGCACGCTCATGGGATACTTCGAAAAGCGCTGCTATCTGCCTGTGTATTTTGCGTTTTTCCCGTTCAAGCCATTGATATAGATATCACCCCAATGATCGTGAATGGAGAGAATGCCAGTGCGGCAGACTTTCCCTCTTATGTTGGTCTCTATATTGACTCTACTGAATATGACGGACGATATTCAAGTGGCGCGTATTGTGGAGGGACGCTTCTAGATTCAGAGCACGTATTGACCGCTGCTCACTGTATTGAAGGCGATCTTGCTGCAGGGTTGTTTACCACGGTATTGCCCATGTTAGAAGACGAAAGTAACTTTCTTAATGCTGATAGAAGGCGGGTGGTTGAAGTCTATATTCATCCTAATTTTTCAAACAACATCACAGCACTATTGCCGAATGATGTTGCGGTGCTGAAACTGGAAACATCAACCTCTTCTGGTGTAGCCGCTCACTTAGCATCTTCTGAAAGTTACCGTTCATCAAGCTACTCATTTACCGCAGTTGGGCATGGCAATATTCGTTCAAATGTTGAAGGGACGACAATTCTACAGAAAACGAATTTGCAGTGGGTAAATAATACACTTTGTGCGGCAAATTTTAGAAACGGTCGCAACTTAACGGATAAGCAAGTGTGCTTTACCGGTGACGCGAGCCAGTCTACTGGATTAAAAGCAGGGACGTGCCAAGGGGACTCCGGCGGGCCTATTTATTGGGATGATGGGGGTGTTCAAACTCAAGTCGGCATCACTAGTTTTGGACCGTCTACCTGCGGAGATAATAATTCGGCAGTGACTGCGGTTTATACAGAAATTAGTGATTATCGTAGCTGGATAACCAATGTGATTGATGGTTTAGCGTCTCCCTACTATGTGTCTGACGATATTTCTCGGCAAAATTACATCGCTCAATATGGCAGTGTTGTGTATACCGGGGGCACGTTTGCTTCTGAGGGGGGCTCTGGTAATGGTGGAACTGTGGGTTGGTTTGGTATCTTGCTACTATTAGTCGTTGGTATTAACCGAAAATACGATTTGGTTTCAAGTAAACGTTGAGGATTTGACCGTGATTGTATGACGAGTAGGGCAAAATAGTGATATTTAATGGAAGGGTGTTGATAACCATTTTTATATAAAACCAAGCGTGAGAGCTTGGTTTTTTTATTTTCTAACGAGGGTTCTCAAGTATTTTGTGAGCAATAGTATGCTTTGCAATTAATTTCTGTGAAACGGTATGTATTTATACTAGTTGAATATAGATCTTGTTTGATAGAAGTCATTTCAGAGGGCATACAATGATATTAAAAAGTTTTAGGTACGGAAACTTAAAGCAGTCAGTTTACGTCGTATTGGTCGCTATTCTTATGTTAAACGGGTGCTTTGACACATCTGAAACGACCGATACGTCGGTCAAAAATGTGTCTCACTCCCAGCAAATTCCAATTAACATATCTAATCAAACGGATACGACGTCATTGTCCAGTTTAGAGTTATCATTTGTATTTGATGTTACCAATGCATCACCTGATTTTTCTGTACAAATACGCGATGTTGCTGGTCGTGATGTTGCTGGGTATGTTGATGGAGCCGCATATCAACAAAATGTGGTATTGGTTCCGGATGCTGGCATTGTGCCCATATCTTTGTCTGTTAACAATTTGACTATTGGGAATAGTACGAATGCAACGATGACGATTGTTGTAAGTGGAGATGATTTTTTTTCTAACTCCCAAGTCTATGATCTTTCAGATTCATCGTTATCTAACCAGCCGTGGATTGAGGTGGTTCCAAAGAAGAATAGTGACGACTTAGGTGCGGTATATATCGAACAGATCATCGCTATGTCAGGGAATACGACCAACTCTTTGGTCAATGTGGCCACGACTCCCAAGTCTGAAACGACGATAGGTGGTCAAATACTTGATGGTGCTACTGCCGCTTTAACGATCCCGGCGGGTACAAGTTTTTTAGATAAATCAGGAAATGCTTTTGTTCCCATTGGAGATGTTACGGTGTCATTAATGCTATTGTCTGCCGACCCAAATGGTATTGCAGATGAGAGCAATAATCCGTTATATCTATTTCCTGGAGGGCTTTCTCCTAAGGGGGTATTAGGCGATCTGCCTGATGATGTTACCTCTCCAGATAGCTTAACCTTTATATCAGCAGGCTTTGCCGCAATTGAGATTAGTGATGAAAGTGGTCAAAGGGTGTCGAGCTTTGATGGCGGACAAGTCACATTAACGTTTGATGTACCGAAAACGACAACGAACCCAAATACTGGCCTACCACTGTCTCTGCAGGACGGAGTAATACCTATCTGGAGCTACACCTCCTCGACGGGCAAGTGGCAATATGAGGGTAATGCAGCCATTTTACAAGAAAATGCAGAAACCTTTACCGTATCAAAGGCAATTACCCATTTGTCTTATTACAACTTGGATTGGTACGGTCAGGAAAAGTGTAAGTTGGAAGTGGATGTAGTTGATAAGGATGGCGTGGCAAATAACCAAAAACTGCGCTTGTCCTTTGCTAAATCAGGAGGCGGTTGGGCATATAAGCCAAGTGGATGGGGTGATAACCCAGAGAAACTCGATATCTATAATGTACCGGCATTTGCTGGTCACTTTGATCTTCTAGATAGTCAAGGAAACAGTCTGTTAGCCTCTATTGAGGTTGATGGGCAAGTTATTGAGGTGCAAAGTGGTGACGAAGGGTTAGATCTAGAGGACTTTTGTTTTGGTGTATCCAATAATGACACCAAGTCATTTAAAGCAACATTGAATATTGTTAATCCACCACGCTTTGATATAGATACAGAACTCAGCCTTGTTTGCCCTATCGACACGTCACGTTCGCAAGCTATTGATTCAGGTCGATATTATCTTTATTCAGGTTATTCTTATGAGTCTTCTGGCGAGGTGACTGGTAATACGATTAGTTTAACCAACCTTATCGAAAACAGTCTATATCGATTGTATTATTATGGTGGTGAAACATGGGGGCAGGTTGAGTTTACTGCGGTTGAGTCGATGACCGAGATTCAACTTATGTCGCTCAAATTATGTGAGAAAATTGATCAGGATATTAGTGCGCGCCTCATTTGTTTAGATGATCAACAAGATGTTGTGCGATTTAAGCCCGCCCCTGAAGCGTATTATTGGATGTACAATCGAGACTATTCTCAGTATTTGTGGGGACAAACGAATACTGACGGGCTAGCTCAAGAAGCGCGAGCAGTAGATACGATTGACTATGAGGGCTCAGCTTATATTCGCTATGAAAACCGCTATTACTGGGGTGAAAGGCGAACGGTGACAGCCAGCTCGACGCAAGCTATGGTTTTTGATATTCCCTTACCTTCGAGTAATGAGTTTTGTAGTGAAGCGCTTCCCATTGACTATGCGAAAACCAGTGTCGTTGCACAGACGTCAAGCGCCCGAGCTGATGGTGTAACCTCAATTACATTGACGGTTCAGGAGCGAGATCAGTTTAGTGTTGCTAGGGATACGAATACAGGGACACTTACGCTTTCTGCTGAGCCCTCTCAAGGTGTCTCTATCGCGAACATTCAATCTGTGGGTGACGGTACGTATACAGCAGACATTACTTCAGTGAATGCTCAAGCGGTGGTTATTTCGGGCGCTATCGATGGAAATGCCTTGGGAGGTACAGCGAGTGTGTTATTTACTCCAGTCGCTGATATTTCTTCTTCCTCGTTAAATGCGAACACACAGACGTTGCCTGCTAATGGCACCGATGTTGTCACTTTTACCGTGCAGCTTAAGGATCTTGATGGTAATAATTACCTTGAGTCCGAAGGTGATATTACGTTCATTATTCCTCAAAATGTCACGCAGGTATCTAGTGTTGATAATCAAGATGGAACGTATACCGGGACGTTTTCCAGCACAATCAGTGGAAGCTATTCAATAGGTGCAAGTATTGGCGGTGTTTCAATATCTAACTCAGTTGACATTACCTTTGAAGCGGATCTCGATGTGAGTCAGTCAACTGTAGCAGTGAGTAGTGCCACAGTTGCTGCTGATGGTACAACGGCCTCAGTGGTAACGGTGACGCTTAAGGACTACGCTGGTAATGCGTATGTGCCCGCATCTGGCAGTGTCTCCTTGAACCTATCAGGTACAGCGGTGAGCTCAGCGGTTCAGTCTCAAGGTGGAGGGGTGTATACCAGTAGCTTAACCTCAACATCAGGTGGAGCTGTGACGGTGACCGGGCAATTAGGTTCAACGTCATTAGGCTCGCAAGTTGTAACCTTTGTTGCCGATCTTGATGTGAGTCAGTCAACTGTGGTGGTGAGTAGTGCCACAGTTGCTGCTGATGGTACAACGGCCTCAGTGGTAACGGTGACGCTTAAGGACTACGCTGGTAATGCGTATGTGCCTTCATCAGACAGTGTCTCCTTGAGCCTATCAGGTACAGCGGTGAGCTCAGCGGTTCAGTCTCAAGTAGGAGGGGTGTATACCAGTAACTTAACCTCAATATCAGGTGGAGCTGTGACGGTGACTGGGTTACTAGGTTCAACGTCATTAGGCTCGCAAGTTGTAACTTTTGTTGCCGATCTCGATGTGAGCCAGTCAACGGTGGCAGTGAGTAGTGCCACTGTTTCTGCTGATGGTACAACGGCCTCAGTGGTAACGGTGACGCTTAAGGACTACGCTGGTAATGCGTATGTGCCTTCATCAGGCAGTGTATCCTTGAGCCTATCAGGTACAGCGGTGAGCTCAGCGGTTCAGTCTCAAGGTGGAGGGGTGTATACCAGTAACTTAACCTCAACAACGGGTGGAGCGGTGACGGTAACCGGGCTATTAGGGTCAACGTCGTTAGGCTCGCAAATTGTGACGTTTACTTCTGCGTTTAGCTTGTCTAATTCAACATTTACTTTGAGTTCGAATAGTGTAGATGCAGATGGTACATCAACCACAGTGGCAACAATCGTGTTACGTGACTATGCAAACGCGTTGTTTGTACCAAGTTCTGCAACGGTTGCTCTTGCATATTCTGGAAGTGCGACCGTTCCGGCGACGAGCCATGATGGTAACGGCACCTTCACAAGCAGTATCAGTTCTAGTACTGCAGGAACGGTAAATGTGACTGCATCGTTTGAATCACAAAACATCGCGACGTTGGGTATCACCTTCGTTGCCGTTGGGCCAAGCGCATCAAATTCGACGGTTAGCGTCGCAAGTGATTCAATGAAAACGGGTACATCCACAACAGTGACCGTTACGCTTAAACAAGCGGATGGTCAAGATTATGGTCAGAGTGGCGGGTCCTTGACTTTAAGCTCAGCACCAAGTGGATTGGCGTTCTCGAATGAGACTGATAATGGTGATGGAACCTATACCGCAACTGTCACGGGGAGTACCGCGGGAAGCTATACTATTACAGCGTTAGTTGATTCACTTTCAATCACTAATACCGCAGCTGTTAGCTTTACCGAAGTCGACAGTGCAGCAACCTCATTATCGAGTAACTCGATCAGTCAAGATGAAGGTCAAACATCAAATCTGACATTAACATTGAGGCAGTCTGATAACTCAGTTGTAGGGCATGGAGGCCACACGGTAACTGTCGATGGGTTAGTCGTTCAGTTTGGTCTTGTTAGTATGGTGTCTAGCGATATTGGGGACGGTACCTACAGTCTGGCTGTGACGTGTGACAATGGCTTCAATGGGGAGCAAAGCTTCGATGTGCTAGTAGACGGTGTAACGGTTGATAGTGTCGCCATTACATGTAATAGCATATAGGTTTGAAACATAAGCCTTAGCAATGGACTTATTTGGAAAGTATAAATAGTAAAAAGGCGCTGCAAATGCAGCGCCTTTTCTATCTAGGGTGTTAATAACTGGAGCGAAGCTAATTAAGCGTTAGCGACTTGCGGCGTTTCTGCGCGGCGCTTCAAGAACGCGTAGGTAAAGCCTGTTACCGCCGTACCAGCGGCGATAGCAACTAAATACATCAGTACAGGAGAAATTGCACCAGGAATAAGTAGTACGAACAGACCACCGTGTGGTGCCATCAGTTTTGCGCCTACTAGCATAGATAGTGCACCCGTTAGCGCGCCACCAGCCATACATGATGGGATAACACGCATTGGATCTTTTGCTGCAAATGGAATCGCGCCTTCAGAAATAAAGCACATACCTAGCACGAAAGACGCTTTGCCTGCTTCGCGTTCACCAGCCTCAAATTTATCTTTTGCAAGGAAAGTCGCAAGACCCATACCCAGTGCCGGAACCATACCCGCAGCCATGATAGCAGCCATTGGAGCATAAGTTTGAGAAGCCAATAGACCAACACCAAACGTATATGCCGCTTTGTTGACTGGACCACCGAGGTCGAAACACATCATACAGCCCAAAATAACACCTAGCAGAACTGCATTCGCAGACCCCATATTATTTAGGAAATCCGTCATTGCAGACATAATGCCTGCCACAGGGCCGCCCACGATGTATACCATTACAAGACCAGTAAACAAGCTGGCAATAAACGGAATGATCAAAATTGGTTTGAGCGCTTCCATTGATTGTGGCAACTGGACTTTATCGGCAATAAGCTTGGCTGAATAACCCGCTAGGAAACCCGCCACGATACCACCTAAGAAGCCAGCACCAGTCGAGCTTGCCAGCATGCCGCCAATTAGACCGGGTGCAAGACCTGGACGGTCAGCAATGGAAAAGGCAATGAAACCAGCAAGAACAGGAATCATTAGTGCAAACGCACTGCCACCACCTATGGTCATAAGCGCTGCTGGCAACGTGCCTTCTTCTTTAAATGCTTCAATACCAAATACGAACGAAAGAGCGATAATCAAACCACCAGCAACCACGACAGGAAGCATGTGTGATACACCGGTCATTAGGTGCTTATAAACGCCTTTTTTCTCTTCTGTTGCTGGTGTTTGGTTGTTTCGACCTGCGTGAGCATAAGGAGTGGCTTCAGAAAATGCCTTGTTGATCTCTTGTTCGGTTTTTTTCAATGCAAGACCTGTGCTGGTCTTGTACATGTTTTTACCGTTAAAACGATCCAGAGGAACTTCGATGTCGGCTGCGATGATAACAAGATCAGCATCGGCGATATCTTGATCGCTAAGTTGATTTTTAGCGCCCACTGAACCGCGAGTTTCCACTTTAATCTGATGACCAAGGCGTTTCGCTTCGTTTTCCAGTGCTTCTGCTGCCATAAAAGTATGCGCGACACCAGTCGGGCACGCTGTGATAGCGACAATTTTTTTCGTGGTAGACGGACTGTCGTTATTCACAGATTCGTTAGACGAGATGGTGAGTACAGCTTCTTGGCTTAATGTTTGAGCATCACTGATCGCTTTGCTTAAAAACGCTTTAGGGTCACTCGTGCACTCAGAAATACTGGCTTGATAAACACGTTTACCAATTAGACGCTGTGTATCGACGGGCGCGTTTGCTGCAATGATAATAGCGTCAGACTCTGCGATTTGTGCCTCAGTTAATACTTGAGTCTCAACAACACTAGAGTGGCATTCAACGCGGGCATCATGGCCGAGTGCCTTGGCTGCCTGATCAAGTAATCCGGCGGCGATAATGCTGTTTGCTACCCCGCTAGGGCAGGCGGTAATAATTGAAATTTTCATAGATTCGACCTTTATGTCCATTTTGTCGTGTTAAATCAGAGTCATCGATACGGATGCTTAACGATTTAGCGCTTGTGACTGTATTTGTTTTTGTAGGGATACAACGTCTTCTTTACTTGGCACGCCAACGCCAACCTGACCAACGGCCAAAGCGGAAAGTGCAGTAGCAAAAGAGAGTAATTCTAGTTTTGGCATTGATTGCATGTGGCCCCAACACAGACCTGCGACTAAGGTATCACCAGCCCCCACAGTGCTAACGACATGCATTTTAGGCGGTTTTGCTTGAAGCCACTGGCTATCATGTAACCATAGAACGCCTTCGGCACCCATGGAGACAACAATGTTATCTATGCCTTTATCAGAAAGCGTTTCTGCCGCTTCCAAACATTGTTCTTGAGTGCCGAGTTCACGCCCAACGAATTGGGAAAGCTCCTCATCATTTGGTTTTATTAACCATGGCTTCGCATCTAAACCTTGGGTTAGCGCATCGCGGCTGCTATCAAACAGAACGCGTTTGCCATTACTTTGTAGTTTTTCAATCCATTGCGCACACTGCTTGGCGCTAATACCGCGTGGTAAGCTACCGGCAAAGACGAAGTAGTCATGGCTATGCATGAGTTTTTTGAGTGTTGCCTCAAACTGAGTGATGGCTTGCGCGTCAACCTCAACACCCGGGAAATTAATGTCACTGACTTCGCCACTATTTTCAACCAGCTTGACGTTGATACGCGTCGAGCCAGAAACTCGAATGAATTCGTCTTTAGCGTTTAACTCAGTAAAGAGTTGGCAAAAAAGCTCTTGATTATCGGTTCCTAGAAAGCCCGTTACCGTCACCTCTGCGCCTAAGTCGGATAATACTTTAGCAACGTTAACGCCCTTGCCGGCCGCATGCAGTGAACCCGCATTGACTAAGCTCACCGAACCTTGATTGAGCTTATCTAAGCTGCCGGTAAGATCCAAAGCAGGATTGAGGGTAATAGTGACGACTTTATTCGTCACGGATGCATTTAATTGAGTCGTCATCATCAATCCTTACCCTTCACCAAGACCAGAAGCGATAGCTTTACCAATGGCGTCTAGCGCTTGCTCGGCATCGACGCCATCGGCGCTAAATTGCAATTCATGACCGTGTTTCACGCCAAGAGCAATGACTTTCATTAGGCTCTTCGCGTTAACCGCCTTGCCTTCGCCGTTTAGGTTAGATACTTGAATGGTGGCTTCAAATTTTTTCGCTTCAGCCACCAGCATGGCGCCAGGACGAGCATGCAGGCCATGAGCGTTTTTGATTTTGAATACAGCAACATTGCCACTGTCATTTACAACGACCGGGGCTTGCTCACCAGTGAAGAAAGCGAGCAGTTGTTCGGTAGAAAGTGACAGCAGTTTGCTTTGCTCTTGCTTAAACACAAGGTCAGTAACTTTATTGAGCATTGCTTCGTGAGCGTTGTTACATGCAGCGAATGCAATAAGCGCTTGTACAGGTGTACCGTCAAGCTCGCACTGGTTAATGGTTGAGACAAAGGCCATTCCCGTACGAGTGACGGCTTTGTCGCTGCTGACTAGCCATAGCCCTTTGCCGAGATGAGTGGGGGACTTTGTCACAAGATCTGCAACGAACTCGGCGCCAGTACCACCTGTGTTTTTAAGTAAACCACCCGCGACAGCCGCCATTTGGAGCATGTCACTTGCTGGGAAGTTGAGTTGAATCAAAGAGGCATCGAAATCGGCTTCAAGTTGAACGTCACCATTCAACAGCGCAATGATTTCTTGTTCTGTTTTCGCTTGCTTAAGTTTTTTCTCAACGCCATCAGCAGAAAGCACTTTGGTTAGTTGTTTTAAAATACCTAAGTGTTCGTCTGATTTAGCGGCGATACCTATCGCGACGTAAGCGATATTACCGTTACCCCAGTCGACACCATTCGGAAAGTGATGAATCGCCACGCCGGTGGTTTGAACAAGATCACGGGTATCGGTAGTGCCGTGAGGAATCGCGATACCATTGCCTAGAAACGTTGAGTTTTGGCCTTCGCGATTAAGCATGCCGTCGACATAACCTTCTTGAACCAGCCCTTTTGCAGTCAGGTCTGCTGCGATCACTTTAATGGCGCTGAGTTTGTCGTCTGACGATTGATTAAGTTTAATGTTGTCGCTGTTTAATTGAAGCATGTTAGCTTACCCACGTTATTCTTGTTTTGAACCGACCAAGTTAATCACTACGTGAAACTGAATCGATTCAGCAAAATTTTAAAAAAATTCAGCAAACCATTTTTTGTGTATTGGCTTTGCTGTAGCGAGGTCCTATAGGTGATCTATCACTATAAATATAGGCCAGTTTTCAAAAGTGTGAACTTTGCTGAATCCTTTCAGCTTTTATACTGAACCGATTCAGCATATAATTCAACTTGTCAGTATGGTTGGAATTCATTTATATGATCCATCGCACAGAAAGGATCGAGATATGACTTTGGATGAAATAGCAAAGCTTGCTGGGGTGTCAAAGACCACGGCGAGTTATGTGATTAACGGTAAAGCACAGAAATATCGAATTTCTGAAAAAACCCAAAAAAAAGTGATGGCGGTGGTCGACGCTCACAATTATCGCCCCGATCACGCAGCATCGTCGCTGCGGGCAGGGCATAGCCGCTCGTTTGGTCTTATTATTCCGGATCTGGAAAACTCCAGTTATGCTCGGATAGCCAAGCTCCTTGAACAAAACTCTCGTAAGGCGGGATTTCAAATTTTAATCGGCTGCTCTGATGACGATCCGGAAACAGAAAAGCGCGTAGCAGAGGCATTGATCTCGAGACGTATTGATGCGCTATTTGTCGCCAGTGCGATTACGGATGCCAGCGATTACTACCTTCCTATCCAACAAAGAGGGACGCCAGTTATCGCGATAGACCGCTCGTTGGATGATGAGCATTTTAGCTGTGTGATCAGTGAGGATTTTGGTGCGGCATTTAATTTGACGTCTTCGGTATTAGATGAAGAGACCAAGAGTATTGGTTTGATTGGGGCCTTGCCTTCGCTCAATATCTCACGCGAGCGGCAACTCGGCTTTGAGGCCGCAGCAAAGTTAGTCACAACGCAGTCTATGGTGGTTTATGGTGAGCACTTTAACCGAGAGGAGGGTAAACGCTTATTAGAGCTGTGGCTTGATACCGACCAGTTACCAGACTCCATTGTGACGATGTCGTATACCTTGTTAGAAGGTGTCTTAGACGTTTTCTTAGAAAAGCCTGAACTGATGGGAAAAGTGAAGCTAGCAACCTTTGGTGATAACAGACTGTTGGACTTCCTTCCCTTTAAGGTTAATTCATCCCCTCAACAATTTGACCTCATTTGCGATAGTGCGATGGAATTAGCGTTAAACGCCGCGGCTAAACGATACAACCCTGGCATTGAATTGATTCCAAGAAATATGACCATTCGCCACACTGAGGATTAGTTGCGATTCTTTAAACTCGACTCATGTATTTAGCAGGATGCAGCTAAGAAGACGAAGAGATGTGGTAGAGAGGATGGAGCTGTAAAGCGTAGCGGTGTGATTAACCGCTACGTTGTTTTCAATCAATGACTTTTCATCAATTACTGTTGAGCGCAGTTAATGTCACCTAAAGCGGTACAAATTTCTTTTTCGTGTTGCGCATCAGCTTCCATTTTGTTGCCAATTTCTTGGTTATTTCGATTTTCATTGGGTGCTGCACATCCCGCTAAAATAGCTGCTAACCCTAATGCACATACCACTGCGAATTTAGAACGCATAACGAACTCCTTGTTAATTATTTTTACATAAACTTATCATCTTTGTTTAGGTGGTTATAGTGATTAATTATATAGAAGCTGCGATTGCTCATTAATTGGCTGAATTCTAGGGTAGATATCACAAGGTGGCAGAATTTTCACACAACAACGATACCAGCCGATAAGGTAAAATTGTTTAACCTTGCGCTATTTTTCATGTTGGCTTGCTCTCTAATTTAACGTTTCCCTTTTCCTATTGGTAAAGAATTCGCTATGTTGTGACGTAACTGAGAATAATATGAGAATCCACAACCTCCATGTCAGCTCAAAAAGCCACCATTTATGATGTTGCCAAACGCGCTGGCGTATCGGCAAGCACCGTTTCACGTTATTTAAATCGCACAACATTCATCGCTAAACAAAAAGTAGATGCAATTGAGTTGGCTATATTTGAAACGGGTTTCAAGCATAAACCTCGTAAAGATGAGTCAGATACGAAAAGGAATATGACGATAGGAGTGATTGCTCCGTCGTTTGATGCACCTTATGTCAGCCGAATTCTATGTGGCATGGATGAACAAATGCATAGCCACAGTTATGATCTTATTATCGAGACGACTAATTGGGATATCGCTAGGGAACGCAATGAGCTTAACGATTTGGTTCATCGTCCAGTCGACGGTGTGATCATTATTGGTGGTGAGTTGGCCGAGAGTGAAATTGCCCATATCACCGGAGACATGCCAGCACTCTTGATGTGCCGCAATGGTTCGGGATTATTGCCTATGATTAATGTTGATAATGAAATTGGCGCGTATCTCGCTACGAATCATTTGTTACAACTCGGGCATACTCAAATATTTCATGCCATGGGAGCGAGAGGAAACATCGAAACAGAGCAGCGATTGGCAGGATTTAAAAGAGCAATGACTGCAGCCGGACTACCGAGCGGTGAGCCTACTTGGATTTCGGCTAACTTTGAAGCAGATGAAGCGTGTCAGAGAACAATGGAAAAAATTGAATCAGGCGCCGAGTTTACAGCGGTGTTTGCGGCGAATGACTTGTCGGCGTTTGGTGTCATTCAAGCCTTGCATAGAAAGGGGTTACGTGTGCCCGACGATGTGTCAGTTGTGGGCTTTGATGATCTGCCAATTGGGGAGTTCTATATCCCCAGGTTGTCGACCATGCGTCAACCTTTTGCGCAGATGGGGGAGATTGCCATTCGAACTATATTGGATCTCATCAGTGGTAATGAGCCGGATTATGATATTCCGCCAGTGTCTATTGTGGTCAGAGATAGCACCAGTCATATTGCGCTTCGTTGAACGTACGCCAAGCTTATTTTCTTGTGGAAGCTGGCGCGTAAATGTTAACCGTATGAAAGTGCTTTTTAAAGGTTTGATGGTGAGTTTCACGGTAACTTATTGTTAATAAATGAGATAATGCTAGGTCTCTATATAAGTTTCATGATGCCTGACGGTATTGTGGATTGTTTCCGAGTTTTGTTACCTGCCCTTAGAGGGGATTATTCCTTGTGACTTAGGTCACGAATGAGTCGCTCGTTCGCTTATATCATCGCTGAAAGTTATGAATTCAGTACTTAGTCATCTCTAACGCCTCTGCGAGAGTGGGTACTGACGTCTTATTCCTACCTCTGTAGCAAACCTTTAGGATATTCCGATGACAACAATCACGCCTTATTTTCCAGAATGGCCTCGCATCAACTCTTCGATTAAAAAAGATCCTGCCGTTGAGCAGGAAGTTGCTCGTATTGTTGCTTTGATGACGGTAGAAGAAAAGCTTGGCCAGATGATACAGCCTGATCTAAGGGGCGTCACACCTGAAGAAGCAAAACAGTATAAGCTTGGCTCTATCTTAAACGGTGGTGGCGCGTGGCCGAATGAGAACAAGCGCTCGCTAGCACAACATTGGGCAGATAAAGCCGATGAGTTTTGGCATGCAACCGAAGAAGCCTTCGCAGATCGGCCATTTCGTATTCCGTTTATGTGGGCAACAGATGCCGTGCACGGTCATAATAATGTGTATAGCGCGACGGTGTTTCCCCACAATATTGGGCTTGGAGCGGCGCGAGATCCTGAACTCATTCGTCGAATCGGAAAAATTACCGCGTTGGAAGTCGCAGCGACGGGCTTAGACTGGACATTTGCACCGACGGTCGCGACACCGCGAGATCTTCGTTGGGGGAGGGTGTATGAAGGGTATTCTGAAGATCCCGAGATCACTTACGCTTACGCGTCGCAAATGGTGATTGGTTTGCAAGGTGACCAGAATGAGCTGAAAAGTGAGTATAAAGTCATTTCCAATGTTAAACACTGGGTAGGGGACGGTGGAACTCTGACTGGCGTTGATCGTGGGGTGAATGCCTATTGCGAAGATCAGTTACGTAATATCCATGCCATGGGCTATTTCAGTGGCTTAGAGGCAGGGGCGCAGGTGGTTATGTCGTCGTTTAATACTTGGGAAAATCCCGCCAACTATGATCATTCGCCACAGAGTGATATCACCGGTGAGGGCAACGGATACAACTATAAGATCCATGGCAGTAAGTATCTTTTAAACGATGTACTCAAAGACAAAATGGGCTTTGATGGGTTGATTGTGACCGACTGGCATGGTCATGCTGAAATTAACAAATGCACCGATGGTAATGCCACTTATGCTATCAATGCTGGTAATGACATTTTAATGGTACCAGTTCATGAACACTGGATTGAAGTATATCGCACTGCGTTAGCGGATATTCACTCTGGTGTTATCCCAATCGCACGTATTGATGACGCAGTAACGCGAATTCTGCGCGTAAAAATGAGAGCGGGATTATGGACAAAGCCTGCACCCACTCAGCGAGTTCTTGCTGGTAATCAAAGTTTGTTGGGTGCACAGGCACACCGTGAGGTTGCTCGTGAAGCGGTACGAAAATCGTTAGTGTTATTAAAAAACAACAATCAAATACTGCCGCTGAGCAAGAATCAGAAAGTACTAGTAACAGGCAGTGCCGCCGATGATCTTCAAAAACAATCGGGTGGCTGGAATCTGACTTGGCAAGGTGACGAAAATACATTGGAGGACTTTCCCGGTGCGACGACACTGAAAATGGCGTTAGTGGCTGAACTTGGAGAGAGCAATGTTAATTTTGACCCAGAGCTGAAAGAAGATGTGCAGCCGGGTGATGTCGCGATTGTGGTTATTGGCGAAGATCCCTATGCGGAAATGATGGGCGATATTAAAACCTGGCAAACGCTAGAATTTTCCCAGTTGAAGCGCAGTTATCGTAGAGATGTTGAGAAAATACATCGTTTGCATGCGGCGGGAGCCAAGATCATTACCGTGTTTTACAGTGGTCGTCCTTTATATCTTAATGAAGAAATCGCCATGTCTGACGCATTTGTTGCCGCTTGGCTTCCGGGCAGTGAAGGTGAGGGCATTACCGATGTATTAGTGGGAGATGAAGAGAAACGCCCACGTTATGACTTCCAAGGCAAGCTGTCTTATAGCTGGCCGAATAAAAAGCTGAGTGCGACCGTGAATCGTATCCCTCAGCACATTCCTAATTACCAAGTTTCACAGTATGAACAAGATCCTAATGGGGAGCATGCTCCGCTGTTTGAGTATGGATACGGATTGAATTATTCCTCGCGATTGCAGCAGCGCGATCTGGATCAGCTTGATCGCGATGACAGCGACCATTTCATTGAGGGAAATGTGCGTCCGGCAATAGAGCTGTATGGTGTTCGTTCAACGATTGGTGATTTTCAGTTACTTGTCGCCCAAGCGCAAGGTGGAAACCGAGTTGAAGTGTCTCGGAATAACGCAATGAACTTTGTATCGATTGAGACTAAACCCTATAACTATCAACAGCAGCAAGACGCGGTGAGTTTGGTATTTAAAGAGGCTGGCGCGTCGGTATGCATTGCAACAACGGATGGGGATACGGAAGACTTTAGCTGCTTTGCGCATCCAAAAGGCGGTTTGAGTTTTGAGGTTAAGGTGACCGAGTGTCCAACAGGTAGCGTGTATGTAGCAGTGCAAGATCGACAAGAACAAAGCTTAGCTGCGAGTGTTGTGAAAATTGATATTACGGAGCAACTGCAAACGGTTGATGAGTTTGTGACCGTCACAGTTTCAAGCGAAGAGTTCACTAACAACGGGGTGGATTTAAGCCAACTTGATACGCCATTTGTGTTGTTAACAGACGCTAGACTAGCGATGGTATTAGCGAATATTCGTTGGTGGGACGCCCCTTAGCTCATGACTTTATGAACGATTTCTTAGCTATCTAGGTGGGAGTATTTCATAGCTTGCTTCTTCAATTAGGGATTTGGTCGGTTGTTGTCGGCTGGTGGAGGCAGCAAGTGCAGTGTTTAATGACGATAAAAAGCGTAGCTATGGTTAATAGCTACGCCTCAAACTCTCAATTATTCGATTCTTCTTGTGGATGCTGTTGATCTGTTATGCTTTTTTTCGTCTCCCTTTACAGAAATTTGCTTGGCTACTTTGTTTCTGCATATCAGAATAAAATCGCTGTCGAGTCAAATTCCAAGTGATATGTTGTTGTAGGCTTGTCATGACTTTTCGCACACTGTTATTTAGCCTTTGATTCAAGCATCGCTAAAATTTTATCGGCAACGATCATATTTGCCGCTGTTGTGGGGTGAAGTTCATCGAAGTATAGATACTCAGAGGTGACAAGGCATTCACTTGTTGGTTGGCCTACAGGTGACGTGCTAAGAAGATAGTTACACGCATGTGTAGTGTCGGTGAAACTATAGCTTTCAATATCTTGGTTGACGGTATCGACGATACTCATAAGATCTACATAATGAATATTGGCACTCGGATAGTCATTTTCTAGTTGTTCTATTGAACTGTTGATTGCGCCTTGATAGAACTTAGATAAGTTACCGACCACTCTAGGGATAGCCATTGCACTTAATTGTTCCCAAAAGTTATTTGCATTATATATTAGTTGGTCAGTGATTAACGTATTTTCAGGTGTCATTGAAATATTAGGCACACCAAGAACAACAATGTCTTTAGCGCCTGACTTTAATAATAGTTCTAAGCTATTACTTGCTGATACCGCTGAATTATATGTATATGTGTATGCTGATAACTTTCTGCTAAAGAATGGTTGGTTACCGTCCTTGGAGGTGATGAGATCTCTTGCACTTCTTACATCATTGCCGCCAATTGACATAAAATACAATGCGTCTTTATCTGCTGAACTTTGAGTATGTTGTAGGTAGGCATTGATCTGAGTAGGAAGGTTGATGTCTGGTGTGAGCGGAGAGCCGTCATCATCTAGAGACTTGGCACCAGCAACAGCAAAATTATTGCCAGTGATGTTGCTAACTAGGTGAAGAGACGGGAGCAAAGGTTGTTGGTCAACATCGATATCAAGTACTTTGCTGGCGACATATTCCGCAATAAGTGGACCGTTAGAAAACCTAGGGCCATAAGTTTGCCCTTCAGCAGGTCCGCCAGGAAAATTCATTAAATGTAGGTTGCCAACATCCGATAGGCTGTCGCCAAACACAACCACTTCATTATATGAGGTGGCAGCGTAGGCATTGAATGTAAGGGCGGTGATAGTTGATGCGATTAGGTATTTAATATCCATATAATAAACCTATGTGTAATTATTGATTAATAGGTATCTGTATAACCTGGTGTTTTACATTCCTATTGTGTATTTTTATGATAATTAACTTGTCATGGTTAATTGTATTTAATCCATTCAATTATTTGTTTTTGGTGCAAATAATTCGGTCTAAATATTATATATAAATATTATGTAGGGCGTTTGTATAATATAACGGTATGTGAATGTAATTACATTTAAAGGAGCTAAGGTCTCACAATTAATGAAACTGATAATAATGTGATTTACTTGATGGGCACAGCTAAGTGCAAAAGCGGATCATAGCGATCCGCTTTTAGGGTTTGATTTTTAATGAGATGAAACGACATCAGGTCTAGGTATTATCTAAACACCTAACGCGTTAGGCTTCGACGCCAATACATACAATAATTCAAGAGCAATGGTTGCGCCTGCCAATGCGGTAAGATCGCTTTGGTCATACGGAGGCGATACTTCAACCACATCCATACCAACCACGTTCATACCTGCCAAACCACGGATGATTTTTAGTACTTTATCAGAGTTAAGACCGCCACAAACCGGGGTACCGGTACCTGGAGCAAACGCTGGATCTAAGCAGTCGATATCAAATGTAATATAGACAGGTTTATCGCCTGTTGTTGCTTTGATTTGAGCAACAATTTCGTCGACACTCATATCATTGGCTTGCATAGCATTAATGACATTAAAGCCATGATCGTCGTAGTCATATTCGGTGCGAATACCGACTTGCACCGAGTGCTTTGCAGAAATCAGCCCTTCTTTGGGCGCATGATAAAACATCGTCCCATGATCGTAGCTACTGCCATTCGCATAGGTATCCGTGTGAGCATCAAAATGCACTAATGCCATCTCACCGTGATGTTTTGCGTAGGCGCGCAAAATTGGCAGCGTAATAAAGTGATCACCGCCAAGTGCGAGCATGGTTTTACCATTTTTTAAAATGTCGCTTGTCGCGGCTTCTAAACGATAAGTAAAATCTTCAGCGTCCCCACAATCAAAAACCAGATCACCTGAGTCGATGACTTTGAGTTTATCAAATACGTTGAATGTCCAAGGGAATTTTTTGCCTTCCCACGCAAGATTGACAGACGCACGACGGATAGCATCTGGGCCTAAACGCGCACCCGGACGGCCAGAGGTCGCCATGTCTAGCGGTACACCTAGAACCACAACATCGGCGTCGGTTCCAATCGGGTTTCTCACGTAAGGACGGCGGACAAATGTCATCGCATTCGAATACAGAGAATAATCAGTTTTTGTAAACAAATCATTCATTTATAAATCCTCTAGATAGGTATAACCGGTTAGGCCATACTCTAACTCTTCTAAAATAAGTGCTTGCTCGTCAGCATTAATATGACGCTCAACCAGTTCTCTATAGTTACTACGAATTGCATCAACGTCAATGTGAACATAGCGCATCATGTCTTCAACCGTATCACCAAGGTCAATGGTTGCAAAATCAATATCGCCATTATCAGTGACGTTAACCACCGCGCTGTGAGTGTCACCAAATAAATTGTGCATATCGCCCAATATTTCTTGGTAAGCGCCGACAAGGAAGAAGCCCATTAAATAGGGTTGATCCTTGTTCCATGCAGGAACCGGTAATGTGGATTCAATACCTTGCCCATCTACATACTGCTCAATGGTACCGTCTGAATCACAAGTAATATCAAGCATAATGGCTCGAGTTTGGTCTTCTCTGTCTAATCCAGATAATGGAAGAACAGGGAAGACTTGCTCAATACCCCATGCATCGGGTAATGATTGAAACAGCGAGAAATTCACAAAGAACTTATCGGCTAATCGCTCGTTCAATTCGTCAAGAATTGGACGGTGGAAACGGTTTTTGTTGTCCATCTGACGATGCAATTCGCCATAAATGGTTAAGCTCAATTGCTCTACCCATGCTCTTTGGTGCAAATCCACCACACCTGTTGCGAACAGGGTTTGAGCTTCTGATAGATCGCTTTGCGTATCGTTATAAATTTCGATTAACGCACGAGCATCGGTTCCCGATTTTAGGTTTTGCCAGTTCTGCCACATGTTTTGCAGTAAAATCGGCGCTTCCTCAGACGGCGCTTCCACTTGCTCGCTGGCATAGCTTTCAGTACCAATAACATTGGTGATAAGCACAGCGTGATGCGCGGTTAATGAACGGCCAGATTCTGAAATGATCACTGGCGCTTTTTCGTCATACAGCGCACAGACGTCACCTACCGTGCTAACAATGTTACGAGCATATTCAGCCAGCCCGTAGTTCATAGAGCTGCTTGATTGGCTACGAGTACCATCGTAATCAACCGCTAAGCCACCCCCAACATCAAAGTAGGCAATCGGCACAGACATTTTACGCAACTCGCAGTAAAAGCGAGCCGATTCGTTCACACCATTACGTACGTCACGAATATTCGCCATTTGCGAGCCCAAGTGGAAATGCACAAGTTGCAGCATATCCAATTGATCTTCTTGCTTTAGGCGCTCAACGACTTGTAGCACTTGCGAAGCGGACAAACCAAATTTAGATTTATCACCGCCACTTGATTGCCATTTTCCTGCACCTTGAGACGCTAAGCGAATACGTAAGCCAATGCGTGGCTTAACATTGAGGCTACGAGCCTCTCTTAATACCGTATCAAGCTCTGACAGCTTTTCTAACACGATAAAGACTTTGTGCCCTAGCTTCTCACCAATGAGTGCCAAACGAATGTACTCACGGTCTTTATAGCCGTTACAGACGATGACAGAGCTTGCACGTTGCGCCATTGCAAGCACGGCAAGTAGTTCGGGTTTGCTGCCGGCTTCTAGGCCGAGCTGCTTAGTTTCTGCTTCAGCTTGGCTTGCTAGGATTTGCTCAACCACATCTTTTTGTTGGTTTACTTTAATTGGGTAAACCAGCAAGTAATCATTTTGATAACCGTAATCATTAATTGCTTGGTTAAAAGCGTCACAGATACCGTGGACACGTTGGTGAATAATTTGCGGAAAGCGCACCAACGCCGGAAGTGTGAGACCTTTATCTTCCAAAGCCTGAGCGATACGAGTTAAGGGAATATGATGTTGAGCATCTTGACGTGGTGAGACGTAAACGTCGCCATCATCATTGATACCGAAGAAGTTTTGGCTCCAATGTTGCACATTGTAGTTAGCACGAACATGGTCAAGTTTGGAAGTGTTAGTCACGGCTTATATTACCAAAGCAATAGGTTTTACTAATCTTTCTCGATTGGATAATGAATATTAGCGTTAACCTGAAAAATTACACCCCGTGATTGTCGTCCTTGATGGTCACGAAACACCTCTTAGCAGGGCAAAGTTGTGGAGAAAACGCCCTCTAGAGTCGGACGCATTAACGGATAAAAAGGCGCCTGAGTCTAATGAAAGATTTTTATCGATTCGATAGAGAATTATTGTCGTGAGAGGGGGCTGGTATGTCCTTGATTATGCGTTGGTTGATGAGGTCTTTGAACGTCTGATATGGGGGGCTTCCAAACGATGGAAGTTGGAGAGGGCAAACGAGCGTAATTGGCTAACCACTTGTTTTTAATGGGTTAGTGGTTGTTTTGCTAACGAGCGGGTATAAAAAAGGCCTCGATTACTCGAAGCCTAGAAATTTTTAGCGCGCTGTTATTGAGGAACAACGTTAGTCGCTTGTGGGCCTTTTTGACCTTGTTCAACTTCGAAAGTGACCGCTTGGCCTTCTTTTAGAGTTTTGAATCCGTCACCAGAAATAGCACGGAAGTGAACGAATACGTCTGCTCCGCCATTTTCTTGCTCGATGAATCCGTAACCCTTTTCTTCATTGAACCATTTTACTTTGCCAGTACTTGTGTTAGACATTTTTTGTCCCTTACCTTTCAGATTAAAACGCTCGCCTTGCGGCTGTCTTGCTTAGTGGTTCTGTTTATTTAATCGAGGCGTAAATGGATAAAACGAATGACAAATACTCGCATATGGAACTATCTGACAATACAACTCGCACTCTTTTTACTCTTACGTTAAATAACTCTGAACACCAGAGCAAAATTAGTTTAGCACAGCAATTGGGCGATTAAATGAAATTCTCATGACGACGAGCACAAAACAGGGCAACAATTATACAATTATTGCCCTGGGTAGAAGCCGATATGAAGGGGGATGTCCTTCGGGCTAGCGCTTAAATGTGACGTCTTCAACCGCATCTAAGTGAATCTGCGTTTGTGCAGGTTTCGTTGTGGCAATAATCTCACCCTTGCGGATTGAGTAACTGACCGGTACTTGGCGTCGAACGGCATCAAATCCATTGTCGGCAGGCAGAAGCAATAAGCTTCCGTCTTTACCCAAGTCTAATCCATGCGTGGCCTGGATATTGAGGGTCTTAGCTGAATTGGTACTGATCAAATCCAACGATTGATTGATTTGATCATAACCCATGACTTGGCAGACATGCAGGCCCATGTGCAGTACTTGTAGCATGTTTGCTGTACCTAATGGATACCAAGGGTCAAAGACATCATCATGACCAAAGCAGACGTTAATATCAGCAGCAAGCATTTCTTTTACGCGTGTGACACCACGACGTTTCGGGTAGTCATCAAAACGACCTTGCAGGTGAATGTTCACCAACGGGTTAGCAACAAAGCTGATACCCGACATTTTTAAAAGACGGAATAGGCGTGAAGCATACGCACCATTGTATGAATGCATGGCTGTGGTGTGGCTGGCTGTGACCTTGTCACCCATTTCATATTTGTGTGCCAGTGCCGCGAGTGTTTCAACAAAGCGTGACTGCTCGTCGTCAATCTCATCACAGTGGACGTCAATCAAGCAATTGTACTTGTTGGCAAGCTCAAAGACGTAGTGCAGTGATTCGATACCGTATTCGCGCGTGAATTCGAAGTGTGGAATCGCACCAATCACATCTGCGCCAAGCTGAACCGCTTGTTCGAGTAGTGCTTTACCGTTGGGATAAGACAAAATGCCTTCTTGTGGGAACGCAACGATTTGAATGTCGACCCACGGTTTCATTTCTTCGCGTACTTCCACCATAGCTTTAAGCGCAATGAGTGTTGGATCAGAGACATCAACGTGGGTACGAACATGTTGGACACCATTGGCGATTTGCCATTTTAGCGTCTGCTTAGCGCGTTTTTTAACGTCTTCGATAGACAATAACGCTTTACGCTCTGACCAGCGTTCAATGCCTTCAAATAGTGTTCCAGAAATGTTCCAACTCGGCTCTCCAGCCGTTTGCGTAGTATCTAGATGGATATGAGGTTCACAAAATGGCGCGACGGCCATGTGTCCGTCAGCATTGATGACGCGATCAGCCTGCATTGGTTGTGAGCCTGCGGCCTCGATTGCCGTGAACACGCCGTTTTCAACAAGAATGTCAAAGCGACCTTCTCGTTGATCAATCGCGGTATTTTGAATGAGTAGAGATGACATAACTGGCACTTCCTAATTATTGAGTATCAGCGCTAGCAAGTGCTGCACTGTTTTTATTGAGCATTGGGTTTAATACAAGATAGCTCAAAGCACCACCGAGTACGGCATTCACTGGAACCACACCTGGTAAGAAGTGTCCTGCCGCTACACCCAACGCGACCGCAATAATACCTGCCCAGTTCACCGTTTGGAATTGAGTAGTTTCAAAATGCTGATACTTTTTACGATTCGCAATGAAATCCGCAATGATAACGCCGCCGATAGGAGGAATCGCAATGGATAGGAACGTCAACCAACCAACAAAATTGTTGTATAACCACAGTGCGCAGAGTGTGCCTACGACACCGTTAGCCATAGAGATGTATTTGCTTGGCAATCCCGTTACATTGGAGAAACCTAAACCAGACGCGTAAAGCGCGTTATCGTTGGTGGTCCAAATGTTCAAACCAAGCACAATGATAGCAGGCAGTAGTAAGCCCTGTGCAATCATCACTTCAGAAATATCAGATTGACCCGTTACTGCCGCACCAGCTGCGCCGAAGATAAACATCAGTGAGTTACCAATAAAAAAGGCCGTCATGGTAATAAACACCGCGCCTTTTGGTTTCTTACCAAAACGAACGAAATCGGCAGTGAGCGTACCTGCGCTGACAAAGGAACCAACGACCATCGCAAGTGCGACTGAAAAGTCTATGGGTTCGGATGGTTGTATTTTTTGTAGCTCGGCGACACCGCCAACGCTATCAACCGCTGTGAATACAGAGTAACCACCGAGTATAGCAATAGCAGGCACCGCGATAGTAGAAAGTACCATCAAGGCAGAAATGCCAAAGTAAACAGTCGCCGTCATTAGTAGGCCACTGACGATAATTAGCGTATTGGTATCAATGCCTGTGGCTTTTTGTACTGGAATAGCAAACATCGCCACGCCAACACCAAACCAGCCTACTTGAGTGCCGCCAAGTAAAATTGATGGAAGCCATGAGCCTTTAGAACCAAAAGAGAAACGAGCAAGAAGGTGTGTAGAGAGGCCAGTAGAAGAGCCGATGTAACCAAGAAAAGAAGTATAGATGCCGAGGATTAAGTTGCCGATGAGAACCGCGAGGAAGAAGTCATTAAAAGAGAGTCCGGTACCGAGGGAACCACCTGTCCACATACTTGCGGAAAAAAATGTCAGTCCCAGCATCACCATAGTGAGTGACGCTACCCCTTTCCTAGCCGATGTGGGAACCGGTCCAAGACTGTAGTTATTATCCGCAGCCATTTTTTACCTCTCGTTAAATCAAAATACTTAAGTCAAATTCCTTACGGAATGCCTGCTTATTTCGCGCAAACGGCGTGCATTATGGAGATGTAACTTTTAGAGTCAAGTAGAGTTTTTGAGCGAAGAATACAATAAATATGGCTTTATGATGTTTTTGTTATTTAAAACAATTCATTAGTATTCTCATGAGTCATTAAAAAACTATTCAATTTGTTTACTTTATGATGTTTTTATCTAAAGCAAAGGATTGCTAGTGAGATTGAGTGGTGGAATGGTCATTTCTATTGTTATGCTTGTAGAGGCATAGGTGTGATAGGATTGATCTAGCGAGCGATTTCTATGTTGATATGTTTGAACAAGCGCGCTGATCTAACTTAACGTCATTTGTCCTAGTAACAAAAAAGGCACCTTGTTGGAACAATAAGGTGCCTGATAATACGAATGACGATTATTAGTTCAGCTTAGTCCATGCTGATGTCCAATGGCTGCCCACACCCGGTTCATACTGCGTTGCAGTGGGTGACCACTGAATACAGTAGCCTGAATATGGGAAAGGTTTACATTGATAAATCTGACCATCCGTCGCTAATACCTTCGTCCCTTCTGTGTATTGAGACAAGCTATTTGGGAAAACGAAATCGTAATCGCCAGGCTCAGTTGCATCGACTAACATGAAATCACGCGTTGTTTGATCAATCAGGTTATCATTTTCATCTTTTACGCGAGTCACAAGCATGTGATGCCCCGGCTCGGATTTAGACAATAGCAGGCTGACATTTTTTGATTCACCATCTGCTAGTGTAACCTTCTGGTTAGCAAGCGATTCTTGGCCGTGATTGTAGACGTCTATTTCAACTTTAACGTTACCCGTTGCCGAGATGACCAGTGCGAGCTCTACGGGGGAATCCGATAGAATATATTCTGGTTGTAGTCCAGAAATGTCGACACCAATCACAGGTGGAGGCGTTACGATGTCATAGCCAATTTCCACGCGCTCTAAAGCACTATTTTCAGCGACATACAGAGGGTTTGCTCCGTAAATAGGCGTGGCATTTCCCTGACTGTCCATGGAGCCCGCTTTAATATCGGTGCGATCGCTATTGATTTTAGTCGCAAGAGCATGAGCCCATTGATTAGCTTGGCCTTGGTCAGCGCTTTCAATCGTAATGCTGGTGGAAAGGTGTGGTAACTCGCCATTGTTATCAAACACACGAGTATAGACAGAATCACCAGTATTAAGATCCATTGTCGGGTTGATGCTACCAGCTGGTGTCCAACCCGGAATACCAGGGTTTTCGCCACTAAACTCGACATCAATAACATTGTAGAAAGCGGCAGCGGTATCGCCCACATCCCAGACAGCAAGAATGACTTGATAACCACTACGTTCCGGCACTTGGCATTGGTGTGACATCAGTTTAGGTGGTTTTTCCATATTACCGTTAACGACACAGAAAGGAGTCAAATCCAACGAGTCACGAGTGAGTGCTTGATTAGGGTTCCAATCTGGCTTCGTAATATAGTATTTCCAGTCCCTAGTGACGTGGTTTGCGGTAAACGTCCATTCAAAATTTTGCATCCCAGAGGTAATAGGGCGTTTGACCCAGCGGTCAGCCGTTTGTTCGTTGAGTGGGGAAAATTGAGTGAGCCCAGCGCTAGCAATTTGCCCATCTACAGGCCCGCCTTGAGGAAAACCTTCAGGTCCTTCAATACTTTGTGGTTCCCACTGTACTGAACCACAACCCGTATTTTTTTCACCCGTGCTGGCGGGGAATTTACATAATGTCCCCCTGGCTTCCGCAATACCATTTTCAACCGCTGATACATAGCCATGGCTAAAAACCTGTGGGCTCATTGCAAGCCCGATAGCAACCACTGGTAAAAGAACTTTTGAATTCTTCATACTATTCCCTTCTCTTATAATTTTAACGGTACATCTCTTGTAAATGGTTTGGACGTACTGCTGCGCGGATTTTTACTTTCGTTACGTTCGCACGTGCAAACGTTAGGCTGTAATTTAGCGTCATAAAATAAGTGAGGCGAATGGGTTGCGTGTTTTATGGAATTAATTTCTACATTTTCGTTTTTATATCCAAAAAATCACATTGAGAAGATGATTATTCTGAATATTTGTACTATGAATGGAATTAATGTTGATATTATCACTTGCTGAGAAAGGTACTGCTGGCGAAGCTAGAACTTAGCATCGCCAGTGAAAGGGGTTTTAGTCTGCGTGTGGCGTTAAACTAATGTCTCTATACCGTAGTCGCTGCCATAGTTTTCAACGACAAAATCGATGTCTTTGTCACCACGGCCAGACAAGTTAAGCAATATCGATCCTTTTTCGCCTTGTTGAGCTAGCTTAATAGCATAGGCCACCGCATGAGCGGACTCGATGGCTGGGATGATGCCTTCTAGTCGAGATAGTTCAAAGAATGCATCGATGGCTTCTTGATCGTTGATGTGGCCATAATTCACTCGCCCAGAATCTTTTAGGTAGGCATGTTGTGGCCCAACCGACGGATAATCTAACCCACTTGCAACGGAGTAAACTTCTTGCGGTTCGCCGTTTTTGTCCGTCAGCATATAAGACTTGAAACCGTGCATGACTCCAGGCTCACCGAGTGTCAGCGTGGCCGCATGCTCACCAACGGAATGCAAATCGCGACCGGATGGTTCAACACCATAGATGGCGACTTGGTCGTCTTCTAAGAAGGCGCTAAAGAGTCCCATGGCGTTAGACCCACCTCCAACGCAGGCAACAAGATTGTTAGGTAAGGTATTGGTCATCTCTTGAAACTGGATACGAGCCTCGTTACCAATAATGGATTGGAAATCGCGAACCATCGCAGGGAAGGGGTGGGGGCCAACCACGGAACCAATTGCGTAGAGTTGAGTGTGTGGATCTGATAAATAAGCTTCAAATGCGGCATCTACCGCCTCTTTTAATGTTTTACGACCATGAGTGGCGGGGATGACGTTTGCTCCTAAAATACGCATCCGTACCACATTTGGGTGCTCTTTAGCGATATCCACTTCGCCCATATACATATCACACTCAAGTCCGACTAATGCAGCTGCCGTCGCCAAGGCAACACCATGTTGTCCAGCCCCTGTTTCTGCAATCAGTTTCTTCTTACCCAGCTTTTTGGCAATTAAGGCTTCGCCTAAACAATGGTTGATCTTGTGAGCGCCAGTGTGGTTCAAATCTTCACGCTTTAAGTAAATATCAGCGCCGTATTTCTGTGAGAGATTTTGAGCATGGAAAATAGGACTTGGGCGACCAACAAAATGCTTATAAAGGCGGGCCAACTCGGCCTTGAAAGCCGGATCTTGGCGACATTCATCGTAGGCTGCACTAATCTCATCCATAATTTCTTGAAGCTGAGGTGGAATAAAACTTCCCCCATATTCGCCGAAATACCCGTCTTTATTTGGCATTTTGTGCTCAAAAGTATTTTCCATGATCGTTATCTCATCGGTTGTGAACGTTAGCTTGTTATAACGCAAATGAATGCATGTACACATGGATTCATTGCAAACTTGTGATTACTCACAATAGAAAATCGCGAGCGAGGAAGGGCGATGTGCTGAGAAATGTGGTGTCGCTAATATGCTCGGTGACACTCGAGGTATTGATTGACCTTGTTAAACGAGTTGCTTTTAACCGCTACGCTAACAGAAACTCTTTAAAGTGGATGGCGACGGCTGACGCCGTAGCAGGTGGCTGATAATAAACATTTAAGCTCCAAACACTGGTATCAAAATCCTCCAAAATGGGGATGATTTCGCCACGCTTAATGTAATCGTCGACCAAAAATAATGGCAAGTAGGCAATACCTGCCCCGTTTAATGTTGCCTGCAACAATAGGTCGCTATCGTTGACCTCGAGTGACTTAGGCACCTTTACTATCTGGCATTCATTATTTTGATGAAACACCCAGTCATTGCTGCCGGTCAGGGTGGTGGCAAATAGACATTGGTGGTTGGTTAACTCACAAGGAGCAGCAGGGGTCATATGTCTTGTCAGGTAGTCCGGTGAAGCGACAACGACAAATGGACTTTGCATGATTTCGCGGCGTACCAAATGCAGATCGCGCTCTCGGTAACCCTGATAGGAGGCATTGGCGCTGATGGTGATATCACTGTCAGCAGCATGATCGAGCGCCCAAGGGGTGATGTTGAGATTGAACGTCACGTTCGGGTTAGACGTTAAGTATTGGCTTATTTTTTCCATTAAGAAATGGTTAGCAAAGACGGGTGTGCAGATAATATCGATATGACCTTTATCGTACTGTTGATAATCTTGCATGCTACGCACCACGGCTTCCGAACGATCGACAATAATGGAAAAATCGTCGAAGAGTTTTTGACCCGCGGGTGTGGGTTTCAACAGGCGGTTATTACGTCGATATAGGGGCAAGCCAAACTTTTGCTCCAGCTCTTGTAACCATCGGCTTCCTGCGGAAACGGAGATATTCAGTTTTCGGGCCGCCGCTGAGATCGAACCTGTGCGTACGACATAAATAAAGAACGCCATTTTATCTAACATAGATTCTACCGCGGCTTATAGTGAAAAAGAAAACAGGCTATTCACTCAAATAGCCTGTTATTACGATGGTTGTGTGATTTATACAGTTGCTTCAGTTGTCTTAACTGGTGCTTTTTTGCCTAACTTTTTAGCCATGACCTTTTCCATATCTTCCAGGCTAACCCCTTTAGTTTCAGGGACATATTTAACAACAATCACCATACAAATCAGTGACAATGCTGCGAATACCCAGAAAGCAAAGGCGCCATTGAAGTTCTCTTTTAGATACGGGTTTTCATTGAGCATAGGGAAGCTTTGAGTGACGATGAATCCCGTAAACCACTGAGCACCAACCGCGATAGCCATCGCTCGTGAACGAATGCTGTTCGGGAATATTTCAGAAATCATGGTCCAGCATGCGCAGCCCCACGACGTCGCATAAGCCACCACATACAAACACAAGGCAAATAAAGCAGCGTAGCCTTCTGTTCCGGTGTAGAGGACATAGCCCACAATCGTCATGCCCAATGCACAGCCAAGCGTGCCGTATTTCATTAGTGGTAAGCGACCAACTTTATCGATTAAGTACATACCTAGCGCGTTACCAAGAATGAAAACAATGCCGACAAACGTTGTTTGGAATAACGCGTTTTCAGTACCACCCGCGATAGGTTTTAGAATTTCAGGTGTATAGTACATGATGACGTTAATACCAGTCAGTTGTTGCGCGGCGGCAACAAAGGTACCAATGACTAAAATTGAAAATAGAAGCGGTGAGCGTAGGCTGATTTTGCTGTTTTTTGATGCGTTTGCTGGCACTAATGATTTTTGAATATCAAGAATAACACGGTCAGCATGTTCAGGGTTTGATATACGGGAAAGGGTTTCTTTTGCTTTACCAAGTTGGCCCTTCAATACAAGCCAGCGTGGCGATTCTGGAATCATGATCAGTAAGCAACCAAATAATGCTGCAGGTAATACCTCTGATGCCAACATCCAGCGCCAACCGACATCAACCAGCCAAGCTTCAGACATGCCTTTGGCGATTAGGTAGTTAACGTAGAAGACGCCGGTTTGACCAATCACAGCGGATTGTTGGAACATACTGACCGCACGTCCTCGAAAATCTTTAGGCGCGACTTCCGACATATACATTGGAGAAACCACACAAGCGATGCCAACTGCCACGCCGCCCACGATTCTTAATAATACATAGATGGTAAAAGTGGGAGCAATGGCAGAACCAATGGCGGATATAATGAATAGTACCGCTGATAAGAATAATGCGCTTCGACGTCCATATTTAAGAGCAACGGTCCCCGCTGATACCGCGCCAATGATACTGCCCAGAACAACACTTGATACGGCCCAGCCAGTCTGCGCTGGTGTTAAGCCGAAATAATCTCTAATGGGTCCAATAGCACCTGATATTACGGCGGTATCGTAGCCGAGCAAGATCCCTCCTAATGCGGCGATACAACAAATTCTAACGATATAGGCGATATTGTGTTTATGAGACTGTGTCTCAGAGTTAGGTGACATTACATGCTCCTTTGTATGAGACCCGGCACTAACTTAACCATCAAATAAGGCAGTGTGGGCAGCTATCCGATCAACCAATGAATGTAGGGTAAGCGTATCGGATTCAATACGTCGCCAGCGAATATAATAATAATTGTAAATACGCTTGATAAATATTTTTCATATTGGCGACGAGGTAAATCATAAAGCCTCAGGCTAAATAGGGCTATAAATTAAATGACCCATTGTTTTATAATGTTAACTCGATCAACATATGGAAAATATTTATCGAATGTCATGATGGTGTTAAGTTGTTGATTTAATTTAATATATTGCAAGTGTGATCTGTGCCGCTTTTCCCCTTTAGCCCGCGAAAACCCTAGCTTTTTTCAACTTTCATTTAAATTTCCCATTAATTTATTTTGAGTGAAAAATATTTTTCATGTTGTGTTTTTTAGATTATATTGGTCCCCAGTGAAGCAAACTGGTGCGGTCAACCTTTCTACCACATACGCATTTGCAGTGCTTAGAAAATAACGGACCTCATTACATTTAACTTATAAAAACATTTTTGGAGTACGAACATGAGCAAAGTTCAATATGGAATTAGTCCTTTAACTTGGACAAACGATGATATGCCAGAGCTTGGTGGCGAAATCCCGTTGGAGACATGTTTGAGTGAAATGTCGGAATCTGGCTTTACTGGCACAGAGCTAGGGACAAAATACCCAAGAGAGCCAGAAGTTCTTATTCCACTGCTTAAAAACCACAATTTAGTGCTGGCGTCTGGTTGGTTCAGTGGCAATTTAATGACATTAACCGCCGAAGAAGAAATTGCAGAAATGCAAGGTCACATCCTCCTACTTAAAGCGGCTGGCTGTAAAGCGATGGTTTACGGTGAAGTGAGCAATACGGTTCATGGTGATATTACTAAGCCATTGTCATCTCGCGTTATTTTAACGGATGACGAGTGGAAAACGTACGCGGACAAATTGACAACGGTCGCTGACTACCTATTAAACAAGCACGATATCAAACTGTCTTTCCACCACCACGTGGGCACGATTGTTGAGACAGAAGAAGACATCAACCGCTTGATGGAACTGACGGGTGATTCTGTGTACCTCACTTTGGATACTGGTCACATCACGTACGGTGGTGGTAATCCAGTCAATATTATTGAGCGCTGGGGTCACCGTATTGGTCATATGCACTTTAAAGATCTGCGTATTGAAGTGATGAATGCGGCGCGTGATGCAGACAAATCATTCCTAAATGCAGTGCTTGATGGCGTGTTTACCGTTCCAGGTACCGGCGATGTGAATTATGACGACGTGTTTGCGGCGCTTAAAGCCCGTAACTACGAAGGCTGGTTATTAGTCGAAGCCGAGCAAGATCCGGCTAAAGCACATCCACTAACGTTTGCAAAAACCGCGTACGAGAACATCACAGGCTACGCGAATAAATACGGCTTGTAATAAAAAATGGCTTATTGAAGGGGAACCCAACAATAAGCCAAAAAGTCGACATATATGGAATACGCAATTGGCACGGCAATGTACCAATTGCGTGTAAGAAATATCGAGGAAGAAGATGAAAACTGTACGCCTAACTGTTGCTGAAGCCCTAGCGAAATACCTTGCAGCGCAGAAAATTGTAGTCGATGGAAAAGAAGAGCAACTGTTTGGTGCTGCCTTTGCCATTTTTGGTCACGGCAATGTGACATGTTTTGGTCAGCAGCTTAAGAATATCGAAGAACAAATCCCGACGTGGCGTGGTCAAAACGAGCAATCCATGGCGACCGCGGCCATTGCTTATGCAAAAGCGAATAAACGCCAACGTATTGGCATCGCGACGAGCTCAATTGGACCTGGTGCAACGAACATGGTCACTGCAGCGGGTATTGCTCATACTAACCGCCTGCCTCTCTTACTTATTTCGGGTGATGCTTACGTTAGTCGTCTACCAGACCCTGTGCTTCAGCAACCAGAAAACTTTGAAGATCCATCGGTCACCTCTAACGACGCGTTCAAACCTCTTACTCGTTATTGGGATCGTGTGTTGTCGCCTTCACAGCTGATGCATACGCTACCTCAAGCGCTAGATACCATGCTTGACCCAGCAACTTGTGGTCCAGTTTTCCTTGGCTTGCCTCAAGATGTCCAAGGCATGGCTTATGATTTCCCAGAAGTCTTTTTTGCTGAAAAATGTCACCGAATCCGTCGCCCTGAGCCGGAAATGATTGTGCTCGAAGAAGCGAAAGCGATTCTAACTCAAGCGAAAAAACCACTGATTATTTCTGGTGGTGGGGTGCATTACTCATTGGCGACCGATGAACTTGCGGCATTTGCTGCTAAGCACAATATTCCAGTGGTAGAAACCATTGCTGGTCGCGCCACTATGCTGCAAGACAACCCGTTGAATGCTGGGCCTATTGGTGTGACAGGTTCTAATTCTGCCAACCACATGGCGAATGAAGCCGACGTGGTGGTTGCCATTGGTACGCGTTTACAAGACTTCACCACTGGTTCTTGGAGCGTATTTAAAAACCCAGATATGCAACTTATTAGCATCAACGTGGCTAAATTTGATGCGATTAAACACCGTTCACACCCAGTGTTGGGTGATGCACAAACCTGTATGAACAAGCTTTCAGGCCTGTTGGCGGACTGGCGCTCAAGTGACGAGTGGGCTGCGAAAGCCAAAGCAGAAGCGGATGAGTGGAAAGCGTTGGTTCACCGCCGCACTCACCCACAAGACGGTGAATTACTGGCGGGTACCTCTTCTTATGCTGAGGTAATTGGCAAACTTAATCACAGTATGGAAGAGGGTGACACCGTTCTGACTGCCGCTGGTGGCTTACCCGCCGAGCTCTCGATGAACTGGCAAAACTACCAAATTGGTAAATTTGATATCGACTTTGGTTATTCCTGCATGGGCTACGAAATTGCGGGTGGCTGGGGCGCTAAAATTGCCAACCCTGATAATGATGTCGTGGTTCTTGTCGGTGATGGTTCATACCTAATCCAAAACTCGGACATTTACTCGTCAGTGCTAACTGGGCACAAAATGATTGTCGTAGTGTGTGACAACGGTGGTTTCGCCGTTATCAACAAACTACAAAACAACACGGGCAACGAGTCATTTAATAACTTGCTAGAAGATTGTCGTCGACCAGATGGTGAGTTGGCTCGCGTCGATTTTGCCAAGCACGCTGAAGCACAAGGCGCGATAAGCGAAAAGTTAACCTCAATTACTGAATTTGATGCCGCGTTTGCAAGAGCAAAAGAAGCGGACCGCACTTACGTCATTGTTGTTGATATTGACCCGGTTTCTCCAGCTGCTTGGTCTAAGTGTGACTGTTGGTGGGAAGTTGGGCTTCCTGAAGTGACTCGCAATGAAGAGACCGCCAAGAAAGTGGCCGACTGGGAAGAAGGTCGCGTCAGTCAGCGCCGCGGTGTTTAAAAAGAATATTACAAAATCTCAATAACTTAACCACGATACATCCGTGTGATCGGATGTATCAGGTAACGGAGCAAAATTATGTTTAATGAAGAACGTCGCTTTGAACAACCTCTACGCTGGGCAATGATTGGTGGAGGACGTGGTAGTCAGATTGGTTATTCCCACCGCAATGCTGCGCAGCGTGATGGTTTGTTCAAATTAGTCGCTGGAGCGTTTGATCTTGACGCCGATCGCTGCCGTGACTTTGGGACCAACTTGGGCTTAGCTGGCGATCGTTGCTACGCCAACTATAAAGAAATGTTTGCTGCGGAAGCGCAGCGTGAAGATGGCATTCAGGCGGTGTCTATCGCAACACCAAACTCAACGCACTATGAAATCTGCAAAGCGGCTCTAGAAGCCAATCTTCATGTGGTCTGTGAAAAACCGATCACTTTTACTTCAGAAGAAGCAGAAGAGCTAAAAGTCATCGCCGCTCAAAACAACCGTGTCATTGGTGTGATGTACGGCTACAGCGGTTTCCCTATGGTTCAGCAAGCGCGTGAAATGGTACAGCGTGGTGATTTAGGTGACATTCGCGTCATCAACATGCAATTTGCTCACGGGTTTCACAATGAAGAATATGAACTTAACGATCCAGGTTTGAAATGGCGTGTTAGCCCAGAAGTTTCAGGCCCAACTTATGTGTTAGGTGATATTGGCACCCACGCCTTTTACTTGTGTGAAGTGATGACAGGCTTAGAGGTCGACCGTTTGTCTTGCATGCGTCAAAGCTTCATTAAGTCACGCACGCCGTTAGAAGATAACGCGCACGTCATGATGGAATTTAAAGGCGGCGCGGTCGGGACACTTTGGGCATCAGCGGTGAATGCAGGTTCTATGCACCAACAGAAAATCCGAATCGTCGGCTCAAAAGCGTCGATTGAATGGTGGGATGAGCAGCCCAATCAACTTCGCTTAGAAGTCCAAGGTGAGCCGTCGCGCATCTTAGAGCGTGGCATGGGTTACTTGCACCAAGATGCACCAGGTGTGGCAGCGAATCGCGTTGGCGGTGGTCATGCAGAAGGCTATTTTGAGTCTTGGGCGAACCTTTATCACCGTTTTGCACTGGCTTTTGATGCCGCTGATCGTGATGACCAAAATGCCTTGTCTGAGATTTGGTTCCCAGGCATTGACGCTGGTATCGAGGGGGTTCGTTTATGCGAGAAGTGTGTGGAGTCTGCAGACCAAAATGCGGCTTGGGTAGAATACAACTAATAGGGAAACACTATGACTAAGATTGCACTCCCTCAGGATCGCAAGCTCGACGCCATCGTGTTAGGTCGCGCTGGGGTTGACCTTTATGCGCGTGAATTTAATACCGACATGGCCGACATTACCGGTTTCAACAAATTTGTGGGCGGATCAGCAGCAAACATTGCGGTGGCGATTAGCCGCTTGGGCGGTAAAACCGGGTTTATTGGCTGTGTTGCCAATGATGCGTTTGGCGGCTACGTCAAAGGCTACATGCAAGAGCAGGGTATTAACCTTGACGGCATGATGACGGATGACTCGGGTTCTCGTACCTCGGTGGCGTTTACTGAAATGAAGCCCAGTGACTGTACGGTTCTTATCTATCGCAACAACGCCTCTGACCTCACTATCAAGCCAGAGCAAGTGAGTGCGGACTATATTGCCAGCTCAAAAACACTGGTGGTAACGGGTACTGCGCTATCTGAAAGCCCAAGCCGAGAAGCCACGCTTATCGCGATGGAACATGCTCGCAGAAGCGGCACGGTGGTGATTCTTGATGTGGATTATCGTCCTTATTCATGGCGCACCGATGTGGATGCGTCGATTTATTACGGCATTGCCGCAGGTCTGTCTGACATCGTGATTGGTAATCGCGAAGAGTTCGACATGATGGAAACCGTCCTGGCTCCAGGTAACAAAGATGATGACCAAACCGCGCAGCGTTTTTTACGTGAAAACACGCAGGTTGTTGTGATCAAAGCGGGTGAGCTGGGCTCTAAAGTGTATTGCAAAGATGGCTATAAATTTGAGCAAGGCATTTTTAGAGTGAAAGCAAACAAACCGTTTGGCTCTGGTGATTCATTTGCAGGTGGACTGATTTGGACCTTGGTGAACGGCGGTGAACTAGAGGACGGTGTTCGTCATGGAACCGCGGCGGCGGCCATTAACGTGAGTGGCACCAGTTGTACAGAAGCCATGCCAACAAAAGAACAGTTGCTCGACTTTGTAGAGAGTAGAGCATAACGCTTTGGGCTTGAACCTTCATTTATCACGAGGGTGTAAGTCAGCCGGGTCGGTATTTTTATAGTAATAAGACACTATGGATTGCAACCATCTCGACCCGGCATTTTTGTCCGTAATAAGTGAAACAATAAAAATTATGTTGAGTGGCAAAGACGACTCAACGATAGAGGAGAAAGAAATATGGGTAAGCATATACCCCCGTTCAACAACCAAAACCAGCCGATTGTCGATGTGAATGATGACGTCACCCCGCTTTGTTATTTTAACCAAGTACGTTTGAGCCAGAGCGAGCAACATATCCATACCGTTGAGGGCTATGAATCTGTGATTGTTCTCGCGGGTGGCACATGTTGTATTACGGTGAGTAATGGCAGCGATGAACCACAGGTGTTTGATAATATTGGTAAACGACGAACCGTTTGGGATGGTGAACCAGAGTCTGTCTATGTTCCTCTGGGCTATACCGCAACTATCGATTGTGTCAGTGAGGACGCGGACGTGATGATTGCAGGCGGTAAATTTGATGCCTCTTTAGAACCGTTTTGTGTACGAGCAGACGAAGTGGAAATGGTTCAGTACGGTTCTGATGACACAAAAACACACCGTAAAATCAAACACGTTTTGGGTCAAAGTAATGCCGATAAACGCGGACGTTTACTCGTAAGCGAGTTGTTTACTGTCGGCGCTGGTGGTTGGTCGGGTTTCCCACCGCATAAACATGACGAAGACCGCATCAAAGAAGATGGCAGCAAAGAAACGCTGTATGAGGAAGTGTACCAATTCCGCTTCAACCCTGACTTTGGTTTTGGCGCTCAGTTCCTTTATGAACATGAAGACGACTTTGGCCCGGTGTACCACGTTCGAACGGGCTCTGTGATTGCGATAGACAAGGGTTATCACCCTAGCGTCGCGGCGCCTGGCTATGAAATGTACTACTTCACTATCATCGTGGGTAAAACCTCGAAGTCTTTAGTTCAACACTTTGACCCTCACCATGAGTATCAGGTTGAGACCATTCCGGGCATCAAGGACATGATAGCCAAGTTTAAATAAGGGGAACGTTATGCTGGTTAATTTAAACGATTTATTGCCTGACGCTGCAGCGTCTAATTACTCGGTACCGTGTTTTAACGTTTTTGGCTTTGAGGATGCGCGCGCCGTTGTGGAAGCGGCGGAAGAAGTGAACAAAGCGGTGATCTTGGCATGTAATAAAGACGTGGTGGATTTTTATGGTGTCGAAACCGCGGCTGCGATGTTTCTGGGTCTCGCGACCAAAAGCACAGTGCCAGTGTGTTTGCATCTAGATCATACTTACGAAGAAGACATCGTGTTTCGAGCGCTAAAAGCGGGTTTTAGTTCTGTTATGTTTGACGGCTCTCAGCTTAGCTTAGAAGAGAATATTGCACGCACTCGTAAGGTCGCGGATGTGGCGCATGCGCTTGGCGCATCGGTAGAGGGTGAAATAGGGTCGGTACCTTATGATGAAGGTAGAGATCATATTAAAACGATTGATACGAGTCCGGAAGACGCCGCGAGATTCGCCCGCGAAAGTGGTGCCGATTGTGTGGCTATCTCTGTAGGAAATATCCACCGTTTGACCGAGCCAACATGCACCATTGATTTTGGTTTGCTTGACCGGATCGCCGCTGAAGTGCCTATTCCATTAGTGATTCATGGAACCAGTGGAATTCGTGATGAAGATATGGAAAAACTCAAGCACAGCAGGGTTTCAAAGTTCAATATCGGTACCTGCTTGAGGCAGGCACTTGGCAACAATTTACGTGGTTATATGAATGATGAGCCTGAAAAATTTGACCGTATTTACTTCATGCAAAAAGCAATGCCATACGTGAAAGAAGAAGCAATACGAAACTTTGAGCTTTTATCTTAGAATTAATACCCCAGAGTGCTGAGCCTTGGGGTATTATTGATTTTATAACACCAGAAAAACAGGAAAGATGTAGGGTATGGAAGTTGAAACTACGGAAATTCTTCAAGTGCCTGCTGATTTAGATTCGCTAAAAGAGCTGATCGTAAAGCGTTACGACACGCTTAGCCAACGGTTACAACAAGTGGCAGATTATGTGTTGGCTCAACCAATGATGGTCGCCGTTGAAACGATGGCAACGATTGCGGAACAAGCCAATGTCCCGTTATCGACACTCAGTCGATTTTCCAATGCAATGGGCTTTAGCGGTTTTAGCCACATGCAGGCGTTGTTTCGTGATCAGTATCTAAACAGACCTCGTGATTATAAAGACCGAGTGCGCAAGGCAAGAGACCAAGACACATATCGACCTGAATCACCTACCGCGATCTTCAATGACTATTGTGCGGCGAATGTGGATGCGATAGAAAAACTGCAAGTATCAGTCTCGCCTCATAAATTAGAACGTGCTGTCAGCTTAATGGACCAAGCTGAGACCATTTATATCCAAGGGATGCGCCGAGCGTACCCGGTGGCGTTCTATCTTTGGTATGCGTTGATGAAATCGGATAATAACGTGGTTCTGTTAGATGATCACGGTGGCATGCTAACGCCGATGATACGTAACATGAATGAGAAAGATGTGCTCTTTACAGTGACGTTCGCACCGTATGCGATGGAAACGAGTAACGTGATTGAATGCGCGCACGACAGAGGCGTTCCTATTATTGCTATTGCGGATAATCAGATGATGGCGCACGGCAGTAAAATGGACGTATGTTTTGAGGTAGAGGAGGGCGAAGTGATGGGCTTTCGTTCTTTGAGCTCTTCAATGTATCTTGCTCAGACATTAGCCGTTAGCTTAATGTGCCGAGAAATTAAGTAGCGTGAGGGGGACAATATTTCGCTCACCTCAATATGAAAAAGCCGATGATTCATCGGCTTTTTTTATGCTTTCAATTTATTGAGGACTGGTCGCACTTTTTTCAGATCAGTTAAATAGACGTTTCATGCCGAAAAGCATACTCGTCGCCGTGTCGTAATGGTCGCCTTCCCACAGCTGGTCATTTAAAAATTCCCCAGAGTAGAACCCATCATACCCCGTGCTTTGTATCGCCGCTGTCCATTCTTGTAGAGGGATCTCCCCTTGTCCTATTAGGCAGTTGCGCAGTTCTTTTTCATCAACCCAAGGTGCGCCTATATCAGGGCGGTGACCATCCGATATATGGACGTTGTAGATTAGAGATGCGTCAATCTTCGCGATCTCTTCCGGTGTCGCGCCACGACACGCCCAAAAATGCCACGTGTCTAAAACAAAACCAAAATTATCGCGATTTACCGCATCGTGCAGCTGGAAGTAGTGTTTCAATGTTGCAATTGGCGTCCATGCCGCGCCTTCATATTGAAAGCGAATGCCATGTTCTTTACCGATGTCGGCGATGCTCCGAATATTTTGAGCGGTAATTCGGATGTTATCCTCAGTGGATAGTCCAGTAAGCGCTTCGAATGCGTTTAATTGGATGGTTGGTGCGCCAATATCTTTAGCAAACTGACATAGAATTTCGGTGTCTTTGAAAAGCTGCTTTTGCGCAGCGCTGCCTGTGCTCTCGACACTCCCGATAATATCAATAGCGGAAGGAGCGATATTAGCATCTTGTAGGCGAGTTTTTAGCTCTTGGCTAGTGAGGCCAGCGTTGATGTAACGCCATAGTTTCTCTGTGTGAATCTCTAGACCGTCATAGCCGGTCTCTTTGGCTAGACGAATATCGCTGACAATATTGTTGTGCAATGAGCACATTCCATGCAATGCGTAACGCATAAATTATCCTTCTATAGTTATGAGCCGTCATCTTGCTATCCACGTTCGATTTCGTCGGTGGCGTTTAACAGAGTAAACTCTATTTTCAATCGCGTGATAAATATTTTCCAATTCCTTTTTCTCTTTATGTGACTACACATCAGTATTTACATTGAACTAGGCATTGTGTGAGTTTTTTGGTAGGTTTTTAGGGGGTTTTAAGGTAACTTTGTGTGATAATTATTTTTCATCTTGTCGTTGTTGATGCGTATTTTTTGGACTGCGGTTTATTAGTAAGCGTAGGGTTGAAGAGCGAAGACGAGAAATAATAGGCTTCATGGATGCGGTATTCGCATTTATCTTTTTAACGCTTACGTTCAGTAATGACGTACGTGACATGGCAAGGAAATTAGTATGTTTAACATTGCTTTATTTGGTGCGGGCCGTATTGGTAAAGTACACGCCGTCAATATCCATAATCATCCTGACACCAAGCTGTATTCGATAGTAGACCCTTATGTTGAGGGAGCCAATCAACTGGCTCTGCAATATAATGCAAAGATCCAAACAATAGAGGAGGCAATGCTAGACCCAGATGTACATGGGGTGTGTATAGGCTCTGCAACGGATACTCATGCCAATTTTATTGAGCTTGCAGCACAAAATGGTAAAACTATCTTGTGTGAAAAACCGATAGATTTGGAGCTCAGCCGTGTGCGAGATTGTTTGGCAGTGCTGGCGAAAACCCCGGTTTCTATGCTAGTTGGATTCAATCGTCGATTTGATCCGCAATTCAAAAAGCTTAAGTCGCAGTTTGGCGCTGGTGTGATTGGAAAAGCAGAATCATTACTGATTACTTCGCGAGATCCCTCTCCCCCTCCTGCCAACTATGCTAAAGCCTCGGGTGGTATGTTTCGTGATATGAGTATTCATGACCTTGATATGGCTCGTTATATTCTAGGCGAGGATCCTATCGCTATTACCGCTCACGGAAGCTGTATGGTAGACAAAGCAATCGGAGAGGCTGGGGATATTGACACTGCGGTTATTGTCATGAATTTTCCATCAGGTGCTATCGCCACTATTTCAAACAGTCGTCGCTCTGGGTATGGTTATGATCAACGTATGGAACTGCATGGTGAGAAAGGGCTACTACAAGCGGGCAATATGAAAGAAGATCTCGTTCAGCACTGGGGTGAAAGTGGTTGTGTTAGTGCAAAACCACAATACTTCTTTTTAGAGCGATATGAGCAAGCTTACATTGCCGAGTGGGCCCATTTTGTCGATGTTCTAGCAGGAAAAGCAACGCCTATCTGTGATGGCAACGATGGCGAACGCGCCTTGGTACTAGCCGAGGCGGCTTTAGAGTCGATGCAAACAGGTAAAACGGTGCTTCTTTAATTCTTATCGATTTGGCAGCACGTATTCTTCAGGAGTGCTGCCTTGTTTAAATGCGAGCGCGACCGCGATGGACTGCACTAAACATAACGAAGCGGACTGTGAGCGAAAAGCGTCAACCTTCGCCTCTTTCACGACAAAACATACGCCACTGTACTCCGCCAACGGACTGACTAGACTGTCGGTAATCATGATTTGCTTCGCCCCAGCTTTACTTGCTAATTTATTTAGATTGACGGTTTCCTGAGCGTAGGGCGAAAAGCTGATTGAAACCACGGCGTCGTTTGCTCCAACCATACTAAGTTGTTCTTCATACATACCTCCTAATCCATCAATCAGAAATGCTCGGCACTCTAAGTGGCGCAGCGCATAAGTAAAGTAGGAAGCAACACTGAAAGAACGGCGTTGCCCAATGAGATAGATGTTGTCAGCGCTGGCCAAAATGTCGAGTGCTTGCTGAAGCTTTTCGGGCGATGTTTGCTGAGCAAGCTGCAGCATGGCTTGAGAATTTTCGTTAGCAAACTCATGTAAAATGTCCAAGGGTGTTTCTCTAGGGTGATCGTCACTGAGCGCTTTGACTAACTTTGCCCGCTGTGTGTAGCTGGTTGTCTCATCGACCAGGTGTTGACGAAATATTTGTTTCAGTTCATTAAAGCCACTGTAATTAAACGCATTCGCAAAACGGATTAATGTTGATGGGGGAACATCGGCGGCTTTGGCAATAACGGCGACGGTATCGAAGGCAATGCTGTTGGGGTTTTCCAGAACGTAGTGGGCGACTTGCTGCAAGCGTTTGCTTAACTTACTGTGTTGTTGACGAATTTGGCTTTCAAGTTCGCTAAGGTTGCTTGCAGAACCCATAATAAATACCTTTAGAATGTCTACGCCAGACGCAGCTGGCTTGGTGAATGACTATAGTACAGAGCTATTCACCGATGTGAAATAGCGAAAACAGAAATGAAACACTTATTTCATTACTTCATTATTTTTAACTCTAGATTTTGTATTAATTCGGCTTTTTAGCATCAGTCACCTTTCGTCATCGTCATTTTTGGCAACGCCTCCCTTTAGTCACAGTCACCGCTTTAGGTGTCGCGTATTCGTCAACGTGAGCTTGCCATACCGTAATAAAAAAAAGCCACGATAGCAGGACACTTCGTGGCACGGAAAACCTCAGGGGAGGTCCCTACATTCAATCTTCTGTGGTAACGGTGTATCTAGAGTGAGTTGTATGACGGCTATTTGCTTTTCTTCTGGCGCTTCATATCAAAGATAACCGCGACAACAATCACCAAGCCTTTGACGACTTGTTGCCAGTAAGCGGAAACATTGAGTAGGTCGAGACCATTTTGCAGTACACCCATGATCATCGTGCCGACAATCGTGCCTTGAATGGTACCAATTCCGCCAGCGTGCGATACGCCGCCTACCGTTGCTGCCGCAATCGCATCAAGTTCGTACATGTTACCCAATCCAGGTTGCCCGGAGTTAATACGAGCCGTCAGAATTAAGGCTGCAATACCGGCGAGGAAACCTGCATAGACATAGACCAGGATTTTGTATTTTGTCACGTTAATCCCTGACACATAGGCGGCGGTTTCGTTACCACCGATGGCGTAAGCGTATTTGCCAAATCGGGTGTAATTGAGTAACAAATAAGTAAATAGCGCCATGACGAGGAATATCACCACAGGCACTGGAATACCCGCAATGCTACCTTGACCTATCCATTGGTAGGAATCGATTAGGCTACTGATAGGGCGGCCGTCTGAATATAAAAGCGCAGCGCCACGAGCGATGATCATCATGCCTAAGGTAGCAATAAATGGTGGGATGCCCGTGTAAGCGATCAGTGCTCCGTTAATTAAGCCACAAAAAGCCCCCACACCGAGCGCGACCAAAATAGGCACAATAACCGGCAGTTCAGGCAAGTTTGGGTACATTCTCATGCCCCAGTCTAGGGTTTGCGCGGTACTGGCTGATACCACGGCTGCTACCGCTAACACCGAACCTGAAGATAAGTCTATCCCGCGGGTGATGATGATGATGGTGACGCCTAACGCAAGTAGACCGATACTGGCCATCTGTGTCATTACATTGAGTAAGTTAGCGACGGTGAGAAAAACCGGAGATAAAATGCTCATGACCACGCACATGGCAACAAAGACGACATAGATGGCGTATTTGGAAATAAAACGAGTTTTGTTGCCAGTTTTCGGTTGATCCGACGTGGCTTGAAGAAGTTTAGCTATCATAACTACTTTCCTTGATAGGTTGGGCTAGCTTGCGGTGCCAATTAAACACGTATTAATTGAACGCTAATGACATGACTTGTTGCTGAGAGGCCTCGTGACCGTCCAGTTCGCCTTTGAATTGACCATCATGCATAACAAGAATTCGGTCACTCATACCAATGACCTCGGGTAATTCTGATGAGATCATGACCAGGCTTTTCCCCATGCCTGTGAGCAGACGCATCAGTTTGTAGATCTCGGATTTTGCACCAACGTCGATACCTCGTGTTGGCTCGTCGAGAAACAGAATGTCTGGCTTGGTTAGCATCCAACGAGCCAGCAATACTTTTTGTTGGTTGCCACCGCTTAAATTATCAATGGCTTCAGACATGCCAGGGGTTTTCACTTTGAGTGACGAGCATTGCGTTGAGCAGTCTTTCTGCATTTTTCTGACATCAAGTAAATTACTGACCTTATGGCGGTAAGCGTCAAGGTGAGCAATGGAGGTATTAGCAAAAATATCCAACATCAAATACAGACCAGAATGGCGGCGATCCTCGGTAAGAAAGGCCATCTTGTGGTTGATGGCGTCGGTAGGGGTTTTGATTTCAACATTGTCACCGTTGATCCAAATTTCGCCGACATCTTTTTTTCTCACTCCAAACAGCGTTTCAATCAGTTCGGTGCGACCAGAGCCCACCAGTCCGGCTATTCCAAGGATCTCGCCTTCATGAAGCTTGAAGCTGATATCACTGAACTGACCCTCAACAGAGAGGTTTCGTACGTCTAATCTCACTTTGCCTGGTTTAGCCGTGATTGGCGGATAAACGTCACCAAGATCGCGTCCTACCATCATGTGAACGAGTTCGTCGTTGTTAGTGGAAGCCGCTTCACGTTCACCAATGAAATTGCCATCTCGAAAGACGGTGATGTCATCACAAATACGGAAAATCTCATCCATTTTGTGGCTGATATACACCACTGCGACGCCTTGGGATTTGAGTAATTCAATGATCTCGAACAGATGGTCAACTTCTTTGCCCGTTAAAGCAGAAGTGGGTTCATCCATAATGATGATCTTAGAGTGATAGGAAATCGCTTTTGAAATCTCGATCATTTGCATGGTGGCAACGGTAAGTTCACTCATGGGCGTGCGAGGGTCTAAGTGTAAATCCAGCTTTTCCAATAACGTGGTGGTATCACGGTACATCTTGCTATGGTCGATGAGATTGAAAGGCCCCTTAGTGGGCTCTCTACCCAACCAAATGTTTTCAGCAATGCTGCGGTGAAGAATAGGGGACAGCTCCTGATGAATCATCGAAATTCCAGACTCAAGCGCATCTTTAGCGCCGGTGAAGTTGACGGGAGTTCCTTGATAGCGAATGGTGCCATCGTCTCGTTGATATATCCCAAAAAGCACTTTCATTAGGGTGGATTTTCCGGCACCATTTTCGCCCATTAAGGCCATGACGCGCCCCTTTCTTAATGTCAGTTGCACATTATCGAGGGCTTTAACTCCAGGGAAGGATTTAGAAATACCACGCATTTCCAAGAGGGCTTGACTCATAATTACAGCTCCGTTTGAAATGTTCTATGCGCCGGTTCTACTTGAACGGTAAGACAGCACATAGAACATATGAGTAAAGGTGACGTTAACCTTGTTTAGCTTTGAACTCAGCAAGGTTGTCTTTGGTGACAAGCTCGGCAGGTATCCATGTGATTTTTTCACGCGGTTGTTTTTTGATGCCATTGAGTGCTGCGTCGATCGCGCCGCGAGCCTGACCACCGCCGTCTTGGAACACGGTGGCATCCAGTGCGCCGCTTTCAATCGCCATTAATCCATCTGGCGTTGCATCCACGCCAACCACAATAGTGTCATCAAGTTTGCCTGCGGCACGCAGTGCCTGAATAGCACCCAGCGCCATGTCGTCGTTATTGGCAATGATGACATCAAGTTTGTCGCCCGAATTGATCCAGTTTTCCATCACGACCATGGCTTGCGAGCGCTGCCATAACGCGGTTTGCTTACGAATGATGTTGAAGTCAGGTTTGTCTTGGAAATAATCTTCGACACCTTCAGTTCGAAGGATCGCGGCTTCAATGGTCATCATGCCCATCAAAATACCGATGTTGCCACCATCACTTTTATTGGCGACGTACTTCGCTTGTTCTTTACCAAATTGCAGCTCTTCAGAGCCGACGTAAGCCACTCCTTCTGGAAGGTAAGAAGGGCGTCGGTTGAGGTAAACCAATTCGATCCCTGCATCCAATATTTTGTCTGTCATCGGTTGCGTTGCATCGGTATTTACCGGCACTAAAATAATGCCGTCGACTTGTTGGATGATGAAGTTTTGTACCTGACCGAGCTGCTTAACCGTATCTTCTTTAGCATCGACAAAGATGAGTTCAATATTGTCTTGCTTCTCTGCATAGGCGGTCATTGAGTCTTTCATATTGACTAAGAAAGTATCGTCAAAGTTAGGAATGGCGACGCCAATTGTCACAACATCGCTTTTGCTCTCTTCTCCGCCACACGCGACAAGGCTCATTAAACCAATAGCAACGAGACCCGTTTTTGCCACTCGTTTAGTGGTCTCTTGATAGCAAGCAATCTTATGCGAGAAGCGGGTTACACATTGAAAAAGAGTGTTCATTTTTGATGACATTGACTGTCTCCTTGTTGTTATCACTTTTACTGCCTATCACGGGACGTTTCACAATGTAATGTCGACGATTAATGAATAGGCATTATAAATTGGGTCTTTTTATTCCATTAAAGGGTGATATTTATTGTGTATTTTAAATGATAAATATTTTTCATTTGTTTCGCTGATAACTATATAGATAGAAAATTATTTTTGCCATTAGATAGTGAGCACAATTGTTATAATTGTTACATAGATCTTGTAGGTGTTAATTTTTGTGATATGTCGCAGTTTTATAACTTGATGATAAATAAAGGTAAAATATCAAGGTTGTTTCTGTTTTTATCTCTAAGTTATTGATTTAGATTGGCTAAAGAATTTGGGTTACAAAAATAATTCGATGAAAAAAGAGTTGGAAAATTTTTTCTATTTTTTCATTTTTTAGCGTAAGACTAAAGTCTAATAACAAACCGGTAATGTAACCGTGATCACTCATTTGGATTAAATATTTCGTTTTACTTTGATTTTAGAATGTACATTTCATATAAAGAGTAAAACAGAATGATCGTTCTCTTCATTAACCTAATTTCATTTTGTTTGATTGATCATCTTTTCAGTTGGTAAAACAGCACACACTGTTGTTGCTATTGGAACCGCTAAAGCGCAGTGAGTGAAATGAACGCTTAGTCGTAGGGAATAGAAATATGAAGTTGGAAGATAAAACGCTGGATTTAATTTGTTTGGGTAGAGTCGCGGTTGATCTGTATGGGGAGCAAATAGGCTCGCCGTTAGAATCAATGAGTACATTTGCAAAATACTTAGGTGGTTCGTCTGGCAACGTTGCGTTTGGCACGGCTAGGCAAGGGCTAAAGTCTTCCATGCTCGCTCGAGTGGGTGATGAACATATGGGACGATTTGTACGCCAAGAATTGCAATCTGTCGGCGTTGATACAAGCCACCTAATTACTGATAAAGAGCGGTTAACGGCATTAGTGTTGCTGGGGATTAAGGACGAAGAGACGTTTCCGTTGGTGTTTTATCGAGATAACTGTGCGGATATGGCGATCAGTGTGGACGATATTTCTGAATCCTATATTGCCTCGGCACGATGTTTAGCCATTACCGGGACACATTTATCCCACCCACGAACGCGTGATGCGGTACTGCTTGCCTTAAACTATGCAAAAAAACATGATGTTAAGACAGTGCTCGATATTGATTATCGTCCGGTATTATGGGGTTTAACCGCATTAGGCGACGGAGAAACGCGCTTTATTGGATCCGATGAAGTAACACAACAGTTGCAGCACGTGCTGGGTCTTTTCGATGTGATTGTTGGTACGGAAGAAGAGTTTCATATCGCGGGCGGATCAACGGACACGGTGGAGGCGCTGCGTACAGTGCGGCGTGTGAGTCAGGCTGATCTTGTATGTAAACGAGGTGCATTAGGGTGCTCTGTGTTTACAAGCGATGTGCCAGAGAGCCTTGATGATGGCATCACGATTGAAGGGGTGCGTGTGGATGTCCTTAATGTTTTAGGCGCAGGCGACGCGTTTATGTCTGGTTTATTGCGTGGCTACCTCAATAATGAAGGTTGGGAGCAAGCTTGTCGTTATGCCAATGCCTGTGGCGCTTTGGTGGTATCACGACATGGTTGCGCGCCAGCGATGCCAACGAAAGAGGAGCTCGACAACTACTTACTCAGGGCATCAAGCGTACCGCGTCCTGATCAAGACCAGCATTTAAACCACTTACATCGTGTCACGACTCGAAAAAAACACTGGGACGATTTATGTGTTCTGGCTTTTGATCATCGCAGTCAATTTGAACAAATGGTTCTAGATACGGGGGCAGATCGGTCTCAAATCGCCCCGCTAAAAGCGTTGATCTACCGTGCGTCACAAGAGGTCTCTGCTGAGGAAGGGCTAGCCGAGCAGTCGGGTGTGCTTTGCGACAGCCGATTCGGTCAATCGGTTCTGAATGCGGCGACAGGAACAGGGGTGTGGATAGGTCGGCCCATTGAACTTCCGGGCTCTCGACCGCTGCAACTTGAGCATGGGAATATTGGTTCACAACTCCTTTCATGGCCCTTGGAACATGTGGTGAAATGCCTGGTCTTTTGTCATCCAGATGACGAGCCGACGCTTCGTCATGCACAGGAAAAGACGGTTAAAGAGGTGTACCAAGCTTGCTGTCAGTCTGGGCATGAACTGCTTCTTGAAGTTATCTTACCGAAAGGCTGTGAAGCAAATGATGGGTTTTATGTTGCGTTATTGCAGCAATTCTATGCAATCGATGTCAAACCCGATTGGTGGAAATTGCCACCATTGTCACCTTCTTCGTGGCGTTGCGTAGAACGAATCGTCCATGAAAATGATCCTTATTGTCGAGGAGTGTTGATTCTCGGTTTAGATGCGCCGATCGATGAGGTAAAAGCGGGTTTTAACGCAGCGGCAGATTGCTCGCTTGTTAAAGGTTTTGCAGTGGGGCGCACTCTCTTTGGTCTACCGTCTAGCTTATGGTTGTCGAATGAGATAGGGGATGATGAGTTCGTCGCTCAAGTAAAAACCAACTACCAACGATTAATTACTGCATGGCGTGAGCGCCAATTGAACGAGCCGAATTCAAATTCAGTGCAGAGCCTTTTACAAACAGAATCCACTACATTGGTATCAAATTAAGGAACGCAGTTATGGAAACCGTATTTAACTTTATTAATGGTGCAGTTCATGATGCTGTTGGTGAACCGCAGTCTAACCGTATCTCTCCCATTTTTGACCCCGCGACAGGGCAGCAGACTAAGCAGGTTAGACTGAGCGATGAGGCGCAAACCCAACACGCGATTGCAGCCGCTCAACATGCTTATGCCGACTGGGCGAAAACCTCGCCACTAAAACGGGCCCGAGTATTATTTGCCTTTAAAGCGTTAGTGGAAGAGAACCTAGAGCGCTTGGCTCGTTTGATTTCTAGTGAACATGGAAAGGTGTATTCGGATGCCATTGGAGAGCTAGCGCGTGGGCTTGAAGTGGTGGAGTTTGCATGTGGCATTCCGCATTTACAAAAAGGCGAACACTCTTCTAATGTGGGGACAGGGGTGGATAGCCACTCACTCATGCAACCTTTAGGGGTTTGCGTTGGTATTACCCCGTTTAATTTCCCGGCAATGGTTCCAATGTGGATGTTTCCGATTGCGTTGGCGACGGGTAACACGTTTGTATTAAAACCGTCAGAGAAGGATCCTTCTCTGGCAGTCGAGCTAGCGCTCTTGCTTAAGCAAGCGGGTTTACCTGACGGTGTATTCAACGTGGTTCAAGGGGATAAGGAAGCAGTGGATGTTCTGCTGGCGGATGAACGTGTTCAAGCGGTGAGTTTTGTTGGCTCAACGCCCATAGCAGAATACATTTATGCAACGGCTTCTGCGCACGGCAAACGATGCCAAGCATTAGGCGGTGCTAAGAATCATTGCTTAGTGATGCCCGATGCGGATTTAGATATGGCCTCTAATGCCATTATGGGCGCGGCTTACGGCGCGGCGGGAGAACGGTGTATGGCGTTATCGGTGGTGGTCGCGGTGGGAGATGAAACCGCGGATCGCTTAATTGATAAATTACGAACCCAAATAGCAACGATGCAAGTGGGGCCGGGTATTGTTGAAGGTAAAGAAAATGACATGGGGCCGGTGATTTCTGCGCCGCATAAACAAAAGATTTGTGACCTTGTCACAAATGGGGTTGAGCAAGGCGCGTCTTTGTTAGTTGATGGGAGAGATTTGACAATCTCAGGCTACGAGCAAGGTTATTTTGTGGGACCGACATTGTTTGATCATGTCACGCCAGAGATGACCATTTACCAAGAAGAAATCTTTGGTCCGGTACTCGCCATCGTCCGTGTGCCCAATTACGCCACCGGACTGGAATTGATTAATCAGCATGAGTACGGTAACGGCACGGCGATTTTTACTCGCGACGGTGAAACCGCTCGTCAGTTTGAAGAAGAAGTGCTTGCCGGGATGGTTGGCGTGAATGTGCCACTGCCCGTACCCATGGCGTTTCACAGTTTTGGCGGATGGAAGCGCTCTATCTTTGGACCGCTAAATATGCACGGTGGCGACGGTGTTCGTTTTTATACACGCATGAAAACTGTGACAAGCCGATGGCCTGCCAGCGTGCGTTTGGAAGAGCACGCTAGTCGCTTCAATTTTCCTACGATGTAACGTTAAATTGGTCGTTATCAAGCAGTCGCTCCGGCGACTGCTTTTTTTTGAGCCGCAGTTGCCGTTTTCCGAGCGATGAAAATATCTTGGCAGTGAATGAGTGCGTCCCTTTCGCACTTTTTGATGTTAATACCGTAATTCTACGGTTTCGTTTGCCACACTCTCCTCCTACTATACGCAGCGCTTTTTCTAGTGACGCGTGATCACACAACGCGTCGCTTTCATTACTGCTCAGAAACACAATCAAATTCATCTATTTTTTAACATTACTTTCGGAGATGTTGTGGCAAGTCACCTTTCACAATCAAGAGATACATGGGGATCAAAGCTTGGCTTTGTTATGGCCGCCGCCGGTTCCGCGGTCGGACTTGGGAGTATTTGGAAATTCCTGTATACCGCGTCTGAAAGTGGGGGTGGGGCGTTTGTTCTTATCTACTTTGCTTTTGTTATTTTCATCGGATTTAGCGTGATGTTGACGGAATTTGCTATTGGTCGATATACCCAAAAGTCAGCCGTTGGTGCATTCAAAATAACGGATCGGAGTTGGACATTTACTGGTGTCATTAGCGTGGTGAGTACTTTTACATACTTTATGTTTGCTTGGGATAAGCAGGCGGCACAGAATGGCAGCTGGCGAACGGCAGAAAATACGCTATATACCCTATCCTTGGCCGGGGGGTGGCCTGGAGCATTATTAGCTCAAGTTACGCGTTAAGTGATGTGGACTAACAAGAGACTATGGCGTCAATAGTTGATTTTTGGCGCAGTTTTCGTCCCATATAACACCGTCTCTAAGCATAGAATTGAGAATCACAACCATCTTTCTCATACAGGCAACTCTTGATACTGTTTAGGTTTACCGACGGCAAGTAATCGCTCATAAGTTGGCAATATTCAGAAATTCAGAAGAGTAATTTTGAAGCGAAAGTACAGTAGAAAGTATTAAAACGTGCGAACTTGGAGCTAAGGTTATTGCGAGGTGATGTCAAAGCCTCGGCGATTAAAACAGATACTTCAACCTATACAGATCTCAATGCAATCGTATTGAAAATGCAATACAACTCGATTACTCAGGTTAGCGGCAGCTTACTTAGGCTTTAGATTAATTCTAGATTTTATGCATAACGTTGAATGTGTCGCAAAAGTGTGGGGGAGCAGTTTTTAGGTTGTGTGCTTCATGGTAAATCTTTGTAATTAATGCATTACTGCTGAAATCTAAATGAAAGGTTCAATTTTAGAGTTTGTAGCAGCCTATGTGACAGGTCAAAAGGCTTGGTTCTAGTGTAATAGGTAATGCGTTAAAAAGTGCATTTAAGAATAACGGCCAATAGTTGGTATTTTATATTCCATGGTTGGATATTTACGCTGAAATAGAGGCGAAAACAAGGAAAGTAGATGAACTTAAATCAAATAACCTTGGCTGTTCATGATATTGAGTCGGCAGTCAAATTCTATACGACACTTGGGTTGACCCAAATTGTTGGGAACGACTATTACGCGCGTTTTTCATTTCCAGATGGTGATGCGACTTTTTCAATCTATCTAGATACTGAAAAGAAAGGTTTAGATTGTCGTGGTGTCGTTTATTTTGAGCATGAAGATCTTGATCAGTTAGTTGAGCACCTAAAATCGAAGGGTATCAATTTTTCTCAAGATCCAACGATGCAGACTTATCTTTGGAGAGAAGCGGCGTTAAGTGACCCATCAGGCAACAAAATTAAGCTATATTGGGCTGGCGAAAATAGACTAAATCCTCCTTGGAAGCTGGAGGGTAAGGACTCTAGCTGTTTATGAAAACCAAAGAGCCGTGACTTATGGGTTGTTTCATAAACATGATGACAGTTCCTGTGAAGTAAAGCGTATGTACTCAAATACAAAAGGAGCAGGTAGCTCTCTGATTTCACAAGTGTCATAGTGACAGAGCAATCGATGCTCACGGGAAGTATGTGCATACCGATAGTTCGAGTTGTGTGGATACGACGTTAGCACTTGAATAGACGTAACAAGGAGGTGACATGTTTCCAATTGAAGTTTTTCTGCCCTATACAGTGGCTTGTCTTTTGCTGGTTATTTCACCGGGGCCTGATAATTTGCTGGCCGTTGGGCGGGGTTTAAGTCAAGGTAGGGTGGCGGCGATAGTCTCGGGGTTGTCGTCTGGCGCGGGGATCCTTTTTCATGTTATTGCGGCAACGTTTGGTCTTACCTTACTTATTCAAACCTCAGAATTGGCGTTCTATGTCGTTAAGATTGCGGGCGCAGCGTATTTGATTTGGTTAGGGATAAAGGTACTGCGTACCCGCAGTTTATTCTCTTTGGAGCCGGCGAAAAAACAATCAATAAAAGCGATTTTCTCGACAGGCTTTTTATCAGCAGCCCTCAACCCAAAACCAGGTATGTTTGTTCTCGCTTTTGTCCCCCAGTTCGTCAATCCAGCGTTAGGCTCGGTCACTGTTCAAATGGTTGGTTATGGCGTTTGGTTCGCATTACTTACCGCGATTGGTTTTAGCTTGATGGGTGTTTTCGCATCGCAGTTATCTCATTGGTTTAGGCGCAAACCTAAATTGGTATCAGCTCTAAACGTAGGGGCAGGATTAACATTTATCTCTTCAGGTTTAGCGGTGGCGTTTATGAAGCAGCACTAAATAAGAGGTGTTTGCTTAGCTGGTAGTACAGTGAAAGAATTTCAAGGTAATTTCGACCACTACAGGGTACACATTTCCGTATAGTTAACCTGTTCTCTTATTAGTTTTTTTTTGAGTTACACGAAGATGTCAGTGACACATTAATGTATCACTGACATTGTATGTTAAGCGCCGTGTCGTTGTCGCCATTCTTGCCACATTAACGACTTAAACTCTAAAAATCCCATGTCACTATTGGGAGTAAATTGTTCGATTTCACCATTTGGTTCAAGATAATCAAAATACTCATAGTGTTGAGTGTTAGCCGTACTGTATTGATAGCACTGTATGGTAATGCACGCTTGCCCTGATGGTGCGATATTTCTCAGTTGATGGGTTTGATTAAGGCCTGGAGATATCCACGTAATTTCCCCTTCTTTAAAAGTCTGAGTGGCGAATGGCTTACTATGAAATTTCGATAGCATTGAAAATAAGTTGACGGTGATCTCTCCTGAAAGCACTCTAATGATGGCATTCGCGTCACCGTGGTTGTGAATGGGTGAGCCATGTTCGCTGGGCCAGATCTCCATAACAAAAGGTATCCCTGGAGAGTTCCCTTGATTGACGCCCATTGTGATTCGAAGGTAGGTTTCATTGGGGTTATCATCACCAAACTCATCGATTTTATTCAGTAATGTCTTATAACACCAGCCATTTTTGTCAAGAATACTTTCGTTAATCGCTTGTTCAAACTGAGGAAATGCCTCTGTGTTGAGCGTAAACTGCTTACCTGCGATATTCGAGTAAAGTTGCTGACAAGCGAGGGGGAGGTTATCGATAACGGTTTTTTGATGAAAAGCGATGTCGTCCATACTTATGGTATCAATGGAAGCAACAAATAATGGAGGGTCAATCGTCACAGGATCATTGAGTACACTTGAATCTAGCCGGTTGTCAGAGGCAAGAATATCGACGCTCTGGACGAGCTTTAGCCAGCTTTGCGTTTCATTTCCTACATCGTCTGGTTTTAAGTAGTGTTGATGGTTTTCCAAGCCGTACTCCAAAATAACGGTGTTACCACGAATCTCGCCTTTCCCATAGCGAATCACCGCATTGTTACTGTCAATACTCAACCAATATTGGCAAAGTGGATCTTGATCTAGGGAATCATCACTGGATACAAGCGGACTCCAATCTCCTTGTCCAGTCAGGCCATATAGAGTGGTTGACTGATTCGTAATAGAGAGCTTTACCGCGCGGTGCTCTGAACCTAAGCAAAGATCGAGATAAGTCAGATCACAGTCTTTTTGTTTCGATATGAGCACCACACCTTGCCCATGTATATTGAGTGGGACGATGACTTTTTCAGTAAACTTAAAGTCTTGTGCTTGTGTCAGCGGATTCGGCGTGGAATCATTTTTTTGTTTCATTGTCTTTTCCTTTCTCGTTGCTATCATCGTATGCGCGGGTCGCTAAGATCCAACTGAAGTCCGCTCCAGCACGTTGCGCGCCTTGGTGACAGTTCATACAACTATCATATTGGTGGTAGGTTTCCATGGTGACGTTAGCCAGTAAGCACTCTGGGAATGGCATTCCCCCAGCCTGCATAGCGGTGCCATCTTCGCACCCAAAGTCGCCATCTGTTGGGCTTTTCGGTGAAGCAGAAGGCAACTGTGGCCATTGAGACCCAATCAATTGATAGTATTGCCAGACAGTACCCTTTAAGGCGGCACGATATCGCTGGTTCATATCGGTGGTGGAGTATCCCAGTGCTTCTGGGTTTTCTCTTTGCGGGGTGTCGGGTATCTGGCTTAAACGCACCACATTTATTGGTGTTGTGTCGGCGAAATCTCCAGGCTCTGGTACCCTGCTTGACCCCGGGTGCTTGGCGGGATTAGCCCTTAGTACGGTTGACTCTCTTTGATATAGCGTAGGGTCATAATAGGAAGGAACCATTGTTGATGGTGTTGAAGCGTCTTCGCCAAGGTTGTCCACTTGTTCGAAAGTGCCCCACACCCATTGAGGAAAGTCTGGTGTTTTCTGTGCAATGTGAAATCCAACTAACCCAACCGTGGTTGTTGAGCAGTCGCATTTCATCATGGCATTTTCGCTGTCGTCACACGTACCAGGTACTGAGACAATAGCGTTCTTTAAGTTAAAAAACCGTGAGTGAAACTTAGGGTCTACTTTACTTAAATCTCTCCACGCGGCTTTTACTTCAATGACACCAACTTCTGTAGTGCCATTTCCACTGGGAAGGGTAATCACACCATCGTCAGGCCAATTTGAGCGATTGTAATAACCCTTATCGCGAATAAAATCATACTCGACTCTATTTGTTCTTACCTCATAGCGAGTAAATAGACCGGTTTGGTCAACCAATGGTCCGCTAAAAGCTTGATCTAATTCGTCTGCAACCGTACTAAACTTTGAACCAGAAACGAGCGCTGGCTTACCTTTGTAGCCATCGTTTTTGCAGATTGCCGATGTTCCGTTGGCAACCCATTCAACGGGCTTTGAACCATCTTGAGGGAAAAGATCAAATGCTGACTTCCAACCCAGCCAGACCGGGAGGCGGTCATCATTATATTGTCCAAACACTTTTTGATTGTCGGGCTCAAAAGCCTCACCATGACTTTTTACATGAGAGGGCCACATAAGCGCGATGAAGTTTTGCCAATTGAAATAGTCAAAAAAGGGACGCTTAACCACGCCTGACGCGGCAAATGGTTGAGAAGGAACTTCTGCCAGAAGGTGGCCCGAAAGCTCGGGCTCTAAGTGTCCATACAGCTCTTCTTGCGTTTGCGCCTCTAGCTGGTGGGATGAGAGTAATAATGCCACCAATCCATATTGAAACTTAATCATTTTTTACTCCTCACACTCGAGTGGAGCGTCTGCGGCAAACTTAGCATGCTCCTGTACGGCTATCTGCATTTGAAGAGAGGTGTCTAGATTGAGCAAGTTGACATAATTACCGCCACTGTAGGCTTGAGGAAATTGAGTGGTTTGAAAGTAATTGACGTTTTCTTGGCTGTATTGTTCACATAGACCATCAAAGCCAAATATCGGTGGAATGGTGACGCCCATTGTTGGATTCGCATCATCCGGATTGGCGTACGCGCCAGCATGGCAGGATAAACACGAGCTTTGTTTGTTATCTACCGGTCCTGCAAGGCGGCTTTGGCAGCCAAAATGCTCATAGGGTTTTATTTCAGTGTTCAAAACACTTTGCTGAGCGGGAATCGATTCTGATTTAGGTACGGCAGGAAACGTCCAAGGATCCATTCCCCATTGCAAACCGACGGGTTTAAGGTTGTCCCAGACGGTTTTTCCACCATCATCAATGTATGCGAACGTGCCATAAACCCAACGTGAAGGTGAACGAGTGTCAACGACAGCAACATCAACTTGTACTAGGTAGACGTCGCGGACTTTTCGTTGGCACTGGAGAAACTCGCCTTTGCTTTCTACATGGCGATTAGCTTGCCATTTAGGTGAGTTATTAAGATAGGGTACATCGTTAGGCGTTACTGTAGAAAACAAAAACTTAACCACAACGGTACCTTCTTTAAATGGCATGCCTTTGGTTGAGGTGATGCCATTCACAGTTTCTAGAACTGGTTTACCTTGGTTATTAAAACTTTGGCCGACTGTGTAGGCACCAATATCGTTGTACATGCCCACCGCCCAAGTCTCAAACCCTCGCTTGTCGTTTGTTTCATTGTTCACATTACCGTAAAAATCACTTAAGTGAGCGGTACGTTCATTGGTAAGCCCGTGAACAAATTCACGGCCAGTTTTTTGTGCATAGGCCATCCATGGGATATGAAACCACCTCGTTTCACCATCTAGGTTGACCTGAAGGCCTTGTTTATTGTTAAGATCAGCGCTTTGCCCTTGGCGGATGTAATCTAAGATGCTAGTGATATATTCGTTATAAACAGGATCCTGTGACCAGTCAGGGCTGCTAGTCGCATTGAGGTTAGCTTTCATTGGTAGATCTATAAATAGCCATGGACAAGACTGTTTGGTGCACTTTGCTGGGAGTTGCGTTGGATATTGATCGCTAAGTTCAAATACAGGACCCGTCCAGTCAGCGGGAGGAGTGTTGACAGCGTTGTCCCAAGCCGGAGTATCCGCGGTCGCTGTTGCCAAGAGTAGTAGAAATCCTGATAGGATTAGTGCTAACGATCTGAGTGTTGACGTGATAAATCTCATATTACTTTCCTAGTGATGTGACGTTGTTATTTTTCTAGTTATATCGTGATGGTGTCACGTGATATTATTTTTAGATAATTTTCATAGGTCAGAATAGCGTTGGCTGAAAGTGCAACTTTCACCGGCGAGCCTTGGTCGTGATCAACCAGTATTTGACCCGAATTATCATTTTCTTCGTTTAGTGATTGTTCTACGCGAATAGGGAAGGTCCGTGAGTGGATGAGTTCAGGATTGGTAATGACACTGGCTGCGAGCGGATCCCAGAAGTCGAGGTAGTGGCCAATACCAGGTTGAATCGTAGGGCTAGATAAAACACTAGTGAGAAATTGTGCACTCGGGTTTTTTATTGAAGCCAGTGCGTTAACGAAGGACTGGGTAATTGGAATCTGCTGCGTGGCATTGAGAGCAACCAGAACAATCTCAATATCACTTTCGAAGATAATTTGAGCGCCAAGGGGGTCAATAAAGATATTCCACTCAGCAACTTTGTTACTATAACAAGGGTGCTCCCCTAACGTAGGTTGGATATTACCTGTTGCGCCCGGCTCCACGAACTCATCGGTTAAGTTTCCTCCCATCATCACGATTCGTGTTAGTTTGGTTTTTAACGCGTCAGCTAAGGCAGCGTTGCTTTTTGCTTTTTCGAACATGTGACCCCAAGTAGTGCCCCCTCCAATACAAAGAAGCGTTACAGGTTCCTGTGTTTCCAACATAAAGTCCGTAAGAAACTCAATAGCCTCGTACACCGACTTGTTTGGGTTTGATGAAGGGAAGGGACTATCGTAATGATTGTCAGCGGCTTCTCTCTCTTCTCCAGGAAAAGTGTTGCTGTATCGTAGTGGAGCGTTGAAACCACGACAAACAGGAATAGTTAAGTGTTCTGGGTTTCCGGTTAATGTGAGCATATTTTTTACGTTGTCTATGCCACGTGTGAGATGAACATCTCCAGTACCGGTTATAGATATCCCTGCGACAGAAATATCGGGATGGTGCAGAAGGTATAGCATTGCCATGTAATCATCAAAATCAACATCGGTATCAATAAGCACGTTCACAATAGTCTCCTTATGTACTGGTGTGCATATAGATGCTAGGAGAGTATTTGTTAATGTCTCGTTAAAAAACACGCAGGCTAAGAATAATGACGTATGTTTGCTAGTGGGCGCAGTGCAAGAGTGGCGAGTCAATAGGACAACAACAGAGTAAAAGGACAGACACAAAAGGCATTAAATGAGCCCGATCCTTTATTGCTTTTTAAGGTATTTGCTTTTTTGCTCGGTTATTGGAAGAGAAGAGATCGCGCTTAGTGAGAATCGGTTTGAGCGAAGGAAAGTTGAGTGCGTGACTTAAAATAAGCCTCCAAAGGAGAGGCTAAATTCAATGAACCACGATACTATTTGCGTCGGACTAAAAAAGAGGTTTTTTACCTTTAAGTTCATATCGCCAAGAGAAAAAATTTGGTTTGATGTAAGAAATAGATTTTTCAAATAGCTGGTTTTTTAAGTAGACACATCTTTCAACCCGTACGAGAGGAGAGTTTGCAGGTAAAGCGAGAATTTGTTCTGCTACCTCATTGCCGATGACAACAGATAGAAGTTCGTGGCCTTCATCAAAGTAAATACCATAATCTTGATTAATGATATTGTATAAAGATTCATTATCAGAAACCTTATCCAATAGGTTTGGAAGTTTGTCTGAATCAAGATAGTTTAACTCGTAGATCCCACGATCCCCATCAATGGTTCGTGTGCGTAAAATCTTGTAGACCTTTGAGCTGCTAAAGTCACTTAAACTCGGCATATCAGCAACAGACACTTCTTGTCTGTCAATCACAGTGGTTTCAACTGTTCTGCCTATGTCTTTCATATCATTGGTTAGGCTATAGAAACCGGATCCTAAGTCTTGGACCAGGTCGCCATCTTTTACATAAATACCATCTCCTTGAGTCACTCGTAACAAACCTCGATCTTTAAGTTCGAAAATGGCTTTACGTATAGTGGAGCGACTAACAGAAAACTGTTCAGCTAAGGTGCGTTCATCGGGAAGCTTCATGTTGGCTTCTCGAGTCTGAATCATCTTATGGATTTTTTCGGCAATAGTTTGATAAAGATACACTATTGGTTCCTTCACTAAGTTAAGCTGTCTAACAATATACTAACGATCAATAAGACTTAAGTCATGAGGTGGTTCTCTGATGCCATTCAACGTTCTCAAAGATCGTTTGTACATTGGGTTGAGTATTTATTAGACCAATACCATAAACATGCCTATTTGCACTTCAGTCTTCCATCAAAATGGTTATAAATATAATCATTATCAAAACCATCGACGTTTTGACTAGTGAAGATGAGTGGTGTGACACCTGCTTCAAGCGCTTGCTTCTGAGCCTCGACACAAATAACGTTCATCAACGCCATACCAGAGATGCTGGAGAACGCGCCAGTGACTTTGTTATTGACAAGACACAAACCATCTCCTGCTGGAACAAGGTTATCCAGTACGATATCCGCGATATCCATCAACTTTAATTTAGAGTGGTGGCGGCTAGGGTAAAGTGAAGATTGTTCAAGTGAAGTGATTGCGATAACAGTATGGCCTTCCTTTTTTGCTCGCTGAGCAAACTCGATTGGCAAAGCGTTTCGACCCGAGTTTGAGATAACAACAACAACATCACCTGGCGCGATGTTTTGGTCATTCCATAAAACATCCGCAAGGCCACTAAGTTTTTCAAGTTCTGAGCCACGAAGCGCTCCGTCACTCGTTAGTACCGTTGAATCTAGTATGGCGTTAATGTTGCCTAGACCGCCAGCACGGATGAAGCCTTCTAGCCCGACCATATGTGAGTGACCAGTACCTAGCACCTGAATCATTTTGTCGTTAACAATAGCTTTAGAGAACTGTTCAATTGCTTTGGTAAGCGCTGCTTTGTTCTTTTCTTCTAGCAAAGATAGTTGATTATGTAGTTTGTCAAAATATTCCATAATATGGGGTCTCTATACTAAGTTAAGATGTTGTTTTATTGAGCTTAATGTCAATGTTCTCGTAAGTCGTGATAGTAATCACCGCTACATTTTGGTCTTGTCATCAATTTCCCTATTTGTAGAAAGCCTGCAGGCGGCACTTTCATTTCTTACAAAGTCTATGTGTAAACATAGCTAGCCTACAAATCGACATTGCTAGTCAAAAAGACCAATTGGTACGTACCAATGTTGATAATGATAAGTTTATTATTGGTTTGATGAAATAACGCTCGCCAGTTTTTGTGACTTATGTCGCATAATTTCTTATGGTGATATTGAGGCTGTGGTAAGGTTGAGCGTCTGTATAGCATCTATTGCTATTAAAATAGCGATTACTAATTCATTGGTTCGAACCAGTCTGTGTTTATTTGGAAGCAAAAACCTAACCTGAGAAGGACACACCTAACTTGACCTTCCAAAATAATCCAGTTGCAATGGCTATGAGATGGTAATTGGCAGTAAAAATCGCAAGTAAAGTGGTTTTTAGCTGGTTTCTTATTACGAGATGATTTGAAGAACGTCATTCAGGAAGCGCAACAAACGGGTGCTTTCAAATCACTTTACCGTGTGCTTATGACGTGTTTACACGCAAAATTGGGCAAATATCTCATTGTTAAAGGTCGTTTAGTGCTATAGCTGAATGTATCGTGTTCGATTCAGTCTTATGCTATCAATGAGTTAACTATGGATCCATTAACGCAAGGCTTACTAGGTGCCTCTTTGCCTCAGTCGGTGAGTAAAAAACAACACATCGTCGTTGCAGGGGTGTTAGGGCTACTTGCCGGAATGGCGCCGGATTTAGATGTGCTGATTCGCTCACAGAATGATCCCTTATTGTTTTTAGAATTTCATCGACAATTTACTCATTCACTGTTTTTTATCCCTATTGGAAGTTTAATTTGTGCGCTGTTTTTGCATCAATTGATAGCAAAAAATCGCGGGCTGTCGTTCAAACAGAGTTGGCTTTATTGCGGTTTAGGCTATAGCACTCATGCGTTGCTGGATGCTTGCACCACTTATGGCACCCAGCTATTTTGGCCGTTAACCAATGAGCGTTATGCTTGGAATACAGTCTCTGTCATTGATCCCGTATTCACACTGCCCATATTGATATTGCTGGTATTTGCCACCCTAAAGCGACAGCCGTGGTTAGCTCGTATTGCGTTTCTATGGGCGCTTATCTATCCAACGTTAGGAATGATACAAAGGGAAAGAGCTGAGGCCGCCGGATGGCAGTTAGCGAAAGAACGGCAACATTTTCCCGTTCAGCTGGAGGCTAAGCCGAGCTTCGCTAACATCTTGCTTTGGAAAGTGGTTTATGAAGCCGAGGGCAACTACCATATTGATGCTGTGAGGGTAGGAGCATCAGTCAAAATCTATCCCGGTGAATCCATCAGCAAGCTCAATATTAATAAAGACTTTCCTTGGCTCGATCTGAGTTCGCAACAAGCGATAGACATTGAACGCTTCCGATGGTTTTCTAATGGTTATTTAGCGCAAGACCCCACCGATGAGTTGCGTATCATCGATGTCCGATATTCGATTGTGCCCAATCAACTTAACGCGCTGTGGAGTATCAAACTATCACCGTCAGCGCATGCAGATAAGCACGTTGAGTACGATACTCATCGCGACAATACGCCGTCCTCCAGACAACTCTTCTTTGATATGCTCACTGGCCTTTAATCGCGCCCTTATTAAGAAATCTCTGCGAACAGTAAAACCGCTGTTTTGAGATGGACCGCACAACTTCATATAAATAAATAGCTTACAGGTCGTTAAACTTAAGTTTAGTTTGCGTTGCAAAAGCAATTTATCGCTAACCTGCTAATCTTCAAAAGTAATTTTGGAAATAAGGATGTTTCCAAAAACTGATTGTCAGGCAGTGCCATCAATGAAGGCGGCTCAAGGATAGAGTAATAATGAATAATACCAAGGTTTCATTCCGGGTCACGGTGGTAGGAATGTTTGTCGTTGCGACAATCCTGACCGCGATAGTAGCGGTTTCTTTGCAATATTATTTTAGTAAAAAAATGGCGACGGAACAGACGTTGTCTAACCTTACAATTGTCTCTCAGCAATTGAATGAAGTGATCGGCAAAGTAGACGCTGACGCAACCAATACCATACAACTTCTCTCAAAAATTAGTCGCTCAATCAGTCATCATTTATCTGAACAAGAGGTGAGGGCGATTTTGTCTGAGGCGGTAAAAGATAACGACTTGTTTTACAGCATTTATGTTGGTTCAGAAAATGATGACTTTTACCAAATAATTAATCTAGAGTCTTCGCCTGATGTTAGGAAAAGGCTTGGTGCAAAAGCAAGTGATCGTTGGGTTGTCATTACAGTGCGAGATATAGACAGCAAACGAACGAGAAAAACGGCTTATTTTGATGAGGCCTTCAATTTGAGAGCGGAAACGCTCGTGAGCAGTAACTATTATCCTACCACTCGACCATGGTACATCGAAGCCAAGTACGATGCGGTGAGTAAAACGGATCCATATTTATTTCATCATCTGCAGGTTACCGGACAAACTTACTCTTTGGCATTCCACTCAAAAAACGGTAATAACAGCCAAAAGGTAATTGGTATTGATATCATTTTATCTTCGTTAGCTGACCAAATCTCTGCCTCTTCATTGGGGTTAAGAGAAGACAGCGAAGTTGAAGCGTTTGTTTACTCCAAATCAGGCAATATTATCGCTTCGAATAAACCACCCTCAGAGCAAGATCTGTTTCCAGAAAGCCCTAAGCTTATCTTGACTGATAGACAAAAAGAGATTGTCGCCAATGCGAGTCCAGTTTTGATCTCCAATCAAAATGATTGGGGGCCTTTGGATTATTCGGTTGCGGGTAAGCCCAATGGTTATGCTGTTGATGTTATAGCACTTATTTCACAAACCACCGGCCTTGAATTTGATTTTGTGAATGGGTTCTCTTGGAAAGAGCTAGCTAATAAATTTGTGCAAGGTGACTTAGATGCGTTGCAATCAGCACAGAAACAGCAGGGAAGCGTGGTTGATTACGCAAAAGGTGTATACACACAGCCAATCTACGAATTGCCTTTTTCAGTTGTGACCAAAATGGATACCGAAATTATCTCTAATTATGCGCAATTAGAAGGAAAGAAGGTCGCTATTATCGCCGGTTGGTCGATAATTCCCACGTTAAGAAAAGACTTTCCCGGTGTTGAGCTAGTAGAATTTGAAACTCTGAATGCAGCGTTTGATTCGGTCGAAACCGGTGCGTGTTTTGCAGTGCTTGATTCAAAGCCGGTACTTTCATTTGGTTTGGATAGACTGTTTTATTCAGACCTAAAAGTTAACTCAAATCTGATCGACTTGGGTGAAATGTACTCGATGGATTTTCACATAGTATTAAGCCGTGAACTTGCTGATCTTGTTCCTATAGTCAACCTAGCGATAAATAATATCACTCCAGCGCAGCGTTCAGCGCTTGCGGGTAAATGGTTCCACAGTCAGGGTGACAAAAGCGACAATACAGTGCCGTATACCGAGCTTTATGACATGGTTCAGTCTGCAACGCTGAGCGATGACATTATCGCGATGACGTTAAATGGAGAAGAGAAGCATGTTTATCTAAAAGAGATCGAAACGGGCAAGCACTATTCTGAATACTTTGCGGTCGTCATTCCTGAGCGAGAGATCTTTGAGACCGTTCGATCTCGAGTGATTACCTCAATATTTATTACCTTGTTGTTAATGTGTTTAACGCTACCGCTCGCATGGGTGTTTGGGGCTCCCATTGTACGACCTATCAAGCAGTTGATTGTTGAAGCTGAGAAGATACAAGATAGGCGTTATGAAGAGGTGGCAGTGGTTAGAACACCGATAAAAGAAGTGTGGGACTTATCGGTTGCCATTAAAGAGATGGCCAAAGAGCTAAAGCAACATGAAAAGACGCAAGAAGAGTTTGTCGAATCTTTCATTAAGCTAATCGCGCAAGCTATTGATGATAAGTCACCATACACCGGAGGACATTGCCACCGCGTACCTGAATTAGGCATGATGTTGGCGGACGCGGCAGAGAAATCTCAACTTGAACAATTTGCTCAGTTCAGGTTTAACAACGATGATGAAAAGCGCGAGTTTAGAATTGCGGCATGGCTGCATGACTGCGGAAAAATAACGACTCCCGAACATATTGTCGATAAAGGCAGCAAGCTTGAAGCTAACTACAATCGTATTCATGAGATTCGTACCCGTTTCGAAGTACTCTGGCGTGATGCGGAAATTGCATCGTTACAACAGCGACTAAACGGTGAACACAGTACAAAGCAAATTGAGTCTGAGTTGTATCAAGCACACGAGAAACTTAAGCAAGATTTCGAGTTTGTTGCTAATGCCAACGTCGGCGGCGAGTTCATGAGCGAGGAAAAAGTGGCGCGAATTAAGGACATTGCGTCAGCGGTTTGGGTTCGCCATTTTGATGACACGATGGGTTTGTCGCCGGCAGAGGCGAGCAACAGGGGAGAGAGTACATCACTTCCATTTGAAGAGAGGCTTCTGTCTGATAAGCCAGAACATATTATTAAACGTGAGCAGCCTATCTCGTTTGACCCTAAACATCAGATAGACATGACAGTCCCCGAGCATCTATACAACCTTGGTGAAGTGTATAATTTAACCATAACACGTGGCACCTTAACCGCTGAAGACCGATTCAAGATTAATGAGCATATGATAGGCACCATTAAAATATTGGAGAGTATCCCTTTCCCTCAAGAGCTTAGCCGCGTACCACGTTATGCCTCAACCCACCATGAAACGATGAAGGGGACAGGGTATCCCAGAAAACTAAAAGGTGAAGAGTTGTCGATACCAGAGCGAATACTCGTGGTTTCCGATATATTCGAGGCCCTAACAGCAAGTGATCGCCCGTATAAGACCGCCAAGCCGATCAGTGTGGCGATTGATATCATGTATAAAATGGCACTGGACGAGCATATCGATATAGAAACATTCAAGCTGCTATTAAGCAGTAATGCTTATCTCGTCTATGCACAGAAATACCTGAAACCGGAGCAGATTGATGTGGTCGATGTCGCAAAGTATTTCCCTGATTTAAAATAGGGAAATAGCAGAGGCGTGCCAGTTAAGTAGACTCAAACAAAAAAGCCCACACATCTCGCTGTGTCACACAGGATGTATGGGCAATACTGACGTGGAGCGTCATAACAGTTTGTCGCGTAATAATTTACAGCATGGGTTGTGGCATAATGGTTAGTGGTTTGGGGATCACTAATGGGGCTTCTGTAGCTTGCTGAACTTCCTCTGGGGTGTAGCCGGGGGCTATTTCGGTTAATATCATTTGTGAATCGTGGATAACAATAACGCCCATTTCCGTGACGACCATATCGACTTGGTTGAGTGCGGTTAATGGTAAGGAGCAGGTTTGTAGTAGCTTATGCTTCCCTTTGGCGGTGTGCTCCATTGCCACAATCACTTTCTTTGCACCGACGACTAAATCCATAGCGCCGCCCATACCGGGGACCATTTTTCCCGGTATGATCCAGTTAGCGAGGTTCCCTTGCTCATCGACCTGCAACGCACCCAAAACGGTGACGTCCACATGCCCGCCACGAATAATGGTAAAAGAGTCTGCACTATCGAAATAACTGGCACCGATACTCGCGGTGATGGGTTGACCTCCGGCATTGACTAAATCGGCGTCGCGATTATGTTCATTAGCAATAGCATCAATGCCCAATAAGCCATTCTCAGATTGAAGAAGTAGTTCAATATCGCTACTAATTTCGTTGGCGACAAGCGAGGGTAAACCAATCCCTAGGTTAACCACATCGCCATCGTGCAACTCTTGTGCAACACGCCAGGCTATGTTTCGGCGAATGGCGGCTTTATCGGTAATTTTTTGGCCGATAGGAGTATCACGATAAAGTGACAGAGTCTTGAGGAAATTTGTCATTATTTTGCCTCCGTGTGATAAACATAATCGACATAAAGCCCTGGAGTGTGGACACTTTCCGGTGCTATATCGCCAAGAGGCACCAAAGATTCGGCTTCGACAATAACGAGATCAGCGGCGGTTGCCATTAACGGGTTGAAATTTTGCGTCGTCTTGTTGTAGAAAACGTTGCCTTTTACATCCACACGCGAACCACGAATAAAGGCGAGATCTGCACGCAGTGGTTTTTCTAACAAGTAATCTTGGCCGTCTATGTTGAGGACTTGCTTTCCTTCTGCAACCATAGTGCCCAAACCAGTAGGAGTGAGGATTCCGCCTAATCCTGCGCCTCCAGCTCGAATACGCTCCGCTAACGTCCCTTGAGGAACGAGTTCAACGTCTAATGTGCCCGCGTTCATTTGGTTGCCTGTTTCCGGGTTTGTCCCTATATGAGAGGCAAAGAGTTTTTTAATACGCTTGGCAGCAATTAAGCGACCCGACCCTGATGTTTGCGTACCCGTATCGGTGGAGATAAGAGTGATGTCTTTAATATTGTGCTCAAGTAGCAAGTCGATAAGACCCTCTGGTGCGCCATTCGCCATAAAACCACCAATCATGATAGTCATGCCGTCATGTAGCTTTTCTGCAATATCGCTGCCTGTGATTTTCTTTCTCATCCTTTACCCTTATACATCATTTGCCTTTATAAAGAGGCTTAGTGCTAGACGTTGTTAGTACTATTTTTGGCTACTCTAGATTCTGTTTTTTAAGTTTTACTTTACGTTTTCGTTTGGCTAAGCCGCACATCGCTTAAGGATGACAGCTGTCCCCATTCCTCCACCAATACACAGGGATGCGAGTCCATAATCTTTGTTTTGACGTTCTAGTTCATAAACGAGGCTGACAATAATCCGAATACCGGAGGCACCGAGTGGGTGACCTAAAGCAATTGCTCCGCCATTATGGTTGGTGCGTTCTAAGAGCCAGTTTTGGTCAACATTGTGCTGTTCAGCTAATTGCTTAGCCACACCAAGTGCTTGAGCGGCGAAGGCTTCATTGAGCTCAAAAACTTCAATGTCTTGCAGTGATAACGTGGTTTTTTCCAGTGCATTAGCAATAGCCGGAACCGGTCCTAATCCCATCATGTCGGGAGACAACCCTGCCTGAGCGTAACTAACCACTTCCGCTATTGGCTGTAACTGATATCGTTCCACGGCTGATTTTGAAGCCAGAATGATGGCAGCGGCGCCGTCGTTAATGCCAGACGCGTTGCCTGCAGTCACGGTTCCCTCTTTTTTAAACGCAGGACGCAAGCGAGCTAGGCTGTCTGATGTGGTGTTCGCCTTTGGATACTCATCCATTTCAACGGTATATTGCTGACGACGTACCGAGACCTCTATTGGTTCGATTTCGGTTCTGAAACCATGAGTTTCCAATGCGTTTGCGGCTTTCAGCTGGCTACTTAATGCGAACGCATCTTGCTCTTCACGCGAGATAGATAGCGACTCTGCGATGTTTTCTGCAGTCATGCCCATATGATATTGATTAAAGGCATCGGTTAAGCCGTCAGTAATAATGCTATCTTCTAGAGAAATACTGCCCATACGAACGCCGCCTCGGACTTGATGAGTCTGTATAAATGGCGCTTGTGACATACTTTCCATACCACACGCCACAACAATTTCAGCATCCCCCGCTTTAATATGACTGGCCGCATCCATGACAGTTTTCATTCCACTGCCACAAATCATATTGAGGGTATAGGCCGGAACCGTTTCGGGAATACCTGCTTGCATGGCCGCTTGACGACCGGGCCCCATGCCAATTCCTGCGCTAAGGACATTTCCGACGATCACTTCGTCAATCAGGGTGGGGTTAATATGACATTGGTTTAGGGCACCTTTAATTGCAGTTGCGCCCAATGTCGGGGCAGAAACCGGAGATAGGGCTCCGTTAAAGCTGCCTATTGGCGTTCGTTTTGCTGCGACAATATAGATAGGTTCCATGGTTATATCCTGTAATCAATGTACGCCGAAAGTAGCGACTAAATGCGAGTGATGAATCCATTCTAAAAGACGCAGTGAGAGAGGTGTTATAGCCATTGGCAGAAACGCGGTTTGCATAAATGCAAAACTAAGGAAGAGGGAGTTGGAGTATATTGATAGGGTGTGAGCGCCATTATAACGCGCTGATTAAATAGTAGTATCAACCAATCACAAGGAGGATAGTCATGAATAACTTTATCGCGTGTGCACCCTGCTGTTGGGGAGTCGAAGCGGCAACAAATGTGAACAACCCGCTCTGGACCACCGTCGTAACGGAAGGCAAATCAGCGGGGTATCAAGGGTTAGAGTTAGGACCCTACGGTTATATGCCTCTTGAAGGTGACGGTGTCAGTACCGCGATGTTAGAAAGTGGCTTAACAATTTGTGCGGGGACCATTTTTGAGCCACTTTCATCTATTGAAGATAAAGAAAGTATATTGGTTAGAGCTCATGACTTATGCTCGATGCTAAAACGTATTGGCAGCAAAAAAGTTGTGGTGATTGATTGTGTCAATGATCGTCGCAGCGCGTGCGCCGGGTTAAGTGATGAAGCGCCGAGGCTTGATGACCAACATTGGGGCACAATGATGCAGACCATTCGCGAAATTGCGATCATTGCCGCCCACTATGGTATTCGACCTGTTGTTCATCCTCATGCTGGTAGCTATATTGAATACCGTGATGAAATTGACCGGATGCTGGCTGATCTTACTCATCATGAGGTAGGACTTTGCTTGGATACGGGGCATTTGCATTATGCTGGTATGGACCCGGCTCAAAGCTTAATTGAATACGCTTCTCGTTTGGAATACGTTCATTTCAAAGATATTAATCAGGCAGTGTTTGCCCAGATTATTCAAAATAAAGTCGGTTTTTGGCAAGCTTGCGCACAAGGGGTGATGTGTCCCATTGGCGAAGGGGTAATCGACTATGCTGCTGTGTATTCGGCGCTTAGTCAGATCGGTTATTCAGACTGGATCACTATTGAGCAAGAACGAGATCCTAAACACTCTGCAGGGACGTTAAACGACATTAAACAAAGCCGTGATTATCTGCTTGAAAAAGGATTTGGCTAGTGACGTTTCTCTTTATCAAAAAGGCAAAGGTAATCGCTGGTAAAGGAGTGGTTCGTGTTATTCGTTACTGACCCATGGTTTTATATCACGGCGATTCCCGCCGTGATAATTTATGGCATTGGTAAAGGCGGGTTAGGCGGTGCATTGGGTATTATCGCGGTTCCCTTGATGGCGATGACTATTGCACCGACACAAGCTGCCGCGATTCTGTTACCGATTTTATGTGTGATGGATGTGTTTGCGGTGAAACATCATTACCGAAATGCCGATTATTCAGTAATTCAGCGGATGCTTCCAGGGGCGATTCTTGGTGTCATGTTGGCTGGATTGTTTTTGAGTGTCACTCCGGAATCTGGCCTTAAGTTGCTGATCGGCATCCTATCATTGCTATTCTGTGGGCAATATTGGCTGGTGGACGAGAATAAGCAAAAACCAGCGGGAAAAGTGAGCGCGTGGTTCTGGAGTTTATTGAGTGGCTTTTCTAGTACCGCAATTCATGCGGGCGGCGGACCTGCCAGTATTTATATGTTGCCACTGAAACTGGATAAAGTGGTCTTGGTCGCGACGATGGCGGTGTTATTTGGGTTAGTTAACCTAGTCAAACTGGTTCCTTATTCCGTCCTTGGTGAGTTTGACAGGGTTAACGTAATCACGGCGCTTATTTTGATGCCCCTTGCGCCGGTTGGCGTAAAGTTAGGGGTGTGGTTATTACATCGTGTTAGCCAGCAATGGATATACCGATTGTGCTATCTATTTTTGTTACTCTCAGGAATAAAACTTACCATCGATGGGCTTGCATAGGTTCACTGCTTACTCGTTTGATGGAATAGATTACCGAATAACATTGAGCAACTGGGACATATGCTGGATATGAGTAGAACCAAACACGTCAATCTCTTCTAAGTGCGGGGCGTAGTAAACACTGGTCATTCCTGCACGATGTGTTGCTTGTAAGCCCACCAAACTATCTTCTACAACACAACAATGCTCGGGGGCAACCCCCATGGTGTTTGCCGCGTGCAAAAATAATCCGGGTTCTGGTTTCCAAGAACCCACTTCATGGGCGCTAAATATTGCGTTGTCGAAGTATTTTTCGAGTCCGGTGACGTTTAGTGCATGCTCTATCTTGGCACGAGGTGCCGATGAGCCGATGCAAACTGGGATTGTGAGAGACTTTAATACTTCGGCAACGCCTTCATTAGCGGTTAATTGCTGATCGAAGAGATCACGAACCTTAAGGCGATATTCTGTCTCAAACGAGTCGGGAAGCGTCAGTTGGCATTCAGATTGAATACTGGATAGGATTTCAGTGAATTTAACGCCACGGTAGTTGGCGATGAGCTGCTCTGCGCTATAGCGAACCCCAACTTCAGCCAGTTGACGCTCTAAGGCAAGATTACAAAGACGCTCACTATCCACTAACGTACCGTCACAATCAAAAATAATAAGCTGTATTTCAGATGCCATACTCGTATAAAGTCTCTTCGTTACATGAAATTTATGTCGACGTATCATACAATTAATTAAAATTACTACCCTATAGCGTCGTCACGTTTAGGACAATTTGTTGTGAATTTGGCGTGTTAGTGTCTGATGATATTTTTTTTTGTTAAAAAGAAAATAAACCGCTCATGAAAAACTATCCATGAGCGGTTGGTTGAAGGTTGTGTGTTTTCTTGAAGGAAAAACTTAAACGCTCGGTAAGATATTCTCCGGCATTAGCTGGTGATGCAGCGCCAGCTTAATAATGTCGTTTGCCTTGGCAATATCCGGAGCAAAGTAGCGATCTTTATCGTAGAACGCGACGGACTCTCTGAGTTGTTGCTTGCCTTGTTCAATTCGCGGTGATGACGTTAATGGCGCTCTGAAGTCCAACCCTTGAGCGGAAGCCAAGTATTCAACCGCAAGGATGCCACGGGTGTTTTCTGCCATATAGCGTAACCGTCGAGCAGCAAAGGTAGCCATCGACACATGATCCTCTTGGTTTGCCGAGGTTGGTAAGCTGTCTATTGATGCTGGGTGGGCGAGGGTTTTGTTCTCACTTGCCAGCGCCGCTGAGGTGACTTGCGCGATCATGAATCCAGAGTTTACTCCGCCATTGTCGACTAAAAATGGTGGCAGTTTACTTAGTGCACTATCAATCAGCAGGGCCATTCTACGCTCTGACAAACTGCCAATTTCTGCAATGGCTAAGGCTAGGTTGTCAGCGGCCATAGCAACGGGTTCAGCATGGAAGTTACCGCCAGAAATAATGTCGCCGTCCTCAGCAAAAACCAGTGGATTGTCAGAAACTGCATTCGCTTCTACTTGCAGAGTGTCAGCGGAATTGCGTATTTGCTGCAAGCACGCGCCCATGACTTGTGGTTGGCAACGCAGTGAATAAGGGTCTTGTACTTTTTCACAACACTGGTGTGATTCGCCAATTTCACTTGTGGTATCTAACAGGTGGCGATAGGCAAGGGCGGCGTCCATTTGCGCTCGGTGTCCTCGTACACGGTGAATGCGAGGATCAAATGGTCGTCGGCTACCCAGTGCGGCTTCAACGGACATGGCGCCACATAACGTTGCAGAAGCAAAGAGATCTTCAGCAACAAACAATCCTTCTAGCGCAAAGGCGGTAGAAGCTTGTGTACCATTAAGTAACGCGAGCCCTTCTTTCGGTGCAAGGGTGATTGGTGTCAGCCCGGCAATTTGTAGCGCTTCAAGACCACTGATGATTTTCCCGTTATGCCTTGCTTCGCCTTCACCCAATAAAATGGTACTCATATGAGCCAGTGGTGCGAGATCTCCAGATGCGCCCACTGAACCTTTTTGCGGTACACAAGGGTAAACCTGAGAATTCACGAGCTCGATTAATGCTTGAATAACGTGTAATCGAATACCGGAGTAGCCACGGGCTAAGCTATTGATTTTTAGTACCATCATTAAGCGTACGGTTTCGTCGCTCATGAGTTTACCGATGCCCGCCGCGTGAGACAGTACGATGCTTTTTTGTAGTACTTCGAGATCTTCCGGTTCGATGCGTGTATTGGCAAGCAAGCCAAAGCCAGTATTGATGCCATAAACGGTGCGGTCTTCAGCAATAACTTGCTCGACAACGCGAGTACTGGCTTCGATACCTTCAAACGCATCGGGATGAAGGGATAAGTTAACCGGTGAACGGCTGATTTGACGCAATTGTTTCAGCGATAACTGACCTGGTTCTAGAACGAGTTTTAACATGATAGGCTCCTTAACCATTGTTGTGCTGAGAGCGAGTGTCGAGCATTGGCAAATCAAGCCCTTGCTCTGTTGCGCATGCTTTGGCAATGTCATAACCGGCATCGGCATGACGCATTACGCCAGTGGCGGGGTCATTATGAAGAACGCGACCGATTCTGCGAGAAGCATCCTCACTGCCATCGCAGCAAATTACCATGCCACTGTGCTGTGAGAATCCCATTCCGACGCCGCCGCCGTGATGAAGCGATACCCAGGTAGCGCCGCCGGCGGTGTTGAGTAGGGCGTTCAGCAACGGCCAGTCAGAAACCGCATCAGAGCCATCTATCATGCCTTCCGTTTCTCGGTTAGGGCTGGCAACAGAGCCTGAATCGAGGTGATCTCTACCAATGACGACTGGTGCAGATAATTCACCCGTTTTCACCATTTCGTTGAATGCTTGCCCGAGACGCTCACGATCCTTCAAACCAACCCAGCAAATTCTGGCAGGCAAACCTTGGAACTGAATACGTTCTCTCGCCATGTCTAGCCAATTGTGAAGGTGAGGGTTGTCGGAGATAAGCTCTTTCACTTTTTGGTCTGTTTTATAGATGTCTTCTGGGTCGCCAGACAGGGCAGCCCAACGGAAGGGGCCGATGCCTTCACAAAATAGCGGTCGAATATAGGCTGGGACGAAGCCTGGGAAATCAAAGGCATTCTTCACGCCTTCTTCCAGCGCCATTTGGCGGATGTTGTTGCCATAATCGGTGGCGACAGCACCTCTATTTTGCATCTCTAAAATGGCACGAACTTGCACCGCCATTGAGGCTTTTGCCGCTTTCACAACTTCCTCTGGGTGCTGTTCTCTTTGGAGTTTTGCGTGCTCCATGCTCCAGCCTTGGGGCAAGTAACCGTTTAATGGGTCGTGAGCAGACGTTTGGTCAGTGACCACATCAGGGGTGATATTTTTCGCCACCATTTCAGCGTAAACATCCGCAGCGTTGCCCAGTAACCCAACAGAAATTGGTGTATCACTTTGCTCGATAATCGATAGGGCTTCGCTAAGAGAATGCGCTTTGGTATCGACGTAGCCGGTATTTAGTCGGTAATCAATGCGTGATTCATCACACTCTACAGCGATCATAGAGAAGCCGGCCATGGTGGCTGCAAGAGGTTGTGCTCCTCCCATGCCGCCCAATCCGCCGGTTAGTATCCACTTATTACTTGGATCACCAGAAAAGTGCTGTTTCGCCATAGCAACAAAGGTTTCGTAGGTTCCTTGTACAATGCCTTGAGAGCCAATATAGATCCATGAGCCAGCAGTCATCTGGCCATACATCATTAACCCTTCTTTATCGAGCTCATTAAAGTGCTCCCACGTTGCCCAATGGGGCACAAGGTTTGAATTGGCAATGAGTACGCGAGGGGCGTCTTTATGAGTTGGGAACACGCCGACAGGCTTACCGGATTGCACGAGAAGCGTTTGGTCTTCTTCAAGGCGCTTCAGCACTTCAACGATTTTGTCATAACAGTCCCAGTCTCTTGCTGCACGTCCAATACCACCATAAACAACAAGGGCGTGTGGGTGCTCTGCCACCTCAGCATCGAGATTATTCATCAACATACGCAATGGTGCTTCGGTTAACCAAGATTTGGTATTTAGGGTCGTGCCGCGTGGCGCTTGAATTGTGCGCTCTGTGTCTAAGCGAGGGTTACAAGGCTGTGTCATGGTTCCTTTCCTTTTGATGGCTAGCCAGAAGACCTTTATCGCCGTCCCTTCATGGAAGTCACGACGTCGGTCTTTTTATTGGGCTGCGTTTAGAGTTATTGGGTTAACTGTTTTATCGTTATTAATACGTTTGTTTTCGTCTTATCTTTTATAGAGCACTATTTCGTCTGGGATAGCGCTGTCATAATTTGCCAAACGAGGCGAGCCGCCAGCTTGGCAGTGCGACCATCGATATCTAAGTCTGGGTTGTACTCGGCAATATCCGCGAGACGAAGTTTGTCTTTATGCTTTAATATGGTTTTGAAATAAGGGTAAAAAATCTCTGGAGATAGACCTAATGCGGCGGGTGCACTGACCCCCGGTGCATGAGCGGCACTGAATACGTCAAGATCAATGGTTAAATAGAGGTGATCGACGTTATCTATGAAGCGCTCTAGCGCTTGAAGGTGAGATGGTGTGACGTCATACAGCATCTCTTCATCAAGCAAGGTCTGTACATTGAGTAGCTCGGCTCGTTCAAATAGCGCCTTGGTATTGCTGGCTTTGCTGACGCCAATACACATGTAATTAAATGGCAGGTGATGGGAGTGACAATAATCAGCAATTTGAGAAAAGGGTGTCCCCGAGCTAGGTTGTAACGTTTGGTCTTTTGCGCTTGAAGCCTTGGCAGTACTACCATCACTTTGGTGAGTTCGATATTCACGCAAATCAAAATGCGCATCAAAGTTGATGATGCCTATACGTGGTGTTGGGCTCTGTTTTTCTAAGTGCTGAGCAAGACCTAGAAAAGAAGACCAGGCAATTTCATGCCCACCACCCAGCACCACGAGAGGGGCGTGTTGTAACTCCCGTGAAATTATTTCAGCAGTAAGGGTTTGGTTTGCTTCTAGCGCCATCGGTGCCGTGGCGACATTTCCTAAGTCATAGAGTATTGATGTTTCATGCCAAGCCAGATTGCAGAGCGCTTGGCGAATACTATCAGGGCCTTGACTGGCACCGATGCGGCCTTTGTTTCGTTGAACGCCCTCATCCGTTTCAAAGCCGAGCAATGCCACACGAGGTTGTTTGTCGAACTGTTGATTGGCTAAGGTTGCCACTGGCTTGATAAGATGATGGAGGCGATAGCGATTTTCTCCGTCTTCTTGGTCATCTCGTCCCTGCCAAAGGAAGCTATGTTCAGTTTGTGTTGATTTAATGGACATCTTCAATTACCCCATTAACGACTCTATGCTTGAGCTCACCCATGCCAAGTTGATAGCTCAATTCGCTTGGGTGCGCGATGTCCCAAATCGCCAGGTCGGCCGTATAACCAACGGCGATTTTTCCTAACGTGTCTTGTTGACCGATCGCTTGTGCAGCATGACAAGTTACGCCACGTAGTGCTTCTTCAGGGGTAAGACGAAATAGGGTGCAAGCCATGTTCATTGTTAAGCGAAGATCGGCAAAAGGTGAAGTGCCGGGGTTGAGATCAGAACCCAGCGCCATTGGCACTTTATGCAATCTGAGAGCTTGAATGGGTGGTAATTGTGTTTCACGCAAAAAGTAGAAAGCGCCGGGTAACAAAGTGGCGACCGTACCGCTTTGCGCGATAGCTAACACGCCAGCTTCATCTAGATACTCAATATGATCAGCGGAAAGCGCCTGATATTGCGCGGCAAGTTGTGTTCCCCCCAAATTACTTAGTTGTTCGGTATGGCCTTTAATCGCCAAACCATGCTCTACAGCGGCTTTAAATACGCGCTCTGTTTGCTGTAAGTTGAAGCCTATGGATTCACAAAAAACGTCCACGGCATCGGCGAGTTTGTGCTTGGCTACATAAGGGATAATGGTACTGACGACATATTCAATGTAGCCATCAGGATCGTTACGATATTCTAGTGGTACCGCGTGAGCTGCCAGTAGTGTTGTGGTAATTCGTATGCGTCGATGCTGCTCTAATGACTTGGCCGCAATGAGCATTTTGGCTTCATCTTCTAATGTTAGACCATAGCCTGACTTGATTTCTACGCTGGTACAACCGCTTTTGATGAGGCTATCTAGGCGAGGTAAGGCTAAGGCGATGAGTGATTCGACATTGGCTGCACGCGTCGCTAGTACGGTACTGTTGATACCGCCACCTCGTTGTGCAATAGACTCGTAGGATTCGCCTTGCAGCCTTGCTTCAAACTCTTCAGCGCGGCTACCTGCGAAAACAAGGTGGGTATGCGGGTCGATAAAACCCGGCGTGACAATCGCGCCTTTGCAATCTATGCGAGGGAAGCTGAGATGAGCATCAACGCTCGTGTCGCGTTCTGGCGACAGACGGGCAATTATGCCGTTCTCAATGATGACAGAACAAGGTTCGGACGGCGTATATCCGCTAGCGCCTTCTATCATGGAAACCAGTCTGGCATTGGTTAGAATTAGATTCATATCAGTCCGCTCATTATTGTATATACAAATATTTAGTTTAATCTATACAATTGATCAAGAAGATCGATAAAGAAACGTGATCGTTGAGGAATTATTGAGCAGGGAGTTTACGAAATGCTCTGTACGACTTTACTTCTATTGGATGGGCATTTTCGGCGATGAGCGGCTTATTGCCAGCTCAGTCTTTAGTGGTTAATGTACCGAAAAACAGCGAGTGATTTAAGGGTTGATGACGAATTATCGTTATCGCTAGGGATGTCGTTTTGAACACAGATAGATGCGGTGGGTTCTAGTCACTGTTCATTAGAGAGTGATTTTTGAACTTAGTTGATATCGATTACCAGGATGATATAGCAAGGCGCTGCTGATCAATTTATCACCACTCCATGTTCTGCGGTGAAGCAGTAGGCAAGGTTCATGTGCGCTCATCGCGAGCAAAGAAGCGAGGTTGGCATCACATGTGATGGCTTCGACGGTATGCTCAACGGCACTCATTGGGCAGTTTGCACTCAAGTATTCATTAGGGGTGACGGTTGTGAAGTCCTGCTGGTGGTAATTCGGAGCATATTTGGCGTTTACCCAGCGGCATTCGAGTTGGATGGGTTGCTCATCTTCTTTATGCAGTATTTCACTGTAAAAGACCGGACTGTCTAGCATGATGCCCAGCTTAATAGCGATCTCTTGATCAGCATTGATCGACGCATGTTGGATAACTTGGCTGGAATACGTTTTGCCGCGCTGCTGCACTTCTTCAGCAATATTTCGGGTATCCAGCAAAGGGGACTCTGCTTTTGTCAAAGGCGCTTTTACAAAGGTACCTAATCGTGGTTTTCGCTCAAGTTTGCCTTCGCCAACCAGATCTCGAATGGCTTTATTCACGGTCATTCGACTGACAGAAAATTGCTTGGTCAACTCCATTTCTGTTGTGATCTGATGACCCACAGCCCAATGACCATTTTCGATATTATTTTCGATGAAACGTTTGATTTGGATGTAAAGGGGTTCAGATGGCATACATTGGCTACTTAGCTAACTTAATTGAATATACAAATGGTTATGTAAAACGACGTAAATTGCAAGGTTCAATGAGAATTCATGGCGGATAGTAAGACGATGGCCCAACAGTGACGTTGATTTATCGTTAGCAACAAACCTCGATCTTCACCTCAACTTTACAAAAATAGTGACAAAATCATCAAGTTGTCATTCATCTTCCGTTATCATGTTCGGCTACCGTCGTCGGTGAGTGTGTGTCATTACGTGGCAGCCGCTACGACCGCGATGAGTTCTTGATATGAGTTGCCTATATGTCTAAGGAAGGATGATGAAAACAGTTTTAGTCGATAATGCGCAGTACACCCCATCTAAGATACTGTGCGTTGGGCGCAATTATGTTGAACATATTGAAGAGCTTGGTAATGAAGTACCAGAGAATATGGTGGTTTTTAATAAACCTAATTCAAGTATTGCGTCAGAACTCTTTTCTTATATCGATGAGCCACTTCATTATGAAGCCGAGATCTGTTTTCTAGTCAAAAATCAGTGCTTTTATGCGGTTGGTTTTGGTTTAGATTTAACCAAGCGAGCATTGCAGTCACAGTTAAAGTCGAAAGGACTGCCTTGGGAGCGAGCAAAAGCGTTCCATCATTCAGCTAAATTCAGCCGCTTTGTGCCACTTAATGGTATTGATATCAATGAATTGGAAGTTGAACTTTTTATCAATAGTATGCGAATGCAGCTTGGTGGTACTAAGCAAATGATCTATAAGCCGGATGTGATTTTAACCGAGTTATTGTCATACACGGATTTAGAAGATGGCGATGTTGTCATGACGGGAACCCCAAAAGGTGTGGGTGAAATCATGGCGGGTGATCGTTTCTTAGGGCGAATCAAGCAGGCTGACGTGACATTGATAGAGGTGGAGTGGGTCGCGATATAGTGGGCGAAAGTGGTGCTTTCGAGGCGCATGTGTCGCTAGCGTATTCCATTGATAAAATGTCGGATTTGCTACTGGCTTAAAAACACTAATTGGTATTTTCTCATATAATTGCATCAAGATTTATTGAGATTGATGGTGAATAAATGTCGAAAACAGCGAAGTTAGAAAATGAAGACAAGTTGTTCAAGAAGGCGTTAGAAGTCGGTACTAAAATTGCTGCAATGCAAGGTTACACACTCACCAACCAAGGGACGACTCCGTCCATGAAGGCAAAAGCCATCTACTTGTTTTTAGTAGAAGTGAATCAGATAACCCCCCTTCCCGCCGATAAATGCGATGGAAAAAATATTAGAAAGCGATTAGCGCTATGGATCCATAGCGCATTACCTGATGATGATCCGTTGAAATAGGTAACCATCAAGTGGCATGTATCGTTGAGCCGTATCGACTTGGCTAGATCGTCTCAACTTGTTTTTGCTGTGAGCGGGGTAGCCACTTTGTCCATCGAATGGGCATAATAGGTATAACGATTAGCGCAATACCAATAAGGGTGAGGATATCGGGTATTTCATCAAACCACATCACCCCAAACGCCGTAACAAAGATAAGTCCAGAATATTCAGCCAGCGCGATTTGATTAGCAGGCGCCTTTCTATAGGCAACCACAACCAGCGCATGATAGCCCAGAACCAATAGATTAATGACCATAATCCAGCCAATATGGTGCCATTCAATAGTACTCCACTGCGGTATTGCGAGCGCAAGCGCGAGTGGCAGAGTCATTACTCCCGTCCAAAATAGCGTGGCAACAATATGCTGATCATTGGGCAGTCGCTTAATCAGCACATTTCCAACCCCCATAGAGAGCGCACTGCCAAGCCCTGCGATGGCAGCCCAATGAAATTGTTCAGGGCGTAGGACAATGACTACACCTATAAAGCCAATTAATGTCGCAATCACTTTGGTAGAGTTTAGCTTTTCTTTGAGCAATATCACTGACAATGGCAGCATCAATATTGGTCCGACATAAAACATCGCATTTGCAGTTGCGAGAGTTAAGTGGGTGACCGCAATCATCGCGCAGCCACTGCCCATGAGAATGAACTGTGCACGTAAAAAATTAATGCGATATCCTCCTTGCATTCGGACTGCTTTAGGGAGCTTTAGCCACAAGGGAAGCAGCAGAATGACACTGAATAATTGCCGAATGAAAACATACTGGAAAGTCGGAACTTCACCATTGAGCACTTTAAGAGAGACATCTGAAAAAGAGGCTAATAGGTTGGCAAAAATAAGAAGAAATAGCGCTTGATTGGTCGCGTTGCTTAACGGCATATGGTAGTGGTGATGCGTCACATTTAAAGGTGGCGCATCATATACTGGAATAAAGAGAAGTAGAACTAAAATCGATATTAAACAGGATGTTACTTTACGCTATTTTGCTAAGCGAATCATTGGAGTGGATATCGGCCTTCCTCCGAGTGAGACTTCGCCAATAGGCTGAAAGCCAAACCGCTGATAGAAGGCAACATTTCTAGGGCTAGAGCACTCTAAGTAGGCGGGTTTCCCACTGGCGTCAATCGTCGGCAATGTGGCTGCCATTAAATCATGACCAATCCCTTGTCCCATGTAGGCAGGGTCTACACCGATTAAAGGTAAGTACCAGCAGGGCTCTGATGGGTAAAACTGTTCAAGCTCATGAAAAAAACGTTGTACTTCACTTAAGATTCCGGTGGGGCAGGTGGTAAATGCGAGCTGTTTTATCTTATCTTCATCGGGGTGACGGTCGGGGGCGAGCCATGTAATAACGCCAGAAAAATCCTTTGTCGCCCATGCGGTACCATCAATAATTGATGGCCCTTGATATAGCTTGGCGTAGTCTGGGAATACTCGCATGAAAAGTTCTGCGCTTGGCCAAATGTAACGCGCGGCAGGATCGCTTAAAAACGCTGCCGTCATACAAGCGCTAAATTGCGGCATGTCAGCCGCAGTGACGGTTTTTAAAGCTCTATTGATCATTGCAATGCTTACTCTTTATCATCGTTGGTCGGTTGTTTTTCATCGTGTGCTAAGCCGAGAAATTTTAGCCCTAAACTTAACATCAGTATAGCGATAGGTAAGATAAGTGTTTCCCAGCTCAGATTGTTAAAATCAACCAAAACTAGCTCTAAGAATTTGACAAAAAGAATGACAATGATGACTTCTGCAAGAATGTTTTTTAGATGGCCGATATTGGGTGTTTTTATCCAATGTAAGACATTAAACGACTTGAGTTTATCGTTTTCACTGTCCCAAATAAATAAAGTGAACACCCCGTGCGCAAAGATAAAAAGCACCAGTGCAACCAAAAAGGTATCTAAAGATTTCACCATATAATTTATTGCAAGATCAGCGGTATCTAAATGCGACATATTGGCGGTTTTTTCTGTACCTATAAAATAGACATAGAAAGCGGCGTAAGCTTTGGTCGCACCGATTAAGCTGAGTAAAGCAGACCCACACAATGAGCTGATAATGGCAATCCAGCTTACGTAGCGAAAATTATTTATGAATTTTTTTTTCAAAATCGACCTCAATCTGCTGAGTGTCTGTCAAATATAGTTCATGTAACAGATAGTTCAAAAGAGGGCACACTAAGTAAACGAATGAGAAACGCTATCGTCATGTGAATTATCTTGTGGGGTATATACTCAAGTGATATATTGATGCTGAGGATGACGTGATGGCCTACGACTCTTTTATATTACACTCAAAATATCCCCCATCGGGCGATCAACCAGAAGCGATAGCTAGGCTCATTCAAGGCGTTCAAAATGCGGCTACGCATCAGACATTACAAGGTGTGACCGGGTCTGGTAAAACATTTACCATGGCGAATATTATTCATCGATTAAAAAAACCGACTCTGATATTGGCTCATAACAAAACGTTGGCGTCGCAACTCTACAGTGAAATGAAGGCTTTTTTCCCCAATAATGCCGTTGAGTATTTTGTCTCCTATTACGACTATTACCAGCCAGAGGTCTACATTCCTGGAAGCGATCGCTTCATTCGCAAAGACTCCGCTATCAACGAACAATTGGAACGCCTACGTTTATCGACAACGAAGTCGCTTGTGGAACGCAGAGATACGATAGTGGTTGCGTCGGTGTCTGCCATTTATGGGTTGGGCGATCCTGCGGATTATCGGGCCATTCAAATACCGTTAACGGTAGGCGCAATGGTTGATAAAGAAGAGTTAGTATCGAGACTGTATGCGTTGCAATATACGCAATGCCAAAAAACGATTGAGCGGGCTACGTTTCGTGTTGATGGTAATGTGGTTGATATTTTCCCTGCAGATTCTGAGTATAAAGCGATTCGGGTGATTTTGGGCAATCAAACTGTCGAACGTTTACAATGGATGGATCCGATTCTAGAGAAAGCCTTAGAGGACATACAGCACTACCGAGTATCACCGAAAACGCTCTATGCGGCTTCACGAAGTCAGTTACTGGCTGCTCGAGAATCGATTCAGCTAGAGCTTGAAAAAAGGATACAAGTGCTTACCGCCGAGTCTCGTTTAACCGAGGCAAGTCGCTTGTTCGAGCGGACCATGCATGATTTAGACATGATGCGGGATTTTGGTTATTGCTCTGGAATGGAAAACTACGCGAGTTATTTAAATAAACGTGATATTGAATTGCCCCCAACGACACTTTTGGATTATTTACCGAAAGATGGCTTGCTGTTTATCGATGAATCTCATGTCATGATTCCTCAAATATCCGCAATGTATAAAAGCGATCAAAGTCGAAAAGAGACACTCATTGACTATGGCTTTCGCTTGCCATCAGCACAACACAATCGCCCCATCATGTTTAGCGAATTTGAAAAGCTAAAACCTCAGACCATTTTTGTATCAGCCACACCGGGAGCTTATGAGTTAAAGCGCTCAGGTAATCATGTGGTTGAACAGATTATCCGGCCAACAGGGCTCTTAGACCCAGTCATTGATATTAGGCCGCTTGCTACTCAAGTTGACGATCTTATTGGCGAAATACAGAAAAGAATTCAGGTCGATGAAAGGGTATTGGTGACGACGTTAACCAAACGAAGTGCCGAATCTCTTGAGCAACACCTCAAGACGTTAGGTATTAAGGTTGGCTATATTCACTCTGATGTGAAAACCTCAGACCGAGTAGAAATTATTGACTCATTACGGCGTGGTGACATTGATGTGCTAATTGGAATTAACCTGTTAAGAGAGGGACTAGATATTCCAGAGGCCTCTCTGATTGCTATTTTTGATGCAGACCACGCTGGCTTTTTACGCTCTAAACAAGCGCTTATTCAAATTATTGGGCGGGCAGCTCGCAATGTTAATGGACTGGCGATTTTGTATGCTGACAAAGTCACACCAGCGATGCAGCAAGCCATTGCAGAGTCAAATAGCAGGCGACAGAGGCAAATCTCCTACAATCAGGTACATAGTATTTCTCCTGCATCATCAAAACGGAAAATATCTTCAGAAGCTACGCCGATACAGCCAGTTTACGAGACAAGCTTTTGCCACAATTTAACGGAATTATGTCAGCGTATAACGGCATTGGAGGGACAATTGCTACTTGTATCTGCCGAGCGAGACAGGGGTGCTATTGACGACATTCGACAGCAATTAGATAGCTTATATCGACAGTTTATTTTTATCTAATACGGAAGCTGAATTATGCTGACAAAACGGCTTTTGAAGAGGAACTTCAATAGCTTAGGTATGCGAACGTTTGCAACTGATTGCTATTGACAAGTTGCTCAAGTCCTGTTTTATTGAGGTTTGGGTATAAAAAATATTTTGGTAAGTACCCATTTGGGTAACAAGGATGCCAAGCATAACTGGCGTCTGTTTATGACCTAGTCATTTTGATCCGTTTGAGGAAATAACATGTCTGAATTGAAGATTATAAAGGCGGACTACTCTGCCGTGCCAGCATTGAGTGAGATGTTTATTGATGCATATGCAAACAATGAAGCTATGCAGGCGGCTTTACGACAAGATGAAGCATCCGATTTTGCTCATGATTCATATTGGCGTTGGGCTCTTGGCGAATGGGGTTTAGGGGGCGGCGAAGTGTACACCACACCAGACAATGAAGGTTGTGTGATCATGCGCTCTCCGGGTAAACATGAAGCCGATATTATGCAGAAGATGGAATTACTTGCGATTGTGACACGCATGATGGGCTCGACAAAAATTGAGTTGGCAAAAGAGGTTTGCGAGCAAATGTTGGCAGTACCGCCTCTTCAAGACTGTTACTGGTTATGGGGATTAGGTGTTTCTCCTAAAGCTGGCGGTAAAGGTTTAGCGGGTGCTTTGATTAAAACAGTAACAGATCAAGCCGATGAAACAGGTAAGCCAACTTATGTCGTGGCATCAAGTGAGACGGTAGTGAAGACGTTCGAACGTCGAGGTTTCACAGTGTTGTCGAAAAGCGAGAACTTCCCTTATTGGTTCATGCTTCGACCAGTCCAAGCTTAATAATTAGTAGTAAGTATCTAGTAGTGAGTAACTAGTATGAAGGACTCCGGTTGGTCCTATTGCTAATACAAACTATAGAAGCGCTAGACATTCAGTCTAGCGTTTTTTTTGCTTGAAATTGCTGATGGACCTGCATGGTTTCGGGGGACCCATCGCTCTCTTTCGAGTAGAGTTTTTGTTTTGGAATTTGTCAAAATCTTTCGAAAATCAAGCCAAGCGTCATCACAAAATCAAGCCTTTTATTTTTCTTCTTGCAGAACTCGACTTCTCTAACTAGCATTTAATTAACAAAAATATAACAAGTGCTTACGTTATATTTATTGACACTAAACTTAATAAGTAAGTGGTTCGTTGTTTGCTTTGAGCATTTACCTGTTGGGTTTGTTTGAGCCTTTTGGCTCACCTTGTTTCGCTAATTTGTAGCGGAACGTGCTAAAGCTCAGTTGCCTTTTTAGAATTTACAACATAGCGATTAGAGTGTTGTGACTAAGAATGAAGCAATCTGAGCTTGATTACGGCATCACCATCCTAATCAGTTTGATCACTGTTTGGACGTGCTTGGTTGATGTTTAAGGGGAACCGCATCAGGAGAGATGTGGCTAGGCAAAGGAGAAATCTTTTGAAAAGATTGCTGCCCGTTTGCTCATGGATGGCTATGACGGCGATGCTCGTCAGCCAGCCTGTGAGCGCTGAATCAAACAACTACAACCTCACCCGTGGGGTGACGGACATTAGCAATAAGGTCTATGACCTTCATATGCTTATCTTCTACATATGCTGTGCCATCGCATTTTTAGTCTTTGGTGTGATGTTCTATTCCATCATCAAACATCGAAAATCGAAAGGTGCTGTCGCCGCCAATTTCCACGAAAGTACCAAAGTCGAAGTGTTATGGACGGTGATTCCCATTATCATCCTCGTTGCTATGGCTATTCCCGCTACCAAGACGTTAATTGCGATGGAAGACACTTCTCAATCGGATCTAACCATTAAGATCACTGGCTCACAGTGGAAATGGCACTACGAGTATTTTGGCGAAGATGTCGGTTTTTATTCATTACTTGCAACCAGCCAAAAGCAAATAGATGGCATTGAAGAGAAAGGCGCTCACTATTTGCTTGAGGTTGATAATGCCTTGGTACTTCCAATCAACCAGAAGATTCGTTTTCTCATGACGTCGGATGATGTGATTCACTCATGGTGGGTACCAGACTTTGCCGTCAAAAAAGACACCATCCCAGGTTTCATTAATGAAGCATGGACCAAAATAGAACAGCCAGGTGTCTATCGAGGCCAATGTGCAGAGCTCTGTGGTAAGGCACATGGCTTCATGCCAATTGTCGTGCATGCGATGACGCAAGAGGATTACGACGCGTGGCTAAGTGAGAAAAAACAAGAAATGGCATTGGCGAAAGAAGAAGCCGCAAAATCGTTGGATGCAACCTTGTCTATGGAAACGTTGATGGCTCTTGGAGAGGAGGTTTACACCGCTCGTTGTGCCGTGTGTCATCAAGCGAATGGGAGCGGAATTACGGGCGCATTTCCTGCGATTGCGGGTAGTCCTGTGGCAACGACCGGAGAGGTATCGGTGCACCTTGCAAAAATTGTTGATGGTGTGAATGGTACGGCGATGCAGTCCTTTGCTAATCAGCTGAGTGATAAAGAAATCGCGGCAGTCGTAACCTATCAGCGAAATGCCTGGGGAAATGATACGGGTGATACCGTGCAGGCATCAGACGTAAATGCGTACAAAACTCAAGGAATGGAGCCTGTTAGCTCCGAGGAGCAGTGATGAAGATGGATCCCATGGAAACAACAAAATCGTCAGCTGCGACAGATGCTGAATTGAGCCGTGCAGAAAGTGGTGCAGTCTCAGAGGGGATATTACAAGACGAGCCTGAACATGATGAGCACCATGCCACCCCAACCGGTTGGGCGCGTTGGGTGTATTCTACCAACCATAAAGATATAGGTACGCTTTACCTTTGGTTTAGTTTCATCATGTTTTTGACGGGAGGCGCGATGGCCATGGTCATCCGTGCAGAGTTATTTCAGCCCGGTTTGCAGTTGATTGATCCGCATTTTTTCAATCAGATGACCACAGTTCATGGCTTAGTGATGGTGTTTGGTGCGGTAATGCCAGCCTTTACTGGGTTGGCGAACTGGATGATTCCTATGATGATCGGGGCGCCTGATATGGCGCTGCCTCGTATGAATAACCTAAGCTTTTGGATTCTGCCTTTTGCGTTCCTTATTCTTCTCTCTTCGCTGTTTATGCCCGGTGGTGGACCAGACTTTGGATGGACATTCTACGCACCATTGTCCACCACATATGGCCCTGACAGTACCGCGTTGTTTGTCTTTTCTGTACACATCATGGGTATCAGTTCGATTATGGGTGCCATTAACGTCATTGTGACCATTTTCAATATGCGAGCGCCGGGTATGAAGTTAATGAAAATGCCGCTTTTTGTGTGGACATGGCTTATCACGGCGTTTTTGTTGATTGCCGTGATGCCCGTACTAGCGGGTGCGGTAACCATGATATTGACAGATAAATATTTCGGTACCAGTTTTTTTGATGCTGCCGGTGGTGGTGACCCTGTGATGTTCCAGCATATATTCTGGTTCTTTGGACACCCTGAAGTTTACATTATGATTTTGCCATCATTTGGCATCATTTCCGCGATTGTTCCTGCGTTCAGTGGCAAGAAGTTATTCGGTTACCACTCGATGGTTTATGCCACATGCAGTATTGCTTTGCTGTCATTTTTGGTTTGGGCACACCATATGTTTACCACGGGAATGCCTGTGTTTGCTGAGCTGTTCTTTATGTATTGCACTATGCTGATTGCCGTACCCACAGGCGTCAAAGTCTTTAACTGGGTCGCAACGATGTGGCGTGGGGCGTTGACCTTTGAAACGCCCATGCTGTTTGCCATCGCCTTTATTATCTTATTTACCATTGGTGGCTTTTCGGGACTTATGTTGGCGATTGTACCTGCGGATTTTCAGTATCACGATACCTATTTTGTGGTGGCTCACTTCCATTATGTGCTGGTAACCGGCGCGGTCTTCTCGATTATGGCGGCGGCTTATTACTGGTTGCCGAAGTGGACGGGACATATGTATGACCATAAGTTGAGTTTGTGGCACTTTTGGTGCTCAGTGATTTCCGTCAATGTGTTGTTTTTCCCTATGCATTTCTTAGGGTTAGCAGGAATGCCAAGAAGGATCCCTGATTACGCGATTCAGTTTGCCGATGTGAACCAGATAGTATCAATTGGTGGTTTTGCCTTTGGCTTATCGCAACTTATCTTTTTGTGGTTGGTGATTAAGTGCATTCGCGGTGGTGAAAAAGCACAAGCGAAACCATGGGAGCGTGCAGAGGGTCTTGAGTGGACGGTACCTAGTCCTGCACCGCATCACACATTTTCTACGCCACCACGCGTTGATTAAAGGCGGATCTTTTGATGGAAAGCAAACCCCAAGCGTCAAATAAAAAACTGATAGCCATACTATGCGCTGCGGTGATCGGTATGTTTGGGTTTGGGTTTGCGCTTGTCCCTTTATATGACGTGATGTGTGACGTCTTGGGTATTAACGGTAAGACGAATACGGTATCGGCAGTTCAGCCGGTTGGCATGCAGATCGATACATCAAGAACCATTCGTGTGGAGTTTATGGCGCACATTAACCCAGACATGCCTTGGGCGTTTACGCCTCAGCAGGTCGTTATGGATGTGCATCCGGGTCAGGTGATCCAAACCGCTTATATGGCGACGAATAATGCGACGCAGCCTTTAGTAGGACAAGCGGTTCCTTCTGTCTCTCCTGGATTGGGCGCGGCGTACTTTAATAAAATAGAGTGCTTTTGTTTTAATCAACAGCCATTAGAAGCAAGCGCTCAGGCAGAAATGCCGCTTATTTTCTATATAGAGCCTGATGTGCCAGAGTCTATACACACACTGACTTTGTCATACACGCTTTTCAATATTACCAACATTACCAACACAACCAACACAACCAACATTACCAATAGCGCCAGTAATAGTGACTCTAATAGGGTTAACCCGCAGGATGTCATTGATGTTAGTCAAAGCAGTACAGGCAGTAAAAGCGCACTTAACAGGGAGTTAAGCAATGAGTAAACCTCAATCTTATTACGTTCCAGCGCAAAGTAGCTGGCCAATTATCGGCGCTATTGCTCTGTTCTTAGTGGCCGTTGGTGCTGGTCTAACAGTGCAAAATTTAGAAGTTGGGGGAGCCGGAAGCGTCATTGGTAACGTCATCTTGGCGTTAGGCTTTATTATTTTGCTGTATATGTTGTCTGGTTGGTTTAGTAACGTCGTGACAGAGTCTTTATCAGGACTGTACTCTGAACAAATTACTCGCTCATTTAAGCAGGGAATGAGTTGGTTTATTTTTTCAGAAGTCATGTTCTTTGGTGCTTTTTTCGGTGCACTGTTTTACGCGCGAATGATCTCTGTGCCATGGCTCGGTGGGGCAGACAATAATGTCATGACGCATGAAGTGTTATGGCCAGCATTTGAAGCTATGTGGCCATTGACTCTGACGCCCGGAGGGACTGAAACCGAAGCGATGCCGTGGCAGGGCTTACCGCTTAAAAACACCGTTCTTCTGCTGTTGTCTTCCATCACCTTACATATGGCTCATGTTAGTTTAGAAAAAAACAAACGTACCGCACTGATTGTTTGGTTAGAAATTACTATCGTTTTGGCGGTGTTCTTTCTCTATTTTCAAACGATAGAATACGCACACGCCTATCAGGATATGGGTTTAACACTTCAGTCTGGTGTGTACGGTAATACCTTCTTCATGCTCACTGGGTTTCATGGCTTTCACGTGTGCTTGGGGACTATCTTTTTAATCGTATTACTGTTTCGAATTGCAAAGGATCACTTTACTCCCAAGAACCATTTCGCGTTTCAAGCGGGCAGTTGGTATTGGCATTTTGTTGATGTGGTGTGGTTGTGTTTGTTTGTATTTGTGTATGTGTTGTAGAACAACACGTTACAAGGTCGAAAGGGCTGGGCTTGAGGTTCTAATAGGGCCTCATATTGGGCACCAAAATACCGCTCTTAAGGGCAATAATCAGCAAGATAACCACTATAGCGGAGAATAGTACGCGTCGTCCAAGGTAGTAGCTCATCGGTTTCTCAGAAGTTGTGTCGTCTTTTACCATTCGAATTAGAGCAAGGGCCAAGTTAAAAATAATGAAAAGTAGTAGCAGTACTAAAACAACTTTAAATACTAATGGGGTCAACATAAGCTCTCCTAGTATGCTGTCGGCTTGGTTTTGGACGGCGTTGATTTTAACTGTGGTCGTCTTTTCGTTATTGGTCAAATTGGGTTTCTGGCAATGGGAGCGTGGGTTAGAAAAACAAGATATTGAATCCATGCTTGCAGAACGAGCTCAGCAGCCACCAACATTACTGTCAGAACAGGATATTCCCACCGCGGTTAGCATGGCTAACGTTGATGCCGCTCAACATGAATATCGTGCTTTTCTTGGTTATCCCATATTGGCGAAGTTGCAACCTGAACCGATTCTATTTTATCTCGATAACCAAACGGTTGATGGCAAAGTTGGCTATTTGGTGTACCAACTCATGCAAGATTCTAGCGGTCGTCGCATCATGCTTGAATTAGGTTTCGCTCCAGTGATGGGCAGTCGAGATGCGCTGCCTTATATCTCTCCCTTTACGGGCCATGTGCAAGTGACGGGACGTCTATATCAGAAGCAACCGAATCCATTAGGAAATGCGCTGTATTTAGAAACGTTACCGATGTTGCAAGAGGTTAACGCGAGCACATATAAAACTTATAGAATTCAGAACTTGAATTTAGCTGACATGGCTGAGTGGATGACCCAACCTTTACTTGGTTGGGTCATCCAGCCCACAGACGGGTCAACGGGTAATGTGCATCCTTGGAAGCCGATATCAATGAATTCTAACAAGCACTTTGGTTATTCATTGCAATGGTTTTCTATGGCGGCGGTGTTTGCATTCATTATGCTTGCTGTCGCCAGAAGATCGTTCAAATCATCTCGCAAGGAGGCGTCATGAGCGAAGAGAACACGTTACAGCACCAACACAAAAACACGCCACATTCGCTAAGAAAGCACAACGACTCGGGGACAAATCGTCGTGCTCAGTGGAAAGGTAGGCTGACCCTACTTGTGCTTGTTTTATTCTTTGCCCTGCCTTTTATTTTCGCCAAAACGATTTTGTCTAATCATTGGTATCAATCTGGCGTTACCAACCACGGAGTGCTTGTTGAGCCAAGAGTTACCCTTGGAGATCTTGGCGTAAATAATCCGTTGCAACACGAAAGCTGGCAACTTGGTTATATGCTTCCAAGCGTTTGCCAAGCCGCGTGTCAAAATCGTTTATACGTGTTAGGGCAAACCTATATTGCATTGGGGCACCACCAAGAGCGAGTGACGCCAGTTGTTTATGTATTACCCGGTCAAACGGTGCCTGAATTACCTAACTCGGTGATGATGATAGAGGTGACTGATCAATTTGTCAGTGCAGTTCCAAAGGAAGGGTATGTGATTGTCGATACATTAGGACAGCTCGTCATGTCTTTTGAGGCGGCGACTGCTGAGAATGAAGCATCACACAGTAAAGGAGTGCTAACGGATTTACGTAAGCTACTTAAATTGTCACGTGTGGGGTAAAGCATTGATGTGACTTAATGGTTGGTTCATTTGCTAAAAAGATCACGTTTCGCCGCATGGAAGCAAAAAGTGAGATAACAAGGAGTCGCTATGAAATTGATTCATCTAATCAGATTGAGTTTAGTACTGACTGTGATTGTCATTGCGATGGGGGCCTATACTCGGTTGGCGGATGCGGGTCTTGGTTGTCCGGACTGGCCAGGGTGTTACGGACAGTTGACCGTGCCTACGGATAAAGTGGAAGTGCAAGTGGCTAACACGCTATATCCCGAAAGGGCTGTGGAGCAAGACAAGGCTTGGCTAGAAATGATACATCGCTACTTAGCGGGTGCTTTAGGGTTACTGGTGTTTATGATTACCGTGATTGGCATTGTCAAAGAACGCCATCGAATGGGCTTGCTATTACCGTTATCCTTATCGGTTATCATTGTTTTTCAAGCGGCATTAGGTATGTGGACGGTGACACTGAAACTCATGCCGATTGTGGTGATGGGGCACTTACTCGGTGGCTTTACCATGTTTGCACTGCTGTTCTTTAGTTATCTACGGTTACGACCCAGCGTTATAATTGATAGACGAGCAGAGCAAGTAGGAGCCAACGATCTTTCGACATCACCACAACGCCAGCCTTTTCAACCTAAAGTCGTCACACCGAATCAAGGGATAGATACAGAGCCATTTTCAAGACAGATATCTGCATCTGAGTTGCCTAATTCCCTTAAGTATTTAGCTGCAGTCGCGCTCGTACTAACCATTATTCAAATCATGCTCGGTGGATGGACGTCGTCTAATTACGCGGCAGTGGTGTGTACAAGCTTGCCAATATGTGAAGGGCAGTGGTTTGAATCTTTGGACTTTATCACGGCCTTTACGCCCGTGCATTTTGGTGTGGAAAGCTATGAGTTTGGGGTTTTAGATTATGCAGCACGTATGACGATTCATGTCACGCATCGTATAGGCGCAATGTTAGTCACAGTGGTGGTTTGTTTGCTTATTTATCAATTAATGCGCCAGCAACACAAAGCGTTTAAGCGTCTCGGAAAAGGGCTAGCCATGATGCTAGTGATGCAACTGTTACTTGGTGTTTGCAATGTACTGTTTCATTTGCCGTTAGGCATTGCAGTTCTGCATAACTTGGGGGCTGCATTGCTTCTATTGACTTTGATTAAAACTAATTACGTTATCTGGTCTGCGAGAGCGGTGACGCGTAGTAAGCCTAAGTTTAGTGTTATCGAGTCCTACGAGTCGATTTCGCCCGCTAAAGCGTCTGGGGATAAGGAGAGATCTCTATGAATAAAACGACGACAGTACCAACGAGTGGTGTGCCGCTCATTCCTTCTAGTAAAAGTAACGTTGTTTCCAAGGGTGCTGCAAAGCATCAAGCTGACTGGAGAGTTTATCTTACTTTAACTAAGCCTAAAGTGGTGGCGTTGATGATTCTTACAGCGTTAGTTGGGATGTGTCTTGCCGTTCCGGGGGCACTGCCGTTACAGCAAACTATTATGGGCTTACTTGGGATTGCACTTATGGCGGGTTCGGCGGCGGCATTTAACCACCTAATAGATCGTCGAATTGATGGCATCATGTCTCGCACCCATAAGCGCCCGTTACCATCAGGAGATTTAAGCGTATTTAAGGTGTCGGTGTTTGCATCAAGCATAGGTGTTGCGGGTTTTGTGATTTTAACATCCACCGTAAACTGGCTAACAGCGTGGCTTACGTTTGCAAGTTTGCTGGGTTACGCGGTGGTATATACCTTATATTTGAAACGAGCGACACCACAAAATATTGTTATTGCGGGTATCGCGGGCGCGATGCCGCCTCTACTTGGCTGGACAGCAGTGACTGGTGAGCTTCATGCCAATGCATGGCTATTGGTCATGATTATCTTTATTTGGACACCACCTCATTTTTGGGCGTTGGCGATCCATAGAAAGGACGATTATGCTAAAGCAGACATTCCAATGCTACCTGTAACCCATGGAGTGGAGTATACGAAAACCTCTATTTTGCTCTATACCATTTTATTGGCGTTAGTATGCTTAATGCCTGCGCTGGTGGGAATGACTGGGCTGCTCTATCTCGTCGGTTCAACCGGATTAAGTGCTGGTTTTATCTATTATGCCTGGAAATTAAAATTTGCCGCAGATGACAAAACCGCGATAGAGACATTTAAGTTTTCGATCATACACTTAATGGTACTGTTCGTTGTCTTATTAGTAGATCATTACCTTCCTATATAATTGACAGTGACTCGAGAGTAACAAAGAGTCGGCGCTTATCAGGCGGACTCTTTGTTACTTGGCAACAGTGATTGAAATCAGAGTACGTTACTATGATTCTTGATAGCCAAACCATGAGCGGAGTATATGAACTAAGTCATTTTTGATTTCTTGATAGGGATAGTTCAACCGAAACATGAGCATTAGAGGTATGACTTGCGAAAACTCTTCCCAATTGGTATTAAGTTGGCAGATGTCACCATTTAGTAAATGTGGTCGTGCTGTGTATTCTGGTACATAGGCAATACCAGCGCCTTTTCTTGCACAGTGTACAGAAAGGTCGAAATTTGGCGTTGATATTGTGTCTAAAGGCAACAAATGCCTTTTATCGGTGTTGTTTTGCAGGTGGCTTGGGATAAGTACAGTATGCGAAAGCAGTGACTGAAAGTTAACATTGATACTTGAAGCTAAGGCATGTTCGTTAGCGGCGACTAACATCATTTGTTCGCTACCTACACCAATACCGCCGATATCAGGATGAACCAATTCTGGGACGGGGACGAGCACAAAATCAATGCTGCCATCTTGTAGTAACTGTTGTGCTTGGCTAGACAGATCGCTTGCGACATTAATCTCGGTTTCGGGGTATTTCTTTTTTAGATGGACAATGATTTCTGCCATGCACTCGTGTTCAATAAACTGATTAAATGCAAGATTGATTGAAATAGGGACGTCTGCGACGTTTATTGAACTGGCGTGGGCTGAAAATCGATGCACAGAAGCGAGCACACTTTTTGCATTGGGAAGTAGTGCTACTCCTTGTTTATTGATCTCGATAACCAAGCCACTACTTTTTCTATCGAAGACTTCATACCCAAGTAAATCTTCAAATTCAGCCAGCCATCGACTAAGAGTCGATTTAGATTTCCCTATTCGAATACTGGCTTTATGTAGACTGCCTGTTTCAGCGATGGCAACAAAGCAATTCAGTAATCGAGTTTCGATGAGGGGAAGATCTTTATTTAGCATTACATACTACCATTCCATATATGGGACATTATATCCTTCGATTAAACCAACTTTAACTCTATTGTTTGTGGTGAGCAAACCGAATTTACGTTTAACCCAAGAGGTATCACCATGAAAAAGTCAATTTTAACCACCGCTATTATTTGTGCCTTTAGCTTTTCTAGCCAATTACTTGCACAAAATGCCGAAAATACAGGGATCAATGGTGTGTCAGTGGAATTAAGTGGCACATTTTATCAACCCAATGAATCTCAAATGATCCAAGAGTCAACGCCAGTTCTGGAGTTTTCTGGTTTAAATGCGCAAGGCGGAAAAGATATTGTTAAGGGTTATATCAACGCGTTTGGTAAAGATGTGATTGGTCATATTATCAGCGATAAGCTGACGGAGATGGATGGAAAACTATCACCCGCTCAACGTGCAGAGATACTGAGTAATAAAAACAAAATGGAGAAAGAGTTTCCTGAATTGATAGATTTCTATTCAGGTGTGGCGGATGCTTCTGGTTTTACCACGGATGAGGTCTATCTGACCGTATGGGCGATGGATGGTCTTTTTGCTATGAATATTCAGGATGTGGCGAGTAGCGGGTTGTTAGCCTTGCAAGAAGCAGCGGGTAAAACTCGTGGTTGCACAACCATTGGTTGGTCTAATGGCGTCCTTGGTCAAAATCAGGATATGCCTGTATCGTTGGCTGGATATGGTGCGATATGGAAAAGTAACGGTGTAATTGTGCATGCTCCGGAGCCGCTGTTTACCTCAATTGTTATGGGGCGAGATCTCGCAACGGCGGTGAATACTGTGGATGCATTTTATGCGGGGGGATTAGAAGCGGGTGTTCCGATAAGTGGTGTTCTATTAGCGATGGCAACAAAGTTCGACAATGTTATGTCCGCGAAAGAAACGCTAGATAGATTGGAAGTTAATGCCGCGTATGCGACTAGTTTTGCCGATAAAAAGGGGCAAATAATTACGGTTGTAAATAAACGTGGTAGCAATGACGTGATCAATGGGGCTGTCAAAGGTTACGTGACACATACCAATCACCCCCTAGGTAAAGAAAAGGCACTGATTGATCATTATGCGAACGGTAACGCAAGCCTCTTTGACTACGCGGTCAAGACTACGATCTGGAGAAACGAAGTGGCTGAAAGCCACGCAAAATACAGCCCAGAAAAATCAGTGACAGCGCTTAAAGATATTTTTAAGCAAAAGCCACTACTAAAAGCTCCTTATGAAGGGAATGCTTTTGTTACGACGAATTCCATTATTCATGACTTGTCCGCGGGGTGTTCATACGGAACGACATGGCTGCCAACAATGCAAGAGTACACTAAAGTCTGTTTTGACGAAAAATAGTGACAAGGTTCGTTAATATAGTATGAGGGCTACAGGTCTTCATACTTGCTGGTTATGAAGACCCGAGGTCAAGTGTTGAAACGCATTTCAACACTTTAATGAGCGTGTGGTATCGAGCAATGTTAGGTGAGTTTACACCAATATTTAGTACTTATAACTGCGGCTTTCCATTCGTTTGAATAGCAGTGACAGTGAAAAGCACAATAGAAAGTAACACATTCCTACTATGAGCCATATTTCGAAAATGAGGCCGGAAGAGTTAGCGATTTCTGTGCCAACAAATGTCATTTCTTGGATCGAGATTAGAGAAACGATTGATGTGTCTTTTACCAAAGAAATCGCTTGCCCGGCGAGGGCTGGGCTTATCAGAGTTAGGACTTGCGGGGCAATAACGTCTTTATATTGGCTCCAAGTCGATAGCCCCAATGTTCTGCCTGCTTCCCATTGTCCTTTTGGTATTGCCGCCAATCCAGAGCGAACAATTTCGGCCACATACGCTGATGACAGCAACCCAATGCAAACAACCCCAGACAGTAAGTTTTCCCATAACCTACTAGGACCAAACAGAAAAGACTGAACACCATTAATTGATCCTGAATGTTCTCTTAGAACTTCGGTTAGCCCGAGTAATGGAATCAGTTGGTTAGATACAAAAAAGTAAAAAATAAAGATGAATACCAGTGGCGGTATGTTTCTGACCAATTGGATGAATAAGTTCGCAGGGATCGCGATCGCCTTAATGGCTGAGTGTTTGGCGAGTCCGAGTAGTGTACCCAGTGATAGTGCCAGTAACATTCCCCATAGACTTAATCGCAGTGTTGAAATAATACCTTGAACAAAATAGGGTAAGCTGCCATCAGCCCTTGGAGTGAAAACCAACGCGAATGCATCGTGCCAGCGCCATTGGTAGTGAATACCAATAGAAGAACGATAGCCAAGCCATACTGCCACCATCGCTAATAAAGTTAATAGCGCAATGTCGAGCGTGTTAGGGCGCCAACGGAAAAAACGAGGTTGGTCAGGCTTGGTGGTAAACGCGTTGGGTTTGGTCATGAGCTATTGTCCGCTTGCTACCTGATTTTGCCAATCAAGGGTTGAGAACCAGTACTCGTAGCGCTCTTTTAGCCACCCATCGTCAGTGCGAGCTTGTATCCATTCATTGAAGAAAGCTGTTTTGTCGTCTTCACCTAAACGTACGGCAAAGGCTTCGTTGCCTTTTGATAGACGGTCGTCAAATGGGATAAATAGCGCGTTTGAGTTTTTTACTGCTTCATGTTCTGGTTTTGGGCTAGAGGCAATAACCGCATGAGCGTTGCCATTAAGCACTTCTTGGAACGCTTGAGCGTCGTCATCGAATTGAAGAACTTTGGCTTTAGGGAAGGTTTCGCGCGCAACCTGTACAGTATAAGCGCCTCGACGAGCGGCTATTTTAATGCGTCGTGAGTTAAAGTCTTCAACAGTTGAGAAGTCAGCTGCAAGCTTTTTGCTTGCTGCAATTTGAACACCAGAGTGTGAGTAAGGTTGTGTAAAAAGCACGCTTTTAGAGCGTTCAGGTGTAATGGAGAGCCCACCAATGATGACATCAAACTTTTGTGATAATAGTGCTGGAATGATACCGTCCCATGCGGTGGGAACAAATTCCACTTTCCAGCCGGAGTCTGCTGCTAATCGTTTTGCTACATCAATTTCAAAACCGACGAGATCACCTTGCTTATCACGCATTGCCCATGGAACGAAGGTAGACATACCAACGCGCAATGTACCTCGCTCATTAATTTTATCAAGGTTCGGTGTATCGCTGGCATAAGCGCTTATGGATGCGCTTAGTCCCATCAGCAGGATAGCCGCGGCCTTGGTTATTGTCGTTAATGTCCTTTTCATCGTGTGGCTCCTTGAGTACAAATGAGGTTAGGTGTGTTTTTCGGTGTTTAATCTATGCTCTAGCCAAGCTGAAATTGCTGATAGCGAGAGCGTTAATACGAGATAAATTGCCGCAACGGTAAACCATATTTCAAAAGGCATTGCCGTTTCAGCGACGATATTTCGCCCTTCGGTAGTGAGGTCAAAAATCGCCATAACACTGACAATAGAAGAGTTCTTAATTAGTGAAACGACTTCATTGGTTAGCGGTGGCAGAGTCCGGCGCACGACTTGAGGTAATATCACATCGTAATAGGTAAAAAATGGTGAAAGTCCGATGCTTCGACACGCTTCACTTTGTCCTTTGGGGATACTCATTAATCCCGCTCGGAGTATCTCTGCTGTGTACGCGCCTTGAAATAGTGCGAGTGCCAGTACAGCGGTAGAGAAACGGTCGAGTCCTATGATTGGGCCAAAGACGAAGTAAAGTAGGTAAATTTGTACGAGTAGCGGTGTATTTCGAATGGTCTCTACGTAGCAGTGAGCAATGCTTCGTCCTACAATTGAGCCTGAACGTTTAAGTAGCGCAGTAACCAAACCAAAGATGAGAGTGAAAATAAGCGCCACGGCACTAATTTGTATAGTGACTAACAAGCCCTCAAGTAGCTCCGCAGGCCACCATGCTCCATCTTCATAAAAGGTGAGGTAGTCAGGAACTCGTTCCCATTGCCAACGATATCCCATGTTTTGTGCGCCGCTATCTAGCAGCCAAACCAAGGCATAGATAATTATCGCTATTTGCAGTATTGCTGATGCGACGGGTTTAATGATGTTTACCAGAGTTGAACTGGATGATGCGGCTTTCGAGGTCATCAATGGTTAAGGATCTTATCTAAAAATGCTTTGGTACGAGGGTGAGCAGGGGCGTCAAAGATCGTGTTAGGTGAAGCTGACTCGATAATACGACCTTCATCCATAAACACCACCTTGTCAGCAACGCGCTTAGCAAACCCCATCTCATGGGTGACACAAAGCATGGTCATTCCTTCTTCTGCAAGTTCAATCATCACGTTCAGTACTTCACTGATCATTTCTGGGTCAAGTGCTGAAGTGGGTTCATCAAAGAGCAATATGGTTGGTTTCATGCACAGCGAGCGAGCTATTGCGACGCGTTGCTGTTGTCCGCCAGACAGCTGAGAGGGATATTTATGGGCTTGTTCAGCAATTTTGACACGAGCGAGCATCTCTAGCCCACGCTTATTGGCGGTGGCTTTTGACAGTTTGAGTGTTCGTATCGGCGCTAACGTGAGGTTTTCAAGAACGGTTAGGTGCGGAAATAGATTGAAATGCTGGAATACCATTCCAACTTGGCCAGGGGCAATACTTTTAGAGTCATTTGGATGACCAAGTACCGTGATAGCACCACTATTGTGTTGCTCAAGTCCGTTAACACAACGAATCAGCGTTGATTTTCCAGAACCAGATGGGCCGCAAATTACGACGATTTCGCCTTGATTAATGTTTAGGTTGATTGCGTTGAGCGCTTGAAATTCACCAAACCATTTATCGACATTGTCAAATACTACTGCGTTCACTAGAGCCTATTTTCTTTATATTTTCTCATACCTTACCAACAACGGTAACGGCTCACAATCACTTAACGCTTATTGATAATTGAACCAATATGTCATTTTAACTCTATCGGGTCTTTTGTTGTTGTTCTTTGTGTGGTCTAAATGACACAGTGAAAGTGTGGTTTTATTGTTAAATCCCTTTTTTATTAGTGGGTTATGTCATTTTTAATTTTTGGCACGGTTAGTGCAATTAGCCCAAGAGTGAATAAATGGCTTTGGCAATGCATCAAAGCAAGGAATTTAAAATACTGGAGTTCTTAATATGTTCTGTATTCAATGCGAACAAACTATCCAAACCCCTGTTTCTAAGGGCTGTTCATACTCTCAAGGCATGTGTGGAAAAACGTCGGATGTTTCCGATTTACAAGACGTGTTGGTCTATACGCTACAAGGTGTTTCTTTCTGGGCCGATCAAGGCCGAAAATTTGGCATTGTTGATCAGGAAATTGATCAATGGGCTCCGCGTGCATTCTTCTCTACATTGACCAATGTAAACTTCGACCCTGAGCGTATTATTGAACTCGCGAACCTAGCTGCAACTTATAAACAACGATTGCAAGAGCAGGTGACTGCCGCTGCGATCCTACAAGACGTTCAGCTTGATACTTTGTCTTCAGCGGCGTTGTTCGATCTACCAACTTCAAAAGAGGCGCTGTTGGCGTTTGCACCCACAGCCGCGGTAAACCGTGGTCACGATAGCTTGCATGAAGATGTTATTGGGCTTCGTTTGTTGTGTCTTTATGGCTTGAAAGGTGCGGCAGCCTATCTAGAGCACGCTCGCGTGTTGTCGCAAACCGATGAAACCGTCTATGCGGAATACCACCAGATCATGTCTTGGTTGGGTACAGATCCTACGGAGCTAGAGGCGTTGCTCAATACCTCTATGCAAATTGGCTTGATGAACTACAAAATCATGGAAATGCTGGATAAAGGTGAAACCGATACATTTGGCCACCCAGAGCCAAGCCAAGTCAATGTTAAGACCATCCAAGGTAAATGTATCTTGGTCTCTGGGCATGATTTGCATGATTTAGAAAAAATCCTTCAGCAAACAGAGGGTACGGGTATTAATGTATACACCAACGGTGAAATGCTACCTGCCCATGCTTATCCTGAGTTGAAAAAATACCCTCATTTAGCTGGTAACTACGGTAGTGCTTGGCAGAACCAGCAAAAAGAGTTTGCTAATTTCCCTGGCGCTATCGTGATGACATCTAATTGTCTATTGAGCCCAGATGTAGGGCAATACGCCGATCGCCTATTCACTCGTAGTATTGTTGGCTGGCCGGGTGTGGCTCACCTTGAAGGTGACGATTTCAGTCAAGTGATTGATTGTGCACTCGCATTAGAGGGCTTTAAGCACAACGAAATTGAACACATGATTACGGTTGGATTTGGACGTAATGCGCTGATGCAGGCGGCACCTGCCGTGGTTGAGCAAGTAAAAGCGGGCGCGATCAAGCACTTCTTCTTAGTTGGCGGTTGTGATGGTGATAAGTCTGAACGTAGTTACTATACCGACTTCACGGCCCAAGCTCCGGAAGACAGCGTTATCTTGACGTTGGCTTGCGGTAAATTCCGTTTCAATAAGAATGAGTTTGGTAGCATTAACGGTATTCCCCGTTTGTTAGATGTGGGCCAATGTAATGATGCGTACTCGGCAATTCAACTGGCGTTAGCACTTGCTGATGAGTTTGATTGTGGAATCAATGAATTGCCATTAACACTGGTGTTATCTTGGTTTGAGCAAAAAGCGATTGTTATTTTGCTGACACTTTTTGCGCTAGGCGTTAAGGGTATTTACACGGGTCCAACGGCTCCTGCGTTCCTAACGGATAATCTGCTGAAGATCATGCAAGACAAGTTTGATATGCGTGGTATTACAACGGCTGAAGAAGATCTTAAAACCATTTTAGCGGCGTAATTAAGCAGCGAATGAAACTCAATCACAACGTTGTAAAGTAAAATTGTAATGGTGTCTTCGGGCACCATTGCTGATGGTTAGGAGAGTAATATGGCATGGTCTCAGTCAGGGGCAGTGGAGCTTACGTGCACGAAAAAATGGTTTGAAACGCCAGATTCAGTCACATTTGAGTTGTCGCCAAATAGTCACGAGGTAACGTTTCAGTTTAAGCCCGGTCAGTTTTCATCACTAGGCTTCGATATAGAAGGCAATAAACATTTTCGCGCGTATTCTATTAGCTCGAAGCCAGGTGACAGTCGATTACGTTTTACGGTTAAACGAGTGCCCAACGGCCTTGTTTCAAACCATGTCGTCGAGCAGCTGGAAGTGGGTCAATCGGTTGAGGCAATGACACCTGTAGGGCAGTTCAACAATGTGGACTGCGCACCACAAGCCAAGGTGCTTATGATCAGTGCTGGTTGTGGTATTACGCCAGTGATGTCCATGGTAGATGATTGGTTAGCCAATGAGGTTCCTGTTGATATTGAGTTTTTACACTTAGCAAAAAGTAAACAAGATGCTATTTACTTCAATAAAATTAATGAGCTGAATCTTCAGGTTGATCACTTTAACCTTAATATGTTGTTAGAAGACAACCGTGGCACCGATTATCCACAAGGTTTAATTAGCTTAGAGTGGTTACAAAAACTCGTGGCTGATTTTCGTGACCGTACCATTTATTTATGTGGCCCTACCGGGTTTATGGAAGTGGTTAAGTCTGTTTTAGAACATGCTGATTTTGACATGTCACAATTCCATCAAGAGAGCTTTACCCCAGCAGAATCAGAGCCTGTTGTTGCCTCCATCGTCGCTGGTACTACTCAAGATCAAGCTGTCGTTAAGGTGACGGTTCCTAGCTTTGGTGTAGAGCTGGACGCGAAGCCGGGTAGTTTATTGCTGGATGCATTAGAAAAAGGCGGTGTACCCGTTATCGCGGCCTGTCGTAGCGGTATTTGTGGTTCTTGCAAATGTAAGGTGAAAGTAGGGCAAGTGCAGTCTTCAAGTACGGAAACATTAACGGCAGAAGACGTAGAAAATGGTTTTGTACTGGCGTGTTCTAGCCAAATACAGTCAGATGTTGAAATTGCGCTAAATTGATATCGACCTTCGTACTTCACGTTACTAGGTATTTCACTTGAATTGGTACTTAGTAAAAATAAAGGTGGCGAATACAGCCACCTTTGTTTATTGGAATGAGGTTATCACTGATAACCTTAACGGTGAGTATCAGACTCAGTGTTGTGTGGGTTATGCAAGTTCTGAAAGTGGGCGCGCAATGTACGTGTACCGTAGGTTGGAGCAATCATATTCATTGCCATCACCGTCATAAAAAATTCGAGGGGTCCACTGGCGTATTTGGGGGTGAGGTGACGAGCAGACCATAGTGCACTTTTTCGAATCCATTCAGGAATGTAGCGAATCCGAGCGCGCTTGCCTAGCACATCAAAAGCAATATCAACCATCTCTTTGTGGCTTAAAACCTCGGGTCCTCCAACAGCAATTTCATCCACATTGGTTGTGATAGCGTCGACACAAATGGCGGCTAAATCGGCGCCATGTATTGGGTTACTACGAAACTCACCGTTACCAAATAAATAGGCTTTGTTTTTTTGTGCCATATGAAATATTTCACTTAGGTCGGCGAAAAAACCAGTGGGGCGGATAATGCAGTACTCGAGACCTGATGATCTGAGTTCCGCCACAAACTTTTCTTTTGCGCGGCAAATTGCTACCTCTTGTAGCTGCTCACCTCGAAATACCGACACATAAATGAATTTTTTGACGCCAGTCGCTTTTGCTTCACGCAGCAAGTTGAGATTGGCTTGGTAGTCGACATCTTCATATGACAATTTATCCGTTTGGCGAGTAATCCCAACCGTCGAAATAACCACGTCGGTATTGGCACAGACACCGCGTAACGTTTCTGGCTTAGTGACTTCTGCTTGGATAATTTGTTCTGGCAGAAGCGGTTGTTCATGGAGCTTACTTGGATTACGAGCTAGCGCTTTTAAGTTCATACCACGGGCTGCTACTTCGCTAATAATATATTGACCTAGGTAGCCAGTAGCACCTGCAATCAGTACGTTCGTCGTTGCCATTAAATCAGGTCCTTTCTGGGAGTCGAGTGGTTAACTATTACCGATTAACTATTAACTATGCTGTGTCACTATTGCCGCACGGTTGTTCCGTGATTATACGGTATTCTGATGATGATAACGTGAAATGATGAACTAAGCGCGACCAAGTATGTTTTATCTAAGCGTAGCCTGATTGGTAATAGGTATACCGCTATAGGGCTAGGTCGCTATATGAGGGCACGATCGGCAGTGATTGATACCACGGCTCGTTGTGGTGCTGTGGCATTATTCAGTGATAAGTGGAAAAAATAAGCGAGTCGCGATAGTGATGAGCAGAGTTAACGCATACATAGCAACCCGTGTTGTGAATGCTTGGTTTGGGTTAGAAAGCACGAGATAGACATGACCATTATAGAGCAGACTGGCAATGAAGAGCAGCAGGGGAAGCTCAATGAGGTTAGCTAGACTTTGCTGTCCAAAGCCCAGAGTCGCGAGCGATGACCAACATGCAATGACCCAAACAGGAAGCAAGGTATCTGTTAGCTTGAGTTGCTGATTTTGATGTGCTTTGAGCCCTGCATAACCAACCAGCAACAAGTAGCTGAGCAAACAGAAAAAAAAGAAAACGATCAAGACGAAACTCCAAATGAACCAGATTACTGATTATTGCATATCGTCTTGCCAGTAATTGCGTGGAATTGTATAGAAAATGTATGAGGAAATATCATTGTATTTGATTGATAAATCGCGCTTCGCTTAGGCCTATCGAGGGTCCAACGATAATGTTTAAGCGAACGACCTGTTGTGACTTTACGACACGCTTTGCTCGCTTTCATTCGACTGTGCCAGTCGGGATTTGATGTAATCAAGAAATAGCTTGGTTCTGGTATGTTCATAATCCAGTGCGGGGTAATAGGCGTAGACGGTGGAATCCTCAGCCTGTATCTTGGGCAAAATTCGCGTAAGTGCTCCGGATTTAATATCCTCTTTGATCATAATATCGTTACTTATTAATACGCCCATACCACTTTTAGCGGCGAAAAAGAGGGCTTCTGGATTAGTAGTGGCAAAGTTGCCAGATAACATCAATCTCTGATTCTTATTTATTTTGTACTCTCTTTGTGGGCGTTCTCCCCATATCAGAATATTGTGTTGCTTTAGCTCTTCGATAGATGTTGGTTCCCCATGCTTCTCTATGTATGAAGGGGCGGCGTAAAATCCTATTTTTTGTTCAAATAGTTTGGTTTGTTTCATGCTCAAAGAGTTCATTTGCTCAATTTCACGACTAATGAATACATCCAGATTAGAGTCGGGTAATTGTCCAGGTGCTGTTGTGGTGAGTTGAATACGAATTTCAGGGTATTGGGTGAGGAAATCATTAAAGTACTGAACAAGAAACTTCGACCCTACCGCGATGGTAGCGCCAATCTTTAACAATCCTGCTGGTGTTTGGTTGACAGAGCGAGTCTCGTCGATAATAGACTGAAATCGATCCATTGAATCCTTTGCTCGTTGGTAGAACAGTGCGCCAGCTTCAGTTTGTGTCACGGAGCGAGTGGTTCGTTTAAGCAGTTGTACTCCGATGATCTCTTCTAACCAATGGATACGCTTGCTAATCGCAGAGTTGGTGGTGTTCATGCGTCTGGCGGCACCATTGAAACTGCCTTCCTCAACGACTTTGATATAGCTATTGATACTTTGAATCCAATCCATACGTGCGCCTATTGTTTCCTGTTAAGACATAATCTATTTCCATCATACTCTATTATCATAAACTAATACGCAATATAGAATATGTGTATGAATAAAGAAAACTCAAAATCATTTAATAAAACTCCTATGCTTTTGGCGATGATGATCATTGCCACTGGGCAGGTCGGCGTGAGTATTTATTTACCATCATTACCTTTGATTAGTGAGTCGTTATCACTTACGCAGGCTGATGCGCAAATGTTAGTCACGCTGTTTTTAGTCGGTTTTGGTCTATCGCAGTTGTTTTATGGGCCTTTATCGGATTCGATTGGCCGGCGGCCGGTCTTTTTGCTAGGGCAGGGGATTTACCTACTCGGAACGCTACTGTGTATTGTTTTCGCTGACCACTTAATCGCGTTGGAATCGGGCCGGTTATTACAAGGACTTGGTGCGGGAAGTGCATCGGTGCTGGGGCGCAGTGTGCTGCGAGATAGTTATGATGGAAAGCAACTGACAAAAGCGTTGTCGTATATCTCCATGACGGCCTCAATTATGCCTATTATTGCACCAGTATTTGGTGGTTGGGTGGCGTTTCAATTAGGCTGGCATGCTGTTTTTATTTGTGTTCTTGTCTATCTGGTGGCGATTTACCTTCTTGGTTGGCTTATTTTGCCAGAAACCTTGCCGTATAGCCCTAAGCGCTTTGAAGTGAGGGGGATTTTGAAGACCTATTCTAAGCTTATTGTTAACCCTCAAGTGATAGGCAGCGCAAGCTACAATTGGATCAGCTACTTAGGGGCGGTCGTGTCATTAAGTATTTTTCCATTCTTAATGCAGGATGAACTTGGTTTGACGGTTGCTGAGTACGGCACAATTATGATCATCCCATCGGCAGGTTTATTGATGGGGAGCGTGTCGCTAAATATACTCAACCGTTATTTCTCCAATGCATGGTTGCTACTGCTTTCGATAAGCATTATGGCGCTGGCTGGCTTGTGGTTATTGATGACGCCGATGTCGGTGGCGAATCTGATTTTTGCCTTTACCTTACTCACGGTGGCGCAGGGTTTGTCATTTCCAATTTCAATTAGTTTACTATTGGGCCCGCATAAATCGCAGGCTGGTGCTGTGTCGGCGTTATCTGGTTCTATTCAAATGGTCATTGCTGGTGTGTTGGGGGCTTATCTTGTTGAGCATTGGATCATAGGCTCTAAGAGCTTAGGCAGCTTTTACATCGCTTCATCAATAATGATGGCGTTGGTATTGTTGTTCAGTCAAGTTAGGCGATATTCTTCGCAGCCCGTCATTGAAGATAGCAATGCATAGACATCGATTTTTATAATGGGATAGATCCAAGGTTGTTCATCTGCTGTACCACCCAGTTGGTTCGTTGCTGAACATAAGTTGTCGCCGGCATGGGTCTAATGCGATAGGGGTTGGGTAGGACAACTGCGAGTTGTGCGCATTGCACTTGCGATAACTCGCTTGCTGAACGGCCAAAATAGAATTGACTAGCGGCTTCTACACCATAAATACCAGGACCGAATTCAATAACATTGAGGTAAACCTCCATAATTCGCTGTTTTCCTAAAATTAGCTCCATGAGTAGGGCAATATAGAGCTCGTACGCTTTTCTAACGTATGTTTGGCTAGGGAAAAGAAGGACATTCTTTGCGGTTTGCTGCGTGATTGTGCTAGCGCCGCGGATGGAAGAGCCGTTATTTTCAGTTAAGGCATTTATTGTTGAGCTTACATCGATACCATAATGGTTTGTAAATTGCTGGTCTTCTGAGGCGATGACCGCTAATGCCATATCTGGTGATATACCTTCAATGGGCACCCAGCTATGGAGTACAGTGTCTGGGTAGCTTTCTGGCGGGAAAAAGGTGCGGCTAATTTGCCAGCCCCATACAGGGGGGTTAATAAATTTCAGCGACGTAACAAGTAAGATTGGTACACCGACTAGAATGAGTATTATATTGATTAAGAGCTTCTTTATCATAAAATTCAGAATGTTACTCAGCAATCGTATTTAGGGTATTGTAAGTCTAACCTATAACGACGGCTAGCTTGAATTGTCATATTTGTTGTGCTTTTTTGTATTTATTTGAACTATCCAGAGGCGTACCCGTCTATATCATCAGTAATAGATTTATTAAGGAACAATATGTTAGTTAACTTTGGGCGACAGGCGACGCTACTTGTTTGTTTGACAGTGACACCGCTGGTGTTGGCACAAAGCTCCGAGTCAGCACCCGTAAGGGATGTCACTGACACATCGCCGCTTGAAGAAAGCGCAGTGGCACCAGCAGAAAGTCATGACATGGTTTCAGATTCGCCGAGCAGTAAGATTGAAGCGACGATGAATCGCTTTAAAGAGGCTCCGGCTACTCACTCATTTTTCGAGAATGCCTACGGATATGCTGTTTTCCCGACTGTGGGAAAAGGCGGGTTTGGGCTAGGTGGTTCTTACGGTGAGGGGCAGGTATTTCGTCAAGGTGTACACGTTGGGGAAACGACCTTAGCTCAGTTGAGTTTCGGTCTACAGCTTGGTGCGCAGGCGTATAGTGAGATCATATTTTTTGAAACAAAAGCGGATTATTATGCGTTTACGAGTGGCAGCTTTGAGTTTGGTGCGCAAGCTTCTGCCGTCGCGATTACTTTAGGTGCCAGTGCTCAAGCAGGCTCAACGGGAGCTGGAGCACAAGCTGGTGATAAGCAAAGTAAAGCGGCTTACATTAATGGAATGTCAGTGTTTACTATGACGAAAGGTGGTCTGATGTATGAAGCTGCCATTGGTGGGCAAGGATTTACCTTTGCGCCCAATGACAATTACGACAACCAATGACACTGAATTAAAAAATGCCTCCAAGTTGAAACCTGGAGGCAATTTAGCAAATAAAAAATCACTGGAAAAATCTAATGGTTAGTTGCCTGCTGTAGAGGCATATTGGTTTTTAGTTTTGCGACTAAATGTATAAGAAGCATGATACCAGTTACGGCAAGCCCAATTAAAATACCGCCCCAAATTCCCGCCATTTGGTAATGTTGCATAAGATACCAAGCTGAAGGAAGACCAAACACCCAGTATCCAATTCCACTCATGATGGTCGGAACAATCACAATCTTCATCCCGCGCAGTAGATTCATAGCAAGCAGTTGCCATGCGTCTACCACGAAACATAATGCCACAACCCAAATTAGCGATGACAACATTTGTGTTAGGTGAGAATCACCTTGCTCATCGAGTTGGAACAAGTTTGCAATGGCATCAGGCCAAACGAGAAACACAACAGCCAACACGGCACTGAGAATGGTAACGAGGGTAAAGCTGCGTTTCGCGGTGGCTTTGATACCCGTTAAATTGTCGTTACCGAAATCTTTACCGACTAAAATAGCCGCCGCTTGTGAGAACCCAAAGTTAATATTCCAAGTAAAACTGAGACACTGTAACAGGATTTGATGGAGCGCTAACGCGGCCACTCCAATCATGCCTGACATCAGTGTCCCTCCGTAAATTAGCCCCATTTCAAGAGCTGCTGCAATAGCGATAGGCAAGCCCATTGAAATCAGTGGCAGCACTAGTTTCCAGGTATACTCTTCAAGATGTAACCAAGGAGCATATTTATAATAGACGGGACGTTTAAATACCCAGATGCCATAACCAATGAGTACGATAGACGCGGCTAGAACCGTACCAATCCCTAGGCCCGCGATTCCCATACCGAAGCTAAATGCTAGCCAATAGCTAAGTGGTACGTTTAGCAGAACCGTAACGAGAGACATAACCATTACCGATTTCGCATCACCAAAGTTACTGGTGAGTCCACGTAAAATTAATAGTAAAAGGGTAGGAAGCATTGCCCATTTGAGAGTATCTAAATACGCCATGGCAATACCAATAGTGCTTTCCGGTTGTTTGGCAAGAACCAAGAATTGAGGCGCAAAAGCAAAGAGTAGTGTTAACAATACACTAAGGACAACGGACAGTATCACGGCTCCCTTGATGGCTAGCCTAATTTGTTTGTGTCCAAATTCAGGTCTAGCCACGGCTTGACCGTAGGCAATGGCGATCAAATTGGCGACGCACCCTACCGTACTACCAGCAACTAAGAAAACAAAGGTGTAAACGGACGCCCCTAATCCACCACCGGCGAGGTCAGCTACGCTAAGTTTAGCCATCATCCAGACATCGGTGAGAACTAGCGCCATGGATATAAGTTGAGAAATAATAAGTGGGGTCGCAAGGGACAGGATTTTCTTCATGATAGCCTCGGGTAATGATTTGGCTATTTTATATTGGTGCTGATGGTGTTCAAGCAACATTTGTGTCACTCTGGCATGACTTATAATCATGTGAACAAATATGAACCCATATTCAAGTATTCCCTATTCGCACAATAGCCTTAAAGTATTTGAGGTTGTTGCAAGGCATATGAGCTTTACGCTAGCAGCCAATGAGCTTCATGTTACTCAAAGCGCCGTGAGTCGTCAGGTCAAACAGCTTGAGGATGAGTTAAACGCATCTTTAATTGTAAGAGGTCATCGCAGCATACAGTTAACACTGAAAGGCAAGGAACTGTATGAAGTGCTTGGTCGCAATTATTTAGCGTTGCAGTCATTATTGGACTCTTGGCGTATGCTGCCGAATCAAAAAATAGTCATTCGAGCAGCGCTAAGTTTTGCAACTCGTGCTCTACTGCCCAAGATACAACAGCTCAGTGAACGTTATCCGAACAATGAAATTGTAGTTATTCCTGTGATTGATGAAGAAGAGGGGTTAAGAGCGGGAGATTATGATCTGTTTGTCTTTACCACTCGTTATGGAAAGCAATTTGAAGATGACCCAGAAATACTATTTCTACGCGAGGAATACATGGCGCCAGTTTGTACTAAGCCATTAATGAATAATCATGGGGATATGAATACCTTATTATCGTTACCCAGACTTCATCCAACACTCGATCACCATGATTGGCGAGTATGGTTAAAGAAGATTGGTCATACCGATGAGGAACCGGTGAGAAATTCGACGTTTTATACTCTTGATTTAACGCTAAGCGCTTGTTTATCTGGTCAAGGTGTTGCCGTGACAGATCTGTTGCTAGCTTTGCCGGAGCTTGAGCGAGAGTATCTTTTTTGCCCCCAAGAAGCCCCCGTTCACTATAGTGCATGGCGCTATTACTGTCACAAACGTACCGATTCACCTATCGTTGATGAGTTAGTAGAATGGCTCAAGCAGGAAACACAACATGAATTAGACCAGCTTGCTCGTCTATCTCAACGGCATAATTGGGGGTTACCTGCTTCGCTATTGCCAAAAACTAGCGATTAATCACTGAATTTTTTGACCGGACTTGGTAGGTTGCAAGTAGATTTTGGGATGATAGGGAATTGTTGATTATATGGTTAACAGCATAGACCCAAGCAATATAGGTTCAAGTACATGAGAAGTGGGATGTTTTTATTAGCGTGTATTGCTATTACAGTCTGGATGGTATTTGATTCAGGTAAGTCTGAGCAGGTGATGTCATTACTGAGTGGGCTTAGTTTGCATGACGTTACCTTGCCAAGTAAGGATGAACTAGCGCAATACGTCAGTGAAGGGTTTTACTACATTGCGTTGTTGATTGGTGTCGTCTATCTAGGGCGAAAATTTAAAAGTCAGCGTCGGAGCCAAGATTCATAATTACCATGCTTAGGTCGAAAGATCCGTTACCCATTAAATAGAAGTACCGGAATATAAGAAGGCGTTAACGATGATCATCGTTAACGCCTTTTCTTTACTTATCTCTTTCGTGGAAAAATCTGCGTAACTCTTACAACCACGTAATACATAGAACCCCGTAGTACTTAGAACTATGCGACAGTAAGTTCGACGTGACACGGCTTAATGAATCGATATTTAAGCTTTGCTGATTAACCTGAGAATCGCTTTGTTAATGCCGATGAGATCATTGATAGAGGAGGCACTATTTAGCGCTTCAATAAGTGATTCTTTGCTACAGCAAGGGATCATATCGATATTTTTAACTTTTCCAATGAGCGTACTTTGCATCAATTGGAACGTTTTCTCTTCAAACATGTAAGTAGTCCGCCTTTGATGTTGTCTGTATTAATGTCGGAAACATGAGCGTTGCTTTATTAAATAGCATGCTACTCAAACACCAACGAATTTTATCGTTATAGTTTTTATGGGTAAGCCAATTTACCGCCGAGCATGGTAGTCGTTTGCGAATTTCGAATCAAATGGAAAGATGATATAGATAGGCTGAGAGCATTACTCACTTGGATTGTTGAGTAAGCGGTTGTTATTTTTACCCTTTAAAACAATCACTTATGTTTTTCTGTGTCGAATGGAATTTAACGTTACAAATTGCGAAGTTGCATAATAAGTTATTCAACCCCTAATAGTGTGATCCTTAGCGCAAATATATGTTTCATATTAAGTAAGGGTGGGCCTTGTATGAAAAATAAACGAGCGTCACCGCTCGTTTATTTGAAGTTTAAGGTGTCTCGCAATTAAGTGACGAATTAGTCAGGAGATAGCCAAAAAACAGCGTCTTTGACTTTATCACTTCTTGGGGTACCCTTCGCAAGAACCGTGAATTGAGTATCACCTCGTAGCCCGGTAAATTCGCGAATTTCAGTCACTGAATTACTACGGTCTAGAAGAACGTAATCATAATCTGGATCGACGCCATCAAGGATATCTTGAGCTCGGGCTAGACTTACTTCAGGTACAGCCCAATCATGATAGAGGAAGAAGATAGATGTCATTGTTTCCGAGAAACGCAGACTAGCAGTACGCTCTCTTTTCTCTTCAGGTATTTGATTCACAAATGTTTGTAAGTCTGGCTTCATATCTTTAGCGATATCTATAGCTGGGAATAGATAAGTAAAGGCGCTTGAAAAGAACAGCGCAGTGATGATGGCAAATTTACTCCATTGAGGCCATGGTTTGCGTTCAACGACAATCATTAGCGCGATTGCAGCCAGCGGGATTAACGCTACCCAGTGCCAAGAGGTTAGCCACGCCATCAGCGCAGGTGGAATTTTATGTGCTGGAAGCAAGCCCGCCCATAGTGGAACAACAGCAAATGCAATTAGCACGAATGACATCAGTGCCAACCACCCACGACGATACCAATCTAACCATTTTCCAGCAAATGTTTGCAGTGCGTCCGCAATCATAAGGGCGAACAGAGGCATTAAAGGTGCCAAATACATAGAGCGTTTTGTCACCGAGTAAGACAATACGAAGATCGCTAAGGTGAACCAGAAGATTAAAAATCCATCAATCCAGTTAAGCTGTTTAGGTTGACGAAGCTTATAGAAGAAATGCCCAAGCCATAAAATAAGCAGCGGTGTCCATGGTGCGCCGTATTCCATTACTCCTTTAACATAATAGAAAGGTTTCCCTGAGTGATTATGGCCAAGTGTATCTGTTGCTTTTCCGGTTAAACGACCGACTTGATTATCCCAAAACCAGGCTTTCCACAGTTCCGGTGACGCTGTTTTATAAAACGGATAGATCCAACTAGCGGCAACAAGACACATGACGGAAATACCGACAATATGCATAACAACGAATCGGCCCATGGAGGCCGCTTCATCAGGAAACTGTTTACGTAACGAGAGTGCTCTAAAGACTAATGGAACCCAAGCTAAGCCAATACACAATACGATGGCGACAGGTCCTTTACTTAAGAACGCTAAGCCAGTGAACGCACCGGCCACAATTAAATAGCCAAGCTTTTGACGTAGGTAAGCTTCAGAAAATGCCCATACCGCAGCAATAGTGGTAAACATAAGCGCAGCGTCAACGCGTAGCCAGTGAAAGTTGAGAATAAACCCTTCTAACGTACCCAAGACTGCAAGCGCCGTCCAAGCAAAATTTTCACCTTTGAAAAGAAATGCAATACGATATGTTGCCGCGAGTGAGCCTAAACAGAGAAGCGCGAGTGCAAGTCGACCTGCCATGATGGCATCAAGCCCAGTAAGTTGCATAAGCAGCGTTGACATGACGAAGAACACAGGGGGTTTTTCAACAAAAGCGATGCCAGCAAACTGTGGAATAATGTAATCTCCGGTTAAGTACATGCTGTGAATGATCGCTGCCACGCGCGGCTCATCGGGCGTCCATACGTCGTGGTCAAATAGCCCACTGAATACGACCGCGACAATGGCAAGCAACAAACATACTTTCCAATGGGTGGCATTGGTCTGCTGACTCGAAGGTGTTATTGACACTTTTCTTCTCCTTCAAAGTAGTCTTGTGAGAATGCGACTACTTTAAACAGTTAACAAATTTAATTAAAAGGGGGGGTGATTCTAAATAGCAATAGGTAACCCGGCAACGCTTACTTACTGAAATATGGCAATAAAAAACGCTTCCTGACGATATCTTGACATCACTATATCTTACCATTGATGTTATTAATGTCTGCAATTTGTAACGAAAGATACCATGATACTTATTCTTTAATGAGTATTAAGGCGATTATTGATATGAGAAATGGTTATTGAGAGGCGTATTGCATAGAAGTGTGATTTCGATCTACTATTTGTCACAGGTGATGGGGTTCCACCTACTTAACCGCCGTTCGGCTGATGACTCCTACAGTTTTTGAAAACAGGTGGTTCTGTTTAGACAATCTAGCTTTAGGTTGTGAACTGTAGTGGCGTTTCATTTTCCCTAACCGCCTGTTTTCCTTGATTAAGGAAAACACTATGCAATATGCTCAAGAAATCCAATCAATGTGCCCGATCCAAAGGGGCGATCTTCACGCGTCAGCACCGATTCCTGTTGAAGGCCGTTGGGTAAATCCGAAAGATGTTATCGCGATCTCTGGGCTTAGCCATGGTGTAGGGTCCTGTGCTCCACAGCAAGGCGCGGCAAAGCTTACCCTTAACGTGAAAAAAGGCATCATTCAAGAAGTGCTTATTGAAACAATAGGCTGTTCTGGCATGACACACTCCGCAGCAATGGCGTCAGAAATTCTTACCGGTAAAACTCTCCTTGAAGCGATGAATACCGACCTTGTTTGTGACGCTATTAACGTCGCAATGAGGGAAATATTTTTACAGTTTGCTTATGGGCGTACGCAATCAGCGTTTTCCTTGGATGGACTAGAAATTGGCGCGGCGTTAGAAGATTTAGGTAAAACGCAACGCAGCCAAGTCGGTACCAGCTACTCAACATTGCTCAAAGGCCCACGATATATGGAAGTGGCGGAAGGCTATGTGACGGCCCTTGCACTAGACGAAAATGGTGAAATCATCGGTTATGAATATCTTAATTTAGGAAAGATGATGGCCGAGGTTAATAACGGCTCCTGTGCTGATCAAGCGATGAACGCTGCCAAGGGGACGTATGGCCGCTTTGATGAAGCAACGACAATAGTTAACCCACGTCAAAACTAAATTGAGGACACGATGATGACCGCGACCAAACAAATGTTACTAAGTGAAATGAATCTGACCTCGATTGAAGAGGCTTACCAGTATTGCCTTGAAAAACAGATTGACCCCAAAAGATTGGTATTAGACACACAGCCAATAGCCTTTGACGATGCCAGTGATGCTTATGCGCTTGGCACCGCGCTAGCCATTCATAGGCAGGCAGATAATGCCGCTAGCGCGGCGAAGATAATTGGCGAAGGCTTACAAGCTTTTTGTAAAGCAGGCAGTGTGGCGGAGCAAAGGTTGGTCGGATTAGGCCATGGTGCATTAGCCGCTCGTTTACTGAGTGACGACACTCAATGTTTTGCTTTTCTTGCTGGACATGAGTCCTTTGCGGCGGCGGAAGGTGCCATCAAAATAGCACTGAATGCAAACAAGTCTCGCCAAACGCCATTACGAGTGATTCTTAATGGACTAGGCAAAGATGCAGCGTACTTGATTGCCCGAATTAATGGATTTACTTACGTACGAACTCAATTCAATTACACCTCCGGTGAGCTAACAGAAGTGAGCCGTAAGCGATTTTCAAAAGGTGAGCGAGGAGAGATCTTGTGTTATGGGGCTGACGATGTGCGTGAAGGTGTTGCTATCATGCATGCTGCAGGTGTAGACGTCAGTATTACCGGCAACTCAACCAACCCAACGCGATTTCAACACCCGGTTGCGGGAATATATAAATCGGAAAGGTTGAATCAAGGACAACCGTATTTTTCAGTTGCGTCCGGCGGCGGTACGGGGCGTACACTACACCCTGACAATGTCGCAGCTGGGCCTGCAAGTTACGGTATGACTGATACCATGGGACGAATGCACGCAGACGCACAATTTGCAGGGAGTTCATCAGTACCTGCACATGTTGCAATGATGGGTTTCATTGGTATGGGGAACAACCCAATGGTGGGGGCATCGGTTGCTCTCGCTGTTGAAGTCGATATGCGGCTCAATCGTTAATGCTGTTAGCGGTAGTTAAACCAGATCATGCGCTCAGAGCTCTGAGCGCAGATAATGTAGGGCTACCGATTGTGATGCATAGCGCAGTAAGCTAGTGACTGAGCAAGCAGTCATTTAGACTATCGGCAATGGAGTGTAAAAATTGGAAGTAACTACCAGGCCCAATATCGATGTGAGTGCCTAGAGGGTCGAGTTGACCTATCTTGACGTTAGTGCCTTGTACCACTTTATGGATGATGCTTGGTGTGAACTGTGGCTCAGAGAAGACACATTTGACGTTGTGAGTATTCAATGCAGTTCTGATCTCAATAAGTTTTTTAGCACCGGTTTTTCGTTCTGGGTGGATAGTGAAGTGCCCTAGGTTATTTAAGTCAAAGTAGGTCTCAAAATACGCATAGGCATCATGGAACACGTAGTAACCGATGTTCCGTGTGTGGTTTAACTTATGCTCTATCTGTTGTGTTGCGCGGTGCAAGTTGTCCAGGAAGATGGTTAACTTTTCTTGGTATTGAACCGTGAATTGAGGGTTGAGACTGATAAGGTGCTTACTAATGGCAGTCGCAATAGCGCTTGCTTGATCAGGACCTAGCCAAACATGTGGGTCGTAGCTGCCATGATGATGTCCACAGCCGCATTTACCTTGTTGTTTATTCAAAGCGATCCCCGCGATTTCTGACAGTGCGAGGTGTGATTTTGTTTGTGAAATGGGCTTTGCTAAAAAGGTTTCCAGATCTTGGCCAAACCAGATAACCAAATCGGCACTTTGGATACGTTTAATATCAGACGGTTTGAGTGCATAGTCATGGGGGGAGGCATTGGTAATAAGTAGCGATGAGACGTTGTCTTGATCCAGAGTGAGTTCAAGTGCAATCATTTGGAATGGTCTGATGGAGCTTAATATTTCGACGGCATTAGATTTAGCGGAAAGGAATAGGCTAAATAGAGCCAAAAGCATGGTGTATTTCATTGTCGTTTAAGTTGAAAGAGTGGTGAGAGCGTTATAACTGGCATCTGTTTAGTAGCAAATTCGCGAGCATGGCGAATTTGCTAGAAAGCGTTCTCGAAACAGGTTAAAGCTTAATGACGTTGGATTCGTTTTCGTCGATTAATCGATTGACGAACTGATCGACTGGGATTGGACGGTCATAGTAATATCCTTGCCCGATTTGACAGCCAAATTGGGCAAGTTTTCTTGCTTGCTCACGTGTTTCTATACCCTCAGCTACGACTAATAAATCTAAGTTCTTTGCCATGGCGATCATCGCTTGAACTAACTGCTGGTCTTTAACGTCGGTGGTAATCTCTTTGATGAAAGATTGGTCGATTTTAATACCATCAACGGTAAAACGACGTAAGTAGCTTAACGAAGAGTAGCCCGTACCGAAGTCATCTAGCCACACTTCTATACCACTTTCTCGAATGGCTTTGAGGGACTTTTCTGCTTCGTCTTCATCTTGCAATAAGAGACTTTCTGTTATTTCCATACGAATGGTACGCGGTGGAACCTGATACTTCTCCATATAGAAGGCGAACATCTCGACCAGGTTCTGTCTATATAGCTGCTTTGATGAAATATTAATCGATGCGTGAAAGTTGCTATCGAAATAGGGCATCCATTGTTGGATTTGAAAACACAAGTTTTCAATTAACCACTGGCCTAGCGGAAGAATCATTGCCGTTTCTTCTGCAATGGAGATGAAGTCTAATGGCGAAATGAGCCCGATTGTTGGGTGATTCCAGCGAACAAGAGACTCCGCACCAACGGTTTTTCCAGTTTTTAGGCAAACAAGCGGCTGGAACCACAGTTCGAATTGTTTTAGGTCCGCGAGTGAACGACGCAGTTCTCGCTCCATATTCGCTCTATGCACAACAGATTTGAACATTTTTGGCGTAAACAGTTTGTGGGTGTTTTTACCATCAGACTTGGCACGATACATCGCAATGTCGGCGTGCTTTATCAGTTCATCTGCTGATTTTCCATTATAAGGGTAGCGTGCCACCCCAATACTGCCGCCAACGACTAATTCTTCGTTTTCCATGAGAATGGGAGAGCGTACCGCGACAAAAATCTTTCTCACGACCGAATCTACATCTTGTATCGATTTTAGGTGTGGAATGAGCATTAAAAACTCATCGCCCCCAATACGTGAAATCATAGTCAGAGGATGGTTATTGGTCAGCTCTTTCGCGCAAAGGGTGAGTTTTTCTGCTAGCCGGATTAGTAGGAAGTCACCACTATCGTGTCCGTAATTATCGTTAACGACTTTAAATTCATCGAGATCTAAAAAAAGTACCGAAAACGAAGTTGCGGGGTAAGACTTAATGGTATTTTGCAGATGCTGGATAAACCTCGTGCGGTTGGGTAAGTCGGTCAACGCGTCATGATAGGCAAGGTGAGTGATTTTCTGTGTTCTTTGTTCTAGCTTTGCCGCCATCGCGCGAATTGCAGTGCTCAGCTCTCCAATTTCGTCGTTGCGCTCAATAGTAGCGATATTTTCTGTCGAGCCAAAGTCTCCTCTTCCAATGGCATTGGTGTGTTGAGTTAAGCTGGTAATAGGGTCACTCCAGCGCTTGGAGATAATAGAGGCAGCAACCGCAGAAAAAATTAGCATAACGGCAGACACTGCTAATAGGATAACAGTGAGTTCTTGATTTACTTGGTCACTGATCGTGGTGACGACCGCATCTGCAGCATTAACATGACTTTGAATGCTATTTGTTGTCATGTTGATGTAAAGCGCAGCAATAACTTTTCCGTCGACGATGATAGGTTGAAGGCGAGTAAAGGTATCTTGGTCGAACTCTGTGATTGCTTTGTGTTGAGAAAAAACGTTTTCAATATGCAGTTTGAGCCGCTTCATTTCTAAAGCGGACGCCTTGTTTTGTGCCGGCATATCCCGCGTCACTTGTGTCGTTTTATCAGATGTTAAAGACTGAGCTTCTTTATTTAGAAGTAAGATTGTCTGATTATCAGGCAATGATTGTAATGGTGCGATCAGTTGCTCTACGAGCGCCATATTGGATTGCTGCAGTGGGGTAGCCAGAACACGGGACAGGTAGACGGCAACTTGTTGTGCATTTTGAGCTAAATGATTTTTAGTCGCCAGTTCATAACGAGCGGTCAGCTCACTACGAAGGTGCTCTGATTGCTTCGCAGATAACCAAAAATGGATAGAGCCACTCACCAGTATCAAAGTAACAGCAAGCATAAAAGTGACGAATGTATATTGGCCCTGAAGCCTAAATTTGAGTCTCATTAATTCACTTTGCCTAATAACGCGGTGAATGGGTGACATTGGATATTTATAAGCTTGTCAATTACATCGTTCAACGGTGGCCAATGAGCCGCTTCACAGTGGTTACTCCACTTAATTATCGCGTCTTTGCGTGACAATGATGTGCAGTTATTGATATTCGGCACCGATATTCCTTGTAGATGTAACTCTAAGTTAGACTAGTTGATTTTGTCGCAGTAGCGAGAAAATAAGTATTGTTGTGTAGCACATAGTAATGGACAAGTAGCGGTTTAAGCAACCTTACTGAAGGCTAACTAAAGAAATACAATTGTTAAGCAATTTAATGCGTTACGCATCAAACGATAGTATGTCATGGGCAAAACATGACTCTCAGGGCCTCAATGAGAGTTATGTGTGTTTGTATCATTTGTTCCGATTGGTTTTCAAGGTAATATTGCAGTAACTTATAAAATGGCATGTTGAGATTGTGACCTTAGTTCTAATCTGCGTATTAACTTTCGCCTAATTTCAGCGGTAATATAGCAATGCGTTAATAGTATTTTTGCGAGACTAATGTGAATAAAAAGTTATGGGCCGTTTTGGGTGGCATCATTGTTATCGGTGTTGCAGGTTCTGTTTATTGGTTTGGCTTTGCAGCTGACGATGAGGAAGCGGCGGAGAGTGCTGTGGTAAAGAAGTCGATAACCCCTACCATGGCAGTGAACACTCCAGCGGTAGAGGAGCCTACCCAAGAACTTACGGTTGAGTTACCTAAATATTACTTCGTTTCGGAAGCTTCCACCCCTATTAGAGTTCAGCCTAGTAAAGATGCGCTAGTGGATGGGACGGCATACTATGGTGAAAAACTACAAGTCATGGACCATACCGAGAAATGGATTCGTATTGCCCCTATTTATCAACTGGATGAAGGTGAAGAAGAAGTGTCTCAATGGGTAAGCATTGCGGGGTTGTCAACACAGCCAGTAGCCTTAATGGGGGAGAGGTGGCATGAAGTTCTGTCTGGTTATTTATCTAATAGTGATGACTACAATCAGTATAAAGATCGATTTATTGAAGCATCCACGGCATTGGTAGAGAGTAAACAGTGTCGTCTATTTGATTTTGAGCAGGTGGGAGGGTGGATTAAATCGGTTAATCATCCTGACAATGTTTATTTTACTTATTGTGGTGGAATTGAGGTAATGAATAAAGTCTATCTCAATACGACAACGGGTGTTGTTTTTTAGTACAACGAAGCTGTTTGTTCGTATGGCCAGAGTTTATATTGTTGCCATTATAAAAAGTTAGAGCTATACAGGTGATACTATCGCTTGTTCTTAAGTAAAGAAGTGGACAGGACTCGACTAAGATTCTACATATCGCTTCCCTCGTATCAAACTAAACAAAAAAGCAGACGCTAGGCGTCTGCTTTTTTAGTTAATAACACGACAGCATTATAACTCTTTATCTTTGCCTAATGATAAGCACCAAAGTGATATCGCGGCAACCACAGCAAAGCCTGAAAGTATAATAACTGGCATGGCGGCATAGCCAAGTGCGTGCCAAATAAACGACTCTAATGTACTCATTTAGTGCTCCTTATTGCCAACCTTCAACGCCATGCATGTCTGGTAGTTTGTGCGCGATGCCTTTGTGACAATCTACACAGGTTTTTTCACCAGATGCTAAAGCGGTAGAGTGCTGCTTAACACTACGAGGGCCTTGTTCTGAGAAATCCATAAATTCAAACTCGTGACAGTTACGACACTCCAGAGAATCGTTGTTTTTAAAGCGAGCCCATTCCCGCTCAGCGAGGTGTGCTCGACGTGCTTGGAATTTTTCTGGTGTATCAATCGTCTTAGTAACAAAATGAGCAAATAGCTCTTTTGATGCTTGAACTTTACGTACAATCTTGTCTGTCCATTCATGAGGAACGTGACAGTCTGAACAGATTGCACGGACACCAGAGCGGTTAGAGTAGTGAATGGTTTCTTGGATCTCAGCGACGATAGGCGCGTGACAACCAGAGCAGAACTCTTCGGTATTGGTTGCTTCCATTCCTGTGTTGAAAGCCCCCCAGAATAATAGACCGCCGGCAAAACCCATAAAGAGTATGATGCCTGCCGCGGCTTTACTTGGGGACTTTAAACGCATCCAAAATGCTTTTAAAAGTTTCATATATAGCCTCTCTTAACGTCTATGGCTATTTATCACGCAGTGAATCAACGCGTTCAAAATCGTTACCAATTAGTGGCTTAGCATCTGCCTGAGGAACGTGGCACTGTAAACAGAAATAACGACGAGGAGAAACATCGGCAAGCACAGCGTCTTCACGGTTCATGTAGTGAGTCACACTGATTTTAGTTGCCCCCATTTCTTTCGCATTTTTCCAGCTATGACAGGCTAAACATTTATTTGCGTTAAGTGACACTTCATATCCACGGATTTGATGTGGTACCAATGGTGGTTGGTATACATAATCACTTTCGATCACTTGATCTCGTGGGTACTTTTTGAAATTGTCTGCAGGACGAGTGTCTTCCAATTCAGACACACCGCGTAGTGATTCAACACCACCGATGCCACCAGGATTATTCAGCTCTGCTTGTGCTAGGCCAGTAAGCAATGCACCAACAGAAAGAACAGCGACTAACAGTTTTTTCATTTTATATTCTCCGCCAAATGGCTAATTCTTCGAAGGCTGTCCAAGCAAAGTTGGACAGCTTCACAACATGTTCTTGATTCCAATTACGCAACTTTAGTAATTTTCACTGGACACTTCTTGAAGTCTGTCTGTTTGGACAGAGGGTCGGTAGCATCTAAGATCAATTTGTTAATCAAGATTCGTGCATCGAAGAATGGTACAAATACCAATCCTTGAGGCGGGCGGTTACGACCACGTGTTTCGACACGAACTCGTACTTCTCCACGTTTGTTAGACATCACAACTTCATCACCACGACGTAGACCACGTGACTTGGCATCTTCTGGGTGGATGTAACATACAGCATCCGGGACAGCTTTATACAGCTCAGGAACACGGCGTGTCATTGTACCTGTATGCCAGTGCTCAAGAACACGGCCAGTACATAACCAAAGGTCAAACTCTTCGTTTGGTACTTCTGGTGGCGCTTCATATGGCGCAGAGATAATCCAAGCTTTTCCATCTGGCTTACCGTAGAAGTCCCAGCCAGAGCCTTTCTTAGCGTATGGGTCAGAACCTTCTTTGTAACGCCATAACGTTTCTTTACCGTCAACAACAGGCCAGCGTAAGCCGCGAACTTGGTGATAGGTATCATATGGGGCTAAATCGTGACCATGACCACGACCAAACGCAGCGTATTCTTCAAATAAGCCTTTTTGAACATAGTAACCAAAGTGGTGAGCATCATCGTTCAGTTCGCGAGATTCTTCGATAGGGAATTTATCTACCTGACCATTTGCAAACAACATGTCGTACATGGTTTTACCACGGTACTCTGGTGCTTTTGCAAGTAGTTCTTCAGGCCAAACATCTTCCATCATGAAGCGCTTAGAGAACTCCATAACTTGCCATAGGTCAGATTTCGCTTCGCCGACAGTTCCAACTTGTTGATACCAAGCTTGAGTACGACGTTCTGCATTGCCGTATGCCCCTTCTTTTTCAATCCACATTGCAGTTGGAAGGATAAGGTCACCGGCTTGTGCCGTTGCGGTTGGGTATGGGTCAGAAACGACGATGAAGTTTTCTGGATTACGATAACCAGGTAAACGCTCTTCGTTGATGTTAGGGCCCGCTTGCATGTTGTTGTTACATTGTACCCAATAGCAGTTTAGTACACCGTCGTTAAGCATACGGTCTTGTAGTACAGCGTGGAAACCTGGTTTTGGTGGAATTGTACCTTCTGGTAATTTCCATTCTTTTTCGGCAATGGCACGGTGTTTAGGGTTAGCAACGACCATATCTGCTGGTAGACGGTGAGCAAACGTACCTACTTCACGTGCAGTACCACACGCAGACGGTTGACCCGTTAGAGAGAATGGGCTGTTACCAGGAGTCGCAATTTTACCTGTTAATAAGTGGATGTTATAAACCAGACCATTCATCCAAACACCACGGGTGTGTTGGTTCATGCCCATTGTCCATAGTGACATCACTTTAATGTTTGGATCTGCGTATTGCTTCGCAAGCTGAATCAGTTTTTCTTCTGAGACACCTGAAATTTCAGACGCTTTTTCAACAGTATAAGGGGCAACAGAGGCTTTGTACTGTTCAAAGTTAATAGAGCTCATCTTACCTGAGTTTGGATTCGCCGCTTCTTTTTGAAGTGGATTATCATCTCGAAGGCCGTAACCGATATCTGTGTCAGCTTGTTTGAAGTTTGTGTGCTTGTTAACGAAGTCCCAGTTCACTGCGTCATTTTGAATGATGTAGTTTGCAATGAAGTTTGCGATCGCTAGGTCAGATTGTGGTTCAAAGATATAACCTTCATCAGCAAGCTCAAATGAACGATGATAATAAGTAGAAAGGACGTTCACTTTTACGTGTGGGTGGCTTAATCGACGGTCTGTAATGCGAGTCCAAAGTACTGGGTGCATTTCTGCCATGTTAGAGCCCCAAAGTACGAACGCATCCGCATTTTCGAAGTCGTCGTAACAGCCCATTGGTTCATCGATACCAAATGCGCGCATGAAACCTACAACCGCTGACGCCATACAGTGACGCGCGTTCGGGTCAATGTTGTTTGAACGGAAACCCGCCTTCATCATCTTCGCCGCGGCGTAACCTTCCATTACCGTCCATTGGCCAGAGCCAAACATGCCGATACTGGTAGGGCCTTTCGCTTTCAATGAGGCTTTCCATTTCTCAGCCATAATATCGAATGCTTGGTCCCAAGAAATAGGGGTGAACTCACCTTCTTTGTCGTATTTGCCATCAGTCATACGCAGCAAAGGCTGCTGTAAACGGTCGTTACCGTACATGATTTTTGAGAGGAAGTAGCCTTTGATGCAGTTTAGACCTTTGTTCACTGGTGCTTCAGGGTCACCTTGAGTCGCGACGACTTTACCATTTTGTGTTCCGACTAATACTGAACAGCCAGTACCACAAAAGCGACAAGGCGCCTTATCCCATGTGATTTTTGTTTGATCTGAACTAGCAATCAGATTCGTCGCAGAAGCTGGTAGCGTTATACCGGCCACTGCGGCAGCTGATGCCGCTGCGTTCGCTTTCACGAACGCTCGTCTTGTCATTTTCATACTTCACCCTCAAGTTGGGAATGGTTACTTCCAGTGTTATCGTTTGAATCCTCTTCCAACCCAGTCTCTATTTGGTGATAGACTAAAGCGGTATTAAGGACATTCGGTAAGTTGTTGATAGCATCAATCGTGTCAGTGACGTAACCTTGGTTTTCGGTTTCTAAAACGACAATAATTTTGCCGTCTTCACTTTCACCATAAATCTCAGCGTTATCGAATGCTTCGATTTGCGCTTTGATTTCTGTTAGGCATTCCGCCCGACAGTGAACTACTAAACTTGAAATGTGCACTTCATTTAGTGACATAAACAGTTCTTCTCATTGTTTTTATAAATTGCTCACAGAGATTGATGAAGAAGGGCAGATAGACACGCATGCGCCACAACCATTACATTCACCCAACTCGATTTTTGGTAAAGCCACGCCACCTAATCTTAGCTTGAACTGGATTGCCATTGTTTCACAGGCATCCCCGCAGCTTCGGCATTCGACATTTTTATGTGCTAAGCATGAGTCATTGATGCTCGCTTTAGCGTCCCAAGGTTGGCTGTCTTTGGTATTAAATATAGGCTCTGGACAAATTTCTGCACACTTATAACAGAATGTGCATTCGTCAATTGTGAAGTTGATACTAGGGTAACCGCCGTCACCATGTTGGATGATTTTGGTTTCGCATGCATCGACGCAATGTCCGCATCGAGTGCATAAATCCGTAAAAGTAAGGAGCTCTTTAACCCAAGGTAACCGTATTTGTTTGCTATCTATTTTTTTTCGAGTAAAAAAACGACGCTTCGAAATATCAACCATTCACACCACCGCTAAAGACTGTTTTCCATACCTTTTTATACTCTAGTTAGGAGTGATATGATCTGTTAACAATCTTTAATTAATAAACATATAAATTGTAAGTTTTGATACATTTGTATAAATACCCCTTAGGAGGTAATTATAGGCTATCATTGTTTTGGATCAATAAATTACGCGCCTTTGGTAGACATAGTGTGATCTTAAAATTCTGATAAATATGACGCATTTAGAAAGTTATAGATGAGATGAACAAAATATGAAGAAACCGAACAAATCATTGACTGGAACAATAGCAAAAGCCATGATTTGTATTTTGCTGTTATCGGTGGTGACAGTGAACTTTGCTATTCTCACGTTGGCGTCAAGTTTAAATGATGCAGAAGCCGTGAACGTATCAGGTTCGATGAGAATGCAAAGTTATCGACTTGCCCATGATATTCAATCGGACTCCTCGCTTTACTATCTCCATGTTAAACAATTTGAAGCGTCTTTGTACTCGCCATCCATGCTTGCGCTACAAGCATGGGATGTGCCTGAAAATATTACTCATGAATACTATCAGCTGATTTATCGTTGGCATGACTTAAGAAAAGTGCTCGATGGAGACAATCGGTCAGAGTACTTACTTTTAGTCGCTGATTTTGTCGATCGAATCGACCATTTTGTCCTTAATTTACAGGAGCACTCTGAAAATAAACTTATTCGTTTGGCTTGGGCGGGTGGTTTTGGTTTAGGTGGTATCTTGATTGTCGCTGTTTATGTCGTATTGTTCGTGAGAAAACAGGTTGTACGGCCACTTGGTCAGCTTATTTTGGCCAGTGAACAAATCCAAAATCGGTCGTTTGATGTGTCGGTTGATATTCGTTCCGATAATGAGTTGGGTATCTTGTCACGGGCGTTTCAGAATATGGCTGAAGACCTTGGGAAGCTGTATCGAGGTTTAGAGTTTGCGGTGAATGAAAAAACGCATAAGTTGCAACATGCTCATCAGTCACTTCAAGTTCTGTATAAGTCTTCACAAGAATTAGCCGCGACGAGAATTTCACATGAAAATTTTCGTGCCATACTCACTTACATTTACAGTGTTGAAGGGGTAATCGCTGTTGAACTAAAAGTCGATGAAGTTGAAGGTCGCCCATGGATTGCAACGGAGGGCACGTTTAACGGGCAACCCATTCACACGAAAGTGCTGTACCTCGACGGACAGACACTGGGGACGCTTCGTTATCAGCCGGGTTTACCGTGTCCAGATGAAAATTTGATTGATAACTTTGTGCTGATTCTCGCGCGAGCGGTCTACTACAATAAAGCGCAGAGACAAAGTGAGCATATTATTTTAATGGAAGAGCGTGCCACTATTGCCCGTGAATTACATGATTCGTTGGCACAATCACTGTCTTACTTGAAAATACAGGTAACGTTGTTAAATCGTTCATTGTCGAAAGAAATGACAGATCTTCAACGAAGCCGTTCCCTAGTGGTATTGAATGATATTCGAGCCGGTTTAGATAGCGCCTACACGCAGCTTAGAGAGCTGCTCACAACCTTTCGATTGTCAATTAAAGAAGGGACGTTTGGCGAGGCGATTTCTGAAATGTTGCATCAACTAGATGAGCGGACTGAGGCGGAGATCAATCTCGACAATCAATTATCGTCGCTAGAACTAGGAGCAAACGAACAAGTGCATCTACTGCAATTAATTCGTGAAGCAGTACTTAATGCAATTAAACATGCCTACGCTACTACCATTACGGTTTCGTGTATCGAAGAGGATAATGGGTTTGTTACTGTTAAAATTACAGACGATGGTGTAGGGTTCGACCAAAATACTGAAAAGCTAAATCACTATGGTATGAGTATTATGCAAGAGCGCGCTGCGCGTTTAAATGCGCAGTTGAAGGTGAATGCAGAGCTAAATGTCGGATGTGAAGTGGTGCTAATGTTTCAAAGAAGTAAGGAGCCACAGAGTGAGTGAATGTAAGGTCCTATTAGTCGATGACCACCCGTTAATGAGACGTGGTATCGGGCAGCTATTGAGTTTTGAAGATGAGTTTGATGTTATTGCAGAAGCAAGCAATGGCGCAGACGCTGTTGCTATGGCCAAAGAGCATGATCCAGACCTGATCTTGCTCGATTTGAATATGAAAGGTATGTCGGGCTTAGATACACTAAAAGCCTTACGCGAAGATGACTTTCAAGGATATATCGTCATTTTAACGGTTTCAGACAGTCCCGCAGACATTGAATCACTCGTTAAGGCAGGCGCAGACGGTTATTTGCTTAAAGATACTGAACCGGATGAGATTATTGATAGATTGAACGGTTTGTCTGATGGTGAAAAAGCATTCAGTAGCGTGATTGAAAAATACCTTGAAGAACGTGGTAGCGCTGAAGATGTCTTTTCTTCGCTTACCGAGCGTGAAACGCAAATTCTTCAAGAAGTCGCGAAAGGGTTTAGAAATAAGCAGATTGCTGACCGTTTGTTTATCTCTGAATCGACAGTGAAGGTCCACATGAAAAGCTTGTTGAGGAAGTTACAAGTACCGTCAAGAACGGCTGCGACTATTTTGTATCTAGAACGTTATGGTGAGCTTAAGTAGCTTTGGGTTTGTATGATTTTGGTATAAATATCATTTGCTCTCTCGTTTCTAAAACCAAATGTCAGTAAAAAGGGTCAGCACTTAGTGCTGACCCTTTTTAATAAGTTAATTAAGGCACTTTTAGTATATGACCTTAAACCTTAAACCTTAAACCTTAAACCTTAAACCTTAAACCTTAAACCTTGAAGCTTCCTAGTAACTGCTCTTGTTGGTGAACATTCGACGTTTGCTCTTTCATTGCTTCGTTCGCCCCTTTTGCTGAATTAGATACTTGTTCACTTAAGTCTTTAATTTTTATGGTATTAGAGTTGATTTCCTCTGCAACTAGGCTTTGCTCTTCGGCGGCAGCCGCAATTTGCATGTTCATATCAGATATTTGTGCAATAGACTGGCGGATTTTTTCAAGTGCATCGTTGGCTTGCTGTGCACGTTCTACCGCTTGAACTGCGCTGCCTTTACTTTGCGTCATCGCATTGGAAACAAGGTGAGCACCAGATTGTAGTTGCTCAATCATACTGCGGATTTCTGTCGTCGATTGCTGAGTGCGCTGTGCCAGCGTGCGAACTTCGTCAGCAACAACGGCAAATCCCCGACCAGACTCACCAGCTCGCGCCGCTTCGATAGCCGCATTAAGAGCTAATAAATTCGTTTGGTCTGCAATATCGTTAATGACCTTTAAGATGGTTTCAATGTTGTCAGTGGCGGTTTCTAAGCCTTCTACTTCATGAACGGCATCATCAATACTTGCAGAAAGTGTTGTGATTGCATCTGTCGTGTCCATGACGACGGCGGAGCCTTCTTGAGTTGCATTGTCTGCTTCTTGAGCGGCACTGGCCGCACCTTGGGCATTATTTGCAACTTCAGCCGATGTACTAGCCATTTCATTCATTGCCGTCGCGAGCTGTTCTAGCTCTTGCAGTTGCGTTGTCATCGCGTGGGCTGATTGTTTAGAACCTTCAGTCGTTTGTTGAGTTAACTGCATGATTTTTGAGGAAATTACTTTTGATTGAATAATTTGTTGCTGTAGGTTTTCTGTAAATGTATTGAAACCGCGCGCTAGCTCTGCAAATTCTTCATCGGTATTTGTATCAAGGCGGTGGGTTAGATCGCCGTCACCATTGGCAACATCTTGGATGGCTGAATTGAGTTCGTTTAGTGGTTTCATTAACACACGAATGAGCAGCGTTAGTACAATGACGCTTACTATAAGGCCTGAAATTATGAAGAAGATAGATTGGTTACGCAGTTCACTAATCGCAGAAAAAGCGATGCCTTTATCAATGATTGCGCCAACATACCAATTTTCTTCAGGTACCAGAACTAAGTTAACTTGATACTCTTTTCCATCAAAGCTGAGCTGCTGAGCGCCTTCCTTAAGTGCAACATTAGGAAGGAAAGATCCGATAGGCTCGCCATTTAAGCTGCTATCTGGATGCGCAATCGTCATGCCTTTGTCTGTCACAACAAACAAATAGCCCGCACCAAAGAGGTCGGTTTGGTTAACCATGTCTGCCAGTGTGGTCAATGTAACATCAAACACCACACTTCCGATAAATTGACCATCAGTGTCATTGAGAGGTGAACCGAGAGAAATAATGACGTTTTTGGTCGATGAGTCGACGTAAGGGTCAGTAATGATAGTGTCACGGGCCATCTTAGACTCGCTATACCATGGGCGCGTACGAGCATCGTAGCTTGCATCAGGAACCCAACCATCATTACTCACTAAGGTACCAGTATCGTCATAACCAATACCAACAGCTTGGAAGGTGTTTCTAAGCGTTGGCGTAGTGATGACCTTTGTAACGTAGTTACGATCGTTAGGTGCGATCTCGATAGATTCGGTCACTGCGCTAGCTAAATCGCGTTTGGCATTCAGATCATATGAAATGGTGCTTTTTACCCCGGATATGAGCTCGTGGATGCTAGAGTCGATATGAGTTTGTAATTCACTTCGAACCGTCATCAATTGCGTGATGCCGAGCGTTGATACAGTGACAAGCAGCAAGGCTGCTGACGCAGAGACTATTTTGTGACTAAATTTCATACATTACCTTAGATTTAACTTGGTATTTTCAACGAGTTAGCGACAACTGTCGTGGTTTTCTTATTATTATTGTACTGAATGTGTACTTGCTATTAAGTACATTGTTTTGTATATCAATATATATTATCGGTGCGGATTTAAGGAACTTTAATATATTCGCGTACTTTTTTACTGGTCAGCGCACTTCTCTGAATACATAGATAAAGTATGGCGATGAAATCTATCAATTACGTTGAGGACGTCATTAACTCGCAGTAATAACATGGCTAACTTGAAGAGTCGCGGTGGATTGCATAAGTTAAGTTAAGACGATGGTTTAAGAGGGATGCTAATACATGAAAACGATAGGGTTACTCGGTGGTATGAGTTGGGAATCAACGACCAATTACTATAAGGCGATCAATGAAGGTGTTAAAGCTGAGCTAGGGGGGTTCCACTCTGCAAAAATTGCTATGTTTAGTGTCGATTTTGCAGAAATTGCGGCGTTACAACACAGTGGTGATTGGCAGCAAGCCGCGACTATTTTGAGTCAAGCAGCGAATGCTGTGGAGTCAGCGGGGGCGGATTGTTTATTAATTTGTACCAATACCATGCACAAGGTCGCCGACGACGTTGCGAGTAGTGTTTCGATTCCGCTTATCCATATTGCCGATGCAACAGCCGCCGAACTAAACAAAGATGATCGTCGTGTTGTAGGGCTACTCGGCACTGCCTTTACTATGGAGCAAAGCTTCTATAAAGAACGGCTTGAGGCTAATGGAATAAAAGTCATCGTTCCTAATGGTGTTCAAAGAAAGTTAGTCCATGACATCATTTATCGAGAGTTGGTACAGGGGGATATTCAAGTTAGCTCGCGTCAGGACTACTTAGAAGTTATCGCTGACCTTAGGGAGATGGGCGCAGAGGCGATTATTCTCGGCTGTACTGAAATAGCGATGCTAATTAATGAAAATGTAACGACTATCCCGTTGTATGATACAACTAAGATTCATTCACAGGCTGCCGTTCGATTTGCCTTAAACAAGTCATAACGAGAGGCTTGTCGTTATCAATACCGAATAGGGGAGCATCTAATTTTCAGCGAGTTATAGGGGGCTTTGTTAAATTGGACCGTCTTCGTTGGGCATCTTATGAGCACGGTCCGATGGGATAATCAATACTTAATGACTAATTAGTTAATTATGCGATTCGTGTCGTATTTGCTGGATTTTTTGGCAGCACATCACATAAAAAGTGTCTATACCTAGGGGACTAATTATAATTACTGTGATGAGTGCTGGAGAAATACTGTGAATTCACTTCAATCGGTGTTGCGTCGTTGTTTGATGATTGCTCTGATTTGTTGCACGTTAAATGTTCAAGCCGCCCACAAAACATTGACGATTTCCAATTCTAAAGCTTGGAAACCCTACTCTTATCTTGACGATAATGACGAGCCAGCTGGCATACTTATCGATTTGTGGAAAAGTTATGGCCAAGCCAATAACGTTGATGTTGTTTTTAAATTGGTCGACTGGCAACCCTCCATTGATTTAGTTCGAGATAAACAAGTTGATATTCATGCTGGATTGCTACGCTCAAAAGAGCGTGAACAGTACTTAGAGTTTGGTGTTAACTTGTTGCAGATAGACAACCAGATCTATTTTCACCAGCAGTTATTGCGTTTTGATATCGATGAGTTTCTACTTGGTTCGCATAGTCATCATGTGGGGGTCGTTAGTGGTGGCTATGAAGAGTCGTATTTACGAAAGCATTTCGCTAATTTGACATTAAAAGCATTTATAAATAACGAAGAGATGATTGACGCCGCACTCAGAGGCGATATTTTGGCTTTCAGTGCTGACTTACAGGTTGCCAATTATTACCTATACAGTGAAGGAAGGACCCAAGATTTTATCGCGGTAAAGCACTTATACAGTGGAATGCTCTACGCCGCTTCCGCACCTTCTAACGCCGACTTACTGACTCAGGTTTCTGAACAATTTCATAACATTGATTCAGATGAAAAGCAGCGTATATTCAGTCGATGGATGCATATCAAAACTGTCTATCCGGAGTACTTAATACCTAGTGCATTAGTTCTGTTCTCCCTGTGTCTAGGGGGATACGCGGTATTACTTCGCTACAATGTACGGAAAAAAACGGGCGAACTCGCCGCGATTAATAAAGACCTAAAATTACTATCGGAGACTGATGCGTTAACCGGATTGATAAATCGCCGTCGATTCTTTCAGTGCTTAGATGCGTACAGAAAAAACCAGTCTACTCTCACTGTGATAATTATCGATATTGATAACTTTAAATTGGTGAACGATGAATATGGGCATATTAAAGGGGACGTGGTCATACGTGCAGTGGCGAATGCCATTCACCCCGCAGTCGCTGAGGGACAAGTGTTTGGTCGAATAGGTGGGGAAGAGTTTGCCATTGCTTATCAACAACGAAATTTTGAGCAATCTGCGCAGCAGGCTAACCTCATTTGTCAGCTTGTGCGGCAAATAGAGATCCCTGATATTGATTTTATGCCTATTACTATTAGTGTTGGTTGTGCCGTATATGGACGGGCGAGTGACTGCATGACATTGGCTGATGCGGATAAGTTGATGTACCAAGCAAAAGAACGGGGTAAAAACCAGGCAGTTTCAGACCTAATCCCTTCATCTAGAGATTGCTATACTGCCGTATCTTAGTGTTTAGATGGTTTGACATAGCCAAGTATCAGATAATAGATAATAAGCATCGATGATTAGCGATACTATATTGATTCATCGAAAGTTAATGTGTTCTCACTTAAGGTAACTTGGTGTAGAGTTGCTCTGACATTAAGGAGCACAAATGACATTAACTACTTGGTTCTCACTTTTTACTATTTGTTTGCTTGGTGCCATGTCGCCTGGGCCGAGCTTGGCTATTGTCGCTAAACACAGCTTGTCTGGTGGCCGCATTAACGGTTTTGCTACCGCTTGGGCGCATGCTTGTGGTATCGGAATTTACGCTCTGGTCACCGTACTTGGTTTAACGGTACTGTTACAGCAATTTCCAATGATATTTAAGTCTCTTTCATTGATTGGGGCGTTATATTTAGCCTGGCTAGGCTATAACGCGGTGCGATCTAAAGGGGGAATTGTTGAACGATTGGAGTCTGGGCAGCCAGTCTCTGCGGTGACTTCTGCCAAAGAGGGGTTATTTATTTCCCTTTTCAGTCCTAAAATTGCACTCTTTTTTACCGCGTTGTTTAGTCAGTTTGTCGCCGTAGGAAGTGAGCTGTCCGATAAAGCCATTATTATAGTGACGCCGCTACTTGTTGACGGGCTTTGGTATACGTTCATTACAATAATGCTTTCTTCGACTTTCCTACTGAATTTTTTGAAATCCAAAGCTCGTATTATCGATCAGGTTTCTGGAGTGGTTCTTATTCTTTTGGCTATTCGCGTTTTATTTACGCTGTAACCGGCTCTGGGAGCTCCCTTCTTAGCTTGTGATATTGACAATCTGTTCATACACTTAACCTAAAGAATCTTTTGGAAGACGGTGAACCGATTGTCATTAGTCAAATTACCTGCCAACAGGCTACTACGAACCAGACTAGCATTTTCAGTAAGTATTGCCTCCGCCGTATTTTTAGTCGGTTGCCAACCTCAAATGATGCGAGAACCCCTTCCGGAAAAGTTTGGGCTTGATAATGTCGATATTCTAGTCAATCAAAAAATTTTATTGCCAGAAAAGTTAGATACTTCAGGTAAGGGTCATCAATTTAAAGTCGGCGTAGCAGACCTTAACCATGATGATCGTGATGAAATCATGGTGTTAATGCAAAGTCCTTATTTTTGTGGCTCAGGAGGCTGTACAGCCTACCTTTTTAACGATAAAGGTGAACTACTTAATCGTATGACCGTGGTGAAAGAGCCGGTGTTGATATCTGAGCGACGTTCAAAGGGTTGGAAGGATTTTTATGTGTGGAGTGACGGTTCACTACGTATTATGAGCTTTGATGGGGTGACATACCCTCAGAATCCATCTTTGCAACCTAAATATGATCGTCAGTTAGAAGAAAAAGCGGCGTTTCAACTAGCCGAGATACAAGAAATTTATGTTCAAGATGGCTATGACCTCCTACAAGTAATAGATGTCCCTCTATTATATTCTGTTCATTCTTATCAGTTTCAATTTAAACATTATGGCGATGTTAATAATCAGTATCGTATTACCATAGATATGATTACCGGTAGCTTAGCTCTAGAATCGTCAGATACTTCAAATAAAAGTGGAGACATTAAAGGCTCTCTTTCTCAAAATTAAGATAGTACTAAGTCGAATTCGGTATTTGGTTGTTCTAGTCTATGAGTAATGGACAGGCTTAGGTCAGACAATATGAATGGACTTATTATAAAAAACACGGCCACTAGACTGCTACAAGGTGTATTCTTATGTGGGCTGTGTTTTGTAACTTTTGCATCGGAAATAAATAACAGTATTTCTTTATACAATTGGGAGGCGTTTTTAGCAGAGTCGGTTAAAAATCAATTGAATACAGAGCATGGTGTTTATATCGAAGAAACGTATTTCTCGGACGAAGGCATCAGAGACGAAGTGATGTTGAGTGAGCGTCGCCATGCGTTTGACCTTGTGGTGATAGAAAGTGTCAGGCTACACCTTCTCGCTGAACAGGGGGTTGTAGCGAGAGTACCACCTCAACTCAAAACTGAACTTGCTTCATATTTTGATAGTAAGTGGAATGATGCCTGTGGAGATTATGGTGTCCCTTATGCATGGGGCACAAGTGGTATTCTTTATAGAAAATCGGCTTTTGATGTTCCAGTGAACTCTTGGTCGGAGTTGTTAGTCCCTACTGCTGCGTTAAAGAACCGTGTTGCTATGTATTACCATCCGGTAGACGCTGTTGCTTCAGCGCTACTGTCCCAAAATAAAGACCCTTTTTCCAGCAGCAGCCAAGATTTAGAAAGCGCTTATAAGTTGCTGAAAGAACAGCGTCCTTCCTTATATACACCGGACTACATTCTTAATTTCCTTGATTCACCGGAAAAAATAAATGATATCGATATTGCATTTGGGTTTTCAGGCGATGAGTTTGTACTCAATGAAGAGGTAGAAGGTCAGGAGGGACTATGGGCTTACGTGTTGCCAAAAGAGGGCACAACCATTTGGTTAGAATGTTTAGCTATTCCGCAGGGAACGACAATTTCTCCAGAGCTAGTGACTGCAATTCGCTTCCTTTCAGAACCTCAAGTAGCGGCTTTGAACGCTGAAGATTCTTGGTTTTCCACTCCTCATCGCTTCGCTTTAGAATTTGTCGGTCAAGATTACTTAAACGACCCGTCATTGAACCCTCCTCAAGTCGTTTTGGAAAAAAGTTATCTCTATAGGCGAGTTACCGACTTAGGATTACTAACTAGACAAAGAATTGTTGAAGATTTGAGGTAGGCATGACGTTACTCAAACGGCTGCATTTATGGTTGGTTCCGATCCTAACGTTTTTGGTGATATTGGCAGGGATTGCGATTTACTATCAACGAATAGAGGGATATAAAGCGCTCGAAGTGATCAAGTGGCGTGACAAAGTTGTGAGTGCATTTGACGCGACAAATTATGAACAACATGGTATTTCAGCACTGGCTCATGAGATTGCGGGCACGATACAGTTCCTTCGCTTAACTCAAGAGACTAGTGATATCGCTAGACGTAGTTTTCTCGAAAAGTATTTAAGTCAATTGGTAGATAAGCGCAGGATAAAAGAGCTTGGTGGGGCGCAGGTATTTGTTGTTGATGAGTTATTTTCAGTTGTCGCAACTTCAATCAAGCGAGGTCCATTCTACTTTCCAGCGCTCCCCGATGAAATTTATCAGCGTGTATTTGATACTTATGTAAAAATATCGCTAGGCGAGCCTTTTCTGAGCGATGGGTTAATTTATAAGTCAGAGAGTGGCCAAGTTCGGTTTTCATACATTGGTGCCTATGATAGCAAATTATTTCCAGAGGACCCTCGTGCTCAGGTGCAAAAAGAGCGCACTCTCTTAATTACCGACGCGCCTTTAATTCACCTTACGACCTTGCTGAATGAAATAGAACCGATGCCGTATGTGAGTATTGATTTTTCAGTTCGAGGTGATGAACAATTTGACCTAAAAAGTGAGGTAAGAACGACGGTCGTTACAGATAGTACCACTGGTAGAACGGAATTATGCCTTGAAGGCACGAAGATGAAGGTAACGTTGCATATCTTGGAAAGCCATTATGATAGTGAAAAACAGATAATTGCGTTAGAGGTATTTGGGTATATTGTGGCGATTGAAGCCATCTTGTTATTTGTTATCATCACGATTATGCGGACAAGAATTCTAAAGCCTATTGCACATCTCATTGATGATATTAAGGCCGGCGGTCAGGAGTTGCGTTATTTCAAACGTTCGAAAGGAAATGATGAAATATCGGTCTTAAAAAACGCATATATTGATACGCTAAGTAAGGTGAAGTTTGAAGCTGAATTTGATTATTTAACGCGTTTAGCTAACCGTCGAACATTTATATCACATATTGATAAAAGGATTGAGTGTTACTCAAACGACAATGCGTTTATTATAGGTTGGGATATTAAAGATTTTCGCAAGATAAATGATCTGTATGGTTCAAGAATTGGCGACAATGTCCTGGTAAAGGTCGCTGACTATTTAAGAAAGTTCATTCAAACCTACCAAACTAGTATTGGAGTAGGGTGCAGTGATTATGCAATTAGTCGCTACGGTGGGAATTGCTTCGTGGCTGTAATAGATATTTATCATACGGGTGAAGTAGAACACTTTTTTGAAAGTTTTGATGCAAAGTTTAACAAATGTGTCATGGTGGATGGCTATAGTTTCAACTTGGATGTGGCCATCGCGATATTCCCACTGTCATTGACAGAGCACACTTACCTTTGGCAAAAAGGCCTTGAAGAAGCATTTAATAAAGCAAAGCAAATTCGCACACGTCAAGCACTAGTGATTTTTGATAGGCACCTTGCCCGACAACTAGAACGTCGTGATGAAATTGAAAGAAAACTATTGCTGTGTAGCCAAAGTGGCGAGTTTCAGCTTAAGTTTATGCCATTGATTGACGCTAAATCCTTAGCTATTAAAGGTATGGAAGTGCTGATTAGATGTCCACGCCTAAGTGAATTTCATACTGGTCCTGATGAGTTTGTTCAAATTGCTGAGCAGGCGAATATTATATCCGCTATTGATGATTGGGTTATTGAAAATGCTTTCGCTGCTTATGACGCCATGCGACAGAAGTGTAATTATCAGCAGAGTATTTCTGTGAATGTGTCGGCCTTAGAACTGTATAATTTGGCATTTATTGATTTGCTTATTAAAGTGAGTGAAAAATATAAAGTATCACCAAGGAAAGTGGTCATAGAAATAACGGAAACGAGTTATGTGAAAAGTACTCAAGATACCATAGGTATGGTGGAAAAATTACGAGAACTCGGGTTTAAGGTATCTCTTGACGATTTCGGTACCGGTTTTACCTCTATTAATCAACTGTTACACTACCCTGTAGATGAATTAAAAATAGATAAGAGCTTTGTGGATTTAATCGGATCAGATAATGGCAATGAAAAAATGTTAACGTCCATTATCGCTTTGGCGCATACTTGTGGAGCAAGTGTCGTTGGAGAAGGGGTTGAAGACAGCTATCAAAGCCACTACCTTAGCAATATTGGATGTGACACTTTACAAGGATACGCGTTTAGCAAGCCGCTAACGTTTGATGAATTCTGTGTTCTTTATAGTAATTATGACGCTGAATACTACCGTAAACAGATCAATGAAATATCATTGATTAGCAGCAAAAATAAGCCTATTAATGAGTGACTAGGTGGGTGAGTCAGCGTTATTAGAGGTTCTGTGCGGCAGCCTTTCTGCGGGAAAGTAGTGTTAGGCGTTCAAGTAGCATAGAACGGTGTACTTTTTTTTCGTGAATCAAAGAAATATCCATTATAAGCTCTAAATCACCCAAAAGGATGGGTTCGCCCAAACTTTCTCGCATTGCTCTTAGTGTGTTATCGGTTTGAGAGGCTTGACTGAATTTGCTTAGTACGATTAAAGTTGAACCGCTATAACGATACAAATTAAAGCGGCTATCGATTAAAGATGATACTTTCTCAGCTGCAGATTTTATTAAAATATCGCCGTAATCAATACCATATTTATGATTGACTTCTTCGAGGTTTAAAACCCGAACAGACAGTATACTGTAATAAGGCTGTGAGAATGGCAGTTTAAGGTCATAAGTGAGCGCAGAGCGATTCATAAACCGAGTCAGTGGGTCTCTTCGGTGAATGGATGTTCTAATCAAAGATTCAAGCCAAAAGATAAGTATGATAATGGTAAATAAAGAAACAAGGATAATAGTAGTTATCTTTTGTAAAAATAAAAGTCGCTCTAACTCGTGACTATTTTTCTTATACAATGGGCTTTGTAGCCGAAAGTTGGCGTTAATAAAGGTGATAACTTCATTGTAGTTAAGGATAACTCGATGTTTAATGGCATCTTGTTTGATTTTACCTTCTTGATAGAGTTGGAGAGATTTTTCTAACTCTTTAAATTTCTCAAACTGCTCTGAAAAGAAATAATAATAGTTAGCGTCTTTAATGAAGTTTGAAGACTCACGGCTGTTGAGGATTATATCAAATCGACTCCATGTTAAATCAAAATGCAGCCACAAATTTTTGGGGTCAATGGGTGAAATCCGGATTTCAGTTACGAATTGAGAGTACTCTTTGACTAATTGAAAAACGAACCACGTGGCTTCGTTCTTACGCTCAGAAAAGCTATCGTTTATAGTGTTTACTTTGTCAATCGTCATCACATTGACGGCCAACGCTATGGTTGTTAAAAGCGCCAGAAATAGTTTTATAATATTGAGAGGAATTGTTTCGATTAGGTATTTTATCATAGAGCTACATTTGAATATTTTTGAGCTGCCAAATCATTTTAGCGTGATAATCGGTAGTGTCTAACTCTGGCTTTGAGGCGATTGGAAATATTACCCAAAATGGTCCCTTATCGCGAATAGACATGGGCGCGTCATCTTTGTGAATGGCGATAATTGGAGAATAAGTTTCAATGTCTGATTTAGGTATATCGATTTGATAGTTGTTCAGAGCGATAAAGGTCAGGTTTTGAGGGAGGGTAAGGTTGGATTGTTCGAAAAGGGTTTGCAGTGTTACGCCACGAAAGGTCGCTTCTTCTTCAAGCCAAGGTAGCGTTGTGGTGATGGTAGTTTGTGGCATATCAAGAAGCTGACTATCGGAAATGACATACTTAACATTATTAGTGTCAATAATAGTTAACTGGCTTGAGTAGACCCACTGGCTGAAAAACACGGTTATAGCAATTCCCAGCGTCTTCATGATCAACGTTCTCATAATCGGATTCCTTCCGCTTTAACGATTTTGTGTCCTTATTGATAGTCTAGGAAGTACATGAAGAGTATCAAGCACGATCCTGTTTCACTTTTGAGACAGTTATCATTATGCAACTCGTGTTAATTGCTGCGGTTCGTTAGGGCGAGTTATTGGGTGAAAGGGATAGGTAGGAAGAAAGGGATAGGCAGTTGGAGCGGTCACCCAAAGGTCGCGAATAGAGTGCGGTCATTGGAAAGACGAAGTGCCATAACGGGAACCCGCTATGGCACTTAATAGATTAGAACGACATTTTTTTGTGCTTAAGTTACATCACATTGCTAATGTATTTTGGAGAAAGCGTCGCTTACTTTAATAGCTCACGCGCTGTATCAACAACGTTCTCTGTGGTAAAGCCAAACATCTTGAATAGCTCACCTGCGGGTGCAGACTCACCAAATGTTGTCATACCGATGATCTTGCCACCAAAGCCAACATATTTGTACCAGAAGTCAGCGATACCGGCTTCAACTGCAATACGAGCTGTCACGTCAGATGGAAGTACAGATTCACGGTACTGCGCATCTTGCTTATCAAACGCGTCAGTTGCTGGCATTGAAACCACACGTACCGCTTTACCTTCCGCTGTAAGTTGCGCAGCCGCTTCAACCGCTAGCTCAACTTCAGAGCCAGTAGCAATTAGAATTAATTCTGGCTTACCAGCACAATCTTTTAGGATGTAACCACCCTTAGCGATGTTTGCGACTTGCTCAGCGTCACGTTCTTGCTGTGCTAGGTTCTGACGAGAGAAGATAAGTGATGTTGGACCATCTTTACGCTCAATAGCCAGTTTCCAAGCGACTGCCGATTCAACTTGGTCACATGGGCGCCATGTACTCATGTTTGGCGTGAGACGTAGAGAAGCAATTTGCTCAACTGGTTGGTGAGTCGGCCCATCTTCTCCAAGACCGATAGAGTCATGCGTGTAAACTTGGATGTTTTGAACCTTCATCAAAGCAGCCATGCGCATTGCGTTACGCGCGTATTCCATGAACATTAGGAATGTCGCACCGTAAGGAACGAAACCACCGTGCAGAGCGATACCGTTCATGATAGCCGTCATGCCGAATTCGCGCACACCGTAGTGGATGTAGTTACCAGAGAAGTCTTCTGCCGTTAGCGACTTAGAGCCAGACCACATGGTTAGGTTAGAAGGCGCAAGGTCAGCAGAGCCGCCCATGAATTCAGGAAGCATTTGACCAAATGCTTCTAAAGCATTTTGAGACGCTTTACGCGATGCGATGTTTGCTGGATTAGCTTGTAGATCGGCAATGATTGCCGATGCTTTTTCTTCCCATTGTGCAGGAAGCTCGCCGTTTACGCGGCGTTTGAATTCAGCTGCCAGCTCTGGGTATGCTGCTTCATAAGCTGCAAATTTCTCATTCCACGCTGCTTCCTTAGCTGCGCCTGCTTCTTTCGCATCCCACTCTGAGTAAATTTCCGACGGAATTTCAAAAGGACCATGCTCCCAACCTAATGCTTTACGTGTTGCTGCAATTTCGTCAGCGCCTAGTGGTGCACCGTGACAGTCGTGCGTGCCAGATTTGTTTGGAGAACCAAAGCCAATCACTGTTTTAGTGCAGATTAGAGTAGGGCGAGGATCGGCTTTAGCAGCGATGATAGCCGCATTGATAGCATCAGCGTTGTGGCCATCTACTGCTGGGATTACGTGCCAGCCGTATGCTTCAAAACGCTTTGGTGTATCGTCAGAGAACCAGCCTTCTACTTCACCATCAATTGAGATACCGTTGTCATCCCAGAAAGCGACCAACTTACCAAGACCTAGTGTACCCGCTAGAGAACAAGCTTCGTGAGAGATACCTTCCATCAGACAGCCATCACCCATAAAGGCATACGTGAAGTGATCTACGATGTCGTGGCCTTCTTTGTTAAACTGTGCCGCGAGTGCTTTTTCAGCCATCGCCATACCAACAGCATTTGTGATGCCTTGTCCTAAAGGACCAGTTGTTGTCTCGATGCCTGGTGCGTAGCCGTACTCAGGGTGGCCTGGTGTTTTAGAGTGTAACTGGCGGAAGTTCTTAAGGTCTTCAATTGAAAGCTCGTAACCTGCCAGGTGAAGCAGCGAGTAAATTAACATCGAGCCGTGACCGTTAGATAAGATGAAGCGGTCGCGGTCAGCCCACTCTGGGTTAGATGGGTTGTGGTTTAAGTGCGAGCGCCACAGCACTTCAGCGATGTCAGCCATACCCATAGGGGCGCCTGGGTGGCCAGAATTTGCTTGTTGTACACCGTCCATGCTTAAAGCACGAATAGCATTAGCGAGTTGTTTACGATTCATGGTGTCTTCCAAAATTTATAAAGGGTAATAAAAAAGGCACCTGTTATCAGTGCCTTTTTGAATTGGGTTATAGTTTTGCTGCAAGCATTTCTTCAAGCTTACCTTGGTCGATAGCGAAGTTGCGAATGCCTTCTGCTAGTTTTTCAATCGCCATTGGGTCTTGGTTATGATCCCAAAGGAATTCAGCGTGAGTCATAGGCGCAGGACGTGCTGCTTCGCCTTTTGAATCGATCAGTTTTTCTACGACTTCGCCTTCTGCTTCTTCTAGTTCTTGCAGCAGGTTAGGGCTAATGGTTAGACGATCACAGCCAGCTAGCTCAAGGATTTCTCCGATATTACGGAAGCTCGCACCCATGACAACAGTGTTGTAACCATACTCTTTATAGTAGTTGTAGATAGAGGTTACTGATACAACGCCTGGATCTTCTTGTGCGTCGAAGTCACGACCTTCTTTCGCTTTGTACCAGTCCATAATACGACCAACAAATGGCGAGATTAAGAAGACGCCTGCTTCCGCACATGCACGAGCTTGTGCGAATGAGAAAAGAAGCGTTAGGTTACAGTTGATGCCTTCTTTTTCTAGTACTTCAGCTGCGCGAATACCTTCCCACGTTGATGCAAGTTTAATTAGGATACGGTCATTGGTAATACCGGCATCGTTATACATCTTGATAAGCTTACGAGCTTTAGTAATGCTGCCTTCTGTATCGTAAGAAAGACGAGCATCAACTTCTGTAGAGATACGACCAGGGATAGTACTCAGGATCTCTTTACCAATGCTAACGGCAAGCATATCGCCCGCATCTAGAAGCTGTTGGTTTTTGTCTTGGCTCTGACCTTTCGCATACTCGATAGCTTGATCGATAAGAGGCGCGTACTCAGCGATTTGTGCTGCTTTCAAAATGAGAGAAGGGTTAGTCGTTGCATCTTCTGGTTGGTATTTACGAATGGCTTCAATGTCGCCAGTATCGGCGACGACAGTCGTCAGTTTGCGTAGTTGCGCTAATTTATTGCTCATCGGTACGTTCCTATAGTTGAGGCAAGGCCGTCTCATAATAAAAGGTCGACATCAGTAGCGCTTGTGTTGGCTACTGCACAGAATCCTAATCAGCGAGCATTCATGCGTGAGCATGTGTTTGGCTCGTGAGTAAATGTTGATTCATATTTAACTCATGTAGGCTGAAAGTCAATAAAATATACCTGGTAAATTGCTCATTCATCCGATTACTTTCGGTTTTTGATAACGGTAGCGCACTTTTGTAGATTGGTTAGCACCAGTAAAGGCGTGGTTATCCTCGACTAGCTCACAAAATAGGCTGAGATATTGTAATGTGATTGAGCAAATGTCACGAATGTCGTATGCTCATACATATGTTCAGTGTGTGAACTAATGTATGCCTGTTTGTGGTCAAGCAGGCTCGAAAATAGAGTTAAGTGTATGGATAATTCAGAAACAAGTGCAGACGTACTCACTGAAATCGCAGTCGCGTATTATCAAGATGGTGCGACTCAAGAGGAAATCTCGAAAAAATTTGGTGTTTCTCGTGCAAAAATTGGCCGACTGCTCAAGCAAGCGAGAGATGAAGGGATTGTCGACATAACAGTAAAATATCACCCAGTATACAGTGCCAAAATAGAGCAGAGATTGATGGAGCGCTTTGGCGTAAAGCGGGCGTTGATTGCTTTAGACCAGCCCGATGGGCAGTCCCAACGTAATCAAGTGGCGGGTTTAGTATCAAACTATCTTGCGCAAACATTGAAGACGGGCATGGTGGTCACGGTTGGGCAGGGTCGTAATGTATCTGCGGTAGCTCATCATACTGGAGTGATCAGCCCGCGCGCCTGTAAGTTTGTGTGTGGCATTGGTGGTATTCACCCGAGAGGTGGTCTTTTTAATGCCGACCATATATGCCGACAGTTAGCGAAGATCTATGGCGGCTCATCGGAAACTCTCTATGCGCCCGCGTATGCTGAGAATAAAGAGCAAAAGCTCGCCTTTATGCAAAATGCAACTATCAAGCAAACACTGGATTTAGCGCGTAAGGCCGACATGGCACTCGTTGGTGTCGGTGATATGAGCGAAAATAGTTATATGGTTGATTTAGGGTGGTTTACGGCTGATGAAGTGGTTCAGTCACGGCTTCACCAAGGCGTTGTCGGTGATTTTGCAGGTTATGATTTTTTTGATATCCATGGTCAAGCTGCGAATACCGTTATGAGCGATCGCGTTATCGGTTTAGGTTTGGAAGAGTACCGAATGATTTCTGAAGTGATTGCTATTGCATCGGAAAATAGTAAACCTATGGCGTTGCTTGGAGCACTCAGAACTGGCGTTATTGACGTTATCGCAACAAGCGTAAGTAACGCACTGACGGTCTTGAACCTCGATGAACAGATGAGAAATATAGAAAGTAGTCAAACCCCTTCAACTTGATGAGTGCTGGCTAGCACGGAGTCAGTGATAGGTATGGTTCTCTAAATGGGTTGTCCAGCAAACTTACTGTCAATCAGCGGTTCAAGAAAAGTCCCAACCTTTGAGTATGCTTAATAGCGTTTGATAACGGGCTGGTAGTTCTCTTCGTTTCTTTTTGATGAGATAAAGAGGCTCGCTGATGACGTTCGGGGTAGGAGTCACGCTTACTTGATTTTGATACGCTGAGTGATTGATGGCAATTTTAGGTAGCACGGTTAACCCAACTCCCATAGCAACCGGTTGAAGAATTTGACTCAACTGGTTGATATAAGTCACTTTAGTCAATTTTGACCAGTCCAAATCTTGCAGCGCTTTGTCACCACTGTGTTCAAAAAACTTCTCAAAGTAGTGTTGCGCATCTGGGTGAGCCACGACACCCAATGATTCAATATCACTCAAAATACTCGGGCTTGGAGGATGATTTTTGGGCATCACGAGGCTGATTTCTAAATGCCCAATGGATTCACATGTGAGTTCAGACTGGTTAGGCATGTAGGTAACAATGCCTATATCAGCGCTTCCTGAAAGGACATCTTGAATGATTTTTCTGTTGGGGCCTGCCTCTAGGTGCGTAGATAGTCCTCGGTATTCGGTTTGCAGCTTAATAAGCTCAGGGTAGATAGCGGTAGCAATAGCACCGGGTGCTGCAATGTGAAAAGCACCTTGATGTGGGTTATCGAAACTGAGCTGTTCTTTTAGCAAATCTTCATGCTTGGCAAGGTTCACCGCGTATTGATAGACGATATGCCCCTGCTCAGTCAGTTCGAATGTTTTACCTTCACGGCGAATAAGCTCAGAGCCTAAATCTCGCTCTAATTTTTTAATGTGCTGGCTGACTCCTGGCTGAGTCATGAATAACTTTTCTGCCGTTTGAGTAAAGTGACCCACTTCGACGAGGGTTCTAAAAGTATGTAGCCAAGTCGCGTTTACCATGAATCTCTCCATAACAAAACGTTATCATGTAATCAGTATACGATAAAATAGTGCTTTATAAACACTCGAATCTCATCTCATGAGTCAGTGGCTGCATTATCGCAACCACTGATTTATGTTGAGTGAAGCTCTGCAAATAATAGTGATTTAAATTAATCGGACGGGATCTTAATTAATAAGCCAAATAGTGATTAGCACTCGATTGGCAGGTCGTGTCTCTGTCCCCACTCAGTCCAAGAACCATCATAAACGGCAAGGTTATGATACCCGCACATGGAAGCACCAAGCGCCAAAATACAAGCGGTGACACCAGAGCCACAACTAAACACGAGTGGTGTGTGTTTATCGTCATTGATTGAAGAAAATAATGGTTCAAGTTCATTAACGGGCTTTAATGTACCATTTCGCATGAGCTCCAAAAATGGCAGACAAACAGAGGAAGGGATGTGTCCACTGCGCAAGCCTTCTCTAGGCTCTTTTACTTCGCCGTTAAACCGGGCATGTGCGCGAGCATCAATAATAGTTCGCGATCGCTTGTTGGCAATGGCTAATACTTGCTCCGCGTTAAGAAAGCGCTCTGGGTCAATGGTCTGTTCAAGCGTACTCGGTTGGGGGGTAACAAATGCTGTATCAACGGGATACTGATGTGCCTTCCATGCAGGGAGCCCGCCAGATAATACATAGACATGCTCTAACCCTAGTGCTTTTAGCATCCACCAAGCGCGAGGGGAGGCGAATGTACCTGAGTTGTCATACACCACTATCGTCGATGTTGGGGTGATACCAAGTTGTGAGGCTAGTTGATTAAATACTAACTCTGACGGCATCATATGTGGCAGGGGACTATTGGAGTCACAAAAGACGTTGTCATAGTCAAAGCGCTGAGATTGCGGAATTACTCCACTGGTGTCCTTTGTTGGCTCCATTGGAATTTGAAACTCAATACTGGCATCTAAAATGACTAGTGAGTCATCTTCACCCAATTTTTCATATAACCATGAGGGTGTGACAAGTGGCGATGTCATAGCATTTTCCTTCTATTGCTGCTGACAAGAAACCAGTTGATAGGTGCTTGTCGAAGAGAGTGGGCTTTGTAGCTGATCCAACGTAGCAAGTGTGCCGATTTGGCAACGACGTGCAGGATCTGTGTTGACTCTTACCGTCGATTTATCGGGTAATTCAATGGTTAAATAGTAGCGGTTGCCATCTAAAGACTGTGTCAGAGTTTGGCTGATTACTTGACCTTGTATTGTGTCGACCGAATGCGTTAAAGGAAACCAGAGAAGGGCGACCAGCAGGCCAAGACCTGCGCCGAGTAGGATAATTGCGGCTTTCAATGATTTCACAGTGTACTCCTTAAGCGTCTGAGACAATAACGCTAAGTCTTAACATCATTAAACCTTAGCGTCACGAAACCCTAACGTTTTAAAGCATTAAACTCCTAAGCATTGAAGTCGGTTTAGCAATACGGATAATAGTTTGCTAAACCGAAGGCTTTCATCCATTTAAAGCGTTAGCGACAAGTAGGGCAGGTTGGGGATTTAGGTAAGCCCAGTTCGCGCCAAGTCAGGGTCAATGCATCAAATAACAATAGTTTGCCTTTTTTAACTTGACCATAGTTCGCAATGACTTTAATCGCTTCTAAGGCTTGCATTGCACCGATAATGCCAACAACGGGTGACATGACACCGGCCTCTACACACGATAATGACGTTTCTCCAAACAGCGCACTTAAACACTGATAGCAAGGGAGCTGCTCATCGTCATAGGTAAATACCGATATTTGTCCTTCCATCCGAATTGCGGCACCACAAACCAGAGGTGTTTTCGATTCAAAGCAAAGCCGATTGAGTTGATTTCGAGTATCAACGTTATCAGTGGCATCCAGAACAAGCGAATGCTGTTGTATTAATTCAGATAATGCGGAGTCATCGAGACGTTCTTGAATAGCAATAATCTTAGCATTTGGGTTTAGCGCTTGTAGCGATGCCTTCGCTGACTCGACCTTTGCCGTACCGATATCCCCATCAGTATGGAGTATTTGACGCTGTAAATTAGAGAGTTCAACGTGATCGTCATCAACGATAGTTAATTGACCAACTCCAGCCGCAATCAAATATTGACTGGCAGCGCAGCCTAAACCGCCTGCACCAATCATCAATATTGATGACTGTTTAAGTGCCTCTTGCCCTTCAAAATCAAAGTTCTTCAAGATGATTTGACGGTTGTAGCGAAGCATTTCCTTGTCGGAGAGAATATCCACAACGTCCACCTCAATAAAGTGTTGAATTGAGAAGTTGGATTTGCACTGTCTCTCCAACCGACACATTTCCTCGGTCTTGCTCAAGAACAACAAAGCAGTTTGCCAAACTCATTGAACGGAACGCGCCGGAGCTTTGGTTACCTGTTGACTCTACTTCAAACTTGCCATCTACAATGGAGTAAATGCCACGTTGGTAGTCTGTTCGACCGGGCCCCTTTTTGAACGCGGTTTTAGTGGTTGCAGGGATGGACTCGGGAGCTTTCCATTGTGTATGGCCAGCCAGTTTTGCAATGAGTGGCTGCACTAAGACATACATGGTTAAGACTGCAGAAACAGGGTTGCCAGGGAGTCCACAGAACCACGCGTGGTCAAGCTCACCAAACGCAAAAGGTTTGCCTGGTTTGATAGCGAGCTTCCAAAAGCCGATTTGCCCTAACTCTTCAAGGATGTCTTTGGTGTAATCTGCTTCACCAACGCTAACTCCGCCAGAGGTAATGACAACGTCAGCCTCTTGTTGGGCGCTAATAAAGGTGTGACGCAGTGTTTCTTGGCAATCTGGGATAATACCAAGATCAATGGCTTCGCAGCCAAAGTTATCAATGAGAGGTTTGATACCGTAGCGATTGCTATCATATATCTGACCATCTTGCAGCTTACTACCTAACGGTCTGAGTTCATCACCCGTAGAGAAAAATGCCACTTTTGGTTTTCTGAATACCTTGATGTGGCTAAAACCCAGTGTCGCAATCATTGGAATATCGCGAGCTGTGAGGCGAGCGCCTTGTGCCAGTACAACATTACCTTGCTCTACGTCATCGCCGGTTGGACGAATGTTCATATTATGCTTGATGTTGTCTTGGTTGAAAGTAATGGCATTACCGTTAACCTGCGTATTTTCTTGCATGATCACGGCATCGCAACCGGTAGGGATTTTTGCCCCAGTCATAATTCGAATGCAGCTTTTCTCAGGCCATACACCTTCAAATGGTTGGCCCGCAAAAGACTTACCAGCAAGCGGCAATGTGGTACTTTGTTCTAAATCGGCAATACGAACGGCGTATCCGTCCATTGCAGAGTTGTCAAATGGTGGCACATTCATTGGGGAGCGTAGATCTTCGGCTAGGACAAACCCTAATGCTTCAGGAAGCGAGCGTTCAATGATGTCTGTAATTGGTTTGATTGGTGTGAGCATTTTTGATAATGCTTCTTCTATTGGCATTAAGCCCGGAGCGTCGCAGCAACCCATAAAATATGTCTTCCTAATTCATTGCTAATATCAGGCTAACTTTATCATATTTTTATCCTGTAGCCCCTAAGTAAAGCAGGGCTGTACGACAAAACTAACGATAAAATGGGGGTGTAATTCAAATGGATTCCGAGTATCCTGTCGTCCCTTGCGGGACTAGTAAGAGGTATACAAATGTCAGAGTTAAGCGAATCAGCACAATTGGTCAAGGAAGCTCTCTCGAAGCGCGGGTTAGAGACACCAATGTTGCCAAACACCGTCAGTCGAGAAGAAAAAAAAGAACGCATTGAACATCATATGCGGGAAATCCTTACGTTACTGCAACTCGATTTAGCTGATGATAGCTTAATGGAAACGCCACAACGTATCGCGAAAATGTACGTAGATGAAATTTTTTCAGGCTTAGACTACGAGCGTTTTCCTAAGATCACCGTCATTGAAAATAAAATGAATGTCAGTGAAATGGTACGTGTGAAAGATATTACGGTCACGAGTACCTGTGAGCATCATCTCGTTACCATAGATGGTAAGGCCGCAGTGGCGTATATTCCACGCGGTAAAATTATCGGGTTGTCTAAAATCAATCGTATTGTAAGGTTCTTTGCTCAACGACCTCAAGTACAGGAACGAATGACGCAACAAATTTTAGTGGCGTTGCAAACGCTACTTGAAACGGATGATGTCGCCGTAACTATCGATGCAGTGCACTATTGCGTTAAATCCCGAGGGGTCATGGATGCAACCAGTGAAACCACCACAACGGCATTAGGCGGAATCTTCAAATCTATCCCTGCAACGCGTCATGAATTCTTACATGGACTGCGATAATGTGATGTTTATTCACTAGCCAATGACTATTTTTACAACAACGCCTTCTAGATCTGAAGGCGTTGTTGTATTTCGTATCCGTTTTCAGCCATACTATTGATAATCGAAGGAAATTATAAGACAGAGTTGGCATATTTCTCTAAGCAATGGGTGCGATGTTTTTTTCACCACTTGCGCTAACCTCAGTCTCGCTGGACGAGTGGATGAGCAGACTTCAAAAGATCTACAATTATGCAGAGCCAAACCTATTTTTAGTGGTAATAATGGGCGGGTTAGGCTACCCGCTGTATTACTGGGTATGGGAGTTTCTATTCCCTCAACCGTATGAGAACGTGTGGCTAAGACTTTTTTGTAGTGCGTCTGCACTGTTACTAGCGTTTCGTCATTCGTTTCCTAGGTACTTTAAGAAATACCTTCCCCATTACTACTTATTCGCCATCGGGCTTTGTTTGCCCTTTTTCTTCTTTTATATGATGTTGATGAATAATTGGTCAGATGTGTGGGTGCTATCCTTCATGTCGTCTATTTTTATTCATATTTTGCTGGTTCACGATACACGTGTGATGTTTATACAAGTTGTGATATCACTGTTACTCGCGACTGGTACGGCGTACTTTGCTTCTAATGGCGCTATTGAATTAGCACATAAAGCTAGCTACATCCCTATTTTTGGCTTCACCTATATTTTCGGAAATCTGTTTTACTTTCGAAATCAAACTGAACATGAAGCTAAGGTGTCGATCGCTAAGTCGTTTGGTGCTGGTATTGCCCATGAAATGAGAAATCCATTGAGTGCGTTGCTATCCTCGTTTGAGGTGATGCGTTCGGTGGTACCCAACAGCAATTCTTCTTATCGACACTCTTATCATCTTAATGCACAAGAAATACAGACAATGAATGACATTATTGATGATTCAATGAAGGTTATTTGGGCGGGTAATGAAACCATTGATTTGCTGCTGACATCGATCGATAAAAACAGAGTATCGACGTCGACGTTTTGCAAACATCGTGCGAAAGTGGTGTTGGAAAACGCGGTGAAAAGTTACGCTTATAAAAATGAATCAGAGCGTAGAGCGATTCATTTAGAGATCGATGAAGATTTTGAGTATCTAGGTAGTGACACACTATTAAAGTACGTGGTTTATAATTTGTTAAAGAATGCGTTTCGCCACCGTGGAACCGGTAAGTTCAGTATTTCTATACGTTCAAAGAAAACTAGCGATGGCTACAGTTTGTTTTTCAAAGATACAGGCTTAGGTATTGAACCTGAATTGATTAAGAATATTTTTGAAGATTTTTATACGACAGGGAAAAATGGCACATTTGGATTAGGGTTATCATTTTGCAAAAAAGTGATGACATCGTTTGGAGGGAAAATTAAGTGTCGTTCTACCCAAGGAAAATGGACTGAGTTTGAACTTCAATTCCCGTATTATACCTCCAATAAAATCACTCATATTAAGCGCGAGCTAATGAAATCAAAATCCCTACTTTATATTGGCCAAGCGCATTCTTTGATTCAGGAAAAACTGAGTGAAGTGAGTAGCCAAACTGAATTGACACTCAAAACGGTATCGATGGAAGAAGCTTCAGAGTACGAAGAGCATCAATTTGAGTATAACCTTATCGTAATCGATGGCCGACTTGATCGCCAAGGCTGGGCGTTTATGTCTCGATTAGAAGGTAAATTGTCTTTTACTGAAGCAAGGATCGCATTTCTACATGATCCTACCGATACCCGTAATTTATATTTTCAACGTTATGTCGCGATAGAGTTGTTCGAATGGCAACAGTTTTTTGATAAGACGGCGGACTCGTTAGACTACCTGATGTTTGATCAGCTAAAACAGATTGATCACGTACAGTCGTATAATGAGATCTCAACTCAGAGAACGGTCATGATCGTTGATGATAATCACTCTCTTCGCTCTATCACATCGATTATGCTAGAAAAGCAAGGGCTGCATGTTTTGCAGGCTGAAAATGGCCAAGTCGCTTTAGATACGTTAAAGCAAGAATCGGTGGATCTAATATTGATGGATATTGAGATGCCAGTACTCGATGGCTTGACGACGACGCGGATGATTAGAGAGTCTAATGAAGAGTATGCATCTATTCCGATCGTGGGCTACACCGGAGATAAAAGCGAAGAAACCGTTATCAAAATCAACGACTTTGGTATGAACGATTATATTGTTAAACCTACGCCAAAAGATGAGTTAATTGATAAAGTCGCGTCTTGGATCTAGTTATTCATTCATCATCGATGCTTCAGCATTCTATTTGTAAACTCACTGCGCCGTTAGTCTACCGTTGACTAACGGCGCTGCGAGTTTCGAAGGCCGGATTAGGCGTTCGCTTACCACCGGCCGTTGGTTACAAGTCTTACTTTATCTTTCATTACTTGTCGCTATCAATCGTATCTTTACGTGGGATAGCGCTTACTTTAAAGTCATGAAGCGACCGTTAGTCAAAGGTGAATTCAGGGTTGTCCCACGCTTGCTGACACACATTAATAACACGGTCTAACTCATCTATAGTGTGCTCTGCATTAATCGAGAATCTCAATATATGCTTACCGTTAGGCGTCGCTGGTGGGCAGAATATTGAACCGAAAATTCCGTTACTCTCAAAGAAGTTACGAATCTTAAGTGTGTTCTGCGCATCACCAGTATCGAGACCAAATATTTGAGATTCGCTACGAATGTCAAAACCAATGTTTCGCAATGCTCGATTTAAGTATTCTGCGCTGCTCTGCAACGTCGCACGTCGCTCATCTGATTTTACAATGACATCAAGAGTAGTTTCCAAGCGCTTCATTTCATAAGGAAGCATAGCTGAACTGAAAATAGCAGGGTAGGCCACCATAGGAATACAGTACGCGGTTTTCTGATTGGCAAGTATTGCGCCTGCACGGTAAGAAAACGTTTTAGCCAAGCTAGCAGTAATAAAATCGACATGGGCGGTGAGGCCAAGCTCAGCCACTAGGCCTGCGCCTTTTGGACCATGGGTTCCAAGAGAATGCGATTCATCAACGACCAGAGCACATTCATGTTCATAAGAAATGGAAACAAGGTCAACCAGTGGCGCAATAGTCCCAATGGTACTGTAAATCGAATCGACTAAGATGATGCCAGGTCCATTACGCTTAATTTGCCTTGCTAGGTGTCGAGTATTGTTATGCATAAATGGATGAAGTTTTGCGCCTGCTATTCTCGCCCCCTCCCAAAGGGATGCGTGGGCAAAAAAATCTATATAAACATTGGTGTCTTTATTGCAAATCGCTTGCAGCAAATTCACATTTGCTGTCCAACCTGATTGTGCTACCAAGCAACTTTCAAATCCAGTAAGTTGTGCGAGTTTGGTTTCAAAAGCCGGCTTCTTATCGCTGCCTAGCAAGAAAACACCCGACATCAACAGGCTTTCGTCGTTTTCTTGAATGGCACGAATATGTGCATTTTTAATGGTTTCGTTGCTATTGAGACTCAGGTAATCGTTGGTCTGCATGACGACATCACCCGCCTTTGGTTGCATCCCACAGATAATCGGTTTTTTATCGGCATTAGAATGAATACGATCTTTTATGAAAAAATCATGTTTTTGGGTAATAAAGTCAGGGAGAGCCTTTTTAATCTGAGTTAAATGCATAACAGTATTCTCTGAGTAATTGAAATTATATGTCGGCCGATGCACTTATTTATTGCCGATAATAGAATGACTGTCACTACCCAAAAACTTATTCTTTGGTGATACCTGCAGAATGAACTATAACTTATATTAATATATTGATTTTGCTTATACCTGTTGGGGGTCTAGGCAAAGTGAGGCTTATCGTTTAAGCCTTGTTACTGATAAAAGCATCATTTTTTGTTCGAGTATTTTAACTCAGGCCAATACATAGTAACAAACCCAACACTCACCCAAATAACTGCAAACGTAGCGATGGTGAGTTCAAGAAACCCAAACTTATGAAGCCAGTGCCATTGAGGGTACTCAACCTCGAAAAAGGCAGTGAGTCTATGCATGGCGATCGAGCTAATAACGGAGGGGAAAGTAATCGCAGCGATGGAGGGTTGAAACTTGAGTTTAAGAAGTCGGAAGTAACATAAATATATCATTAGAGTCATGGTGATAGCGATGCCAGCAAGCGCTCCAGTCAGGATCGGATCAGGCTCATCAAAGTTTACTAGATAGGCAGCTAATGTGAGGTTAATTGGCGCTGCCATAATTGCAATGGTTGGTCTTGCTCGTTTCTTTAGCATGCCTTCAAAAACTAGGCGATATAGAACTAGCGGTAGCATAAAAAAGTAAATGCCAATACAGACACTCGCAATGGTCTCAGAATATACAGTATGTCCAAACTGAGTGCCTGCGAGTGAGCTACTAATTAAGCCAACTGGATATAGAAACCAACTTGGGAGAATATTTGCAATTTTAAAATTACGTAATTGGTAGAAGAAAAATAAAACGGCAAGTGAGAGGTGAAGGGTTAAAGCTGCAAACCACAAAGGATATGCAATAAGTGGCAATATTAATGCTAAATAATCACAAAGAATAAGTAACGCCATACTCATTGGAGCCATTAAGCTACCAGTAATTGAGTTTTTTATATCCGCTGAAAAAATATGCTTATTTAAAAGGTATTTTAATAAAACCGGGAGCAGCAGCAGGGCACCAATACTCGCCAGAATCGGTTGTATTTGTTTACCTATATTTGGCAAGTACAACGCCCAAGCATGTCCAAGCCCTATAATACCAAGGGCTAATGAGGCCTGTGAGGTTGGAACATTGTGAAACTGAGTCAGTCGTTTTAGAGCAGCTATATACATCGTCACCTAATCAGTTCCCTATGATTATTTAAGTGAATACTGCCAGCGCCGATAGTTAAGCACTAGAAGTCTAGCCGTCTGATTGTATCTCAATTCATTTGAAATTGCGCCCTAGTTTTCTCGACTTGGCAGATCCTCTTGTTTCAATTTAGTATTCTTTAATGTGCGGTGAAGAAGCTGACTATAAATTGGCTGACCACCAAGCATTTGAGCAATGATTGTTGCTCCCAAAGCGGTAATAATTAGTGGAAGAATAAGGTAATAGTTATTGGTCATTTCAATGACCAAAAGAATACCAGTGATAGGGGCACGTACCGTGGCAGAGAACAACGCCCCCATTCCTGCAATAGCGAAAACACCGGGCTCAATAGGTAGATCAGGAAAGAGAAGTTGTGCCATTAATCCAAAGGCATAACCAAAGGAGGTGCCTAAGGCAAGCATAGGAGCAAAAATGCCCCCCGGAGCGCCAGAACCAAAGCAAATAAGCGTGGTAAATACACGGCCAATAAAGAGAATAAACAGAAATCCTGCACCAAAATCCCCATTGGTGATTTCAGGTATTAAGCCAATCCCACCACCTGTTAACTCAGGCACGTAGAGCAGTAAAAGCCCAAAAATACCGCCAATGACAGAACCTGTTAATAGGAAACGCTTTAGATCATTTTTATGCAGCTTAACAAACAAATCTTGAAATAGGGTGACGAGTCGATTGAAGGCAACACCAAAAATCCCAAATAGTGCACCGAGTACTAGGAACAACCATAATACTTGCATACTTGGTGAGTCATACTGCGGCATGCTGATTACCGCGCCCTGTCCATTGATAGAACGAAAGACAATAGTGGCGGCAACGGCAGAAATCAGTACCGCTTTAATTGATATTAAAGAGTAACGAAAGTGAGGGCGCATTTCTTCAACGACAAACATAATGCCCGCGAGTGGCGCATTGAAGGCCGCAGCTAAGCCACCTGCCGCACCCGATGCGAGTAGAGTATGCCGGCTATCATCATCTTTTACTCGAAATATGTCGGTGACCATACGACCAATATTGCCGCCCATCTGTACTGTCGGTCCTTCCCGCCCTAAAACCATGCCTGAGCCGAGTGCACCTAGGCCGCCAAAAAATTTAACGGGCAGCACTCTCCACCAACGTACTGGTCGCATGTTATCCATTGCGCCTTCGATTTCTGGAATGCCAGAACCAGCGGCTTCTGGTGCGAATTTGTGGACAAGGAAATAGCCGATGAATGCCAATAATGCGCTGATGATAAATGCAGAAGCCCACAGAGGGAGTACTGAGCCGATTTCGTCCTTTAACCATTCAGTACGGGTGTCAGTGACGAAATGAACACCAAGCTCAAACAATGTGCCAACAAATCCAGCTAATATACCCACAATACAGGAAAGAAAAAGCACAGAAACCGGCGTCTTATCCCTAGACAGAAACTGATTAATGGTTTCTCTAGGTACTCTGACGAGCAGTGACTGCTTAAATTTTTCTCTCTTGGTCATAAAAGTGTGGGCCTTTTCTATTTGACGGGGGATTTAGAACCGAAATTATACGAGTTCTGAAATAGACAAACAGTGACAAGTTTGCAAAGTAGTATTGCAATATTAGTGCGCTTAGAAATTGTGACCAGTTAGACATAAATAAACGTGTGGCAAACTTGTAATTAGAGGATTATGGTCCATAGTTAAAGCGTAGGGTATGTATTCGACAAGCACGGAGGATTTGAAGCCCCTACGTACAATTTGGATGTGAAATGTTACACATACTACTGCCTCGTAAATGATCTCAGCATCTCGTATGACTTAGAGATTCGCAAACTCACGATTGAGTAACGAGGGTCGAGGCGCACGCAAAGTGCGCCTTTTGTCGTTTATCATCCACGCTTTTTTAACGTATACATATAATTGGTGTTTTGTTGACCATTTGAAGTAGATTTTCAAATAGCGCACTCTGTGATAGCGCAGAAAACCGTTTATACTAAATGCATTATTTCAATTCATTGGATTTTGTATGTCACGTCAAGTTCCTACCAATATTATCACCGGCTTTCTCGGTGTAGGAAAAACAACCACGATTCTCAATTTACTTCAAAACAAACCAGCCAATGAGCATTGGGCAGTACTGGTGAATGAGTTTGGTGAAGTGGGTATTGATGGGGCGATGCTTGCCGATGGCGGGGCAATGATTAAAGAGGTACCGGGTGGCTGCATGTGCTGTACTGCTGGTGTTCCAATGTCGGTAGGAATTAACGCGTTGCTGCGTCAAAAACCAGATCGTCTAATTATTGAACCGACAGGGCTTGGTCACCCCAAGCAAGTGATAAAAACTTTAACATCGGAACAGTATCAAAATTACGTAGATTTACGCGCGACCATTACCTTAGTGGATCCAAGAAATTTATCTGATACAAAGTACCTATCTAATAATAATTTTAATGATCAACTCGCTGCCGCGGATGTGGTGATTGGCAATAAAGTTGATGAATGTCACTCAGAAGATATTGATGCTTTTAATGACTGGGTGAGCGTGCAAGAGCCTGCAGTGATTTATCATCAATTGATTAAACAAGGTAACTTACCTATTGAGCTGCTTGATATTGAGCGAAGAGAAGCCTTACCTTTGACAACTCAGAGTGAGCGAGAGCAGCAATTGCATGACCATAGTGATATGGAGCCAGTGTTTGAGTTGCCTCCAGAACAGTCATATATTCGCCGAGAAAACAAAGGCCAAGGGTATTTTAGTTGTGGTTGGATAGTCGGGGCGGAACACTTATTTGATTTTGACCAATTGTTTTCTATGCTCAGCGATTTAACGGCTGAGCGCGTGAAAGCCGTAGTGAATACCAATAAGGGCTGCTATGCCTTTAATGTGTCGAATCAGGTGGTATCGGTAAACGAAATTTCATTACAAGGCTATGAGTCAAGAATTGAAGTGATTGACAGTCAATTACTCCCGTGGACTGATTTGGAGGCCATCTTATTGGTTCTATGTGGTTTGAAAGCCTAAATCGTTCAACTTATAGGTCGCTTGGAATATAAGTGACTGAGGTTCAACTATCATTCGAAACTATCAGTATAGTCGCCATGTACACTCTAAAAAGTATCATGGCGTTTTTGTATTCTGCGCTGAAGATTCTGAGGAAAAATTGAATAAAAAGAGTTGGATAGAACAAAAAATACAGGCATGCTATTCGGTAACATGTTTCTAACAGGAAGTAAGATTGATGATTATTGAAAATGGTGCGGTTCACATTGACTCATTTATGGCAGTCACAATGGGGATTATTGTCCTTTTTGTTGGTCGACGGCTCAATCAAGTCGTCGGATTTTTAAAGGAATTTAGCATTCCAGAGCCCGTTTCTGGCGGTATTGTTTTCTCGGTACTTTTTGCACTTTTACATATGGTAACGTCCATTGAGGTTAGCTTTGATTTAATGGCGCGTGATGTCTTACTCGTTTACTTTTTTACCACTATTGGTATTAATGCGAGCCTTGGTGATTTAATGAAAGGCGGGAAGCCCCTCATTATCTTGTTGATTATTACCATTGGCTATATGTTGATTCAGAATATAACCGGTATTACTGTTGCAACAGCCTTTGGGCTTGAGCCTATTGCGGGACTGCTAAGCGGGACGGTATCCTTGATTGGTGGTCACGGAACTGCGATAGCGTGGGCGCCAAAAATACAAGAACAGTTTGGTCTCGATACAGCAATGGAAATTGGTATTGCCAGTGCAACATTTGGTCTGATTTTAGCTAGTATCATGGGCGGGCCAATCGCCAAGTTCCTCATCAAGCGCTATGATCTTAAACCTTCTCAAGAAGAAGCGATGGATGTTGGTGTCGCAGACTCTGCCTCAGAGACAAAAATCACCTCTTATGACTTTCTTGATGCCATGCTTGCAATTCATACTTGTATTATTGTTGGTGTTTTTCTAAATGAAGGTGTCGAACATTTAGGGCTGCAGCTACCACTGTTTGTGACTTGTTTATTCGCTGGTATTATTTTATCGAATCTGGTTCCGCATAATTACCCACGAATTACGGGGACGAGATGGCCAGCCAACAAACCTTCCATTGCACTGATAGCCGATATTTCTCTAGGTGCGTTTTTGGCGATGTCGCTTATGAGTATGCAGCTTTGGACGCTGGTTGATCTTGCTGGGCCTATTTTTGCGATATTAGGTGCGCAATTTGTTGTTGCTATTTTAGTTAACCTACTCATTATTTTTCCTGCAATGGGTAAAAATTACGACGCTGCAGTTATCTGTTCGGGTTTTGGCGGGATATCGCTTGGTTCAACCCCTACAGCAATGGCGAATATGTCAGCAGTAGCACAGAAATATGGGAACTCTCATCAAGCCTTTATCGTTGTACCTTTGGTATGCGCATTCTTTATTGATTTAGCTAACGCCCTAATCATTCCTTATTTTATGGGCTGGCTTGCGTAGCGATAAGAATAATATTTTCATTATATTGAGAAGCCATCAGGCTTCTCTTTTTTTTGAAAAACGGTGCCGATTCACTAGGATTAAGTCATGTGGATTAAGGAATGAAAAGAATGTCGTCTTATAAAGTACTGTTGATGGTCACTTCTCATGCGCGTTTAGGGTTTACTAAGGAAGCGACAGGTGTCGATTTAGTGCAGTTTGCCATTTGTCACGCTGTACTTGAAGCCCAAGGCATTCACGTGACGACTTGTTCCATTAAAGGAGGAATGCCACCTATCGATCCTTTGTATAACATTGATGGTACGGATCGTCAGCTAGCGGCTTCTCGTGACGCTTTACTAGGGTTGTTGGCGTCATCAAAGCGAATAAGTCATGTTAATCCAATGGACTATGATGCCGTCATCGTGTGTGGTGGCTATGGCGCGTTGTGGGATCTTACCTGTGATCCGGATTCGGTCACCCTGCTTGATAATTTTTATAGCAGTGACAAATATATTTGTGCATTTGGTCATGCGTCAGGCACGTTAATTCATGTAACTAGAGAAGATGACTCACCGATTTTAACTGGAAAAAAAGTGACAGGCTGCACTAATAGTGAAGAACTAGCAGGTAACCGAGGGAATGCTATTCCGTTTTCAGTCGAAGATGAATTGGTACGATGTGGCTCGATATTTACTCAAGCCGATAATGGTCAACCGCATGTGGTGGTCGATGGCTGGCTGATAACCGGACAGAATACCGCTAGCGTACGATCTGCGATTGATGCACTTGTGAACGCACTTAATCAATAATATGCCTCTCAATATAGCTTAGGCCAGCTCTAAGTAAATAGAGCGTCTTTGAGTCATTGACATATCCCATAACAAATCAATATTCCTTTGTTAGTCAATAGCACATAAAATATTGGGGACAAAACCAAGTCGAGCGCTATTATGTTGGGCAAACTGCCCGAGGGGAGAACCTCCCAATGATTGTTGTTAGCAATGGATTTCTGCATAAGTGGATGTCTAACGTGTTGGGTAAATAATGAAAACAGAAAAACAAAAAATGCTTGCGGGAGAGCCTTACCTCGCCTGGGATCCTGAGCTGTATCAAGCAAGAATAAGATGCAGAGAGATTCTTAAACAATTGAATGCCAGCATTCCTGATTCACCACAATGGAATGAAGCAAAAGAAACATTGATAGAGCAAAATGGGGGAGGGTTGTATCTCGAGCCTCCCTTTAGGTGTGATTATGGCAGTAATATTCAAGTGGGGAAAAATTTTTACGCGAATTTTAATTGCGTAATCCTTGATGTTAATCTCGTTGAGATAGGCGACAACGTTCTTTTGGCCCCAAACGTGCAAATATATACAGCGGGGCATCCGCTGGAGGCAAAGGCACGTGTGGATGAGGGGGTTGAGTTTGGATTGCCAATTAAAATTGGTAATAATGTATGGATTGGTGGTGGGGCAATCATTTGCCCTGGCGTTAATATTGGAGATAACACGGTTATTGGTGCCGGCAGCGTTGTGACGAAAGATATCCCAAGCAATGTGCTAGCGGTAGGGAACCCGTGTAAAGTGATCAAAGCGATTAATAACGACTAACGCAAATGTCACTTATAGCATTTTATTAGTGATCGTTAATGATAACTGGATTAATTGCGTCATTGTGTTGCGGTTAATTGATAAGGATAAACAAAGCGTCAAAAAATTGTTGTTTTATCAACGAATTCTTGACGTTTTATTTGATGTCAATTCCATAAATATTTATGATAGGGCGATTGTTATTATTGGGCTTATCATTAGTGGATCATATATCGTCAAATTCAGCGCTTGAATTGTCGTTCGGCTTGATAGCGAACGCAATGCAAAGTTGCGCCGCGGCAATTGTGATTACTGATGCTAGCGCAAGCATCAAGTATGCCAATGACCAGTTTTATCAGCTAACCGGATATTCTGCTGAGGAAGTCGCGAACCGAAACCCAAGCTTGTTAAAATCGGGAAAAACAAACCCAGAGACTTATCGCGAAATGTGGTCTGCACTGGGCTGCGGAAATTCGTGGTACGGTGAGCTTATCAATCGCAAAAAGAACGGCGATCTATTTATAGAAAAAGCCCAAATTAGCCCTTTTACATACGAAGGTAAAACGTATTATATTGCGGTTAAGCGTGATATAACCTTAGAAAAAGATACCACAGATAAATTAAGCGATCTGGCTTACTTTGACACTCTAACACGTTTACCTAATCGCACCTCTTTCTTTGAACACTTACAGCGTTTCCTAAGTTCGAATCTTTACTCATCAGAAGCTTACTCGCTATTGCTAATTGATCTTAATGAATTTAAATCAATTAACGACAGTAAAGGCCATGATTATGGTGATTCGTTCTTACAGGTGGTTGCTAGGCGCTTCAAGTCAGTAATTGGCGAGCAGGGTATCGTGGCTAGACTCGGAGGTGACGAGTTTGTTGTGCTACTCCCCGAGTGCAACTGTGATGATGCCGCTAGGCATGCACAGCGACTTATTGACTCTATTGCTTATATTGAAATTGGTAATAAGTATGAACGTGGCTCCGCAGCCATAGGTATTACGACCAAGTCGTCAAGAACCATAGAATCAAGCTTGCTGCTTAAGCAGGCTGATCTTGCAATGTATCGAGCTAAGCAGTGTCAGGCTAATTGGTTATGTTACACCGAAGAAATGGGAGAGCAGTGGGGAAGAAAGAAGGCGTTGGCGCAAAGGCTGTCTGACGCGATAGAGCAGCATCGTTTAGAAGTGAGCTTTATGCCGGTCATTGATCTTTCTAACCATGAGGTTGTCAGTTTTAAGAGCCGGTTGGCGTGGCACGACAAAGTGTTTGGTGAAGTCAATCGTTTTGAATTTATTCCCATTGCGGAAGAGAGCCAACTTATTCGAAAGCTCAATTTGTTTACCATTGAACAAGCGTGCAAATATGCGTCTGTTGGAGCGTTACGAAAGGTGGCGGTTAAAATTTCATCGCGAAACTTTGGGCATGGATCATTTGTTGAAGAAATTGTTCAAATACTTAAGCGTTATCAGTTACCCGCTGATTGTTTAATTTTGGAAGTGTTTGAAGAGTCCTTATCCAAGAAGCGCAGTGTCGACGAATTGTATCAGCTTGTAGAATATGGTTGCCAAATCACGGTAGCGGACTTTGGTATGGGTCATATCTCAATCTCAGAACTTCGTGATTTGCCGATTCAAAAAATTAAAATTAGTGCACTCCTCACAACAGAAATTGCCGAAGATGAATCAGTTGAACAAGTGGCCAAGGCCATTGTTGGTCTCGCAAATTTGCTCAATATCGACACAATAGCGGAAGGCGTCGAAAGTGAAGAACAGCTACGATCGTTGAAAGCGATTGGCTGTCATTTTGCTTCTGGTGATTACATTTCCACCCTTATGCAATACAGCGCTTAACGGCGCAATTCCGTTTCTGGTTACCTCTCTAGTCACCTAATATTCACAATTTGAAACCATTCACGTTTAATGCATCGATACGTTTCGATGTGGTGATCGTGATCACATTTACTCTAGTGCTCACTCGAAATTTTGGATAATCGCGCTAGGATTACAGCCATCGAAACGTATCGATGGTGATGATTCTACTGTAGTCGTTCATCAACGATCTAAAGAACCGAGCAGGTACAAAAATGAAAAAAAGTGCACTAATCAATTCTGAGCTTTCATATTTAGTTGCCACTCTCGGGCATACCGATGAAGTTACTATTTGCGATGCGGGTTTGCCTATCCCTGAAGAAACACAGCGAATTGATCTCGCACTAACACTAGGAGTGCCATCATTTCTGCAAACGGTCAAAGTTTACTTAGCTGAAGCTCAAATCGAAGGTGTGCTGCTGGCGGAAGAGTTTAAACGTGTCTCTCCAGAAGCTCACGATGCATTGATGGATCTGATAGACAGTGAAGCAAAAGCAACCCAAAAAACGATTTCAGTCACGTATGTCTCTCATGAAGAATTCAAAGTAAGAACGCAAGATTCAAAGGCGATTGTGCGAACCGGTGAATGTACACCTTACGCGAACGTGATATTTCAATCTGGTGTTGTGTTTTAGACCAAAAAATTATGTGCGAGCAGGACAGCCCTATGTTGCAACCCATACTACAACTTAGTGAGATAGAAAAAGCCTTTCCGGGTGTTAAAGCCTTAGATAAGGCGAGCCTAAACGTGTATCCAGGTAAAGTCATGGCACTTCTTGGCGAGAATGGTGCCGGTAAATCGACGCTGATGAAGGTACTGACAGGAATTTATGCCAAAGATGCCGGTGAATTACGTTATCAAGACCAAGAAGTTTCATTTGCAGGTCCGAGAGATTCTCAACAAGCTGGCATCAGCATTATTCATCAGGAGTTAAATTTAATTCCGGAACTCACGATTGCTGAGAACATTTACCTTGGACGTGAAAAAACCAACGCGTTTGGTCGCATTCTATGGAATGAAATGTATTCGGACGCTGACGCATTGCTATCACGTCTAAATGTAAAACATAGCTCAAAAACATTGCTTGGTGCGCTCAGCCTTGGTGAGCAGCAGATGGTCGAAATTGCTAAAGCACTGTCATTTAAGTCGAAGGTTATTATCATGGATGAGCCGACGGATGCATTAACGGATACCGAAACGGCGTCACTGTTTAATGTGATTAATGAATTGCGTCAGCAAGGGTGCGGCATTGTTTATATTTCTCATCGATTGAAAGAGATTTTTGAAATTTGTGATGACATTACCGTGTTAAGGGATGGCAAATTCATCGGTCAAACGGTGGTTGCAGAGACGAATGAAGACGCCTTAATTGAAATGATGGTAGGCCGTAAGCTGGATGAGCAATATCCACGTATTCATGCTGTTCACGGTAAACGTAGCCTAGAAGTCAAAGGTGTTTCTGGACTTGGTGTCAGTGATGTGAGCTTCCATGTTGATCAAGGCGAAATTTTAGGCGTGTCAGGTTTAATGGGCGCTGGGCGAACGGAATTAATGAAAATCGTCTACGGTGCATTGAAAAGAGAATCCGGTGAGGTGTCGCTTTATGGAAAAACGATTAATCCCAATAGCCCTCAGGAAGGCTTAGCCAACGGTATCGCTTATATTTCTGAAGACAGAAAAGGCGACGGCTTAGTGCTGGGTTTATCAGTTAAAGAGAATATGTCGCTCTGTACGTTAGAGACATTGTCGAACGGCTTACAGCTTCAACATGGTGATGAGGTTATCGCTGTGGAAGATTTCATTAAGTTATTCAATATCAAAACGCCTTCTAGAAATCAGATCATTGGTAACTTATCTGGAGGTAATCAGCAAAAAGTGGCGATTGCCAAAGGGTTAATGACTAAGCCTAAAGTGCTAATCCTTGATGAGCCGACTCGAGGTGTTGATGTTGGTGCGAAAAAAGAGATTTATCAGCTGATCAATAAGTTTAAGGCAGATGGCATGAGCATCATTTTAGTGTCGTCAGAAATGCCAGAAGTTCTTGGGATGAGCGATCGAATAATGGTCATGCATGAAGGCCGCGTAAGTGGCGAATTTATGGCAGATGAAGCCGACCAAGAAAAACTATTGGCGTGCGCGGTGGGTAAAAAGGTTAACGAGGAAGCAGCATGAGCAACAAAACAATGAGTGTAGCAACAGAAAAGAAAACGACGCTGTTCAATAAGGAATGGCTAATTGAGCAAAAATCACTGATTGCGTTGATTTTTCTTATTGTTGTGGTGTCTTTTCTAAATCCCAATTTTTTCACGGTCGACAATATTCTTAACATTCTTCGTCAAACATCGGTTAATGCCATTATTGCGGTTGGTATGACGTTGGTGATTTTGACGGCGGGTATCGACTTAAGTGTCGGATCAGTATTGGCGCTGTGTGGTGCGTTTGCCGCAAGCTTAATTGGGTTGGAAGTCCCGGTGATGATCGCTGTGCCAACCGCTCTCGTTGCTGGCGCTGCTTTGGGTGCGATTAGCGGGATTATTATAGCGAAAGGTAAAGTGCAAGCGTTCATTGCAACCTTGGTAACCATGACGTTATTACGTGGCGTTACCATGGTGTACACCGACGGACGTCCAATTTCTACAGGCTTTACGGAGACAGCAGATGCCTTTGCTTGGTTTGGAACGGGTTATGCTTTGGGCATTCCAGTACCAGTCTGGTTAATGGTGCTGGTGTTTGCTTCGGTTTGGTATTTGTTAAACCACACGCGCTTCGGCCGTTATGTCTACGCACTTGGTGGCAATGAATCCGCAACTCGTTTGTCTGGTATTAATGTCGATAAAGTAAAAATCGGCGTGTATGCGATTTGTGGATTGTTGGCGGCATTGGCTGGCATTATTGTCACCTCACGTCTCTCGTCAGCGCAACCTACTGCTGGAATGGGCTATGAACTTGATGCCATCGCAGCGGTGGTATTAGGCGGAACTAGCTTGATGGGTGGGCGCGGTCGAATTATGGGCACACTAATTGGTGCGTTGATTATTGGCTTCCTGAATAACGCACTGAACTTACTTGATGTTTCGTCTTACTACCAAATGATTGCAAAAGCGGTTGTTATTCTGCTGGCTGTCTTGGTTGATAACAAAAACAAGTAGAACACCGATTATATAGGAGCGAGATGAAAGCTGGTTTCGCTCCTTATAAAAGGCAAGCACAACGGTACATGGTACTTTGTCATGAGGTACCCAGAACTATTAGAACCATTTTACATTTATTAGTAACACCCCCTACATACAATATATAAAGGAATAGACCATGAAAAAATTGGCAACGCTTATCTCAGCAGCTGTACTATCAGCTTCTATGTCTGCGACCGCAACAGCACAAGATACAATGGCGATCGTTGTTTCGACACTGAATAACCCTTTCTTCGTAACAATGAAAGACGGTGCGGAAGCAAAAGCCAAAGAACTTGGCTATAACCTTATCGTTTTAGATTCACAAAATGATCCAAGCAAAGAGCTTTCCAATGTGGAAGACTTAACGGTTCGTGGTGTGAAAGCGATCCTAATCAATCCAACAGATTCTGATGCGGTATCGAATGCCATCCGTATGGCTAACCGTTCAAATATCCCAGTACTGACACTCGATCGTGGCGCAAGCCGTGGTGATGTGGCAAGCCATATAGCATCTGATAACGTTGTTGGTGGTGAAATGGCGGGTCATTTCATTATGGAAAAAGTGGGCGAAAAAGCAAAAGTCATTCAGCTTGAAGGTATTGCCGGTACGTCTGCAGCGCGTGAGCGTGGAGAAGGTTTCATGAACGCAGTCAAAGGTTCTGATATGGAGCTATTGGCAAGCCAACCAGCCGACTTTGACCGTACTAAAGGTCTAAACGTTATGGAGAACTTGCTCGCGGCAAACCCAGATGTTCAAGCGGTATTTGCTCAAAACGATGAAATGGCACTGGGTGCATTACGTGCAGTACAAGCTGCTGGAAAAGACGTTATGATCGTTGGGTTTGATGGTACTGACGATGGAATTGCGGCGGTAAAACGTGGCAAGTTAGCGGCAACCGTTGCACAGCAACCAGATATGATTGGTGCGCTGGGTGTGGAAACTGCGGTTAAAGTCTTAAAAGGTGAAACGGTAGAAGCGTATATTCCGGTTCCTCTTAAGATCATTAACGAGTAACGTGCACTGATTGGTCAATAGACGCCTGCAATGAGGGCGTCTATTGAAGTCAGTTCTTTATTAGAAGCGGTATTTGTTCTCTTCGTTAGTCAGGCGGGCAGCCATAACGCAATGCATTTTTGATAGAGAGTATTTTGGACTAATTGGTTAATCCAAAGTTTTCTTATTCCTAGTTACAAGGAACACTATATGAATGAGCTCATTGTTTTGGGTAGTGTCAATGCGGACCACGTTTTACAGGTGCCTTCTTTCCCAAGACCTGGTGAAACGTTACACGGTCACCGCTACCAGGTTATTCCTGGCGGAAAAGGGGCGAATCAAGCTGTCGCTGCTGCAAGGCTAGGAGCGGATATTGGGTTTATTGCGTGTGTTGGTGATGACGCGTTTGGTGTGAATATTCGCGATGCTTTTCAAGTTGATGGTATTAACGTTGAAGGGGTATCGGTGGAATCTGAAACGCCAACCGGTATTGCGATGATTCAAGTGTCTGATAGCGGTGAGAACAGCATTTGTATTTCTGCAGAAGCAAACGCCAAACTGCTTAAGACACAGGTGGAAAAACATCGTACGTTGATCGATGGTGCCAGTTACTTACTGACGCAACTGGAAACCCCGTTAGAAGGTATTGAGTATGCGGTCGCACTTGCTAAGCAGTCGAAAACGAATGTCATCCTAAATCCTGCACCAGCACGTGAGTTGCCCGATAGCATACTATCGTGTATTGATGTGATAACACCCAACGAAACCGAAGCCGAAGTGTTAACGGGCGTGACGGTTACCGATGATGAATCAGCTCAACGAGCAGCAAGTTTATTGCATCATAAAGGCATTGAAATTGTTATGATTACGCTGGGTTCACAAGGGGTTTGGTTGAGCCAAAATGGACGCGGCATCCGTATCCCTGGTTTTAGGGTCGAAGCAACGGATACCACCGCTGCGGGTGACACCTTTAACGGTGCGCTTGTCACAGCCTTATTACGCGGAGAGGCCATCGAAGAGGCAATTGTTTTTGCCCATGCGGCAGCCGCGATTTCTGTGACACGATTCGGTGCGCAAACGTCGATTCCAACCTTAGATGAAGTGAACGAGTTTATTTCGCAGCAAAGCTAGAACGGAGATGTAGGCTAAATGGCTTCGATGAAGGATATTGCAAGGCATGCTGGTGTTTCAACCTCAACGGTCAGTCATGTCATCAATAAAACGCGATTTGTTAGCGAAGAGATATCAGAACGCGTTAACAAGGTGGCAAAAGAACTAAACTATGCGCCATCTGCGCTTGCTCGAAGTCTGAAAATGAATCGAACAAGAACGATTGGCATGTTGGTAACCACGTCGACAAACCCTTTTTTTGGTGAAGTCGTTAAAGGAGTCGAGCGTAGTTGCTATCAAGAAAATTATAATTTGATCCTCTGCAACACTGAAGGTGATAGCGAGCGAATGCGAGCATCCATTGATACGCTGATGCAAAAACGCGTCGATGGCCTAATATTGATGTGTTCCACCGTAGAAGGGGAGAAAATCGATATTTTTCAGCAATATCCGACGATTCCTGTGGTAGTGATGGATTGGGGCCCCATTCATTTTGAAAGTGATAAAATTCAAGATAATTCATTTTTTGGTGGTTACCTTGCCACCAAGCACCTAATTGAATCTGGTCATCAAGAGATAGGTTGTATCACAGGGCCGTTAAATAGACAGCAAGCACAAATGCGTTTTGATGGTTACAAAAAAGCCCTTGAGGAAGCTCACCTAGAGCTTAACCCTGACTGGGTTGTGGAAGCAGACTTTGAGTGTGAAGGCGGTGCGCAGGCGCTTAATACACTCGTAGAGCGCGGTCGTTTACCTACGGCATTATTTGTTTGTAATGATATGATGGCGATGGGTGTTATTAATGTCGCAGACCGACGGAATATCCAAATTCCTGAAGAACTGTCCATTATCGGTTACGATGACATTCACATTGCTAAATTTATGACACCGTCGTTAACAACGATCCACCAACCTAAATATCGTTTGGGGAAAGCGGCGGTTGAAACGCTACTCGATAAAATAGAGAAGCGCGTTGAGCAGCCTGATCTCATTCAACTAGAGCCAACATTGGTAGAGCGTGAAAGTGTAAAATCACGTTAGCGTGGTGAAGAGGTCATAGCTTTATTTCATCACGGCTTAACTGACGGATATAGTCATTAAAAGGCGCTAAACTGGGCTCTTATCAAGCTTTTGTTTAACGCCTTTTTAGTACCTAAAGCTGAAACATCAACACTCAAATATAGGCATCGCTTTAGACTATAATGCGTTTGCTAAGATGGTACGCGTGACATCAAGAGTGATACCGTTATTTTCACCCATTTCGAGGTAACCATTTTGTTTCAGCTTAGCAATAATCTGCTCGATCGCGTCGCGTTTGTCTCCCGGTACTTCCGACAGGACGAGATCGATGTTTAATCCTTGGTAGAAGCTCTCAATGGCCGTGATGGTCTCTTCTGCCAATGATGGGCTATCAGCTAACCCAAAGACATTTCGTCCCATTTGTTCTAGCTTCGCTCGTTTCGCTTCAATTTGAGCACGAAGCAAAGAGGGCTGAACAATCGCAAGGGAACGAGCATGGTCAACATGCCACAAGGCTGTTAATTCATGTCCAATCATATGAGTCGCCCAGTCTTGAGGCATACCTGCGCCAATAAGGCCGTTGAGTGATTGATTGGCTGTCCACATTAGGTTTTCACGCCAAGCGTCGTCTTGTTGTCCAAATTGATGCCCTAGTGTTAAGAGATTTTTTAACAAGGCTTCAGCGTAGCCATCTTGAACCATGTTGCCAGTCGGGTAGGTGATGTACTGCTCGCAAACGTGAACCCATGCGTCAACAAGACCATTCACAAGTTGCTTTTCTGGTAAAGTTATCATTGCGCTCGGATCTAGAACAGCAAATGCAGGTCGCACTGCTGGAGACATGAATCCCAACTTTTCATTGGTGGATTTCTTCGTTACTACCGCGCCCATATTGGATTCCGATCCTGTTGCTGGTAGCGTTAAAATTGCGCCAAGTGGGATCGCACTCTCTACGGTGTATTTACGGGTGACTAAATCCCAGCTATCGCCATCATGCAGTGCCGCTGCAGCAATGTACTTCGCACCATCAATGACAGAGCCACCTCCAACCGCGAGGATGAAGTCAATCGATTCAGATTTAGCTATCGCAATCGCTTTGTCTAAGGTTTCTTTGGTCGGATTAGCTTCAATACCTGAAAACTCGATCCACTGATGATCGCTAAGTGCAGCCACCACCTGATCATAAACACCATTCTTTTTGATGGATCCCCCGCCATAGACAACCAGCACATTGGCATCGACTGGTACATTGCTAGCAAGCGTACTGATTTGACCAACACCAAAATGAATGACCGTGGTATTAACGTAACTAAACTTCATGAAAACTGCCTCTTTTGACTCAAAGTACTATGCGAGACACCGACGTCTGATGCCTAGAGAAAGCTGATGCCCACAGAAAGCTGATGCGTAGCGCAGCTAATGCATAGAGAAATGATAGGTTGAGAATATAAGATGAATTAATACTATGGTGGGGGTGTATTTTTGGGGTTCAAGGGAAACCCCAAAAATAGGTAAGAATACTTAGCTACATGTCGGTGGCTTTCCAGCAATCTGGCGCTCTTGTTGTAGCTCTTTATGCAGAGATTGCAGCTGCGTTTTCGCATCTTGACTAGAGTTGACCGACTGGCTTAACTTGATGAAGCGATTGACGGCATTATCCACCCCTTGTGAGTTATCTCTGTCATAGTCAATGAGTGCTTGCATTGCGACGCCTGCCTCTTGATAAGATTGCTGAGACGCTTGCTCTGCTGCCAGTGCTGAGCGAAATGCTGCGTCATATTGACAAGCGATCAGTGCGTTAACTGAGGCGTCTATATCCGGACCAAAATCTAGTGTTGGCTTAGGCTTTGTAGCTTGTTGCGCCGCTTGTTTTGCTTCTTCTTTTTGGTCCTTTGAGTAGCCATCGACAGCCCCTGCTGTGCCTCCTGCTAAAGCGCCCGCAGTGACATTTCGGCTAAGACGATACGTATTAACTTCTCCATCAACAATAAGGTCGGTGAGAGCGCCTAGCATCCCAGCTGATACAGCGCCAGCGGCTGCTCCTTCTGCGGCACCTTGTGTCGTATTGGCTCCGCAGCCAAACAGAAAAGTAGACAGAATAGTGATGGCAATAATAGAAGGTTTCTTCATGGCATAATCCCTAGGTAACTTATTGTTATTGAAAATCTTGTTATTCAAAATTGTACTATTGAACAAGTATAGGGCAACTGTTTTTTGTTCGATCAGTTTAATATCGAAAAAGAGGTATTTTTGTGACCTGATACTACGCAGGTTGGCTTGTCACCTCACAATACATAGCCAAGAGATATGGAAGGAGTGGGGTTGGGTCTTTGTTGGTGAATACTATAGCGGATGAGCATGGATCTTCAGCATAATGCCTAAACCCCCTTGTGAGTTTTGTGCCTTTAATGGTGAGCCATATTCCGATGAAAAATGACATAAATAAAATTACTTAGAGTACGTAACGATTTATTATGTCTGTATATGAGTGTATATGTGGTCATTTACTCTAGAATAGGTTGGATTTGAACCATTTTTAAACATGTGTTAGCATCTGCGCCGAATTATTAATTAGAGCTCTAAATAAATGGAGGGCGGTTTTTTTGTTTTCTCATGTGAGTAAAACAAGTAGGAAGCGTATTAGTTGTATTTATGGAAAAAGCATTAAAGAAATATAGTATTGAGACGACGGACTATCAGGTCGGTCAGGACAATGTACAAAAATGGGGGTTTGATATTCATAACCCAGTATTCGGGACAAGCGCCGCACTGGTTATTCTCTGTCTACTTTCACTTCTTATCGTTGAACCTTCCACAGCGCTTAGCGCATTAAACAGTGTTAAAAACGGCATCATCCAAGACTTTGACGTCTTCTTTATGTGGGTGACCAACTTCTTTATATTTTTTGCTTTAGCTTTACTTATTTCGCCGTTAGGCAAAATTCGAATTGGTGGCAAACAGGCTAAATCAGAACATTCCACAATTTCTTGGCTAGCGATGTTATTCGCGGCTGGTATGGGTATCGGCTTGCTCTTTTGGGGCGTAGCAGAACCGACCGCTTATTTCACCGATTGGTGGGGCACCCCACTTAATGTTGAACCTAATACGGAAGCGGCAAAGTCACTTGCTATGGGTGCGACATTATTTCACTGGGGCTTTCATGGCTGGAGTATCTACGCCATTGTTGCGCTATCTCTAGCCTTCTTTACTTATAACAAAGGACTGCCACTTTCAATCCGCTCAGCGTTCTATCCCGTTTTTGGTGATCGAGCGTGGGGTTGGTTAGGGCATATCATTGATATTATGGCGGTGCTTGCCACATTATTTGGTCTGGCAACTTCTCTTGGTTTAGGCGCTCAGCAAGCAACAAGTGGCATTAACTACGTATTTGGCCTAAATGGCGGAATAGGGATGCAGCTTGGTGTCATTGTGTTTGTCACAATGATCGCTGTTGTTTCTGTTATTCGTGGTATTGATGGCGGGGTAAAGGTACTCAGTAACGTCAATATGATCTTAGCATTCTTGTTGTTGGTGTTTGTGACCGCCGTTAGCTTTGACGTGGCTGTGTCTTCTCTTTGGACAACCACGTTGGGGTATTTAGGGAATATTGTCGAGCTAAGCATTCCTCATGGTCGTGATGATACTGTTTGGATGCATGGCTGGACTGTTTTTTATTGGGCTTGGTGGATTTCATGGTCGCCATTTGTTGGGATGTTTATCGCTCGTGTCTCTAAAGGTCGTACGGTTAGAGAATTTCTGTTGGCGGTTATTTGTATCCCAACCGTGGTCACTGTGATTTGGATGTCGGTGTTTGGTGGTATCGCGATTGATCAAGTCATGAACAATATTGGTGAACTCGGCGCGACAGGACTCACGGATATTTCACTGACTTTGTTTCACGTGTACGACGCTCTGCCATATGGTGAAGTACTTTCAGTGATTTCAATTGTACTGATTTTGGTGTTCTTTATTACCTCATCAGATTCGGGTTCCTTGGTCATCGACAGTATAACGGCTGGTGGTAAGATTGATGCTCCAGTACCGCAACGGATCTTTTGGGCTTGTATTGAAGGCGCAATAGCGGGTGTCATGTTGTGGATTGGTGGTAAAGAAGCATTACAAGCGTTGCAATCCGGCGTTGTGGCGACAGCGCTTCCGTTCGTATTTGTATTACTGCTGATGTGTTTTAGTTTGATAAAGGGCTTAAAAACGGAACTGCCTGAATATCGATAAGACTGAGTTTGTTGTCATAGATTTAATCAGAGGAGCCAGTTGGCTCCTTTTTTCGGGGTTGAGGAATGTAAAAACCAAACTCATAACATTGTTATTGTCTTGGTGTATTCATTCTGATCTATTGATTGGCTTAATTTATATTGAGTTGGGTGCCTGATGCGTTAGGAAAATAGTGCGAGCATTGAAAATAGATTGTTTTGATAGCATGACTAAAGGAGAGAATCGTCCCATTAATTAAACATATTTTGGTGATTTATCGTAATTGATAAGTGTATTATCGCTGCAAAATAAGTGGTGTCGGTTTACATAGATTACGCATTTAATTGCGAGTCAATTTGGTTTTTTCGCCTACAAAATACTCAATAGGAGCAAAAAGCACACACTTTATTTTCTTCAAAGCTAAAGTGGATCTGGTTAATGTAAATGCCTTGTTAAGAAGTGCGCTGCGCTTTAGGGATCGATAACGATGGCAGAACCAGAACTACACACTATCCAAGGAGAGAATGGTAATGGAATTCACTAATAGTATTAAACGCACGAGAAAGTGGGGCAAAGTCAGTATTTTAGCGGCTATCTGCTCTACTTCCTTCCACATGCAAGCGAATGCGGTACCAGTAGCAAACTCGGAATGTCGTCCGGATGGGCTCTATAAAACAGCGGGTATCGATGTGCCATATTGTACTGCGTATGATACTGAAGGGCGTGAAATAATGGGGGCGGATCACCCTAGACGTGTCATTGGTTACTTTACCAGCTGGCGTTCAGGCGATGATCCTCAATCTTCTTACTTAGTGAATGACATTCCTTGGGAACAATTGACCCATATTAATTATGCATTTGTCAGTATTGGGTCTGATGGTAAGGTTAATGTTGGTGACGTTAACGATCCTAACAATGCAGCGGTAAACAAGGAATGGCCTGGTGTCGAGGTCGATCCGACTCTAGGTTTTAAAGGTCACTTTGGTGCACTAGCCACGGCTAAAAAGCAGCATGGTGTAAAAACCCTGATCTCGATTGGTGGTTGGGCTGAGACTGGTGGTCACTTTGCGGCTGACGGTAGTCGAGTGGCCGATGGCGGCTTCTATACGATGACAACCAATGCGGATGGATCGATTAACCAACAAGGTATCGAGACCTTTGCCACTTCTGCGGTAGAAATGATGCGAACCTACCAGTTCGACGGGCTAGACATTGATTATGAGTACCCTACATCAATGGCAGGAGCAGGGAATCCAGACGATGTGGCTTTCTCGGAATCTCGACGTGCCTATTTAATGAACTCTTATTATGTGTTGATGAAAGTACTCCGTGAAAAATTGGATGCAGCCAGTGCGCAAGACGGCATTCACTATATGTTGACCATTGCAGCGCCATCCTCCGGCTATTTGTTGAGAGGAATGGAAACCATGGCAGTAACCAAGTATTTGGATTACGTCAACATCATGTCTTACGATTTACACGGCGCTTGGAATGATCATGTGGGTCATAATGCTGCTTTGTATGATACGGGCAAAGACTCAGAGTTGGCTCAGTGGAATGTATATGGAACGGCCGCCTATGGTGGTATAGGGTATTTAAATACCGATTGGGCTTACCACTATTTCCGCGGTTCCATGCCAGCGGGTCGAATTAATATTGGCGTACCTTATTACACACGTGGCTGGCAAAATGTTACTGGCGGCACGGATGGACTTTGGGGGCGTGCACCGTTACCTAATCAAGCAGAATGTGCAGCTGGTACAGGTGAAGGTGAGAAGAACAATTGTGGCTATGGTGCATTAGGCATAGACAACATGTGGCATGATAAGGATGCCAATGGTGTCGAAATGGGGGCAGGTTCTAACCCTATGTGGCATGCAAAGAACTTAGAAAAAGGCATTATGGGTTCTTATGCAACCGCTTACGGTCTAGATCCGGTTAATGATCCTGATGATGTTTTGTTCGGGAATTATACTCGTCACTATGACAGTGTCGCTGTCGCGCCATGGTTATGGAACGCGGATAAAAAAGTGTTCCTGTCGACAGAGGATGTTGATTCAATCAATGCCAAAGCGAACTACGTCATTGATAAAGAAATTGGTGGCATCATGTTCTGGGAGTTGGCGGGCGACTATAACTGCTACATCTTTGACGCAAACGGAAATCGTGGCGCGATCGATCTTACTGAACAAGCCTGTGCGTCGGGTAATGGTGAATACCATATGGGTAATAGCATGACCAAGGCAATGTACGATAAATTCCTTAGTGCGACACCTTATGGAAATAGCGTTGCCACTGGCGTGATACCAACGGAAGCGGTAGATATTTCCGTTTCCATTGGTGGTTTCAAAGTCGGTGACCAAAACTATCCAATCAACCCTAAAGTAACCTTTACCAATAACACTGGCAGCGATATACCGGGTGGCACTGAATTCCAATTCGATATTCCTGTATCTGCACCGGATAACGCAAAAGATCAGTCTGGCGGCGGCCTTCAAGTCATTGCCTCTGGTCATACTCGAGCAAATAATATCGGCGGGCTTGATGGGCCGATGCACCGCGTGGCCTTTACGCTACCAAGTTGGAAAAACTTACCCGCAGGCGCAACGTATGAGCTAGATATGGTTTACTACTTACCTATCTCTGGCCCAGCCAATTATACGGTTAATGTGAATGGTGTGGATTATGCGTTTGCATTTGAGCAGCCTGATCTCCCTCTTGGTGACTTAACAACAGGTGGTGGCAATAATGGCGGTGGTGACGGCGGAACCCCTGGGACGTGCAGCTCAACAGGTGTGAATGCGTACCCTAACTTCCCAAAAACGGATTGGCAAGGGAACCCGAGTCATGCCAGTGGCGGTGACCAAATGAGTCACAACGGCGTGGTGTATAAGGCTAAATGGTGGACGAACTCTGTTCCTGGTAGTGATGGTAGCTGGGAAGAGGTGTGTACGTTGTAATCTCAACGCTACGCTAAGAGTCGCGTTATTCAGTATGCTATGCCACGGCTAATAAGCTTACTTAAAACAATAAAAATCCCGCCTGACCTGTATGGTAAGGCGGGATTATATTAAGTAGCGACGTACCTTGAATAAACTCGTAACCTTAAGTAAACACGTAACCTTCTGAAACGACGACGACCCCTTTATCAGAAATAGTGAATCGCGCCGCATCTTCGGCAGCGTTTTGACCAATGATTGTACCGTGGGGAATAAGGACGTGCTTGTCGATAATACAGTTACTAATTTGACATTGCTCCCCAACCGTAACCCCATCAAATAGAATGCTATCAGCAACGGTGGCACCATCGTTAATTCTTACGTTGGATGACAATATCGAACGATGTACTGAGCCCCCTGAATTCACCACGCCATTCGAAATAATGGAATTGATAAAAATTCCTTCGTTTCCAGTAGCGGAGGAGACGGTTCTAGCTGGTGGGAGCTGAGGTTCATAAGTTCGAATTCTCCAATTATTTTGGTAGAGATTCATAGGGGGGACTGGTTCAAGCAAGTCCATATTCGCTTCATAAAATGAGTCAATGGTCCCTACATCTCGCCAGTAACAATCTTTTGCAACTCTGCCAGTCTCTTCACCAAAATAATACGCGTAGACTCCTAAACTATCGATCAATTTGGGAATTAAATCATGACCAAAATCGTGGCTTGAAGACTCAATTTCGGCATCTTGATGCAGTGCTTCTTTTAGGGCGTTCATGTTAAATACGTATATGCCCATTGAAACGAGTGATTTTGATGGATTCGTTAGCATCGATGCTGGGTCACTGGGTTTTTCTTTAAAGCTAATCACTTGCTGGTTACTTTTTGTCTCGATGACACCAAAAGCCGAGGCTTCCTCCCTCGGGACGTCCATACAAGCGATGGTAAGTTCTGCGCCTGATTGTTTATGGGCGTCGATCATGGCGGCGTAGTCCATTTTGTATATGTGATCACCAGAAAGGACGATCACATGTTCAGCCTCACTGCGAGAGAGTAGCCACATATTGTGATAAATCGCATCAGCGGTGCCTTCGTACCACTTACCACCTTTGCGCATTTGTGGAGGAACAACCGTAATGAATTCTTTTAATTCAGGATTCAATATCGACCAGCCATCTCGTATGTGCTTGTGTAAAGAGTGGGATTTATATTGTGTTAGCACCAATATTTGCCGCAGTCCAGAGTGAAGACAATTGGTAAGTGTGAAATCAATAATTCGATATTTTCCACCAAATGGCACGGCTGGCTTTGCTCGGTCATCGGTTAAAGGGCTTAGGCGAGATCCAACCCCTCCTGCTAGTACGATTGCGAGAACATCTTGCATAGCGACTCTCCTTGAGTGGTGCCATTGTGAACGTGACAAGTATTAGTAGTGTAGGACAAACCATACAAAAACTAAGCCAATTTATAACTCGTTGAATTTGTGGGGAAAACATAGCGAGGTTATTGCTATTTGCACCATCTTAATCAAACGTGTTTTATCTATGCACCGGTTTTGGGCATTGACGATGGCAGAAACATAAATAGACAAAATCAATGGAAAAGAGGAGGGGGTAACGAGAGAGATCACATATCTTACTATTTGAAATTGTTATAGTTCATTGTATCGAATCCATTATAAGAAAGGTCAACGCGTATGAAATGGATAACTCACATCCTATTGTTATCTTGTTGGTTACCTAGCGGATGGTTATTCGCTCAGACTCCGACAGAGATCATCGAGCAATCAGATAAATCGATGCGCGGAGACTCCAGTTATTCAGAGTTGACGATGAGGATCATTCGGCCAGAGTGGACTCGTAGTATGAGCATGAAAAGTTGGACTAAAAACCAAACCTTATCGCTTGTTCTGGTGACAGCTCCGGCCAAAGACAAGGGGTCGGCATCGCTTAAGCGAGACAGAGAAATGTGGAACTGGATTCCCAATATCGAACGAGTGATCAAGATTGCCCCTTCAATGTTAGGGCAGTCTTGGATGGGGTCAGATTTTACCAACGATGATCTCATCAACCAGTCATCCATTGTAGTGGACTATACCCATCAGTTGGTAGGTGAAGAAAGTTTCGACGGTGTGGACACTTGGGTGATTGATGCGGTCGCTAGGCCAGATGCCCCTGTTGTCTGGAGTAAAGTAAGGCTTTGGATTTCGCAAGCGTCCTATTTACAGCGTAAAGCTGAGTTTTACGATGAGTTTGATGAAAAAGTCAGCACGATGCAGAGTTTTGACGTTAAGACTTTAGGTAATCGAATGGTCGCGACGCGCATGGAAATGGTACCTGCGGATAAACCGGGTCATAAGACCGAAATGATTACCCATGCGGCGCAATTTGACTTTGCGATTGAAGATAGTTTCTTTTCACAAAGCCAAATGAAAACCTTGAGATAATCGTTAAGTACTCAGACAGCGAGTGATAATAAACAGTAACGGTGATAAACAGTAACAAAGGGGACTCAATGCTTGTTAAGCTCGCATGGCGTAATTTGTGGCGACAAAAAAGAAGGACGATATTAACGGCTTCTGCGCTGGGGCTAGCGCTTTGTCTGTCGTTGCTGACACGAAGCTTTCAGGAAGGGAGTTATAACGCCAATATCGATAATGCCGCTCGCTTTTATACCGGGTTGATTCAGTTACAAGATCCTGATTATGCAGACAATGGGAGTATTGATGATCTATTGTCGGGTAATTTGAATGATTTTGAATTCCTTAAGTCAGAGGCATCAATCGAATATATATTACCGAGGCTAGAAAGTGTCGCATTAGCAGCGGCGGGCGATCGTTCCAAAGGGGTCATGGTATTGGGTGTTAATCCTGAACTTGAAGATCGTTACTCCGGCATTCGTGAAAAGGTTTCCCAAGGACGTTTTATTTTTGATAGTGAGTCTGAAAAAGGTCGCAGTGTACTCATTGGTGAAGGACTAGCCAAGTATCTACGATTAGAAGTTGGTGACGAGATAATATTGTATGGACAAGGCTACCAAGGGCAGACGGCTTCGGGTCTTTACACTGTAAATGGGCTCCTTAAATTTCCGGTAATGAGTTTGGATAATCGGCTCGTTTATATGCCAATAAGCGAGGCGCAGCGTTTATACAGTACCGGAAACCAACTGACATCTTGGGTTTTACACACACAAACACTTAGCGACGTTGATTCGGTAGAAGCATCATTAACAGATCATTTTGGTGATGACATTCGAATAAGAGATTGGAAAGATCTTTCACCAGAAATGGCGCAACAAATAGAGATGGATCGAGCTGGCGGTATTTTTCTCATCTACTTGCTTTATGGCATTGTCGGCTTTGGTTTGTTTGCGACGGTCATGATGATGACATTGGAGCGCCAACGAGAGTTTGCGGTTATGTTAGCGGCCGGCATGAGCCGAGGAAAGTTGGTGTCTTTGTTATTTATTGAATCAAGCTTTATTTGTATTTTAGGGATTGCGCTTGGTATCGCCGTCGCCATGCCAATTCTTGGCTATTTCTATTTTAATCCTATTCATATCACTGGCGAGGCCGCTAAGGTCATGCTGGAAGCTGGATTTGAACCTATTCTTCCCGTCTATCTTAACTTGGGGCTTATTATCAATCAGGCGCTTGCGGTCACACTAATGTTACTCATTTGTCTAATCGGTCCAACTTGGAAAGTGCTACGCCTTAACCTGGTTAGTGCGTTAAAAGGAGGTGGTCATGATCATTAAATTGGCGTGGCGAAACCTTTGGAGAAATAAACTACGAACCAGCATCATGCTCGGGGCAATGGTGTTTGGTTTGACTGGTGTTATTACTATGATGGGCTTTATGAATGGGCTTGTCGATAACATGGTACACAACGCTATTGCTTGGCAAACCAGTCACTTACAGATTCAAAATAAGCAGTTTAAAGAAAATTCGGATATTAATGCCTACGTGGTTGATGCTCAAGCGATCGCGGAACGTTTAGATAATCAACCCGACGTATTGAAATGGAGCTCCCGCTTTTTAGTTGATGGAATGATTGCGTCTGCTCGTAGTACTCGTGGGGTAAGAATTGTTGGCGTGGATTACGAGGTAGAAGCGGATTTTACCCCACTGTCCCAACATATTGTTGATGGGTCGTGGTTTGATGGAGCAGGACGACACCCTATCTTGGTATCAGAAAGGAACGCGGAGCGATTAAAATTAAGAGTGGGCTCTAAAGTAGTTCTGACGTTGACAGACCAAGGCGGTGAAGTCGCGGGCGCCGCATTTCGTGTTAAAGGCATTTTTAAAACGCCTTCGACCAGTTATGACGAAGGTAATGTTTTAGTTCAAAAATCGGACATTCAAGCCATTGCCCACTTGTCTGAGGTACATGAGTTTTCTATTTTGGCTGCCGCTGAAATTGCTGCAGAGAGTCGGCTATCCATTGCGACACTCGTAACCAAGATCAATACTTATTTACCGCCAGAGAATGAAGCCCGAGCATGGTTTGATATACAGCCATTACTTGCGTCAATGATGGCAACCATGGATGTGAGCAATCAAGTGATGCTGATTGTGTTTGTTGTCGCAATGGGGTTTGGCATTATCAATATTATGCTGATGTCAGTGTTTGAACGCACTCAAGAGTTTGGTGTATTGATGGCCGTCGGTATGCCTAAGTTTAAGATTTTTATGCTAATAATTTCAGAGACATTGTTTTTGGGCTGTGTGGGGGCGGTACTAGGTGTGTTTAGCAGTGCACTCGTTATTGGGGTATTGAACGTCACCGGAATTTCCCTTGGTTCACATTCAGACGGTCTTGGAGTATATGGCGTAGATACGGTTTTATATCCTCAGGTCAGTGTGGACCAGTACTTAATGGTGTTTATTACGGTTCTGTTTGCGTCTAGCATCGCAGCGCTGTATCCGGCAAGGCAAATTTTGAAGCAACGACCCGTAGAAGCTATGGCAGAGAGAAATTAGTAATGGGACTCCTTAGCGAACAAATCGGATTTTTGCGTATGACTTTTCAATTTATGGTGTGGAATGCGATGATTTATCGATTAGTGGGTGTTTAAGTTATGACAATATCAATGAGCGCTTTAACCAAGATTTATAATGCTGATAGTGAATTTCCAGTTCATGCCGTGCAAGCGCTGTCTCTGACGATCGAACCGGGTGAGTTTGTCGCGATTATGGGGCCTTCAGGCTCAGGAAAAACCACCATACTTAACATGATAGGCGGTATTGATGAGCCAACGTCAGGTCAGATTATCATTGATGGGCAAGATATTGTTGGGTTATCTGAGAAACAACGTATTGCATTTCGACGTGATCATATCGGTTTCATTTTTCAAGACTACAGCTTGCTACCAGTATTGACGGCGATGGAGAATGTAGAGTTTGTTATGCAGTTACAAGGCGTAGATGAGGGCAAATGTCGTCAACGTGCTAATGAATTACTGGATCAGGTTGGACTATCGAATCAAAAGCATAAACGTCCAGCGAAGATGTCGGGTGGGCAGCAGCAACGAGTGGCCGTTGCGCGTGCGCTTGCGTCTAAGCCCCGATTTGTAATGGCGGATGAGCCAACAGCAAATCTAGATGCAAAAAGCACGAGTGAACTGTTAGACATTATGCAAAAGCTAAATGAAGGAGAGGGGACCACATTCATCTTTTCTACTCATGATCCTCGAGTCATTAAGAGAGCAAAACGAGTGATTGTGTTTGAAGACGGGCAGCTCGTGTCAGACACGTTGCAAAGTGGTCAATAATAGCATGTTGTTAATCGTCAGTTTAACGATCTACCCATACCTCACGGCACAAGCAGGCGTAATGATTCAATGATGCTAAAGAAATTAGTAACGACCATTTTTATTGTGGGTGCAGCCTGCTACATGATAAAGGTCAAAGCGGAGATCCCAGGGCTCGTGCCGGAGAGTAACTGGGATCTAGGGGGGTACGTTAAATATATGGCAACGGGGTTGGTAGCTGATCATAGTGATAACGCATTGGATCACCTTATTCATCAACGCTTTAACTATGAGTACCGCTTTACTCCGTCATTTCGTTTTAATGCGGGGATGCGTAATAGAGTACTGATGGGAGACAGTGTGTCGTTGCCCTATTATTCACAAGTGACAGAGTGGGATGCCGGGTATTTTGATCTATCACGTAATATTGTGGATAACGACAAGGTTATCGTAAATAGCCAATTTGACCGCTTGTATTTGGATTGGCAGGGAGAGGGGTGGCGCTCTCGTGTTGGGCGCTATCGTATTAATTGGGCGATGAATACGATATGGAATCCAAACGATCTGTACAATGCGTATTCAATCTATGACTTTGACTATGAAGAAAGACCGGGAACCGATGCCATTTCTATTAGTCGGAAGTTGGGTTTTGCCAGTAGTTTAGATGTGGTTTACAGCCCAAGTAAAGACAGTAATTTACAGCGTTATTCCGCCCGGTATCTCTTTAACTATCAAGGTTGGGATATACAAACTTTGCTAGGACGTTCGGGGGTGGATAATGTACTCGGAGCTGGTTTTGCAGGGGATATTAAAGGGGCGGGTATTCGGGGAGAATTGACTTGGTTCGACCCGTGGTTAGAGCACTATCAAGGGCAAACTTATCAACAAACTATAGTGTCTAGTGTAGAAACGGACTATAGCTTTGGCGGACAACGTAATTGGCTTGCTCGGGCTTCAATTCTATACATTAGTGAACCTCAACAAGCGTTTGATGCCGCGGCTTATTTAACCTTACCGTTGACGGCAAGAACACTTAGTTTTACTCGCTATACAGGGTATGCCGACGTGAGTTTTGATCTGTCACCGCTGAGTCAGTTCACGGCGTCGGCAAGCTACTATCAAGATGGGTCGTATTTTATTGGTGTGTCTAACCGTTATTCATTGGCTGATGACTGGCAATTGCTCACCGTTGTGCAGAGATTTGATGGTAGCGTAGAGAGCTTGTTTGGAGAAACGCCCTCTACACTGTTGTTTGCTAATATAAAATGGTCATTTTAAAGCTAATAGCAAATGGTTACCCTTGCGTACTTAGCTACTTAGCTACTTAGCTACTTAGCTACTTAGCTACTTGGTTATGAAGATGCTGCTGCACTTTGTTATAAACAAGCGTAAACCAAGCGGTAAATTCATCGCGATGAGTAAGTAATCTAGCGTCGAGCTCGTCTTCTTTCCACCACTGGCACTCACTAGCTTCATCGGGATTTAATTGGGTACTAATATCATTGATATTGGCAATAACCACATGGTCGAGCTCGTTTTCCGTTAGTCCATTAGAGAATTTTGCACAGTAACTAATGCACCCAATTTCTTCAAAATTGAGTTTCTTTTCAATTCCCAACTCTTCATTAAGGCGTCGAGAAGAAGCTTGCGTGATTTTTTCGTTTGGGCGTGGATGAGAGCAGCAGGTATTGCTCCAAAGACCACCACTGTGGTATTTGCTTGTTGCTCGTTTTTGCAGCAAATATTCGAAGCCATTACTGGTTTTACGATAAAGCAATACGGAAAACGCCAAATGCCTTAGGCCTAATCGATGAGCGTTTAACTTCTCTTCTACACCAATTTGATTGCCTAATCGATCTACAATAATCACCACGTCGTCATACATATCGTTTGCCTTATCGCTTTGTAAAGTGAGCAAAGCTCCAAGCCTTGTTTACTTGTAAAGATAACTCACGATGCTCCTTCCGCGAGTGCGGGCGACTATAGCATAATTCCATTTATAGCACGCTAGTTAAAATAGGCGTAGTGTTGACGATTTTCAGAATAATCTAATGGTACCCATAGCCAAGGTAACAAGTAATGGCTATGGGTGTGTTGCGATCATTGCTGGTGGCGGACTAAGCTTTCTTGACGGTAAAATTGAGCAACATAAGTAACGCGATTGGGAATAGTGAGGCTAACAGCATCCAGGTCCAACCTTGCGAAAACAATATTATTCCAGCGCCTAATGATCCGGCAGCCTGAAACGTGGTAATGGAAAAGTCATTCACCGCTTGGACTTTAAATCGTTCATGAGATTGATAGGTTTGAGGTAGTAAACTGGTTCCGCCTATAAATAAAAAGTTCCAACCAATTCCCAAAGCAACAAGCGCCCACCAGTAATGATGTACAGAGTGGCCAGCTAAGCCAACAGCGATACAGCCAAGGAAAATCACACACCCTACCGTGATAAGCCTATAGAGACCAATGCGCTTAATAATTAATGGGGTGATTAGAGAAGGGAGGTACATGGCCATAACGTGGCTCTGAATAACCCACTTTGCACTTTGGATATCGTGCCCATGCTCCGACATTGCCAGCGGTGTTGCTGTCATTAAAAATGCCATCACCGCGTAGGCTGTCAATCCAGAACCGATCGCTAGCCATAATATAGGCTGTTGAAAAAGCTGTGGGATGGTACGCATAGGCCCCGAATTGCTATCGGTTTCTCTAACTTCGAGCGGCTTCATGGCGATAGCTAAAATACACGCCCCTACCGCTTCGAGTATTCCTAGAGCAACATAGGCATTGGCAAATTCCGAGTCGAATACGGCGACCATTTGCCCTAAATTTAATAGCTCCGGACCTACCCATGCCGCGGCGATTCCGCCGACCAAAACTAAACTAATAACGGATGGATGTTGAGAAGGGCTGTTACAGCTCTCTATCGCCGCAAAGCGGTATTGGCCTACATAGGAGAGTTGGGTACCCAAGATAAAAGTGCTGAGTGTGAAGCCCCAAAAGTGGCCTTGTTCAATGTTCCAACTGGCAAAAAACGCGGCTAGGCTACTGACGATTGCAGCAATAATAAAAGCATTCTTCCGACCGATAAGACGTTGAACTTTTGCAGCAGGGAAAACATTCAGTGAGACGCCAAGGATCAAAGTGGTGACAGGAAGCGTCGCATAAGCGGGTGAATCGTGCAGGGCTGCACCAATAATACCACCAAGAAACACATTGAGTGCTCCAACGGATAGCACAAAAGGTTGAACGGTCGCGAGTAACCAAGCATTCCATGGCAGGTTTTTCATTGAGTAGTATCCGGAGTTGGGGCTAAGACACTGACTGTTGTACAAGAAATATCTATAAAATGAAAGAAAAAGGCCTTGATAGTTGAATATCAAGGCCTTATCAAGCTGTTAGCTGTTAGCTGTTAGCTGTTAGCTGTTAGCTGCTTGCAGTTCTGCCTTAGCTTGTTTCTGAGCTAGGAACTTAGCGATAACAGTCACACCAGCAATGTACATTGCGCCGCCTAACAGGCCTGTCGCCATCCAAGAGAAACCGTGCTCAACAACGTGATCTTTATGTAGGATACACATAACAACGTACGCGAACGTAATGTAGCTAAACGCAAAGTGTGCAACAGGACCTAAACCGATAGTAATCAGTACTACGCCACCTACATAGATGTAAAATGCGTTCAGACCGCCTACGTACGGTGCTAATGCGCCAAGAACAGAAGGGATCAACATACCCATTGCGATACCAGCAACACCTGCCGCAAAGATGTTCTTTAATTTGCTTAGATCGAATTTTGCTTCAAAGAAGAAAATAAGTGCAAGGAAAGCTGGCCATTTGTCGTGAATGCCAAGCTCTTGAAGAATAGCGGTGCCCGCGACAATCCAAAGTGTAAGTAGGACAGTTTTTGTAATATGTGCAGAATTGAATACTTGATTCATGTTCAGGTTCTCTGTAGGGAGTAAAGTAAAACGGTTTGGGCGCGCATTCTATAGACACATGGATTTCGGGTCACTAGGGGGTGTGAGGCAACTATCTGAATTATTGGAATAAGCGGCCGTACGGTATCGATTGTGTGTATTGGTGTTTAAAATATAAGCAGTGGCATTTGAGTGTCAGATATGTTGGTGAGCAAAATGGTGCTTGATGCATTATATAGTGGCTAGGAATACTATTTCTTGTGCTGATGAAATGGGGTTGGCGTGTTTTTTAAGGGTATGTTTAGTGAAGGTTTCGGTGGTAAACGAATAACACTTAATCACAAGCAAAGAGGTGTGATTAAGTGTTATATGTAGGGTGTTTTCAATGCTCAGTATCAGCGCTGCGATTATGCAGCGTTATTCTTTACCGCAGACGGCTTCGCTTCATCGTCTGATTGAGAACTATCACTTAACACATCGGCAAGTGTTGATTTTGAAAGGTGACCTTGTAAGTCGCCGTTGTCGTCGACAACAGGCAGTGGATGATCACTGTCTAGTGTTTCAGGTATAACGGCTTCAAGTAGCGCATCACTTTGAACGGCAGGGACATCGTCAAGCATCTGAGACGGGATTTCTTTGTGATAATCTTTTTGCTCGACTTGGTCTAACGTTTCTTGCGTAATTACACCTTGGTAACCATCATCGTTGACGACATAACCATAGTCTTCTGACGATCGGCGCATTTGTGTAATCGCTTCCCCCAGTGTTTCTGCGGTAATACGAGCAATAGGCGGCTGCATGACAGTTTCAACAGTAAGTGCTCTTGCTCGATTGACGTCTTTTACGAATGCTTCGACGTAATCATCGGCTGGGTTTAACAAGATATCTACCGGCTTATCTTGCTGGACGACAACACCATCACGAAGTATTGCAATGCGATCACCAATTCGTAGTGCTTCATCCAAATCATGGGTAATAAAGATGATGGTTTTATGTAGTTTCTCTTGCAGTTCGATCAGTTGATCTTGCATTTCACTTCGAATTAACGGGTCGAGTGCAGAAAAGGCTTCATCCATTAGCAAAATATCGGCGTCAGTACATAGTGCTCGAGCGAGCCCGACACGTTGCTGTTGTCCACCAGAGAGTTGGCTAGGGTATTGTTGCTCATACCCATCAAGCCCTACGGTTCTAATCCATTCTCCCGCTTTTGCGTAACGGTCTTCTTTACTTAAACCTTGAATTTGCAATCCATAAGCGACGTTGTCGATAACGGTTTTGTGCGGTAGTAGCCCGAAACGCTGGAATACCATCGACATTTTATGGCGTCTGAAGTCACGTAGCTCTTGATTAGAGAGTTTCATTACATCAGAACCATCGACGATGATTTCGCCTTCTGATGGATCTATGAGGCGGTTAAAGTGACGAATCATCGTCGACTTACCAGACCCCGATAATCCCATAATAACGAATATCTCACCGGGATAAATATCAAGATTAATATTTTGCAGCCCAAGGGTATGACCAGTTCTAGCAAGAAGATCATCTTTGCTTTCGCCGTCTTTTACTGCTTGTAAGTAGGATTTGTCTTTCGGGCCGAAGATCTTGTACAGATTTTTGATCTGAATAATAGGTTGAGGCTGAGTCATTAGTCTCGTCCTCCTAAATGTGCTTGCGTACGCTTAGCATAGCTTTGCGAGACGCGGTCAAAGATAATAGCCAGAGCTACGATAGCGAGGCCGTTTAGAAGACCAAGAGTAAAGTATTGGTTAGTAATAGACTTAAGTACCGGTTGACCTAACCCTTTCACGCCAATCATGGATGCAATGACCACCATCGCTAGCGCCATCATAATCGTTTGGTTAATACCTGCCATAATATTTGGCATCGCCAGTGGCACCTGTACACCAAATAAGCGCTGCATCGGACTTGCGCCGTAGGCCGTAGAGGCTTCTAACACATCTTTATCAACTAAGCGTATTCCAAGATCGGTTAAACGGATAACCGGTGGAATCGCATAGATAACAACGGCAATAACGCCCGGAATTTTACCGATTCCGAGTAGCATAACGACGGGTATAAGATAAACGAAAGCAGGCATCGTTTGCATGATATCGAGAATCGGGGTGATGACGGCTCGGGCTTTTTTCGATTGTGCCATTAGTATCCCTGTGGGAATACCCAGGGCAATAGCGACAAAGGTTGAGACGAGAATGATACTCATGGTTCGCATGGTATTGTCCCACATACCAAAGAAACCAATCAAAAAGAAGGCGACGGCAACGGAAAGGGTGAGCTTCCACGAGCGACTAGCGACATAAGCCAGACCTGCCAAAATGCCAATGATAAGCCACCATGGACTACCGAGAAGCAGTTTTTCAAACCAAATTAGGAAGCTTAGAAGAGGATCGAATAGCGATTCAATAGTGTCTCCGTATTCTCTGGAGAACTCTCTATATGCACCATCAAGTGTTTTTCGTATATCGAGTAGTTGTTTTCTATCAAGTTGAGGAATTTCACTCAACCAGCTGGCATCGGACATCTGTCACTCCTTGACCACTTATGCCACTATTTTTTGCCATTTTAATGCATCACCACAAAGGCTTGTCATTGGTTACCCCTTAAAAGGAAAACCATGGCTCAATAGCAAAAAAGGTCGCTTGGTTTAGCATCTTTGCCTAAAAGGTGAAGAATTACGCTAATCCAAAGGCGACCATACTTATCTTTCTTATAAAGAGAGCATTGATCGAAACAGGTAACACTCGTCAATGATCAATGCTCGTTCGCTACGATGAATAGTAATTACGCTCGAATTACAATGCGTCGATAGCAGCTTGCACTTTAGCGGCAACATCAGCAGGTAGCCAAGCAGCCCATGTATCTTTGTATTCTTTCATGAAATGCTCAGCGGCAAATTCACCGTCAGCTTGCTCATCTTCCATCCAAGCCAGTAGACCATTCATTTGCTCATTGCTGAACTCACGTTTAGCGAAGTATTCCATCGCGGCTGGCGAGTTTTCTGCAAATGACGTTGTCACAACCGTTTCTACAACAGAAGGTGGGTACATTGTCGCTGTAGGGGTTAAACAGTCTTCACTGGTAATACACTCTTTGAAGTGTTCAGCGTCAACGCCACTGCCGAAATCGACCTTAACCATTTTGTATTTACCCAATACAGCAGTCGGTGCCCAGTAGTAGCCAAACCATGCTTCGCCACGCTCGTAAGCTTTAGCGATTGAACCAGATAAGCCAGCGCCTGAACCTGGATCAATGACTTCAAATCCAGCGTCTTCTAAATTAAGTGCGGTAAATAGATTGCCTGCTGAAATTTGGCAGTTCCAGCCTGCTGGACAGGAATAAAAGCCTGACTTAGCTGGATCTTCAGGGTGGTTGAAGAGCTTGGCATTAGCGATTACGCCTTCAATGGTAGCAAGAGACGGATCTTTTTCTACCATATAAGCGGGTACCCAATAGCCTTCTTCTCCGCCATCAGACAGTGTTGTACCTGCGTATTTAATACGACCTTCTTTTACACCCGCATCCAGTGCTTCACGCATGGAGTTACTCCAAAACTCAGGGGCAATATCTGGCTGACCTTTTGAAATCATGGATGCGCCAGTTGGCATGGTATCGCCAGGAACAAGTTCTGTTGGGCAGTCATAACCGTTTTCTAGGATAAACTTATCGATATTGGCAATGAGAGTAGCTGAGTTCCAGTTCATGTCAGCGATGGTGACGGGTTCACATTCACTAGCAGAGACGGTTTGGAGGGATGAAGCGACGAACAGTGAAGAGATTAGCAATTTCCTTGCAAGGTGTTTCATAATGATTTTCCATATCAGGGTTCACAATTAAGTATATGAAATATGAAAAAATATTACAAACCTCATTCACATTCTGTTCACACCTAGATCACTAATTGTCAATTAATGTTGACTTAATATGCGATCGGTTGCGTCTTTTTTCTCGTTTAGTTAGCCATATAATAGGCACAACGATCATCAAGGTTCCGATTGCCATGAAGATATCAGGCATCTCCCCAAACCATAATAGACCAACAGCCACAGCGCCAATCAGTCCGCTGTATTCGGCACTGGCGATTTTATTGCTGTCTACGGCGCGATACGTCAACACGCACGTCGCGGCGTATATCAAAATAAAAGTACTTGAAGCTGCTGCGGTAGGAAAAGCGCTCCAGTCCCAAGTTTCCCCCTCCATATACACCAAGCATAGGGATACTGGGATGCCAACTAGGTTGGTAATGAGTAGCGTGTGCACGACCGATTGTTCCTTGGGCAATTTACGAATAAGTAAATTGTTCACGGCAATAGTGAGTGCGACCACCAAAGCGGCAAGGGCGGCAAAATCGATTTGATCGGGGCGAATAATTACCAGGACTCCAGCAAATCCCATAATTGCCGCTGCAATGGTTTGTGAAGAGAGTTTTTCGCCAAAGAATAGGGCAGCCAGCGGCAACATCATTAACGGTGCGGCATAAAAAATCGCGTTAGCGGTGGCTAAAGGCATGGATGAAATGGCATAAACCATGAATACCGCGCCAAACAGCCAGACATGCGCGCGGACAATGTGCCATTTAAGCCCTGCAGTTAGGTTCTTCGGCTTACTAAGCAAAAAGAGAGGTAATAAAAGCAATACCGCTGAAATCTGACGAAAGAAAACGAATTGGAAGACCGCTACATCATTGCCCACACTCTTAATCATCGCATCAGACAAAATCGCAATTTGGTTTCCAAAAACAAGCAATAACATTGCGGTGGTGACTGACATAGTTTTCATAGAATTCTCCTTCGTAGCTTTACCAGAGGATAGGGATCTTTTAGGATGAAGTTAAATGATAAATATTGTCTTAGCATGAGGTATTTAGATAATGAAGCTACCTCCATTGAGAGCGGTGCACTGTTTTGAGTCAGTGGCTCGAAATTTAAGCTTTTCGACCGCCGCGGTAGAGCTGAGCGTCACGCAAAGTGCAGTGAGCCATCAGATCCGCCTACTTGAGGATTATTTGGGTGAGGTACTGTTTATTCGACAAGGGAGAAAATTGACCTTATCGGAATGTGGCGAGCAGTACTTAGAAGAAGTGAGTCCTGCTATCGCGTCTATTGCCAAAGCAAGCCAACGAATTAGAGAGGGTGAGCAAGGGACGATCCGTTTGGCTCTATATAGCTCTCTCGCCGTAAAATGGCTAATACCACGCTTGTCTGAATTCAAGCGACTGTACCCAGATATTGAGTTGACGTTAAACATGGTGGCAGAGGATCCTGATCTTTCCGACAAAACCGGAGATTGCTTTATTACCGTTGAACAGCCCGCGCGAAATTACGTCGCTGAACCGCTATATAACGAAGTTCTTTATCCGGTTTGTAGCCAAAAAATATGGAAAGAAATCCACGATAAACCGTTACCAGAAGCAATCTGGGACTACCCGATACTGTCAACCGACTCGGTGTTTCGGGAAAGGGGCAGAGATTGGCAAAAGTGGTGCGAAGCAGGGGGTATCACGCAGCCTAAAGACCTCGATATGCAGCATTTTAGTCACATGTTGTTGGCTGTGGAAGCGGCTAAATATGACCAAGGTATCACGTTTGCTAACGGCTATATGATGACTGAGAGAGATCTGCAAGATTTAGTCATGATACCGTCACATGGTTTAGAAACAGGGGACAATTTTTACTTTGTTTATAAAACCAGTCGAGCTCGTCAACCTGAAATCAAAAAGTTGGCGAATTGGCTACAACAGCAATGCGTTTAATAGTACGTGGATTGCGACTTACTAGCTACGGCGGCGGAGCTCCTGACACTACGCAGCAGATAGCGTGAGCGTCAGGAAATTTCGATTAAACCATTTCTTCTACTTGATGGGTGTTATGCAGCAGTTGCAGCACTTTATCGATAGAAAAATCTTTATCGACCGCTAAGGTGAATTCACACAGTGCCACTTTAATGATCAACACATTTAATTCGGGAAAGTTGGGGTGCGGCTTCAATGAGATACTTTCGATAAGCCCCAAACGTATAAAGGTATGACCAAATTTATAATTGGCATCCTTGATATCAATAATGTGTTTGCCCTGATTGGCGATGATCAAATCGACGCCATCGGTCATGATCATCGATCGGAGAAGTTTGTACTGCACGAAGTTATGGTATAAATCCATGAGGCTACTTCGTTTTCGTTCAGTGAGAGAGAACTCGCTTTGATAGGCCAAAATGTGCAAAGGGTCTAGTGCTTTTTCTGTGCCGCAATAGAAGCTGTAGGTCACTTTGTCTTGCAAACTGTGGTCATTTAACTCATTGGAAACTGGGTAACGCGTACGTGGTGATACCATTTCGCGTAGCAGTTTTATGACATGGCTAGCAACGTCTTGAGAGACAAGATTGTACTTGATCACCATTTCACCTTGAATGGACTGTAGTCCGATATAGTTATCGAGTAAATCTCCTCCATGAGTGAGAAAAAGTACATCGGTATACCACATTTTTTCAGCCTGAATACGCTCGCCATCGATCTTTAGATGCAAAATGAAGTCTTTTTGAATGATGACCACTTCAGGGTAGAGCAACATACCCGGTTTCATGTTCCTGCGTTCTTGATGAACAGGTATTTTGAAACTGTAGACGGCATCGTCAAAGAAATGCTGTTGCTCGGAAAATTGCGGAGGAATATCTTGTTCAGATTTGATTTCGACCAACCAAGGGCCGAACTGGTCATACTCTTTTTTTAGGTCGTACATACCTTACCTTCCTTGCTGTCTAGTAATTAATCAATACAACTCTATGTAAAATAATAGCACTTTGTTGTGATCTTTCTCGAAAGACACTGGAAAGGGTATGGATATGAGCGGAAAATAAAAGAGAAATAGGGCGTTCCTGGTTCCTAGAGGTCGGTATGAGATTGGTGTGAGGAGGGAAGGGGCCGGAGAAAGAGGAAACAAGAGAAATGGCCTCTTGTTTCCATGTTTAGTTGGGCTTCTTTGTTTGGAATCAGTTGTTTGGAATCAGTTGTTTGGAGTTAGCTGTTTAGGCTGTCCTTAGTTAGAAAAATACTGCCGCGCCAAGGAAGAAGTGAGTGTTCCTGCCATAGTAGTCATGAATCCCACCTGTTACCCAATTGGTTGAGTTGTTTAACGTGACAGCATCAGAGTATGACTCTAGGTAGACCTCTCCCCAAGGAACAGGCGCCCATGCGGTGCCAAGGTTAAACATGGATGTTTTGGTAGCAACGGCATTGGTGTTGTTGTCTCGCTCAATACCAAATTCGTATCCGCCATAAATGCGCACAGATTCTGAAAGATATAGGTTTGCGCCTAGACCAAAGTTGTCGGTGGTGGTATTTAAGTCGGTCCCACCGGTGCCGTTGCGAGCTTCAAATCGTTCAAATCTAGCAGACAGGGAAGCGCCGCCGTCTAAAAAGTGGTGCTCTACGCCAAGTGCCAACTGTTTGATATTGGCATTACTTAGGGTGATCTCTTGGTCTGCATCGCCGAGTAAATCAATCACTTTTCCTGAGATATCATTGGCTTGGTTATAGGCTGCGACAAAATAAGTACCAAAGGATGTAGTGTAACTAGTGGCCGCGCCAAAACCACTATCGATGGTGATTTCGTCACTCACTGCCGGTAGAAATGCACCAAAGTTCAAACGGTTACCAAATCCAATGTGGTCTTCGGACCGCTTGGCTTGATATTGCAGCCCAATATAGAAGTTATCGGTTTCTTTTTTCCATATCAGGGTGTTTTTAGTTCGACGACTGCCCAGCTGGTCTGACTGCATCATGTTTAATCCGCCTGCAAAATAGGCGTAGTAACCGACGTCGGATTTTACATAGGGGCTTTCTTGGCGACCAATCGTAATGTCGCCATAGGTCGTATGGCCAAAGCCTACATAGGTTTGTCGCTGGGCTAAAGCGACATCGGATTCATCGGATTGAGTGCCAAAGTTGACATCGTATTCAAGTTTAACAATGGCGCGATAATCTCCGAGGGTATGGGTGACGTCGAATCCAATCCAAGAGCCGGGATCCTCGATATAGAGGTTACCCGATTCGTAACCAATGGCGCTGCCACTCCCCATAGGAGATTCTGGGTCATAATGATAACTACTTAGGTGGGCAGCAATAGCGCCGTACATCGTCAGCTCTGTGTTGTCATCACTGTAGAGCTCTACTGCAGTGGAAGAAAAAGTTGCCAAAGTTAGCAGGGAAAGGGCGTGCGAAAAATTTAAATGCTTCATATTTTTGTACTTATATTAGGTAATTAAAAGCGAGTGTTTGTTTAAAACACTAGCGACTACTTTATTAATTAGGTAATACTTCGATTATTGATATGTATAATATTTGTTAATATGACCAATCGTCTTAATAACCAGTAATAATCACAAGCAGTCTATTAATAAAATGCCATTGCATTCATGAGGGTTATCACAGTTTGTTTTTTTATAAGTTTTTATGCATTCGATTATCAGGGTGTAATTGAGGTGTTGTATTAATAAGTTTAATTGATGGGGCAGCTTGTTTGATTTGTGAGCAAAATAGTTGATGGAACTTTAATAGAAATGACGATTTAGTGTTGTTGGAGAGATGTAAAAAAAGCCCTTAAGGGAACTTAAGGGCTGGAATGGTCGATACGTTTTATCTAGATTAGGCTTAGAAGAATACCGCTGCGCCTAGGAAGAAGTGTGTGCCTTTTGACTCTGCACCAATTTCACCGGTCGTATAGTTAGCTGCTTTGTTTAGCTTAAGATCATCAGTGTAGCTCTCTAGGTACACTTCACCCCATGGTACTGGCGCCCACGCTGTACCAATATTAAACATTGAGACTTCTGAAGTAGTTGAATCTGTTTTATTATCCGTTTCCTTGGCCATTTCATATCCACCATAAATACGTACACTCTCAGATACATATAGGTTGGCACCTAGGCCGAAGTTATGTGTGCTACTGTCAAACGCGTTAAGACCATCTTTAGCTTCGAATTGCTCAAATCGAGCTGATAACGATAAAGCACCGTCCATTAGGTGCTGTTCAATAGCGATAGCATATTGCTTAATGTCTGCGTCTGTTGCAGTGATATTTCCTGATTGCGTTACACCATAATCACCTTCTGATAGGTAGTCGTACATTTTACCGTTGATACCATTCGCTTGGTTGTAAGAAACGGCCACGTAAGTTGCAGTGTCAAATGTATAAGTTACTGCAGCACCGAATCCATCATCAATTTGGATTGCAGGCCCGTATTTCAACTTAGTACCGTCGAACTCACCACCAACCAAGAAAGAACCAAAGTTCAATCCATTACCAAACTTAATGTTGTCTACAGAACGTTTCGCTTGGTATTGAAGACCCACGTACAAGTTGTCAAAATCGTGTTGCCATACAATCGTGTTTGGTGAGCGGCGGCTGCCTAGTTCATCGGATTGCATCATATTTAAACCGCCTGCCCAGTAGGCGTAGTAACCTTTATCTGTCTTCATGTATGGGCTTTCTTGGCGACCAATGGTAACACTACCAAAGTCTTCATGACGAAAGCCTGCGTAAGTGATTCGGTCGCTAAGGGCTTCTTGTTCCGTGAAATCAGCATTGATGTCCGTTTTGGTACCAAAGTTCACATCCCACTCTAAACGTGCCAGTGCTGACCATTTACCGATAGTGTGCGTTACATCAAAACCAAAATAAGAGCCTGGGTCTTCAATATGGGTCGCGTCGCTGTTGTAGTCGAGACCTGCGGGGTTACCAATGATCGTTGATTCATCGTAGTCGTATTTACTGACTTGTGCAGCAATAGCACCTGTCATATTAACAACGGTTCCTTCGTTATTATAAAGCTCAATCGCACCAGCTTGCGAAGCGGCAAATACACTGATTGCAAGTGTCGAAAGTTTAAATAGACCTTTCATAGTTATTTCCTTTTTATTGTTATCCATTTTGGGAGTTTATTACCCCATTTAAAAATAAATTCTATTTTTAAATACCACTGTTGGGGGACAGGTTTACATATTGCTAGTATTTCAGTTTTGTATATTTTTCTTGTATTCCAGCTCGCGAATTCATCTGCGTGCCATTTGAGTTAAGTGTAAAATATTTCTTTCAAACAGGTGTTTAATCTAGGTCACATAAATTGGACCGATGATTTTCTAACTATTATGTTTGTCAATAGTTGGTAGGGGGTAACTGGCAGAAAATAAGATTGATGTTAACTGGATGTTTCTCGTTATAACTGCATGGTTTTTAATTTAGTTTTTTGTATTACTTCTGTGAATGATAAAAATAACTCTTTGGGGTTATAAGTTTGAGGCGTTGCGGGTGGCTGAGTGCGTCAGGCGCAAGTCTTTTGCGTGGGGGGTGAGGTTGCTTTGGTTGTGTTGATGATTTTTTACCTTTTTAGATGTGGTTTTGGGGCGAGCTATGGGATAAATGAGGGTGCTATCCACCAAATGCGGTAATTAGCCATTGAGGGTGAGGTGAAACAAGCTTAGGATATCGCTAGGCTAATATAAGGAGTAAACCTATGGTTTCAACAGTGGTTTCAGCATCGGATTCAAAAGCAGTTTCGAAAGTCACCACCGCGCCAAGTGGGCCAGAATTATCACAGTTGGTTCAAGGGTATTGGCGACTAGCCGATTGGGGAATGACCCCTCAGGAACGATTGACCTTTCTCAAACAGCATATCGCACTAGGCGTGACGACCGTTGATCACGCAGACATTTATGGTAACTATGAATGTGAGCAGTTGTTTGGTGAAGCGTTAGCGTTAGATAGCCAGATCAGGGATGAGATTCAAATCATTACTAAATGTGATATTAATCTATGCAGCGAAAAATTCGCTGATCGCAAGATTAATCATTATGACACCAGTGCAAAACACATCTACCAGTCTGTAGATAATTCATTGCAGCGACTTGGGATTAATGAAATTGACGTGTTATTGATACACCGTCCGGATGTGTTGATGGACGCTGATGAAGTGGCAGAAGCGTTTACCGAGCTGCATAAAGTCGGCAAGGTGAAGCATTTTGGTGTCTCGAACTTCTCTCCTCGTCAATTTGATCTACTTCAATCCCGTCTAAGTAAGCCACTAGTCACAAACCAAGTGGAAATTAATCCGTTGAATTTTGACGTTGCTCACGACGGCACGCTGGATCAGTTGCAACAGCTACGTGTTTCTCCAATGGCATGGTCTACGCTTGCAGGTGGCGAAATATTCTCTGGGCAGTCAGATCAAGCGCAACGTGTACGCGGTGAACTTGAAGCGATTCGTCAAGAAGTGGGCGCAAGTAGTATCGACCAAGTTATCTTTGCCTGGGTTAGACGTTTACCTTCAAATCCATTACCAATTATCGGTTCAGGGAAAATTGACCGTGTTCAAGCGGCTGTCGAAGCGATGGACATCGAACTTACTCGCGAACAATGGTACCGAGTTTGGGTTGCGTCTAAAGGTCATGGTGTGCCATAACCATCATTCGATAAACGGGCAATAACAAACAGAGACGAATTGAATGTTTTAACGTTTCCGTTTAGCGCCTTAAAAACAACCGCACGTGCTAGGTCTAACTACCTAAATGAAGTCACTTCATTATGCCGTGCGGTTTTTTGTGCCTGAAATCGGACTTACCCTTTGTCTGTCAATAAAAGACGACTGCTTTATTAGTTTATTTCTTTGTTTCTTTCTTTCTCTCTTTCTCTCTCTATGTATTCTTTACCATAGAACCATAGAACCATAGAACCATAGAACATCTTAGAAACGACTAGAAATGAGCATGTCGTTAAAGTACGCACTTTGATTGTTCTTTCTTGTATTGTTATGTTATAACGTAACAAATTTACGTGATTCGCTCATTACCTATGTTGTACAGACCCTTTCCTTTGGCCATTAGCCTAATTTGTTTCATTGTTATTCTTGTTGGCATGATACTTACCAGTGGTCGCTCCTTTATTGCAGATGCCTTCTCACTCGCGACTTACTCGCAGAACGACAACTACATCGTAAAAGTCACCGCGTTTGACACCAAGCTTTTGCTTGATTCAGATCTTGAATCGGCATCCGAGCTCAACATGGCCAATGTTGAACGTATCCATTACCTTATTCAATCCGGCGACTCGTTAAGTACGATTTTCGAAACGCTGTCCCTGCCGCTCGCAACGATACCTGAACTGCTGTCGGCGGATATCTCAGGTTTAAAGCTCGATAATCTTGTGCCAAAGAAGCGCTTAGAGTTTGTTGTCGATAGGTCAACAAGTCAGCTCATCGCACTGACTTATCACCATAGCCTTGTTGAACGATCAGTCTATTCTCGTATCAACAATGATGAAGAACCAAACCAGACACTGTTTCATTATGACTTCATAGAAGAGCAGGGGCAGTGGAAGCCGCGTATGTACATAGGCGAAATTGTTGGAAGTTTCTCTGTATCTGCCAATAAGCAAGGGTTGAGCTCTCGCCAAATCGCCATTATCAACCGTGTCATGGCAGAGAAAATTAACTTTGCTCGGGATTTACGACATGGCGACCGATTTGAAGTATTGGTGAATGAACAGTACCTAGGTTCGCATTCAACCGGAAACGCGGAGATACAAGGTGTACGCTTTTATTTAGCGAGGGGCGTTGTGTCGGCTTTTTTAGCTGAAGATGGACGATTTTATGATCGTGATGGCAACAGTTTAGAGCAGGCTTTTAACCGATACCCCATTGCTAAAGAATATCGCAGAATTACATCGCCTTTTAATCGCCACAGAAAACACCCAGTCACGGGAAGGATAACTCCTCACAACGGTACTGATTTTGCCACTCCGGTTGGTACGCCAATATATTCCATAGGAGATGGAAAAGTGCTGGCGTTAAAAGAGCATCCTTACGCAGGAAAATACTTAGTGATAGAACACAATAGTATCTATAAAACGCGCTATCTGCATTTAAGTCGATTTTTGGTAAAACCGGGTGAATTTGTTAAGCGAGGCCAAAAGGTCGCTTTGTCTGGTGCTTCTGGTCGTCTTACTGGCGCACATCTTCATTTTGAGGTGCTAGTGCGTAACCGCCCAGTTGATCCAATGCGTGTTGATTTGCCATTAGCACAATCGATAGCAGACAAAGAGCAAGATTCGTTCGCGATGTTGATTGCTACGTTTGATGATGTGTCTTCAGAGCATTGGTTGCGTCGTAATGAGGAGCAGGCGGATCAGCATGCTTCATAGCTACGAAGACATTGTGATGACAAAAAGTAGAATCATGACATTCGTAACGCTGCTGATGGCTGCGCTGTTACTGTCATCCGTTTGCTATGCTCACCCTCACTCTTGGATAAGTCATACCCTAACCATTCATGGTGAAGGAACTAAGATGGAGAGTCTTGAAATGGAGTGGGTGTTTGACCCATTCACCAGTGCCTATGCGTTGGATGGCGACTTTTCTATCTTCGAGAGTGAGGAGCGTGCATCACAAGAAGCGCGGCGTTTAATGTCGAATTTGCTCAATACTCATTATTTTACCTATTTGTACTTGAATGGAACACCGCTTAAATTTCGAATACCCACATCGTACTCCTTAACAAAACGTGGCAAGCGAATGGTACTAGTATTTTTGTTGCCGCTATCCAAATCAGTTGAACTCTCGAACCAAAGTTTGGCCATTCAGACCTATGACAATACGTATTTCATTGATATCGCGTGGAAATCAGCGCAATCGGTTAAGCTGAGTTCGGCAGTATCTTCGCAATGCCACATTGGCTTAGCACAACCCTCGCCATCGCAAGACATTCAAAATTACGCCATGTCGCTCGCAAGAGACAGCGAAGAAGATGTGGAGCTGGGCCAGCATTTTAGCCAAACGGTGAGTATCTATTGTGGTAAATAATCGACATCGAATTAAGCTTGGTTGCACGATAGTGCTTTTAAGCGTGTTGCTGATAGGTGGACTGTATTGGATTGCTGAGAACTGGGTTTACCTTCGTTGGAATTTTCTATCGCTGCAACGGACGTTGTTAGAGCACCTCACTGACGCCCTTGAGGTGAATCAGCCAGAAGAAGGGGGGCAATTGTTCAGCGTAAGTGGGTGGAGCGGCTCACAATGGCTGGTGGTTCTTGCGGTTTGTGGCTACGGTTTTGTCCACTCACTGGGTCCTGGTCATGGTAAGTCGGTATTGCTTATTGCTATGCACACCTCTAAACCGACGTTACGCCGGGTAGCTGGTTTTGCTTTGGTAATCAATGTCGTGCAGGGTCTTAGTACTTGGCTGGTGGCATCTGCCTTGCAGTGGGTTTTAGTCTTAGGGTTTAAAGACACTATAACGTTAGTGGGCAATCTTAATCAGTGGGTTGGTGCAGGTATGCTCGCAATCGGGCTAGTTGGTGTATTTAAACGAGTGGTATTTTTGTTGAGGCAAAGCGATCAAGTAAAGCAGATTGAACCGTCCATGCTATTTACTAGCAGAGCGTCCAATATTTCGTCATCCTATGGGGTAATGCTGGTTGTGGCGCTTCGGCCATGTCTAAGTACTAGCCTTATATTTCTCTATACCGCTATGTGGTTCGAACAATCCATTGCAAACCTATTGTTAATTGCCAGCTTTGTGGGCAGTTTTTTATCTTTGCTGTTGGTCTCTATTTTAGCGCTAAGTGTCCAACGCCGTTTTGTCGTTCAAACAAAAGACAACGGCGCAGAACCACTAGCGCATGAAAACTGGCAAAGTATAACCGTGCTAGCAATTAATCTCTTTTATATGGGATTAGGCTGGACATTGTTAGTAAATGCAAAGGTGACAATGTCACCGATATTCTAGTGGTATGATTTAGAGGTAGTGCGTTACCTAAAGGCGCGGATCTGTCTCGAGAGGCAGGGTTGGCGAATAAAAAAAACGCTCTCATTAAAGAGAGCGTTTTATTGAGTGACTTTTGAGCGGATAGTGGTAATAACTAGCGCTTATTCTTCAAATAGCGCTTACGGCGTTCTTCTTTTTTCTTAATTTTCGCTTCTGTCTTACGAGCTTCTTCAATCTCGACTTCAATCAACTCTTTGGTGATCATTTCAGGCAGCTCAAGCGTAATTTGTCCAAGCGTTCCACTGCGTAGCTCATGCAACAAAATCTCAGAAGCTTTGTGAAGATTGACACGACCACCGGATTGCAGCGCACCACGCTTCTTACCAATCAGCTCCATGAGTTCTAGGTCAGATTCTGGTAGCTCTTCATCAATTTGGTAGCGCTCTTTAAGTCGCTCTGCATAGTACTGCGCAAGGTATTCAACCGTATAAAAGGCCACTTCATCGTATTCAATCGCGGTATCTTTTACTGCACCGGTAGCCGCAAGGCGGAATCCACTGTGCGGGTTTTCCACTTTTGGCCACAGTACTCCTGGGGTATCAGACAGCACGACCCCATTTTGCAGGTTGATTCGTTGCTGGCGGCGAGTAACCGCAGGCTGGTTACCAGTAACGGCGATAGTGCGACCCGCAAGGCTATTAATGATGGTGGATTTACCCACGTTAGGGATACCCATGATCATGGTACGAATGTTTTTACCAATCGCTTCGCGATTTGGAGCCAGCTTTCGACAAAGCTCAAGAATCTGCTGCACTTCGTGCTGATTGCTGGTGGTAATCGCAATGGCTTTCACGCCTTGCTCTTTTTCTAAGTGTGCAATCCACAACTCAGTTTTTTCTGGATCGGCTAAGTCACGTTTGTTCAACACTTTAACGACGGGCTTATCGCCACGTAGGCTCGCGATCGTTGGGTTCTCACTACTAAAAGGGATACGAGCATCAAGGACTTCGATGATGACATCGACTTGCGGAATCACTTCCTCAATTTCTTTAAGTGCCTTGTGCATGTGGCCCGGAAACCATTGAATGGACATGAATGAAAACCTCAGTGTTAAATTTTTTGCCCATTTTAGGGGGATCTTACAGATAGTAAAGGGTTAGCGCTGTTTGATTGCAATTAATTGATAATAAAAATCTAGTAGAGGCTTTGTCTGTGATGTTGAGATACGCCTCGTATTTCGAGTTAAAACAGGCGATTGAAGGGAAGTGTATGCTTTTGTTCTGCTTTGTTGAGTTATCTGTTGTTGTAATGAGCTGTAATAACCCTTTCATTCCTCTTGTATTAGTTTTTGAAGATAGTTTCAAAAAAAGCAGCAGCCGATAAGGGAATGACCATGAGTCAACAATCAAACCACATGAATGTTAATGAACAAGATGGGTTCTCTGCCAAAGGGATGCGGAACATTCCGGTCTTAGAAACATGGAAAGGCGCGGTAAAGCGGTATAGCACAGAGGACGAGCTTAATACGCGACTGCAGAAAAAACCTTCGCTAAGGGTTGCGCTAAAACAGTCGGAAACGGTTTAACCCTTTTAACTAACTGAGATAGGTAAGATTATGAAAATGTGCAATTTTAGTTTGTTGATTGCGGTTTTGATTGGTTTAGTAGCTGACAGTACCCATGCCGCGGATACTATAGAACAGCAAAAAATAGACAGTAGCTTGATAGGAGAAAGGATACTGGCGATGGAGGCAAAGGGTCTACTCGATTTGATTCCGTATCAAACGGGATCAGAACTCGTTTATCCTGAACCTGTCGCGGATAGTGTTAACGGTGCTGTGAATTTGCAGCAAGGGTGGACACTAGCATCGCAGCAAGAATTTTACTATACCACCCAAGGCTCCCAGATCCTTCCATATAAGTGGTACTTACACTTAGAGCAGAGTGACAGCGTGGAGCTTTTTCGCAGTGATGCCAATATTCAACAGTATGGTTATATCGCGAGTGAGGCAAGCGAACTGAATCCGGATGGTTTAAGTGTTGGCTTTGCAAAAGATGTGGGTAGCGATGGAAAAGCGTGGGTGGGGTTAACCTGTGCAGCTTGTCATACAACGGAAGTTACCTACCAAGATTTGCGAATGCGAATTGATGGTGGGCCGACAATGGCGGATTTTCAGACATTTAATGTCGATTTGGTGTCTGCACTAACCGCAACGTTGGCTGATCCTGAAAAATTTTCCCGCTTTGCTGACAACATGTTGCTAGACAAGAATACATCAAGCTCCGAACAAGCGGCATTAAAGCAGGCGTTGCAGGAACAAATTGTCGTATTGAGTAATCGTAACATGATCAATATTTCTAGCGTTCAACAAGTGCCCTATGGTTACGGGAGGTTAGATGCAATTGGCGCGATCTTTAATCAAGTCTTGAGTGTGTTTACTTCTGAACCCACAAATGCACGGCCAGCAAATGCGCCCGTCAGTTATCCTTTTATCTGGGGAACGCATCAGTCTGATTATGTTCAGTGGACGGGATTTGCGCCTAACGGGCCGTTAAGTATTGGAGCTTTGATTCGAAATGGTGGTGAGGTACTGGGGGTTTATGGAAAAATCGATATCAATAGCCAGAGCCATGGGCTTGGTTATAGTAGCTCGATAGACTTTAACGGATTGGGCCTATTAGAAGCTCGCGTTGCGCAGCTGAGATCCCCACAATGGCCGAGTGAAGCTAAGTTAGCGGCATTCCAGATTGATACAGACAAAAGCCAAGCAGGGAAAGCTCTGTATGATAAAGAATGTGCAAGTTGTCACACTACTGTTGCGCGTGCTGACGAAGGGCAAAATTACCAAGCCGTATTAACGCCGCTTTCGGAAATACAAACCGACTCTCAAGAGATCTTAAACTTAGTGGCGTTGAGAAACGCTGATAACTACCAAGGTCGTAAAGAAGCAATCGTGGCGGGGCCAACGATAGGGTATACCACTCTTGGTCTTAATCCGTTGGTTAATTCTGTGGTTGGTAGTGCTATCGATCAACTTGAAGATGCCGCACGAGCCGCATTCGTACAGTATATGGGAGGCAAGTTAGCGGCTAATGAGAACAACGGAATCAACGTATCTGATAAAGATAAAGCACTCCAGCAAGCAGAAGTGGTCGCTGAGTTTGCGGCTCTCAAAGATGCTTATGGTGAGCTCATTAAGGTGTATAAAAGGTGTGAGGCGTATCGAGCTGGTTCAACCAAATGTTCTCAAGCGCTTGAGCTCACGATTAAGTTGGTGAAAGGCAAGGCGCTAGCCAAAGATATAGACAGTCAAATAACCCAGTTTTTTGAGTCCAAAAAACAGAGTCCAGTTGACGAAGAAGTCCTAACAGGACAGGTGTATAAAGCACGGCCACTTAATGGTATTTGGGCAACGGCTCCGTATCTACATAATGGGTCAGTATTGAGCTTGATGGAGTTGCTTACGCCGCCAAAAGAACGTTTAAAAACATTCTACGTAGGAAGTCGCGAACTTGATCCTGTTAACGTGGGTTTCGTCAATGAAGAAACGGAGCACTCTTCAATGCTTGATACGTCTTTGTTGGGTAATAATAATCAGGGCCATGTGTATGGCACGCAACTGTCCGTTCAAGAAAAGCAAACGTTAGTGGAGTATATGAAAACCTTGTAACGAAATACTTACTCGTAGCGGTATGCCTATCGTTGACAATGCTCAGTATTAAATGAGCATTGTCTTTTTTCATCGAGCTCACTTTTTAGTTTGTGAGTTGAAGAAAACAGATTCACAGTAAAAGAATAATAAGGCCCCTAACCAATAAAGACCCATCAACGAATGCATCTGATGGGTCTTACGCCTATTTTATTGGCAAACTGTACTCCAGCTGTTGTCGCTGCCGGGTATGGTTTGAGTCCAGTATTTGGCTTGGTAGACACTGCCTTGATAAACCATTTTATCACCACTGCTTGCGTGACTCGGGTTGCCTTGCCAGTCTAGTTGTGGCCAATTTGGATAGATATTAATACCGGTAACGTCGCAAGTACCACCTCCGTTTCCACCACCACTACCGCCACCATTTCCCCCACCAGTATTGCCATCGACTTCACCCGTCACTTTAAGCGTGACAGAAGAGAAGCTTGAGTAACCTTTTAACATGACAAAGTAAGTATCGGACGTTGGAGTAGTGTATTGACATGACTCTGAGTTACCGCTTTTATAAGGGCGGCAATCATAGCGAGTTGAGCTGGCTTTTTGACCCGGGTTAACATAAAGATCGACGTCGCCAGAACCGCCACTGGTAGAAATAGACAGGTTTTTGGTTCCTGCTGGCACTGGGATAGAGAAGTGAATCTCCGCAGACGATGAACCCGCTAGCCCAGACTTGGTTTCGCCGATGGCTATTTCCTTGGATGTTGGGGGATCAACTGGGCCGCCATTACCAGAATCTATAATGCTGAGTCCGTTGTTTGCTTTGCTTAGAACAAGGGAGTCTCCTATTTCACTGGCTGACCACCACTGAATACTTCCGGGCAGCATTAATGGGTCGAGGTCTCGCTGTGATTTCGTTAGTGTCTCTGCGCTTGAGCTAAATTGTGCGGTGCGAACCGTGAGTTTTTCTTGCGTGACACTGATAACTTTAAACTGCTGGATGCTGGCTAGATCGATTGTCCAACTTTTAGGATCATTGGCGGAACGAGCAGGTGCACCCCAACTACCTTCACCAACATAGACTGTCCCACCCGTTGTCGTGCTAGTAAAGCCACTGCCTGAAGGCTTGAGCGCTTGTGTGATTTTATTGATATGAGTGTCAGACTCAACCACAAGGTTAATCCCATGATTGTAGAAAAGCTGTGCCCACCAACTCACCAGAATTGTGTTGTCTGACTTTCCAGTGTAATGGGGATACATGGGTTTGTGGTACTGCGCCATTCTCCATTTTGCTGAGCTGGCATTTGTCGATAAGTCTTGTGAAAGCCACTGGTTCATGCTGTTGGCATAGCTAGACCAGCCACTATTTTTAAATTGACTATTGAGCGTGTAGACCCGTAGCAATGGCGAGATATTAAATGCGCCGAACGTGTCTTTGGCATCACAGTGATTATCACTATTATAATCTACGCCAAATACCTGACATAACGTGTTGTAATTGCGATCTTCGTGATTACCATGAGTGGCAATAAATGGGTAGATGCGTTTGTAAGCCGTGCCTTCGATAACATCATTTGAAAAGGTTAGCTGCCAATCCAACAAATACTCAGACATTTCGCTAGCGGTGTTGGCATTGGTGTAATCGCCACCATGCATAATAAACAGAGGTCTTATTTTGGCAACGAGCTGGTTGCCTTTGCGTCTTGTCGTCCAACCTGTTCGAGTGTCTCCTCCCGCTATCGCCGTATAAGGGCTGTTATCGGTAGGGGCGGTTTTGAACCACAACCTTTCACCACAGCCACTGCTTGAACAGACACGATAGTAAACGGGAGAGTTGGCGGGCAGTGAAGATAGGGTGACAAATTCGCTTTTTAGCGTGTTGTCGAAGGTTGTAGAGGTATGAGGAGACTTTGACTGCCAATTCTGTTCATTGGGCGAAAATCCATAAGTAACATAGTACTCGGCGTTGGTGGTGGGTGTGTAGCCAATTGTGGCTTCAAATTGAGGGGAGTTATCCCAAATGAGTCGGTGGTAGATCGCCTCCGCGTTGGCTGAGGAGGAGAGGGTGAATATGATAATAGTAGCAAGGTAAAATAGACCCTTCATTGTCGTTTCCTTATTGTTTTTAGCTAACTGAGCGTGTTGGTTGTTTAGGTGAATAGTTATTAGTTATTAGTGAACAGTTAATAGGTGATCGCTAATCGGTGATCGTTAAGTGCGAGATATCGTCAGAGACTAATATGACGAAAGCCGCATTTTGGTATGGCAGTCGTAAGTCGTTATTATTAAAGAAGTTGACGCTTCTCGCACCTTTGCCATGGCGGGAATAAATAGCGTCTAGCTTTGGTTCCTTAGTTGCACTCCAGTAATCCCCAGATAGGATGAAAGGAAAGAAATCAGTATCGATCGTTGCCGTTCCTATTCTATGGCGGGAGGTCCTAATGGAATTGAGTTCGTGATAGGTAGGGAGTCGCCATCGTGTCGCGCCACATAATTGTTCGTTATTGGTGGCATCGACTAAATCTTGGGTATCACATTGCTGTCCAACTAAGTGGCAATCCCCCTTATTGGGTGCACCTTGTATTTTGCTTGTCCCTTTCGGTATTTGTGTGCTTTTTAGGTCGGACTCAAATGGATTGGAATTGATTAACCATGAGTAGGTCCAATTAGCATGATGCACTCCTTCATCATCGGTTTTTTTCTCCCAAAGTAGCTTAGTCTTTTGGTCATAAATGCATGACCAAGGCCCTTGCCAAGGCGAGACAAATAAACCGTTGAGTGAGATTTTAGAATATCGAGTTGATGCGGGTTCGCTAGGTCGTTGATGGGGAAATACGAATAGTCCTATTACGACGAAGACGAATAATAACAGTGAGCTTAAGATTCGAAGTTTCATAGCGGAAGCACCAATTGTATTGGTTTTTGGTGCCGAGTATGGCCGATCTGACTTTGATCAAACGCAGCAACCCACATGCACACCGTACCGTGGAAGGGAAGATCGGTTTGAGAGCCTGTTTGTTTTTTCCGCGCCATTTCTAACGACCATACTCCGTCGTTCCAAGTCGCGAATGCACGAACATCGCCACGATCGCCTTCAAACTGATTGGATTGCAAAATGACGGATGGTAGGAGTGTGCCTTCGGGGTAGTGGTCGTTTTGTGGTGTGTAAGGTTCGCTGCCAAACCATGTGAGGGATTGTGCTGAAGAAAAGGAAGCGGTAGGCAGCCTTTTGGGTATGATGTGCTCAGTTTGGAACCATTGCCAGTTCATCGTGTATCCGCCGCTCTCTTTTGCATCGCTGTAGTAGCCTGCGGTGTATCGCTTTTGTCCCGGCCTTGGCGCTAATGCAGGACCGATATAGCTATCATCGGCTTGAACCATAGGATTGGTTCTGACGGCTTTCCAGTGCCACAGATCTTTTAGATTTCCGCTTGTATAGTGATAGCCTTTGCCATGCCAGTTGGCTGGTGCATGATCCAAAGGTTTTGGTCCTAGCTTGACACTTCCATCGCCCCCATATTCGCATGATTGAGAGAACATGACGGCAAACTTGTCTTCGTAAAATCTCGACTCTTCAAAGGTATCGAATTGGCTTTGCTTTACCTTCCAACGGCCATTTGTTTTCACTAGCGGGAGGTGTTCAAGGCTGTGAGATGGGTCTTGCCAAGTAAAATAAAAAATCAGCTCTTCAGAGTTGTAGGCGGCTTGGACGCTAATTTCTGTTTGACCATTTTGGAAATTGTCGCCGCCGGTGGTCTGAACTTTCAAAATGGGTGAGTTATCCCAAAAAGTCTCAGACTTCACGCCATCGACAACAAATAAAGATTGATTGTTGATTTCCAAAGCGTTGAGTTTATAGAAGGGTGGTTGGAAAAATAGGGTGTAGAAAAGTAACAGCGAAAGGACAATGATACTGGTGGTAAAGCTAAGGAGACGAAGCGTAAGCCCGCGAGTAGGCGTGGGGAGTAGCCAATGAACGCTGTTTTTTCCTAGCTGAATAACATAGACCCAACTATGTAGTACTAAGTAGCTGATAATGCCAATAGCGGAGTATAAATGTAGGCGTGAGGTTTGGATTAGAGCTGTGTCAAGGTAGTGGAGCCAACCGGACAAAATGGTTAGGAGCAAAACCGTGATGCCATAATATCGTGTGAGTCGATGGTAGCGACTGGGTGTATGAGTATCACGACGACGATGTTGGTAACTTCTCCATTTGAAAGTCGCGTAGACAGCGGACAATATTGATAAGCATGAGGCTGAAAGAAAGTGCCACGTGTAGACATCTCCTTGAAGCAGAACAGGGGATAAAAATTGCCATTGTTCTTCCGTCATGAGTGTAAATCTAATACCACTTGTTAGGCTTATTAGGATGCACAGCACCGTGACTAAATGGAGGCATCTGATGACTTGCTTGGATGGTAGCCAGAAATGGGTGTTCATGCGCCGGACTCTTGAAAAATTTCATGAACTATAGGTAGTGGTTAGGCTGTTGTAGGTTTTAGTTACAATAAGGGGAGGGGAATTGCCAAACTTTGCGACGTATTTCGAAGTTTTAATGCGATCTCTATGCGGCGAAAGTTGGGTAAATTGAGGGGTAAGCTGCTTTTGTGTGGATCTTTTAGAATTGAACGGATACTAATGGGTAGACGGGTCGTAGAGGAAGAGGTAGCGAGGAAAGGGTAAGTGCTATATGGCTTTGTTTTTTGGGCTAGATTAAATACAAAGTCCCTCTTTGCAAGGGACTTTGGGAATATATCAATTCAATGGTCTATACGTTAAAACGTATAATACGTACCTGAGTAGGTCTGAATTAATAAGGACTAGTCTTTTACACGCTCTAATACAGACGCATCAGTATGAGCAAATACACCACTGTAGATTTTTAGCATAGTAGATTGAGAGTAAGTGAGTTTGTCACCCTCAATATTTAGATTCATTGTAAAGTCAGTCGTACTTGCATTTTCAGTCATAAAATTAGACTCAGCAACACCACGACCTGACATCTTTAATGTCATGTTATTTCCGGCAGGGCCTTCTGCTGTTACACACGTTGTTCTTGGTACACAGAAAGAGTTGTAAACAATTTGGTTTTCTTGGTCGTAAATAAAATAACCGCGTTGGTCATGGAATTTAGAATCGTCTTTTTTTCTGAATACTTCTTGCTTGTAATAAAGGGCAACAAGTGTTTGTTTGCTAGCGTTCACAGCGTCAGCGGCCACTTCGAATGTCATGACTTCATAAAATGGAGTCACAGCTGGAGCGCCTTTACCCTGTGGTGTGCCAGCTTGAGCAGGAGACATATCAACACCGCCTGTTTCTGCTGTTTTCCAAGTACCGACGAGTTGAGCTAGTGGGCCAAAGTCTAAACCGTTAATCACATTGTGAGCGGCGTACGATGACATAGGCGTTAATGCTAAAGATGTTAAGGCTAAAGTTGTTGCTAATTTCATTTTTACTTCCTGTATGTTTTATTTACTTCGTTGTTATGCCGGTATAATAGATTGTTAATTTGCTTTAGAAATTAATCGAAATCAATTTATTTTTAAAAGAACAATAAAAAATGAAAATATACATTAGGAAATGTTGCGGGATGTAAGTGTTATTGTGAAATGTATTTGCCTGAAATATGGTGCTAGTGATGTTTATTTGTGTTGATTATAGGCTGCTGTGATTGGATTACAGTAAATAACTGATATAACTAACATTAACGAGTGGTGACGCGAACGCGTTACTGAATGTATCGTTTTACTTATGTGGGTGTTATGCCTGATTTCAGATAATAAGTGAAAGGTCAAACCTGAGCACTTGGGATAAAAAATAGGCCATATTTTCATAGGGGGAAAAGTATGGCCTAAGCGGCTTAATGTGCAGAGCTAGCGTTAATTAAAGAGCTCTGCAAGCTGAAGGTTAAGTAAAGAGTTTCCCGTCAACGATGACGGCTTCGGTTTGGTAGTGTTGATCTAGGATAGTTGCTGCAGCGATATACTCAGGCTTAAGGTAGCCAAGAGTTTGTTCACTTTGTAATGCGTGAGCTGGGTAGGTTGATGCCATCTTGAATACTTCGCACTCATCAATACCCCAACTAATGGCATAGGCGACGGACTGGTCCATGCCAATATGAGCCCCAGCCAAACTGCCATTGGCATTGACTAGCTGATTATCAACAACCCGAATTACTTCGTCATTTAGGACAAAATAGTCGTCGCTACTACCCACCGTTGCCATGGCATCCGTCACTATTACTAACTTTCCTTTTGGTTTTATTCGCTGCGCTAATTTCACACTCGTTGGATCGACATGAATACCATCGGTAATGATTGAGCACCAAGCGTGGTCTGTCATTAGTGCACTGCCGACCACTCCAGGCTCGCGGCCAGTAAAAGGAGACATGGCGTTGTAGAGGTGAGTAAAGCCATTGATATAAGATAATGTGTCTGGATTTAATTGGCTTTGAGTCGCGTTGCTGTGCCCACACGATATAATAATGCCTTGCTGGGATAGCCACTCTATGGCTTCGTGGTTGACCTCTTCTGGTGCCAATGTGATGAGCACCTTGCCATGAGTTGGCCAAGTCAGCGCTTTTAATGACGAGACGCTAGGGTCATAGAAGTGGTGGCTGTCATGAGCGCCTTTTTTGTTGGGGCTCAGCCATGGGCCTTCTAAATGAACGCCTATCACACCGGTAATATTGGCATTCAGTGCGTCTTCGGTAGCGATTAAGGCTTGATTGATTTTATCTTGGCTGTCACTGATGAGGGTGGGTAATAAATACGCAGTGCCATGTTTTCGGTGAGCGTCACAAATGGTGCGAATACCGTCCGCGTCAGTGTCCTGATTGAACATGACCCCGCCACCCCCGTTGACTTGAAGGTCGATAAATCCCGGGGTGACCGTTGAATTCGGGTAGTGACTAATCTGCGCATGGCTAGGGACAGAGGCGTTAGGTACGATACCAATAATGCGCTGGTTCTCCCAAAGTAAGGCAGAATCCAAGTGCATGGTTTCGCCATCAAAAATGCGGTGAGCGGAAATAGCGTGTAGTGTCATACGGAATCCTTGTCTCTTGCTAATATTGCGTCTGGTCGGCATTCTACTCATTGACAGTATGGTATGTGTCAGCGAAATTGTATGTTCTAGTCAAAAAGCGCAGCAGCGCCCAGTAAGCAGGCGTCATGGTTGCCTTTTGCTTTGGTGATAGTGACTTGAAAGACCGCGGGTTTGTTTGCTATGTAGCGCCTTATCCTTTCAATATATCCATCGGCAAGGCCAACGCCACCACCAATGACGATAATATCTAAGTCTAGGCTGGCTTTTAAATTGCTGCATACGGTGGCAATGGCTTGCGCGCTACTGTCAATAATAGCGTTAGCTTGTGTGTCGTGGTGAGCTCGTTGGAATAATTCAACATTAGTGATACAAGCCGATATTTGTTGGCGAGCCACCTTTTGTATTGCGGTGCCGGAGGCTAGGGCTTCAACACAGCCTTGTAGACCACATCCACATAAAGGCCCGTTTGGGTCAACAACCATATGACCAATATGTCCCGCGAAATTGTTGTGGCCTCGATGGAGCTTTCCATCGATGATGAGTCCACCGCCAACACCAGTCGATACTGTGAGGTATGCCATATTGTTAGCGCCATGACCAATATGTAAATATTCATACCAAGCGGCGGCTTGCGCGTCGTTTAGCATGAGCGTTGGTTTATTGGTCGCTTTTTCCAGTGCTTGCTGAAGGGGAAATGGGGTAGGGAAGGCGAGTGTATCGGGGTTGATGGCGCTGATACCTTGCTCGGTGACTAGGCCTGTTGTCGACACGCCGATTTTATCCACCTGGTTAAGCCACGTTTGGCAGTGTTCGAGAATGTAGCCAGCAAACTGCTCTGCTGAAAGCGCACGGGTGGTAGGAATCTGTATTCGTTCGTCAAGTTGCCCGTCTTTAATCAATCCCAGAGCAATCTTTGTGCCCCCAATATCTATAGCAAGGGTGTTCATTAGTGTACCTCGGCAGCGCGCGTAGCTTGATTAAACCAACCAGTCACGACTTCTAGTCTTGTGAGGGCAGAACCAACGGTGACTGCCGTGGCGCCGCATTCAATGGCCTTGGCGGCGAGTTCTGGTGTGTTATATCGACCTTCCGCCATTGTAAAGAATCCCGCCTGCGAAAACTGTCTAACAAGTTCAAAATCTGGCTCAGTAGGTTCGACGTCACCGACATAACCCGATAGGGTAGAACCAATGATTTCAACACCATGTTCATGAGCCCAGCGCCCATCTTCAAAGCAGGCGCTATCTGCCATCGCAAAGCAGCCCGATTTTTTGATAGTAGCGATAATGGATTCTCTGCTTTCTGGTCTTGGTCTGTCGGTGGAGTCAAAGGCAATAATGGTCGCGCCAGCCTCGGCCAATGCGGTCACATCACTGCAGTATGGCGTGATTCTTATCGAGCTATCGACTAGGTCTCGCTTCACAATTCCAATGATTGGTATACCCACGTGAGCCGAAACCGCTTTAACATTACGGACACTTTCAATTCTTAACGCTCGAGCCCCTGCTTGTTCGGCGGCTTGAGCCATCGCCACCACAATCTCGGTTTTAGCAAGCGGGCTGCCATCTACAGGTTGTATAGAAACGACAGTCTGTCCGTTAAGAATTCCTTTTAAATCATTGATGTTAATCGCTTTATCTCTCACGGTGGACCTCTCAAATCAAGTGTTACTACAAAAAAATGTAAATGGACAAGGGCACTAGATGAGTACTTTGAATGTTATCTGGTTCGAATATCTGCCCGTGATCACATTTTGTTAAATCTAGGTTTGAAAATAATCTTCACCGCTATGATAATCCATAACGAAGATTTTTTTCAAACAAAATAAAATTTTTTTTTGAAAGTGGTGAAATCAGGTAGAAAATAAATATAAGGGAACAATATGAAAGCCATGAACAAAATTACCATCGCGATGCTGACACTCGGATTTGCAGTTTCAGCACAAGCAGCAACAACACTAAAAATGGGTATGCAGGCGTCGGTTGGATCGGTTGAGTACACGTCAGCTAAATTGCTTGCCGATACCATTGAAGAGCTTAGTGATGGTGAATTGAAACTATCACTTTTTCCAAGCGCACAGCTTGGTGATGACCGAGCAATGTTGCAACAGTTAAGCATGGGCGATTTGGACATTACTTATGCAGAGTTTGGGCGAATGGGTCTTTGGATCCCACGAGCTGAAGCTGTTACGTTGCCTTACGTCGCTAAGGATTACGAGCATCTGCGCCGTATGTTTGAATCGGACTTTGGACAAGGCATCCGTGAGGAAATGCTGACTAAATTTAACTGGCGTGCTTTGGACACATGGTACAACGGTACTCGTGAAACCACATCAAACCGACCATTGGAATCGATCAGTGATTTTAAAGGATTGAAACTTCGTGTTCCAAATGCCAAACCAAACTTGAATTACGCGAAGCTGTCTGGCGCCTCTCCAACACCCATGGCGTTCTCTGAAGTGTATTTGGCACTGCAAACCAATGCGGTAGATGGTCAAGAGAACCCACTTCCAACAATTAAAACGATGAAGTTTTACGAGGTTCAAAAGAACCTAGCCATCACTAATCATATTGTTAACGATCAAATGGTGATCATTTCAGATACGACATGGCAGAAGTTGTCTGATGCAGAGCGTAATGTTGTCACTGAAGCCGTAGCAAAAGCGGGGGCTGCGCATACGGCTTCAGTGAAACAACAAGAAGCTGAATTGGTCGCTTTCTTTGAATCTGAAGGGGTTAACGTCACTTACCCTGATTTGGCACCATTCCGTCAAGCAATGGAGCCACTGTATTCAGAGTTTGAAGCAAAAATTGGTCAGCCGATTGTGAAAAAATTAGCCGGAATGTAAGGACTAAGCCTAAACAATAGGTCGCGATTTACTTTGGTTGTAAACAAGCTTGGCTGGCCATTAGGGGCCAGCCTTGGAGCTAAAAATGTTACGTAAGATTATTGATAATATAGAAGAAATTATAACGGTTCCTCTAATGGCGGTGTTGCTGGCAGTGTTGACGTGGCAAATAGGCACACGATGGCTGTTAAATGACCCATCCCTTTGGAGCGAAGAGTTAGCAAGGCTGCTCTTTATGTATATGTCGTTAATTGGTTGCGCATTGGCAATCAAAAGCGGGTCACACGTCAAAATCACATTTTTCTCGGATAAGCTTTCCTACAATACTCGCTTTGTACTGGCTTTCACTCTGGAACTGGCGGTTTTAGCTTCTATTTTCGCCATCGTCTACCTTGGTTATCAACACGTGCAACGTACCGCATTTTTTGAACTGATTACATTGGAAATATCCAGTAAATGGATGAACTACAGCTTGCCAGTGGGTGGGGCGTTTATGGTGGTTCGCCAAGTGGAAAAAATGGTTCAGCTCGTAAAGGATTTTCGTCGCAACGACGAAGTAGAGTGTGAGCAGAGCTCGCAAACAATGGCTAGGTAGGATTCGATATGGCAGGTTCAATTTTTGGCTGGTTAGCCCTTCTTTTTGCAGGGATGCCAGTAGGCTTCTCACTCATTTTTGTCGCGCTGGTATTTTTGCTATTGACACAAAGTACCGGTATTAACTTCGCTGCTCAGCAAATGCTGGGGGGTATCAATAACTTTACCTTACTTTCTGTTCCGTTCTTTGTATTAACTGGGCACCTAATGAACAGTGCTGGTATTACAGAGCGAATTTTTAATTTCGCCAAATCTATGGTTGGCCACATTACGGGCAGCTTAGGGCATGTCAATATCATGGCAAGCCTGCTGTTTTCTGGAATGTCTGGTTCGGCTTTGGCCGACGCGGGTGGTCTTGGGCAGTTAGAAATTAAGTCGATGAGAGATGCAAAATACGACGACGATTTTGCTGGTGGACTTACGGCGGCATCATGCATTATTGGTCCCCTGGTGCCACCATCGGTTCCGTTAGTTATTTACGGTGTCGTGTCTAATACGTCCATTGGCGCATTGTTTCTCGCAGGTGCAATACCGGGTTTAATGTGCGCGGCATCGCTCATGATTATGAGCTATGTCATTTGTAAGAAACGCGGCTATATGACGCTACCTCGTGCATCTCGCCGAGACCAGTTTAAGTCACTTAAAGAAGCGTTTTTGTCGCTATTAACCCCCGTCATTATTATCGGCGGTATTTTCTCTGGTAAGTTCACACCAACAGAAGCGGCGGTTGTATCCTCTTTATATGCGCTATTTTTGGGTACGGTGGTATATCGTCAATTAACACTTTCTAGTTTTGTACATATTTTAAAAGAAACGGTTAACACCACAGCGGTAGTGGCTCTAATGGTGATGGGTGTAACGGTGTTTGGGTGGATTGTTGCGCGTGAACAATTGCCACAGATGATGGCCGATTATTTCCTGACCATTAGTGATAACCCTCTGGTTCTATTGCTACTTATCAACTTACTCTTGCTGTTTTTGGGTACGTTTATTGAGTCGCTGGCACTGTTGCTGTTATTGGTTCCGTTTTTAGTACCCGTTGCGGCCGCGGTAGGCATTGACCCGGTGCATTTCGGTGTCATGGCTATTTTGAATTTAATGATTGGTATTTTGACACCGCCGATGGGGATGGCGTTGTACGTCGTTTCTAAAGTCGGTGACATTCCATTCCACACGTTAACAAGAGGCGTTATTCCATTGTTGGTGCCTTTGTTTATTGTGTTGGCGCTGATTGCGGTGTTCCCTCAATTTACGTTGTTCCTACCAGAACTTATGTTGGGATACGGGCAGTAGCCAAGTAATGAGCCATTTGAGCATTAGGTTATTCAAGTGAGTATCACGCTAGTGCTTAAAAAGAAACGAGACCAACTTATAAGATGGAATAGGGACCTCTGTTCCATCGATATGACCAGAATATATAGATGTTATTTTTAAGGGATGAAGATGAAAAAATTGTCAGGCTTAATTGCTGCACCTCATACGCCGTTTGATTCTGCAAATCGCGTTAATCTTGGGGCGATTGATCAGATAGCGGCACACCTTATTGAACAGGGCGTTACTGGCGCATACATTTGTGGAACAACAGGTGAAGGGATCCACTGCTCGGTCGAAGAGCGAAAAACCATTGCCAAGCGCTGGGAGAAAGCGGCGGATGGTAAGTTAGATCTAATTGTACATACCGGGGCGTTGAGCATTGTTGATACATTAGAATTGACTCGCCATGCCGACACGCTTGATATCCTAGCGACATCTGCCATTGGTCCCTGCTTTTTTAAGCCGGGTAATGTAGAAGATTTGGTTGAATATTGTGCTCAAGTTGCGGCGGCTGCACCGTCGAAGGGCTTCTATTATTATCATTCTGGAATGTCTGGGGTGAATGTCGATTTGGAGCAGTTCCTTATTCAAGGTAACGATCGCATTCCTAATCTGTCCGGCGCTAAGTTTAATCATAGCGACCTTTATGAGTATCAACGTTGCGTTCGGGTAGCTGATGGGAAATTTGACGTACCGTTTGGTGTTGATGAGTTCTTGCCTGCAGGCCTAGCAGTTGGGGCAGTGAGTGCGGTGGGTAGCACCTATAACTACGCAGCGCCTCTATATTTAGAGATCATTGAAGCGTTTAATCGTGGTGATCAAGCGCAGGTTAGCGCTCTAATGGATAAGGTTATCGCCATTATTCGGGTATTAGTTGAGTACGGTGGTGTGGCTGCAGGTAAAGCGGCGATGGCGTTACATGATATTGATGTTGGTGATTCTCGTTCGCCTATTCGCGCTTTAACGACAACACAGAAAGCCGATGTTATAGCAAAAATGCGAGATGCTGATTTCTTATAAAACCCGTTTTCTAAGAATTTAAGTCTGTAATGAGCGATACAAAGAGGGGCATCGTTTCACGGGAAATCCCCTTTTTGTATGGTTTCTAACCATTAAATTGCAGCTTTATTTGTTGAATCTACTAATTTACTGCTTAAATACTTAGGGCTATGTCATTGTTTTCCTGAGTCTGTTATTTTTACGCTAGCAGAAGCTATGCCAACATGAGAAAGAGGCTATTGTGAATTCGCCTAAAAACCTTTTAGTCAGGATGCGCTCTAATATTGAGCCGTTGAGTAAAAAATTAAGAATCGTCGCTGATTACATTATAGAAAATGCGCATGACGTGCAGTTTCAAACAATCACCGATCTTGCCAAGAATACTCAAACCAGTGAAGCGACAGTAGTCCGGCTGTGTCGTGATATGGGGTACAAAGGGTATTCAGACTTTCGTATGGCGCTTGCGATAGATTTAAGCCAAACCGCGACGCGCAATGCACCCATCGTTGATGGAGACGTATGTGATGTGTCTGCTCAAAACGCGGTAGCAAGTTTACAAGATACCGCCAAGCTTATAGATAGAAAATCATTAGACCGAATCTGTGCGCTTGTTCATGAAGCCAGTTTTATTAGCTGCGTTGGGGTTGGAGCGTCGAGTATTGTAGGGCGCTATTTATCTTTCCGATTACTAAGGATTGGTAAAAAAGTCACCATGTATGAAGATACTCATCTTGCAGCGATGAACGCCGTTCGCTGTAGTGAGGGCGACTTATGGATATCGGTATCCAGTTCTGGATCGACAAAAGAAGTGGTCCATGCTGCCACACAAGCTTACAAACGCAATATTCCTGTGATCGCTTTAACGAATATTAGTCATAGCCCATTATCGGCTATTTCGAGCGAAATGTTGGTTGCCGCAAGGCCAGAGGGCCCCTTGACTGGCGGGGCTTTTGCGTCAAAAGTGGGCGCGCTGTTACTGGTGGATGTGCTAGTCAATAAGCTGCTTGAAACCTACCCTGAATACTCAGAATCCGTACAAGAAACTGCGGAAGTGGTTATGCCTCTAATGACGAGTTAGTACTCTGATTATCTAGTTTAATAAGCTCGCTTCGGCGGGCTTTTCTTTTATGTGCCGCTTGGTTTGCATCTTCACCTCGAAAATTATTGCTATTCTCAATAAAGATTATTTTTTTGTTAATTTGATCTTGTAAAAATTATTTTTTTTGATCAATACTGTGTATGAAAGTTAAACAAATGACGTTCACGTTGGCTGGAGCGTTCTTGGCATCATGGTATAGATAAAAGGAATAATTAGAATGGACAATCTCACTAAACGCCGTACCCGAATCCCGGCTCTTGCGACTTCAATCCTTGGTAGTCTCACACTTTTATGTAGCGCATCGCTATATGCCAACCAACAATGGCCGGATCTGCCGGTTGGTTTTAAAAGTGGCGTCGGTGTCCAGGTTGACAACAAGCTTTACGTTGGACTTGGCTCAGCAGGTAAAGGGTTCTATATGCTTGACCTTGATAATGTAACGCAAGGCTGGAGAGAACAAGCGACGTTTACCGGCCCTTCTCGTAGTGGTGCAACCGCGACAGTCGTTGATAACAACATTTATATTTTTGGTGGCTCAGGAAAGCAAAGTGCTAACGATGCTGCTCCTGTTTTGTTTGATACGGTGTACCGCTATGACATTAAGAGCAATGAGTGGTCGCAGGTTGAGACGGAAACACCAGTAGGTTTATTAGGAGCGGCGTCTTATTCTCCCGATGGGAAGCAGGTGCTGTTTTTTGGCGGCTACAACAAGGGTTACTTTGACCAATATCTTTCAGAGATTAATGCAACCGATAAGGAAACGCAGCCTAAAAAATGGCAGAAAATTGTTGATGATTACATGGGAATGAAGCCACTAGATTATAAATGGAATCAGAATGTGTTGAGCTACTCTCCTCAAACTGGCCGTTGGGATGATTTAGGGGCTTCACCATTTATCCCTAATTGTGGCTCTGCCATTGTAACGAAAGGGCCAATGGCAACGTTGATTAGCGGTGAAATTAAACCAGGGCTGAGAACGGCTGAGGTGAAGCAATTCCGGTTTGGTGCGGCGCAACCATGGGTAAGTTTGCATGATCTTCCTCAACCTACTGGCCAGAGTGTGCAAGAAGGAGTAGCAGGGGCATACGCAGGTGAAAGTAATGGTGTCATGATTGTGGCTGGCGGGGCCAACTTTCATGGTGCGAAAGGCGCTTTTGAGCAAGGTAACATGTTTGCCCATAACGGATTTGGCAAAGCATTTAACCGAGAAACCTACGTGCTCTCTGATGGGCTTTGGTCACAATCGACAAGTTTACCGCATGGGCTAGCTTATGGGGCGTCATTTACCACGGAAAACGGGGTTCTCATTATTGGCGGGGAAGATCAACAACGTGAGGCTCGTAAAGAAGTGTACTTACTGTCTTGGGATGGTAAATCGGTTCAAGTGACGAATTAGGAGCGCATCATGACTCTGTCAATAACCGCTTATCCTGATTTTCCCATCGCTATAAAAAATGGTGTCGCGGCGCGTGTTGGTCAGCGAGTCTTTGCTGGGCTAGGAAGTGCTGGAACGCAACTTTTTTATTTAGATTTAGAGACGTTGCATCAAGGCTGGCAGCCGTTGCCCACCTTTCCTGCTTCAGAGCGAAACGACGCAGTTATGGTGGCGACCGAGCACCGTATCTGGGTATTTTCTGGTGCTGGATTAGCCGAAAACAGCCTTACAACTCAAGTGCTGACGGATGGATATTATTTAGAGGTTGGTGCATCCGTTGCCTTTGAAGAAAGTCAGTGGCTTAGAGTGTCTTCAGATACCCCTGTTGGATTGCTAGGTGCCAATGCCTGTGAGATTAGTCCTGACAAAATCGCATTTTTTGGCGGCTATAACAAACCGTTGTTTGACGATTTTGTTCGGCGTTTGTCTTTAATCGATCCGCAGGAAGATCCAGTTAAACATCAAGCGACGTTAGTCGAATATATGTCAATGGCACCAGAAGATTACCAATGGAATCAGGATGTGTGGTTGTTCGATTGCCAAACTCAAACGTGGCAAGTCTTAATGAAAAATCCATACCCCGCTAATTGTGGTGCCAGTTTGATTCATGATGGGCATAAGGTGGTTTTGATTGAAGGTGAAGTGAAACCAGGATTACGCAGTACTCAAGTTAAACAGTTCACGTTCCATCCTCGCCATCCAGTCGTTAGCCATTTATTGCCCTGTATTCAGCAGTCGTTTCCCAAACATGAAGGTGTAGCGGGTGCTTTTTCCGGACTAACAACTTCTGGGTATTTAGTGGCGGGTGGCGCTTACTTTATTGGTAGTCAACAAAGAGCGAAAGAGAAGCAGTGGTATACCCATCAGGGGTTAACCAAGACCTATTGCGACGATGTGTGGTTATTTTCTGCTAGGCAATGGCAGCGCATAGGCCGGTTGCCCCGTGCATGTGCATACGGGATGAGTGTCTCGACAGATCTGGGTATGTTAGTTATCGGGGGAGAAGACGGTAAGGGGCATGCGTCGACGCAATGTGCGCTTTTGCAAGTCGTTATGTAAGTCGAGAGCTATCGCCAACAATATTTAAACGATAAACACTTTGTGAGTATCCTCTCTGGATACTCGATGTCTGTGGTGGTGCGTGTCGTTTTCTGTATCAACAAGGAGAAAGACAGTGCAAGAATTTATAAAGTCAATAAAAGGGATGACGGATTTGATGAAAGTGGCGTGGCTGGCATCGTTGCTGTTTACGCTATTACTAATGACGTCACCAGCGAATGCTATCGCCCCAAATATTCGAGATGTGGTGGTTTTTAAAGGGGGAGAAGGAGGCAGCAGCCACTTTAGAATACCATCAATGATCGTCGCTGCTGATGGTTCACTCGTGGCGTTTGCCGAAGGTCGCGGTACATCTGGGGATCCGGGCAATGGCGTAGCGACCAGTATAAAAAGCCGACGTTCAGTGGATAACGGGCAAACATGGTCCGCTTATCAAGCGATCCATGAAGTGTCTGGTCAGGCGTTTTCTGATCCTAGACCTATTTTAGATTCCACTTCAGGGCGGTTGTTTGTTTTTTATACGCAGTGGGATATCGATTGCGCTCAAAATGGCAACTGCGTGCCGTTTGATGACCCCAACCATAAATTGCTTTATCGCGTGAGTGATGATCATGGTCAGACGTGGTCTGCCGCAACGGATGTGTTGGACCAAGTTCGCGATGTGAACTGGTTTGCTAACGGAGATGCGGCTATTAATGGTAGAGCAACATGGTCACTAACACCGGCATCGAGTGTCATTACCCAAGCAAACAGTAACGGTTGGGAGTTAGGGTGGCAGTCAAGAGTGGCAAATGGCTCTTGTAACGTTCAATACTACGGTAACGGTACCACGCGATTTTTGGTTGATTTAGTCGTGAACGAGGACAAGTCAGTCAAAGCGGTGTTGTACGCGAATGGTCAAAATCTCGAGTACCCGTTAGGTTTCGATATTGGTGGTTACCATGATTATCGTATTACTGGCGATGGAACTCATGCGAGTTTCTATGTCGATGGTACGTTAATTGCCAGCCAATGGGCTGGACAATCACACAGATCGAAAACAGTCACGTGGGGGAATGGCTGTTCTTCCACGCAAGGAAGTTCAGCGTATAAATCGGTTTCGTTCACTGTGGCGAATGTATTACAGGGTGATTTTAATGCCAGTTTAATGCGACGTGAAAATGGCAATGTGGTTAATCATCCAGGTGAGCAGGGATGGACTAAAACAGGCGCAAGCGGTGGGAAAGGTGATCCTGGATGGAAGAGCATTAACGCCGGCCCAGGTCAAGGTATTCAATTGGCATCAGGTCGATTAATTTTCCCTGCTATTGTTCTTGATGCTTTCTCCCATCTGTCGGTCGTCTCTATATATAGTGATGACCATGGCACAACTTGGCACGCCGGCCAGCAAACCCCGACCTATGCTCAAGAGCCAAGTGAGGCAGATATGGTGCAGCTCAATGATGGACGGTTGCTCATGTCTGCTCGTAACGATGGTGTCACTGGGACGGGTAACTTTAATCGTTACCACTATATTAGCGAAGACGATGGGGTAAGTTGGGTTGAAGTTACAGAAACGCGCAATTCAGTAAATGGTTCGATTTTTTTCAAATTGGATCAAGTGGATATCGGCTTGGCTCGTTACGGCGACAATCGAGTGCTCATGTCAGGGCCGCAAGGAAACGGTGCAATCAGTTCTGATAGAAACGATCTGGCAATATGGAGTGCAGTAGATAACGGCAGCGGTGTTTACGATTTCACGCAGCGTACTCAATTTAGAGATGGCTATAGTGCCTATTCAGATATTGTCGTATTGCAAGATTTAGGTGTGAATGGTGATGAAACCCTAGGGGTCATTTATGAAGCCGCATCCAGTACGGAAATTCGAGTGATGATTATTGATGTCAATGTCGTCAACTAATTAACGAACAGTCAAGTGATAAGCCAGAAAGTTACAAATCAATAAATTACAAGCCAATAAAAAGCCAGTAGGATTCTACTGGCTTTCTTTCTATATAGAGAAATTAATGAACATGGTAGACAAACTAATGAACATGTCTGCTATGACCGAGTTATGCGTGAAGCGTTACTTCTCTGATGGAGCGTTTTGTTCTGGCGCGTTTACGTCATTGCTTGGCGCGGGCTCAGCAAACACTTCAACTGGTTTTGCGACAATGCTACGTGTTTCTAAATTCACATCTGACAGCACGACTTTGAGTGTGTCGCCTAGTCGGTAAACGAGGTTTTTATCGATCGACACGGTGCCATTTTCGTTATTACTTACAATACGTTCTTTGTTATTCACAATGAGCGAGTTTGGAATAAATACCGCTGCGCCATTTTCTGTTAAACGGGCACGCATGCCAGCGCGGTTAATATCGAATATTTCCGCAGTGAACTCGGTGCCATTTTTAGGTTCATTGACCAACGTACGTGCATAGAGCCAATCACCCACTGTACGTTCCGCCATTCTATGGTGCTTACGGTGGATTGCCAGTTCATCACCTAATACATCATCAGGCTTTTGGGTTGGCTCAGATTGAGTGATATGTGCTTTAAGAAGACGGTGGTTGACCATATCGCCGTATTTACGGATTGGTGATGTCCAAGTTGCGTAGACATCAAGTCCCATCGCGTAGTGAGGAAGTGGCTCATTACCCACTTCGCTATAGGCTTGGTACTTGCGAACGCGGTTATCCAAATAACTTGAGTCTAATCCGCCCAAATCACGACGTAATGCAGCAAAACCTTCTAATGAAGTGATTTGCTCATCGGTGTAGATAGGCTCTTCGTTTACTGGATTAACCAACTCGAGTACGTCTTTAATTTTCTCCGCTTTAAAACCTGCGTGAGTATTGAAGACGCCAAAGCCAAACGCTTCTTTTAACGTACGACCCGCACAAATATTAGCAGTGATCATGGCTTCTTCAACAAGGCGGTTAGCACAACGTCGTGAGTCAGCGTGAATAGCGATAACATCATTATCTTCGCTCAATTCAAAGCGGTAATCTGGGCGGTCAGGGAAAACCACTGCGTTATTTTCACGCCATGCTGCGCGAGCTAAAGAGAAGTCGTAGAGGTCACGGACAACCGTCGCGATTTCGTTAGTTGGTTGCCAAGTATCACTTGAGCCAGTCTCTAACCAATCGGATACGTGTTGGTAAGCCAATCTTGCATGAGACTTCATGGTTGCCGCAAAGAATTTGATGTCATCTTGAATAACGCCATCTTTATCTACGGTGACTGAGCAGCAAAGTGCTGGGCGCAGTTCATTTTCAATCAGTGAGCAGACATCGTCAGCGAGATCGCGAGGAAGCATTGGAATATTGCGACCTGGCAGGTAGATGGTGTAGCCACGTTGGCGAGCCACAACGTCCATTTCATCTTCAGGTGTAATATAAGCAGTAGGATCAGCGATGGCGATGGTGACTTCAAAGTCGCCATTGTCTTTTTTCTTCGCATACAGCGCGTCATCCATGTCTTTGGTAGACTCACCATCAATGGTAACAAATGGCATGGCAGTAAGATCAGTACGCTCTAATGCTGAGTCGTCTTTGATTTCCCAAGACTCTAGACCAGTAGGTTCACTGTTAGGTAAGTCATTTTGCGCTAACGTGACCCACCAAGGCGCAATTTTGTCGTCACCATCGGTAATCTTCTTAGAAATTTCAACCAAGAAACCACTGTCCCCATTTAGAGGGTGGTTGATAACGTGTGCGACAACCCAGTCACCGTCGTTAAGGTCATCGGCTTTGATGCCTTTTTGCGTTTTCGCTTTCAGTGATAGCTTTTTAAGGGCAGGGTGGTCAGGCGTGACATTGAGACGGCCTTTAAAGCGTTTTACTCGTCCAATAAAACGAGTGACACCTTGCTCTACCAGTTCCTGTGGTTCTGCTAATTCACGATCATTTTCAGTTCGGATAATAGCCACGACTTTATCACCATGCATACATTTCTTCATTTGCGGTGGTGGAATAAAGAAACTGGTTTTAGCATCAACTTCTAAAAAGCCAAAACCTTTCTCGGTTGCCTTGATTGTGCCTTCTTTTTTAGGAAGGTTCTCTTGAATCTGCTGTTTGAGTTGAGCGAGTAGCGGGTTATCTTGAAACATGTATCTACTTCTTAGCAATGAAAGTGCCAACACTATACCCAAAGGCTAGGTTAATGCCTAGTTGAAACTCAAGGGTGAAAGCGCAGTAATATAAGAGGGAAGCGCTTAAAAAGTTGCCAATTCGATTGCACATTACTCAATAATGACGATGTATGAAGAAAATTGTGATGTATTTCAATTTTTTCTGGCTTTTTTTGTGCATTTAGGGAATAATCCGCCTCCTTGTTTACGTCCCTAGTGGCTTGATGCGATTTGTCACTTTTCCGCATCTGAATGGAATCAGCTCTTATCTATTGTCATTTCGACAGTATTGGATCAGTTTGGAATTGGTAGAGCTCATGGGACCTGTGTTTATATTTACTTTAATGGGATCCCAATGCAAGATTCTGTAATTCAATTCAATGAATTAGCGCTTAACGAAAACATCCTTTCAGCTCTAGACTCTATGGGCTTTGTATCGCCAACTCCAATCCAGGCGGCTGCAATTCCTCTATTACTAGAAGGAAGAGATGCGTTAGGTAAAGCTCAGACGGGTACGGGCAAGACAGCAGCATTCTCTTTGCCGCTTCTTAACAAAATCGATCTTAACCAACACAAACCTCAAGCGATCATCATGGCTCCTACACGTGAGCTTGCGATTCAGGTTGCTGCTGAAATCAAAAACCTTGGTCGTGATATCAAAGGTTTGAAAGTTTTAGAGATCTACGGTGGTGCTTCTATCGTTGATCAAATGCGTGCTCTAAGCCGCGGTGCTCACATTGTTGTGGGTACACCTGGTCGTGTTAAAGACCTTCTAACTCGTGACCGTCTACACCTAGACCAAGCTCACACATTCGTTCTTGATGAAGCGGATGAGATGCTAAAAATGGGCTTCGTTGACGACGTTACTTGGATTCTAGAAAAAGCGCCAGAAACAGCACAACGCGTTCTGTTCTCTGCAACTATGCCTCCAATGGTAAAAACAATTGTTGACCGCTACTTGCGTGATCCAGCACGTGTCGACGTTGCGGGTACTAACCACACGGTTGATAAAGTTGCTCAAAACTACTGGGTAGTGAAAGGCGTAGAAAAAGACGAAGCAATGGCTCGTCTACTAGAAACTGAAGAGACTGATGCTTCTATCGTTTTCGTTCGTACTCGTCAAGATACTGAGCGTCTAGCGGATTGGCTAAGTGCACGTGGCTTTAGCGCTGCAGCACTACACGGCGATATTCCTCAATCTCAACGTGAGCGTACTGTTGACAACATCAAACAGGGTTCAATCGATATCCTAGTAGCAACAGACGTTGTTGCTCGTGGTCTTGATGTGCCACGTATCACTCACGTATTTAACTACGACATCCCATTCGATGTTGAGTCATACATTCACCGTATCGGTCGTACTGGTCGTGCTGGACGTAAGGGTAAAGCTATCCTTCTTGTTCGCACAAACCAAATCCGTATGCTGCGTACGATTGAGCGTGTAACTAAGTCTCAAATGGAAGAGATTCAACTTCCTCCTCGTGACCAAGTTGCAGAAGCTCGTCTAGTTAAGCTTGGTGCTGAGCTAGAAAAAGAGAAAGAACACAAGTCACTAGAAAACTTTGCTGAGCTAGTTGAAAAGCTACAAGAAAGTCTAGAAATCGATGCAGCAACACTTGCAGCGATTCTACTTAAGCGTCAACAAGGTAAGCGTCCATTGTTCTACGTTGGTCCAGATCCAATGATCGAAGCGATTGAACGTGACAAGAAGCGTCGTAAAGAGCGTCGTGATAACCCGGATGCTGGCCGTGATGGTCGTCGTAGCTTCAACACTCAAGATTGGGATACATACCAACTTCAAGTAGGTCGTGAGCAAGGTGTTCAAGTTAAAGACATCGTTGGCGCACTAGCAAACGAACTTGGTCTGACTAAAGGCTCTATCGGTGCTATCAAGCTAGATAAAGGTCAAACTTACGTTCAACTGCCTAAGCAAATGACATCTGACGTTGCTGGCAAACTTCGTAAGCTTCGCATTCGTCAGAAAGAAGTAGGCGCAGTAGTTGTTGAATTCAACGACTTCCGTGAATCTCGCGGTCCTCGTCGTGACGGCGGTCGTGACAACCACCGTGGTGCACGTCGTGAAGGCCATCGTGGTCAACGTGACGGCAACCGTGAAGGCGGTCGCGAAGGCGGCGGCTACCGTGGTAACCGTGACGGTGCCAACCGTGGTCAACGCGCTGAAGGTGAACGTCGTTTCGACCGTAACCGTGGCGGCGACCACCGTGGTAGCCACCGTGGTGAGCGTGGTCAATCACGCAACACTGAGTCTTAATGCGATTGAGCATTAAACACTAATTGAAGGCCGAGCGAATGCTCGGCTTTTTTGTGTCTATAAGATTCGCACATGCAGACTGTTAACCCAAAAGGGTTAGGTTCTTTGATTAAATTCAATGGGTGAATTAATTTAAATATTGATCATCATCAACAAATGTCATTTTGATACAAATGTTTATTTAAAAGAAAGTTGAAAGATTCAAAAATTATTGAATAATACGTGTAGAATATATTAGGAAGGCGTTCTTCCACTAATGCTCAATAACAGGATACATTTTCGCATGTCTGATTCGTTTGTTCTCGTCATCAACTCTGGTAGTTCATCTCTCAAGTTTGCCGTTATCGATTCTCAAAGCGGTGAGGCAGTCTTAAGTGGCTTGGGTGAATGTTTTGGTCTAGCCGATGCTCGTATGAGTTGGAAATTTAACGGGCAAAAATCCGAAATCGCAGTAGAAGGTGAAGAAAACCATCACAAGCTAGCAATCGGTAAGTTAGTTGGTTTAACGGAAGAGTTAGGTTTAGCGAGTAACATCGTTGCAATCGGTCATCGTATTGTTCACGGTGGTGAGAAATTTACTAAGACAGTACGTATTGATGAAGCAGTAACTGCAGAAATTGAAAAACTTGCCGATCTTGCACCATTGCATAATCCAGCGGGCGCTATTGGTATTCGTGCTGCAATCGAAGCGTTCCCAGCGCTTCCTCAATTTGCAGTATTTGATACGGCTTTCCACCAGACAATGCCTGAAAAAGCGTTCACAGGCGCTATCGCGAGTGAATTGTATTCTGAATATGGTATCCGTCGTTACGGCTTCCACGGGACTAGCCATTACTTCGTTAGCCGAGAAGCTGCGAAAATGCTTAACAAGCCAGTAGAAGAATCAAGCTTTATCTCTGTTCACCTTGGCAATGGCGCATCTGTATGTGCCATTAGTAACGGTAACAGTGTGGATACGTCTATGGGCTTTACCCCGTTATCAGGTTTGATGATGGGCACACGCTGTGGTGACCTTGACCCAGGAATTATTGAATTCTTGATGAAGAAAGGCTGGAGCCAAGAGAAGGTGTTTGAGACGCTTAATAAGAAGTCTGGTTTCTTAGGCGTGTCTGGTATCACTTCTGACGCTCGTGGCGTGCTAGAAGCGATGGAGGACGGTCATGAGGGTGCTAAGCTAGCGTTTGAAGTCTTTACATACCGTGTGGCGAAGTACATTGGTTCTTACCTGATTCCGCTTGACCACTTAGATGCAGTTATCTTCACGGGCGGCATTGGTGAAAACTCGCTTCCTATCCGTCGTGAGATCATGCGTAACCTTAAGCTACTAGGTTTTGTTGAAGACGAGAAAGGCAATGAAGCTGCTCGTTTTGGCGCGGCAGGCATCATTGGTAAATCAGAATTGCTAGGCGCAGTGGCATTAGTTGTGCCAACTAATGAAGAGTTTGTGATTGCTCAGCAGTCGGTAGAATTACTGTAATCAGTTCACAATTTGTTAGTAAGAAGCGAGCCTAGAGCTCGCTTTTTTAATTGGTTAGGTAGCTGAGACAGCTTTACCTTACAGTATTTGCCCCTTTCCGTGTTTGTGTCTGTTGCTTGTCGCGAATCAAGGTAAGTAGATGGTGATACTTTTTCTCATGATGCTGATAATTGGCTGTATAATGTTGTGCTCAAATAATCATATAGCAGTAGTTTAAAATGAGAACCTATAAATCACTCGTACTTGCGTTCGTCCTTGCTCTCACTGGATGTGCTTCTGGATCTTCTATACTAGTGGGCGAAGCAAGAGAGCCTATCGATCCAGGATCAGTACGCTTCTATGCTGAACCGCCAGAGATATATGAAACAATCGCCTTAGTCAATGCTTCAAGTGACGCTGGTCTAACTAAGCAAAGTTCCATTGACTATGCTATTGAGGAACTGAAAAATCAGGCAGCAAAACTTGGTGCAAATGGGGTTTTACTAGGAGCGACAGGCAGTAACAATTCAGTGATGCTAGGTGGGCAAGGCACAGATTACCAGTACCTGATTCCCGTATCAGAGCAAACTATAAGTGGCCAAGCAATTTACGTTGAACAACAATAAATTAACCTCTTGAATACTTTATAGCCAGCTTACTATTTGCTGGCTAAGTTATGCCCCAAAACGTGTTGGTACACATAATATTAATAGGTTGTGGCCTAATGAAGCGTTTGTGGTTACGAGGCCGTCTGTTGAACTGTTGCCATTGAATGAGTAAGCAAAAGCGAGCCTAGAACTCGCTTTTGCTTTTTTGCCGAGTCCTTATTTCAGAAGGGCGGTGTGGTGATGGTTAACACAATGCCTTTAGTGTCCTTAAACGCTGTGAGATTCGCCATCATTGTAGCAATAGAGCGAACCTCAAATGTAATAATACATATGATCGTGAGTGGCAGATTGACCAGTACCCCAAGCATGCCCTAGAGCCACAACAGGCTTAAAATGGCCAATAGTAAATTGACCCAGATATTCAGCAATAGCGATGACGTACATCATAGGAATCAAACTTTGATATCAAGTGACCGTCAATAGATATCAAAAGGCGACCAGTAACGTGTTGTTCAGGTGTTTCCAAAAATCATTTTCCTTTTATTTTTAACATAAAATACGGCACTGATTGAGATAAACAAAAAGGTAAAATAGTAGAAAAATGAAGACAGTGACGCTAGAAAGTCAATGTTCTGTTCGATTTCTTGCGCCGTATAGCCTTGAGACACGAGCTTATAGTAATAGGCGTATAAAATACCAATCGAACCGTATCCAAGGTTAAACATCAAACCCTTAAAACTAAGTACGGTTGCTCTGTTGTGAGAGGCGGTTTTTTTGTTGAGATGATAACTGATGAAAATGTTCATCGTCATAATAATGAAAATGAGAAGCAGCGCGGGTATGACCCCATAAATTGACCACCCAAGGCTGATCCAATAGTAAGTGGCCATGCTTGCTAAGCCCATGACAAGTATGAATTTTATTGGGTCCATGCTTTCTGCTAGCTTACGGCTTTTCCCTGCTAATAGAATTTGAAGCACACTTATTCCTGCGCCAATAAAGCCGAAATAGATGATAGGGATATCAATCGCGCGATAATATTGGCTGTTCATCGTTAAAAACATGCGCGAAATGTGTTCGAACAAACTGTAATAGAGCAATATGAACAGTACATAAGGCGTGGAAAGTACCCATTTCCCTGTGGCGAACGTGAGCCTCAAGCTTGCCATCGTTGTGGACGCCTTCGTGCTATCACTTGGCAGTGGTTTGTTGTCTTCGTTCATGCTGAACGCTGCGTAAATGGCGATCATTGCGACAATTAAAGTGGCAAAGACGGGGATGCGCATGAGGTCTTGGGTACTTTCTGGTGCCGAGAACCCGAGGAAGTGAAAAATGTTAGCCATAAAGTTAACATCGTACATTGCAGCCCCAAGCAGAGTGACAAAGATACCCACGGTGGAAGCAATACGAATCTGGATTTGTAACACTCGCGGCCAAAGGTCTTCTTTGCCTTGTTCTTTTAAGGTGTCATAGGCCAGCGCTTCATCGGCACCACTGGCCAAAGCCATCGCTAAACCACTTAATATTCGGTTGATCAAAAATACGATGAACACCAAGTTGGGATCGCCTGTGGGCACCAGAGCTATCATGGCGATTTCGATAAACATGACAATCGAAGACAACATGACAAGCTTTTTTCGGCCTAACGTATCGGCAAATGCGCCGGATGGCACTTCTGCCAGAACAATGGTGGCGGCCCAAACCACATTTAGCATGGCAAACTGAGACAGGGTTAAGCCGTAATCCAAATAGAGTAGGGTGAATACGGGGTAGTAAAAGCGTGCAAAGTAGCTGCTTCGAAACATTAAGAAGTAGCGAACATTACCAATTTGAAGGATTTCTTTGAGCGTCATTAATTAGTCAGTTATTTTAATTGTAGAAGTTTAGGTATATACCCTTTTTTGCTTGATAGTAAACGTTTCTTTTTTTAAATCAGGAGATTGTTGTGAAAAACCATCCTGATTTAGCAAACATGTGGTTATAAGTGAACTAATGACCATAGCTACAATATATTCATGGGATACAGTGTTTGATTATCCGTATTAGCTCATACTAGAAAGAGAACCATATGAATCGCCCTTGTGGTGCTACGATATGGTCTTAGTATTGCGTTGACGTGATGTTAGTCATCATTTAGATTGCGCCATTTCAAGTAGTTTAGCTGCAACAAACAGATCTTGAACTGCGATACCTGAACTATCAAAAATAGTAATATCGTCGGTATTTGCACTCCCAATAGCGACACTGGTAATGACTTTTCCAATTTCTGTAATAGAAGCATTGGTCGTATGCTGGAACTCGCCAATAACAACAGATTGAGACTCGTAGTCACAAAATAGTCTTGCACGCGGGTAGAGTTCCGTTGGTAGCTCTTGCTTGCCAACTTTATCTGCGCCCATCGCAGAGATATGGGTGCCAGGCTTAACCCAGTCGGCTTGGAATAATGGCGCGGTCGCTGTCGTAGCGGTAACAATAATATCGGCTTGCTCACAACCATATTGAGCAGTGCCCACTTCGGCAGGAATGCCTTTTTTGATGAGCTTTTCAACAAATATGTCGGTATTACTTTTGTTTCTGCCAACCACAATGACCCGAGATATTGGTCTAATGGCGACAATGGCAGATACTTCATACTGAGCTTGATGGCCTGTTCCAAACACAGTTAATACTGATGCATCTTTTCTAGCTAAGTAATCGACGGCAACTGCATCCGCAGCAGCAGTCCGGTAGGCATTGACTTGACTCGCAGCGACCGCTGCAACTAACTCACCCGTTTCTGGGCTTAATAAAAAAACGGTCGTACCATGGCAAGGTATGCCATGCTGATGGTTATCTGGCCAGTAGCTTCCGGTTTTCCAACCAACCAAATTTTCAGTACAGGCAGACTTTAGTGAAAACATGGAGTCGACTTGTGGACCCTGTGCATTGACAACGGGAAACAACTGCGTCTCACTGTTTGTTGCGGCGACGAGCGCTTCCTTTACTGCAACATAGGCGAGCTCGTGAGAGATTAATTGTGCTGTTTGTGTTTCGCTTAAATAAATCATGTTACCACCCTTGAACTCTGGTCCATACATCGTAGGCATTCGTCTGTATATCAAACACGTGATAGTGCTGGTGCATTGAAGCGGTTGCGCAAGCATGGTTAGGTAAGACATGTAAGCGGCAACCAATCGGGAAATTATCAAAATTAATGTTGTTGTCGTCCACGGCTTCAATAATACCGTGCTCTTGGTTTACGGTGGTGACTTGCAGGTTGTCGAGAACCTTACCTGCGCTATCTGTTAATAGACCATACCCGCAATCTTTTGGTTGACTAGCCGTTCCCCGATCAGAAGAGAGCGCCATCCATCCCGCATCAATAAAAAGGCTGCCTCTTTCCTTATTATGACCGATCACTGTGGTGACAACACTCGCGGCAATATCATGGGTCGTGCACACCCCAATTCCTGTCATGACGAGATCAAAAAAGCCATAGACTCCGGCTCTCACTTCGGTGATGCCATCTAAATTTTGGTAGCTGTGTGCGGTAGGCGTCGAGCCAATACTGACAATGTTGCAGATAATATCGGCGGCGCGAAGGTGACGGGCTGCGTTGACTGCCGCGTCGACTTCGTTTTGGGCTGCTGCGCGTAATGATGCTTGATCAAAGCATTGATAAGACTCTCCGGCATGAGTGAGTATGCCCTGAAAGCAGGCTGCACCACGGTCCAACAATTGAGCAATTTTGACCAATGTAGGATCGTCAGGTGTGATGCCACCTCGATGTCCATCACAGTCTATTTCTATTAGTGCCGAGATAGCACAATGGTTGTTTATGCTGAATTCATTCAGGAGCTTAGCCTGTTCGACACTGTCTAGTATGACTTTGATCTCGATGCCTTTGGATAAGAGGTTAGCGACACGCGGTAACTTAGACGCTGCAATACCAACCGCGTAAATGATATCGCGATAGCCTGCGCTTGCCAGTGCTTCCGCTTCTTTCATGGTAGAGACGGTAATAGGAGAACTTTTTTTAGGCAGTAGATACGGTGTTGATTCAAGGGCTCGGAGGGTTTTAAAGTGTGGTCGCAGCTCACACTTGAGTCCCTCTATTTCTGTACGCAATCTTGTTAAGTTATTAAGAAATACTGGTTTATTGACGAATAAGAATGGTGTATCCAACTTATCGTAGTGAATCTTTAAATCTGAATTTTGAAGCATAGTGGCATTACCTAATGTATCAGACGCTAAATTAGATTGATGTATCTCAAAGACACCAAATCTGTTGATGAGTAAACAGTATCTAAAAACTATGTTTTGTTTTACATTAATATTTACTAACTCATAGATTAGGTTTGAGCTAAATGATCACGACGGAAGACCTTAAATTTATTGCCACGATTGCTAATCATAGAACGTTAGCCGATGCGGCCAGAGCTTTAAATATCACGCCGCCTTCTGTCACTCTTAGGCTCCAGCACATAGAGCGAAAATTATCGATTCAGCTTATCCAGCGACCATCACGAGTCGTGAGCCTGACAGAAGAAGGGCAGATCTTGTTGGAGAGAGGGCTTTCTATTCTTAGAGAGTTGGATGAGTTACAAGAACAGCTTGATGAGAGAAAAGAACTGGTGTGTGGCAAGCTGAGAGTCTTGGCTCCGCTTGGTTTTGGTAATGATTATGTTGCTCCGTTGCTGGGGGAATATAAACGGCAACACCCGCAACTCGATATCGAGTTGGAGCTGTCCGACAATCCTATTTGGTCGAGTCACCATAAGTGGGACATCATTATTTATATTGGCGCGTTAAATGACTCATCATTAAAAATGATCACCCTGGCGACGAATCAGCGCTTTATTTGCGCATCGCCAACTTACATTCAAGCAATGGGGTGCCCTGAAACCCCGCAAGAGTTAGTTAAACATCAGTGTATTGCGCTAAGAGAGAATAATGAGGACGTCACATTGTGGCAGTTTACCCATGTTGAAGATGGGAAACATGAAGTAATCAGAATCAATCCGGCGTTGGCAAGTAACGAAGGTCGAGTGATTAAGGACTGGGCTATGGCGGGCTTAGGCGTCATCATGCGATCGGAATGGGACGTTCAACCTCAAATTAATAGTGGTGAGCTGGTGCGCCTGTTACCGGATTATTCTTTACCTAACGCTAATATCGTCGCCCTGTTAAGCAGCCCAGAGAAAGAACGTTCCGCTCGTATCTCTGGGTTTATCTCGTTATTAAAGCAGCGATTGGCGCCTGTGCCTTGGAAGTAATGCAGAACAGCTATCAACGACTTGCTAAGTCGCCTCAATTAATTACAAGTTATAAGAACACCATTATTGCTAATAGGAACATTTTTTGAATTCTGTATGGCTGTATACTAAATTTCATAATTGGCTTTAATACCAATATCAAAATGCAGCGGCATTCGCCATTTTTGTACTGCCAGATACATCATGATTAACCCAGTGATAGAAGAGAAAACGAGTACGCCTTGCCAGTATTCCAGAAATATGAAAAGGGTGTTCATCGCGAGAAATAGCGGCACCAATTTTAGACCGTAAACCTTAAAACAGAATGACTCTTTTAGGGCGATACCGGAAAAAGTAACGAAGAAAAAACCAAGCGCGAGCCAGTATAGGTTTTGTTGCGCGGCATATAGCATGATCAATAAACCCAGCCACGTGGACCAAACTATAATCGCTCGGACGTGTTTGCTGTAAACATGCAAGTTCGCAGCGGTGAACACGCTCGCAAGACAAAATACCAATATCACCACTTGTGATGCATTGCCAGGCAGTGTGATTAATTTAAGCTGATGTGACGCGATAAAGGCGCAGCCAAATAAGGCAACAGAAAATAGAGAGATACCAAACCGATAAAAACAGACGCTCACTTTGTCGAGCTTATCCAATTCTTCACGATGTTCAGGGTTTGCCATAAGTTAATCCATTTGGTTGGTGAATGTTGCGCTGATTGGTGATTCATGTAGCAATGTCAATATAGTTATCATAAAGAATAATGGCAGGTTTGCTTGATTAGCTTGCCTGAGATGGGGAAAATAACCTAATAAAATTGCTATTTGTAGGAAAACCGTGAAGGAGAGTCGTTTGAATAACAAAGTACGCTGGGGCATTGCAGGTCTGGGTAATATTGCTCATCGATTTGTTAAGGACTTAACTGGGTCGGTGGAAAATGCAGAACTTTACGCTGTAGCGGCGAGAGATCTGAGCAGAGCACAGCAGTTTTCAGAACAATATGGCTGTGATACGAGTTATGGGTCGTACGTAGACCTAGCGGCAGACAGCCAAGTCGATGCCATTTATATTGCTACCATTCACCCATTTCATAAAGAATTGATTGAGCTGTTTTTAAACAGCGGTAAACATGTGCTCGTTGAAAAGCCTGCATTGACCAATCTTGCCGACTGGGACGCGATGGCAGCATTGGCTGAAGAGAACGGATTACTGTTAGCTGAAGCCATGAAGAGCGTCACATTCCCTGCATATCGTGAAATGAAACAATTTATTAGACAGCAAAACGTTGTCATTAGGTCCGTGGAAGCTTCATTTGGTAATTGGCATGAATTTGACAGTGCATGGCATTTATTCAACCCTAAATTGTGTGGTGGTGCGACGTTAGATGTTGGCGTTTATGGTCTGTGGTTGTACGCGGATTTATGCCAACTGGCCGGAGTATCGGTGACTGAACCACAGGTTGAATTTGCGCAAGATAATTCTCAAAGTGAAGTGGATGAAAACGCTACGTTTACTTTTTCAGGTGCGCTGGAAGGTAAAATTGGCGCTTCCATTACTCGAGATCTCGCTCGAGAAGCCATTATCCGTGGTCCAGAGCTAGAAATTATTATTCATGGTAAGTGGTGGAACCCGACGACGATAGACATAACATATCAAGGTCAGCTCAAGCAGATATCAATGCCAGTAAAAGGTGGGGGATTTGCGGATGAAATTGAGCATATATCATCGTTATTGTTAATCAGTGAGACTCGATCTGAGTTACTTAATCACACAACCAGTCGTCGTGTGGTCAATATTATGGAGAAAGCGCTGCGTGAAGGTGGTTATGCTGAGTTACTTAACAGTAAATCGTGAATAATTGATTTTAAATAGGGTTGCTAGAGAAGCGGTAACATTGAAAAAGCCTAGTCGCGACACTCTTCCTGTTAAAGGCATGATGTCGATACTAGGCTTACCGTTCACCGATTAAGGTTAATTAATTTATTCAGCGTCAGTGTCGTTGGTGAATGACGCTTCAATTCGCTTAAGTTCTTCTTTTTCTTTGAGTTGCTTTTCTTCTTGATTAGCAAGCTTTCTACGGTTGAGTTCTTTTCTCTCAGACTTACTTAAAAACTTCACGGCTTTTTTTGTCGTAAGGGCATAGGCGATAACGTCTTCGCCTTTTTCTCTGCGTTCTGCCACACGTTGTGAAAAGCGCTCATCATCACGAGCTTTTCTTTGCTCTGCCGTTAATTTACTCACTACTTTATCCTCATTAGTTAATTCATAGCAGATTGCTACCATGATCAGTCAAACAAATGAGATCAGTTGCACATTCATAAAGCTGATGGGCGTATGTTATCACATAACACGCTGGAAGCCCTATTCTATATGGGCTGTGCAGCCAATCGTCTATTAATAAATTCGTGCTTTGCCGTGAAGGTCTAACAAGCTATCTAGGTGGCAAATGACCCAAAATGTGTTTCTCAGATAAATCTTACATGATAAATAGTCAGTAAATCTCATACCTCCTTAGAAAGATGATTGTTAACCACTTGTTTTTATTGAATTTAATAGATTCTTAGATGCTGTCGCTCGGGTTTATAAGCCATTGAGGCAATATCTTGTTAGGGAAACCAGTAAAGTCGTATACGATGCGCCACCAAAAAATTATGTCTACCACGACTAGGCCACCATGTCTGCTAACGCCCTTTATACTGACCTTTCCCATTACTACGATCTTATGTGCGCTGATATTGACTATCAATCTCAGAGTCATTGTGTTCAAAGGTTGCACCAAATATTTGGCAATTCGGGTAAATCACATCTCGATTTAGCCTGTGGTACTGGCCCTCACGTACGTCATTTTATTGATTTTGGCTACCAAAGTAGTGGGCTAGATATCAACCAACCTATGCTTGATATCGCAGCACAACGATGCCCTGAAGCACAATTTACTTTGCAAAACATGAGCGATTTTAACGTCGCCCAACCACTAGACTTGATAACCTGTTTTTTATATTCGATTCATTATTGCGATGGCTTACAAAAGCTCCAAGATTGTATTCATCACGTATTTAAAGCGCTCAATAGTGGTGGTGTGTTTTGCTTTAATGTGGTGGACAGGCTTAAAATCGACAACCGCTCTTTTGTTAAGCACAGTACTCAACATCTTGGAGAGACCTTTAGTTTCTGCTCTGGTTGGCACTACGCAGGGCATGGTGAAAAGCAATCACTGAAACTCAATATTGAAAAGCATACCGCCAACGAGACATTATCTTGGCATGATGAGCACCCAATGGTTGCATTCACCATTGAAGAAATATCAGACCTTCTGAAACCTTGGTTTGAGGTTCATGTTTTTGAACACGATTACGATAAGATATTACCTTGGGACCAACGTTCGGGTAATGCGATCATCGTTTGTGTAAAAGCTTAATCATGCAGTGACGCTGATCTTTGATTAACTAAATGCAAGGTTAAGTCTTTTGCTGAGATTTCTGCACATCCCATGGTATTTTGCCCGCACCACAGTGGTGAAAAATCACTGGATGCGAGTTTCTCAGACTTTGTGCGTAATTGACTCATCTCTATAGAAGCATGCGGAAAATCCGGGACATGGTTATTGATGTAGCCGAGTTCTTGCATGACTCGATTGACAATGCCCCTTGCTGGACGACCAGTAAACAAGTTGGTTATTGCCGTGTTTGATTGTGTCCTATTTGCTTTTATCGCGTCACGGTGGAGTTGGGAGGTGCTAGCCTCCGGACATAACAAATAGGCGGTACCTACTTGAACGGCACTTGCTCCTAAAATAAGGGCTGCCTCTACACCACATTGATCGCTTATTCCTCCTGCGGCGATGACAGGGACATTGACTTGAGCAATAACCTGCGGAAGAAGCGCCATAAGCCCCGTCTGAGTGGAAAGATCTTCAGATAAGAACATTCCCCGGTGTCCACCAGCCTCTACACCTTGCACAATAATCGCATCCGCTCCATTAGACTCCAACCATATTGCTTCTTGAACGGTGGTTGCGGTTGACAGGATTTTGCTTCCCCAATTTTTTATTCGGCTAATGAGTTCCGGGCTAGGAAGACCAAAATGAAAACTAATCACCGCAGGGGCGAAGGGCTCAATCGCATCGGCGATACTATGATTGAACGGCGTTCTACTTGCACTTGTCGTTAGGGTATTGCTATCAATGTCTAATTCATTAAAGAAAGGCGTGAGGACTCGCTGCCATTTATTATGCTTCTCTACGTCATAATTCGGCATGTTATGGCAAAAGAAGTTGAGGTTGAAAGGGTACGACGTCTTAGCCTTGATGGCTTTAATCTCATTGACAATGGTGTCGATATCTAACATGCCGCATGGCAGTGAACCAAGTCCTCCAGCCTGACTAACCGCAACGGTAAGACGGTGATCTTGCACGCCTGCCATTGGTGCTTGAATAATGGGTAAATCGGTTCCAATTAGCGCCTTAAATTTGTCTGCGTTGTTGATCTTTTTATGCATCACCACTTTCCTTTATTTGGGTATCTTCAGCTAAACATGCCCTTTTTCCACATCCATTGTGTCGTTGTCGGTAAGCGAAAAATAATAGTTCACGGCATGGTGACTGACTCTGTATTTCGACTGAAGTTGTGAAGTAACAACAAATAGTCTTCTGAGGCATGGCGAAAAATTGTTAGTCATGGCGTATGGTTACTATTAGTAACTGAAAATGAGTATTTGGGTTTTGTGATGAATATAAGGGATACAAAAGCAGAGGGTTGCCTCGCCAATAGTAAAAGTACGGTATTTCTAGTGGGTGGGTTTTAGTAGGATGTGCCGCCATAGTGTCGATAGCACAGTAATAATAAAAAGTACTGTGATAATAACAATGAGGTTCTGAGGAATGCAGATACGTCTACGCTGGTTAGGTTCTTTGTTATCCCTAGCGCTACTTGGGTGCAGCAGTAATATTCCTCCCGATGAGCGACAAACCGTTCGTGATGAGATAGATGCAACATCCGCACAAATTGTTGAAAAATTGAGTGATGAATACAGTGAAATTCCTACGTTAGTCGATGAAGCGTACGGCTATGCGGCAGTCAGTATGGCGGGAGTCAAAGTGCCTGTCATCGGCGGGGGCACGGGTATTGGGGCGATTTATAATAATCAAGATGGTAGCGTGACCTACATTGATGTTGATCGTTACGATGTCGGGGCTGGATTAGCTCTGGGCAACAATGAGGCTCTGCTTATCTTTGATGATGAGCAATCGTTGGAGTCCTATAGAGCAGGTGTGTGGCGATTTTCAATTGGGGCAGATGTGAGCTTAGGGGAAAGTAGCTCTCATGCCAGTACTACTCTAGCGGGTGATGATGATGTACCAATCTATTTAATCACAAGCTCTGGTGCGTCAGCGATTGGTAGCGTAAGGGTGGTGTCGAGTTCAGTGAATTATGACTTAACGGAAACCGGAGTTGGTGATATTAGTATTGCCAATAAAGACTTAAACACCGCTGCTCCAACCAAGGGTGCAAAGAAGTGGGATAGAGCACTGCCGTTTTTTGCTCAAGAGGTGATTGATAAAGGATATTCACTGCCTAAGCCTTATGGTATTAGCGTTATTTACACCGATACATTTCAGTATATGGACATAACAGACCTTAATGTGGGGATAAACGGCTCTCAGAAGTATCCGATAGAGTTTGTTTCCTTTGATAACAACAGCAACAATACACAATCACCTCAGCTCAAACTTGATGCTTGGGTGTTTCCATTCATGAATGTGTTTGGCGCAGTGGGGAAAATCAGTGGTACGGCTGATATAGGGATTAAATTCAGTGGTAACGACTTGATTGATCAAATGGAAGCTGACTGTAGCTTACCTCCTCTGCAAAGACCAAAAGTGTGTTTATTAAAGGATGCAAATCCAGAGGTTACCGTGCCTGCTCAGCTTGACGGAAATAATTATACGTTAGGCACCGTTTTAGCGACCGGGTGGAATGATTATTTTGTTACCCTACCAATTTCATTTACTTATGCGAAAAAATGATGCCGAAGGGCTGATTCTCAATGTTTCGCCTCGAGTGGGTAAAGTGATCCCTACTATCGGCTCACAATCTGTGGCGTTATATACTGGTGCAACTTATCTCGATAGCACGCTAACTCTGACAGGGACTTACACCTACAGTGGGGTTGGTATTGACTATAAGGTTAAACAAAGCAATACCGATAAGTGGGCTGGCCTTGTTGGTGCGAACTACAACTTTAATCGTGATTGGTCCTTAATGATGGAATACGGCTGGAAAAGTGATAGGAAACGCCAATTCATTTCCGCATTAAATCGACGTTTTTGATAAATAGCGTTAACAGCGATGGGCAACATTCGTAAGACGATAGTGAGATTCGGTGGCGATGCGTATGGGAAAGCATTAGCTTTTCTAATAAGCGAACATGAATATAATTAGTAAGTTAATTACCAAATAATGTTTGACCTACGTCACATTTAGAGTAAAATTTGTCCTGTTCTTGAAATCAAATTACAAAACGGTACATAAAATGAACTCAGCACTATTATCAACACTCGACAATTCATCAGAAAAAACAGAAGCAGTCCAAACTGCAACGAAAGAAACATCAACGCTTGTAGAGATCGTATCCCTTGCGACAATGTTTTTAGCAACGTCAGCAGTGGTTCTATTACTTAGCCTTACTTGGGTAATGTAATACTTCGTTTTCAGGGACATGAAACCGAGCGATACTCATAGAATTATCATGAGTATCGCGTACGTTCCCTGTTTGATTACCTCTAGTCCCTTAGTGATCTTTTTACGAGTACTTGGACATATTTTTACACTAAGTTTATTTACAATAAGCGTTTTACAGTGAGTTTTTCACACATAGTCAATTCCGCTACGTTTTTCCCTCATCCGCGAGCGCTATGGCTTATAGAGCCTCGACAATAAACGCCTAACTACCATGCTATTTATTACGGTCTAACGACCACAAAACGCCCCTGACCCGTGGGTAAAAACCAATCACCCCTTGAAACGAAGTACTGTTGTCCTTTTTTATTTACTGCTGTCGCTCCTTCTGGCAACTTTCTGATCACTTGACCTAACCGGTAGCGTCTTTTCGGTGGTTTCTCTACAACCACATAATGATCATCGCTCTCTTTATAGTATTGACCATTAATTAAGGCATAAGATACGCCCGCGATGGCAAGAAATACGGCTGAACCGGGTGGGCGGTGTCGGTCATAGTGGTGCACAACGTGGACTTCCTTTTTATGATGCCGATGATGCCGATGATGTTTGTGCTTTTTCCATGGGTCAGCCATGCTACTGCAAGAAAGGACAAGCAAAGTTATACCGATTATATAGCGGGTATTTTTCTTCATAAATTCTGCACCTAATAATAGTAAGTCGCCTATTTTTATTGATGATGAGTGAATCTAAGTGAAGAGGATGTCAGTAGTTGGTAGGGTTTGCATTGGACGTCAATATAGACGGTAGTCAGTATAAGTCTCAGTTATGTAAGAGATCTTTAGAGTTATTCACAACGACAGTTTTTTACCAGAATGTGATGTGACGCTGTTATCTTACAGACCAACGTTAGCAGATAATATTACACTTAGCCGATCAGTTACTCAGCAGCTTAGCGAGTAACTTCGTTCTCCTTTTGAAGACAGTTAAGGGCTCTCATGAAAAAGAAAATTCTAGTAACAGGCGCAACAAGCGGTATAGGCTACGCATTAGCGGTCGAATTGTGTGCAAAAGGGCACGACGTGGTTGCTACAGGACGAAATGCGCAAAAACTGAATGAGCTCAGCGCGATAACAGGTTGCCATACTATTGTTGCCGATCTCAGTGTTGTGGACGATGTTTTGAATATGTTTACGTCTGCGTGTGCACATTTAGGTGGCTTAGATGTGTTAATTAATAACGCAGGTATGATTTCACGAAAATGCGCAATTGAAGACTTTACACTCGAAGAATATGAAGCGCAGTATGCCATTAATCTTCGAGCGCCATCGCTACTTTGTCGTGAAGCATTGAAAGTGATGAAGCCACAGCAACAAGGACAAATTATCAATGTCATCAGTACAGTGGCTAAGCGTGCGAATGCGACCATGAGCATCTATACTGCTATGAAGCAAGGTCTTGCAGGTTTTAGCGCTATCTTAATGAAAGAAGCGCAGCCGCATGGCATTAAAGTGACATCACTATTTCCCGGTGGTACGGATACCAATTTTCGCGAGGCTGAGCGTCCGGAATACATGAATCCGACCAGCGTAGCCAAAACCATTGCACAGTTGCTTGAACTGCCCGCGGATATTGTTATGCATGAAATGACATTCCGTCCACCCGTTGAACTCGAGTAACATCTGTTGTGATCGAAATCTTAGACGATATCACCTGACATTCGCGTGTTCGGTGATATCGTTATTCCATGGCCTGAGTCCCAAGAAAATGCCGGGAGAAGATGGTTTAGTAGCTTCTCAAGGTATTGAACAACGAGCTCCGCGCATTCAAGATGGTTATCTTGGGTAAAGGCGACCATGATTTGTTCCATTGTATTAATAGGCAGCAGTTGCGAGCACTGTTTGGGATCATGCATTATATAAAGCCGAATATAACGGCGTAGATTGGTCAATACGGAGTCAAAAAACAGGTCTACTACTTTGGCGACGTGTTGGTTTCGAAGTAATGACAACAGTGCGATAAAATGGTCTTCAATGATAATCGCGTTTACACGCTGAATATCTTTGTTATTTAATTCTTGTTTCAGTTGTATGAAGTGGATAATAACCTCAGCGTGTTGCTTTGAGTATTTTTCATCCGACTCTATTACTTCTTCGTGAGTGACTGGGCTGTTCTGCGTAGGGGAACTGAAGTTATCAAAATGGAATATCAGAAATTGTATTAGGGAACGCAATTCGATCGCCGTCAGTGGTGTGACATAAGCACCTATATTGGGTTTGTAGTCAACAAAACCCATCGAAGCAAGCTCTTGTGTCGCTTCGCGAATGGGAGATAGGCCAAGACCGTATCGATTGGAAAGATCTTGAGTAACGAGCCGTTCATTTGGTGCAATGGTTTGATTGAGGATATCTCGTGTTAGATAAGCCATTGCTTTGTGTTTACTAGTCTTCAAGGAAGAGGACCTATGGTTATGTATTTTCATTTATTGTCCATATTTATAAAATCATAAATACAGTAAAATTACTGAATGTTATTGCTATTTGTCATAAAAAATAGTGTTATCAAAAAACAGTATTTTTACGGTATTGAAACGATAGGGTTTCATTCAAACTCACTGACTCGTTAATAAGCCTTAATGATTATCAAATCTTATTAATTAACAAGTTAGAGAGCGCGCTCATGAATAAGCACCTTATATCTGCGATGATGGTTATTGCATCGCCATTTTCCATTGCTGAAACTACGGGTGGGGATATTGTTGACCCTACCTCCAAGCTGATTTTTACTTATAACAATGTCACTGCTGAGGTGGCTCAACAAGAGCTTGCTCACTGCCAAACATTAGCAAACCATACGCAAGAATCGGTCACGAGCAATCAAGGCTCTGGTGTTCGTGGTTTATTAAAAGGTGCGGCGGCGGGCGCTGCTGTCGGCGCAATTTCGGGTGGTAGCGGTTCTGACGCGGCGAAAATTGGCGCTGCTGGCGGTTTGGTTGTTGGGCGCGTCCAAGGCAACGCGAAGCAGTCGGCGCAGCAGAGTAGTAATATGAATAACTACAAAACGGTGATGAGAAACTGCATGGTAGAACGTCAGTACGTGGCGTTAAATTAGTACTTTGACGGTTAGCCATTAATGATTCTTATCGTATTTAAATCAATGTTCAAGGTACATATCGCGAGTGATACACCTTGAACATTTATTACTCTTCTTACGTCATACTTTCTTCATTTCTTACTGACCTTTCTCTTCGCGTATGAGCAAAGGGGTCACATGGCGTTTAAGTAAGATTTATAAGAGTGCAAACGCACTGTTGCTGCGCCAATTACATCAATAAACCCAAAGAAAGCATGCGGCTTAGTCGCTGCAATCCATGCTGATCCCGTCGCTCCAATAGGAATGATTTTTCCCTCAGGTTCAATGATTTCAAGCACGACCGTGCGTCCGTGAGTGCTGGTGTTCGCCCCCACATGCTGACGCACGCTTTGTGGACCTTGTATTGGCGATATTGACGATTCTCCAGTACCCGCAGTGAAGCTGTGAACACGAGCACGGAACACTTCACCTGGGTAGGCATCGACATAGAATTCAGCAAATTGGCCTTTTTTAACGTATCGGAATGTTTGATCTGGGATCCGCATCTCCAGAAACTTACGAGACGTATCATAAATATGCATGTTGCCCACACGACTGCCATCGGCGACATTGACCACTGCGACCTGACCATCAAACGGGGCACGTACCGTTTTTCTGTCTTGTTCGAATTCCACGCGATCATAATCGGCGTGTAATGAAGCAAGAGAAGACTCAGAAATTCTAAGTTGAGAAGCGTAATTTTCAACATCACGTTCTTTAAAGATCTCTGGTGAAGTTTTAGCTCGATGAAGGTCACGCTTCATTTGAGCAATCGATTCTTCTTGTTTCACTATTGATGCTTTAATTTTTTCTAATTCAGCATAGGAAGTGGTGTCGATTAAGGTATAGATGACATCGCCTTTTTTGACCACTTGGTTATGGTCGACGTGAATTTCATTTATCTGTTCACGTAGCAGAGGGGATAAGACCGAGTGAGGCGCTTTGATCGTTGAAGAGTAGGTTAAATCGACCGGAGCCCATAATCGAGAGAGGACACCTAACACGACAAGTATCAGTGCACCGCCAGAAATAATCCAAAACGCACTTTTTAGCGTCCATTTTATTGCGCCTGTCGAGACTAGAATCCACATAATGAGGATATAAGGAATCATCACTTCTTTCATGATTGAGCCTCGTGTGGGTCTGTAGAATTCTCTAAGTTTGAAGTACGACTATTTTTTATAACGCGGCTAATTGATGCGCCAATGTGTTCCCAGTTAGCGAATGCAATAATAATCGCGAGTACCCACCATGCTTTATGTAAAAATAATCCACAAAGTGACAGGGCGAAGACCAGTTGGATATGCGAGCTTCTTTTCTCGTGAGCTCTGTGAACGGCAACCTCATGAACCCGCCACAGTAAATAGATCACAAAGATAGCAAGGGCAATGGTGACGGAAAATAGATAACCACTAAAATATTCTGAATTAAAAATGACCATCATGGCGTCGTTTGGCGTGTTGGTAAAAGTCGCCATATCAACATCTTTAGAGTTGATGGTTCCCATAGGCGCTAACAAATAAGCGCCTAATAACATAGTGAGCATAAAGGCTGAGAACTTCATCAGTACTTTAGTTATCACCATGACGATACGCATTATATTTCTTATTGCGTTCATACAGTTTCTCGTTTTAGTTTGTAGGTTTTCACGGTTATTGACTACCATGCAAGCAGTTTATAACGGGTGTTTTGTGCCATTACCTTCATTTTATTTTTCGTTAAAAAGCCGCTAATTTTATTAGCGGCTTGGACTTAAGGTAATGAGTAGCTTCGACTACTTCAGGACTTGCTGGCTAACTTGTTCAAGCTGCTTTAATTTTCCTTGAAGCATGTAAGTGTTCTGGTTGAAGTTACCTGGGTTGAGCACTTGGCTGTTTTGCATTGGGTAATCAGGTAGTGTCGCAATGAACTCCTGAACTTTGCCGCCTACTGGTACAAACAACCACATGTTGTCTGCCATCCAACGAAGGTACATACCTGACTCGTGTGGCGCTTTTTCAAATGGGTCGGCACGTAAGTGAACAACCTGAGGCCAGTTTGTTTGGAAGCGAACCGCATCAGTGATGTTACCTTCTAGTAATGCGAACGAGATCTTAAAGTCATTCCAGCGAACCGCGTTTAATTCAGCATTAGCAGAGAAGTACAATAGAGAGTCACGAGGGCCTTTGTCTTCTTTGCCTTCAAAATAAGGCAGGAAGTTATAACCATCGAGGTGCACGCGCCAGTTCTTATTGTTGTAGCTTGCGCCTTTGTCTGACGCGAGTTTTTCAACCACTTTATCGTCGCCGGCAGCGGCGAGCAGTGTTGGGATCCAGTCTTGGTGTGCCATGATGTCATTAATTTTTGACCCAGGCTCAATCACACCAGGCCAACGGACGAGTTGAGGGACACGCATGCCACCTTCAAAGGTTGTGCCTTTTTCGCCATGGAAAGGGGTTGCACCACCATCTGGCCAAGATACGGTTTCCGCGCCGTTATCGGTTGAGTAGATAACAATGGTGTTGTCGGCGATGCCCAGATCGTCCAGCTTATCAAGCAGTACGCCTACGTGATCATCGTGCTCCAACATACCGTCTGCATAGATGCTGATACCAGATTTACCTTGGTATTTTTCTTGTAAACGAGTCCAAACGTGCATGCGAGTCGTGTTGTGCCAAATAAAGAATGGCTTGTCCGCTTTGACCGCTTTTTCCATAAACGCTAATGACTCTTCTAAAAACTCCTCATCCGCGTTTTCCATGCGCTTACGAGTCATAGGGCCAGTATCTTCAATCTTTCCGTCAGCGGTCGATTTAATGACGCCACGAGGGCCGTAGTTTTTACGAAATTCAGGATCTTTAGGGTAGTAATACGTTTCTGGTTCTTCTTCGGCATTGAGGTGGTAAAGGTTGCCAAAGAACTCATCAAAACCGTGGTTCGTAGGTAAGTGTTTATCTTGGTCACCCATGTGATTTTTACCAAATTGCGCGGTCATATAACCTTGCTCTTTGAGTAAATCCGCAATGGTCGGCGCCCAGTCTGGTATGCCGTGATCTGATCCCGGCATACCGATGGTTAACAGACCGGTACGAAATGGTTCTTGACCCGTTAGAAATGCAGCTCGACCAGCAGTACAGGATTGCTGTCCATAATGGTCGGTGAACAATGCACCTTCGTTGGCAATGCGATCGATGTTTGGCGTTTGATATCCCATCATGCCATTGTTGTAGGCACTGATGTTGTAGATACCAATATCATCACCCCAAATGGCAAGAATATTCGGTTGTTCAGCAGCGACTGCGGCACCAGAAGCAGCCAGTAAGCTGACTCCAACAGCAGCTTTGTTTAAACGGGTCGTCATAGGGACTCCAATTGTTATTTTGTGATTGGACGTTGGGACGTTATTTCTGTGAAACGTCCTACTGCCAACTAAACTAATCCTATTACGAGCGAGCGTCGCTTTATAGTGACTATAACCAAAGGTTATGGGCAGCTTGAGTACTATCCAATAACACCTAACTCGATGGGACAAGACATGAACCAAGCACAACTAAAAATCGCCGAACTAATTACTCGTATTGAACAAGACGTAGTAGGTCAGCAGCATGTTGTGAAAGCGTTAGTGCTCGGACTGCTTACGAATGGACATATATTGTTAGAAGGTCTGCCGGGTACGGCAAAAACACGCTCGGTTAAGGCATTGGCTAATGCCTTAAATAGTCGGTTTGGGCGAATTCAATTTACCCCAGATTTACTTCCATCCGATGTCACGGGTACGGAGGTATATCAAGAGTTAGAAGGCAAACCACAGCTTACGTTTCAGCAAGGTCCGATATTCAATGACATTGTATTGGCGGATGAAATCAATAGAGCACCCGCTAAAGTGCAAGCAGCGTTACTAGAAGCAATGGCTGAATCAACGGTAACGGTTGGTGACCAAACTCACGCATTGCCAGAATTATTTATGGTTCTCGCGACCCAAAACCCAGTCGAACAAGAGGGAACATATCCTTTGCCTGAAGCGCAAATGGACCGCTTCATCATGAAAGTGAACGTGGATTATCCAGAAGATGATGCCGAACTTGCCATTATTCGTTTAGTTCGAAGTGAGGAGAAGAAGGTTGATCGCCAAGCCGGTCATGCGTCACCTTTACCTCCGATTGACCCTCAATTAATTCTTCAAGCACGCGGCGAATTGCCGAAGATCGCCGTGTCAGACTTAGTTGAAAAGTACATTGTGGCGCTTGTGATGGCAACGCGTAAGCCTCAGCGTTACCCGGACAGCAAGCTGAGTGAATGGATAGCGGTAGGGGCAAGTCCGCGTGCCTCCATCGCTTTGGATAAATGCGCCCGCGCAAATGCGTGGTTGGAAGGGCGAGATTATGTCTTGCCAGATGATGTACGAGCAATGGCGTCCATGGTTCTTGGCCACCGCTTTAGTTTGTCTTATGACGCTTTGGCTGATGGTGTGAGCCACCAAACCGTGGTGGACACGTTACTTGATAGCGTTGAAATCGGATAGAGGATGTCATTGATATGATAAGCCCAACCAGTCCTCCAAGTTCGGTAAGTCGCGACGCGAGAATTTATTGCGATTATGCGCAATTGGTTCGCTTACAGTCTCAATCTCAATCTTTTCATTTACTTCCCAACTTAAAAGCGGGAAGTGCTTTGTCAGGGCGACATCAATCTCTGTTTAGAGGTCGCGGACTCAATTTTGAAGAACTGCGCCATTACCAACTCGGCGATGACATTCGAAACTTAGATTGGAAGGTGACGATGCGAACAGGAAAGCCGCATGTTCGCACCTATACCGAAGAGAAAGATCGAGATGTTGTGATTGTTGTTGATCAACGTAGTGCGATGTTTTTCTCCTCTGTGCAAGTGATGAAATCGGTCGTCGCGGCGGAAATCGCCGCATTGTGTGCTTGGCGGGTATTAAAAGACAGCGATAGAGTTGGCTTTCTGCTCGCTGGTAGCCAACGTTTGACGTGGAGCAAGTCGAAACGATCCCAAAATGATCTTTTGGCTCAGTTAAAACGCATTGCTCACGCTAATCAAACGCTTGATGCTGCGAGTATCGATGCAGAAGGGACTCAATTTGATGATATTGTTCAGTTATTACTGCGCTTAAAGCTTAAGTCGACAACGTTAATATTGATCAGCGATTGGAGTGATGCGAGTACTCAAAATATCTCTCACTTACAACGTCTACAGCAGCACAATGACGTACTAGCCATCATGGTCTCTGATCAGTTTGAACAGCAGTTACCTACTCATGCATCAACGCAAGGTTGGGTGATGGGTAATGGCTCGCAACAAGTTAGTATCCAAAATGATGCGATGTTACAGGTCGTCAATCGTCAGTTACAAGACCACATTAAGTCCAAGCGAGAGCAACTTTCCAAACTGATGCATCGTTATCATATTCCGTTAGTCGAGCTGGATACATCTGGGCAGCACATCGCCCAATTTAAGAAAACGGTGGGAGGCTGCAAAGATGGAGCATAAACCGCCAAGTACCTACATCCTTCGAGAGATGGTGGATGTCGATATACCTGAATCCATTAGCTGGTTTCCTCAAACATTAGGCTGGAAGATTGTTGCAGTGGTGCTTGTCGCTATATTGCTGGTGGTTATTGCCAAATTAGTGAAGCATTGGTGGAAAAATCGTTATCGTGGCGAAGCATTGCAAGCGATACAACAAGTTAACGTGCTTGAACCTAAAGCAGAGTATCAATTATTTTTGGTGATAAAAGCGGTATTACGCTACAGAGAGAAAGAGGCTGCAGCGCTGTATGGCGTGGATTTTCTTACTACGTTGGACCGTATGAATCCAGGTAGCCCTGTTTGGGCGCCTAACGATCATTGTCATGTTGATGAGCATTTAGGCATGCAATGGATGGAGAGTATCGTTAATCCAAAATCAACGTTAACCCCTGAACAAAAGCAAGCCTTAGTGAGTGAGTTAAAGCAGTGGATTCTTCATCATGATTCTGGAGACGCGCATGTTACTTGCTAGTTTAGGCATTACTGGCCTTGATGCCCGTCAATTCCAATGGAGCAGTTTAGAGCTAGTCCATCCATTATGGCTGTTATTGCTACCGTTACCCTTAGTCATTTATCATCTGATTCCCGCATATAGAACCAAGAAAAAAGCGACGAAAGTACCGTTTTTCCAATTGCTCGTCAATGCATTAGGGGAACCGCCACGCCAAGGCGCCCACCAACTCAAGGCGCGTTGGTGGCAGCGTGCTGTACTTTTGGTTGCGTGGGTGCTAGTGGTCATCGCGTTGACAAAACCAACGTTGCTAGGGCCGCCGCAATTTAGAGAAAGTTTCGGGCGTGATGTTATGGTGGTACTGGATTTATCTGGTTCCATGGCAGAAGAAGACTTTATTTCACGCCAAGGCAAGAAAGTGACGCGCTTAGATGCGGCTAAAGACGTTTTGAACGAGTTTGCAGATGGACGAGAAGGTGACCGTTTAGGGATGATCTTGTTTGGTGACGCGGCTTTTGTACAAGCCCCTTTTACCGCTGATCATAAAGCGTGGCGAGAGCTTTTAGGACAAACTAGTGTGGCAATGGCAGGACCAAGCACGCGGTTAGGCGATGCCATAGGTCTGGCAATTAAGGTGTTTGAAAATCAGCAAGAAGACAACAGTAATGAGTCTGAGCGAGAAAAAGTGGCGATTGTTTTGACAGACGGCAATGATACGGGAAGCTTTGTTGAACCAATTGATGCCGCCAAAGTGGCCGCTGTAAAAGGCGTGCGTATCCATATGATTGCAATGGGCGATCCGAGAACCGTTGGAGAACAAGCGTTGGACATGGAGACCATTCGCCGTGTTGCGAGTGAAACAGGAGGCGAGTCTTTTGAGGCGCTCGATCGTGATTCGCTAACGGCAGCATACCAGGTAATCTCTGAACTCGAGCCAAGGCTATATGAGAGTACCAGTTTCAGACCAAAGCAAAGTATCCATCACTATCTTGTGTCCATTGTGATTGGTTTAGTGTTGGTGGCATTTACTGTAGCAAGTGTGACCCGGCGATTTTTCCCCGTTCAGCCAAGAAGCGCTGAAGATAAGAAAGCGGGAGACACGTTATGATAGACACGCAATGGTTAGAACAGGTTATTACCCAGTTTCATTTTATACGACCATTATGGCTATTGGCATTTATCCCGATGGCAGTGGTGTTCTATGTGCGGTGGAAACAAGAAGCGAATTCTGAAGATAGCCGATTTTTACCGTCACATCTCCGGCAAGCATTGACTATCGAATCACAAGGATGGAATAACCAACTGCCGCTAAAAATGCTGATACTCGGTACCACTCTACTTATTGTCGTCGCTTCTGGACCGACGTGGCAACGTCAGGCCTCGCCCTTTGGTGAAGATAAAGCGTCCTTAATGATTGTGCTTGATGTTAGCGAAAGTATGCTGCAAACCGATGTTGCGCCAAATCGTTTAGAGCGCGCGAAGCATAAAATACACGATTTGCTAGAGATGCGACATGGCGGTCGAACGGGGCTTGTGGTTTATTCCGGCTCGGCGCATTTAGCGATGCCCACGACGCAGGATAACCGCGTTTTTGCGCCGTTTCTTGCGGCGATAGACCCACAAATAATGCCAGTGGCGGGGAAAGCCGCAGAGAACACTTTACCGATCATTAAACAGCAACTCGACGGCCAGCCTGGTAGCACGGTGCTACTCATTACCGATGGTGCGACCCCAGCAACGGTCAAGGCTTTTGAATCTGAATTTGCGTCATCTTCTACCCAACTATTGGTGCTTGCGATGGGGAACCGTGACATTGTCACTAATAGTCCGTTAGATATAGTGGCATTGAAGCAATTGGCTAATGCCGCCAATGGCCGCCTTTTTCAGACTAGTATTGATAGCAGTGATATTCAGGCGTTGTCTCGTGATATTGATACGCATATGGAAATCAATGGAGAGTCGACCATGCCATGGAAAGACATGGGGTATGGCCTATTGGTTCCCATTGCGTTACTGATGCTGCTTTGGTTTAGAAAAGGCTGGTTGGTTCAATGGTGCCTGCTTATCGTGTTGGTTATACCCACAATCACGCCTTCAACAGCCTTTGCCAACCAAGATTCATTACTGCAGGAGAGCGCTGAATCTAGCGTTGAGACATCTAGCATTGAGACAGGCGACAACGAAGTCATACAAACGCGAACGTTAAGGGATAAAGGGTATCAATGGTGGATGGATCTTTGGTTTACTCAAGATCAGCAAGGTCAGAGACTGTTTGACCAACAGCGTTATCTAGAAGCGGCGCGCCATTATACGCAACCGCAATATAAAGGTGTGGCTTACTATTATGGTATGGAGTATCGGTTGGCGCATGCGGAGTTCCTCAAAATGGACAATGAGCAAGGCGATTATTACGCCGCCATTGCCCTTGCTCGCCAGCGAGAATATCTAGCAGCAAGAAATATGCTTCGTAGCGTGTTGGAGTCTAATACCATTGATGACGCCTTGCGAAGTAACGCCACGCAGAATCTGAAAGTCATGGAAAGTATTATTGAAGAAATTAATCGGGTCAGTGAGAGCCAAACCAACACAACTGAAAGTATGGAAGAGTCGATTGAATTAGGAGACAACCCCCAAACGGCGGATGGTGCAGAAGAAATGGCCTCGGGTATATTGATGAAAAAAGAGACGTTGAATGCCAACGAGATTTTGGGAAGCGAGGCGCTTGCGGATAAGTGGTTAAAGCGGGTAGAGGCAGATCCAAAACAATTTTTACGTGCCAAATTTCAACTTCAATATCGCGATCAAATGGCGTTGGGAGGCAGCAAGTGAACCTTAAATATAAATTCGTTTTAGTGTTGCTTGCGACAGTCGCGATGCTGTCTCATTCAGCCTTGGCCACTGAGAAGGACAGTTCGACGACACAGACCGTTAAAATGTCGGCCTGGTTAGGCAAGAAAAATGCCTCGAAGCCTCAAGACTTTACCGTCAATGAGCAAGTGGTTTTGTCGATTGAAGTGGCGACACCACGTTGGTTTACGGGAGGGACGCGTATTAGTCGTATTGATGTGCCAAACCTTATTGCTAAACAGCGTAACCCAATGGCCATCAATTCCACAGAGCGCAAAAATGGCGTCACATGGTCAAAGCAGCGTTGGGAGGTGACATTATATCCACAAACATCTGGGACATTTGTTATACCCCCGATCGCCATCCAAACACAGGTATCGACACCAAATGTACGCTCCGCTTCTCGCACGTTATATACGCAGCCGATGTCGTTTGACGTTAGAATGCCGATAGGAAAATTGTCTGATCAACAGTCATGGCTTTCGGCGAGTGATATGACGCTAACACAGCAATGGGAGACGTCGAATGATGAGCTCAAGGCCGGAGACTCAATTACCCGCACGGTAACACTTAACGCTGACGATACCCTTTCTATTCTTATTCCTAGCTTAATACCCAAAGATGCAACGCATGCTTATCAAGTTTATCGTCAACCGCCTCGCCTAAGCGATAGCCATGAAAGGGGAGCGTATAAAGCGCAGCGAACTGAACAGCATACTTATGTGTTGCAAAAAGGAGGCAACTTTACACTCCCAGATATCGATGTTGTCTGGTGGAACAGCAGCAAAAAAACACTGGAAACAGTGATGTTAGAAGGTAAAGCAATTTCGGTTCGTCATACGTTTTCGTCTTTTGTTACTCAATATCAGCGCTGGCTTGTTGGTATAGCCGTTTTACTGATAACGCTTATTGTCGGTGGCGTTTTGCTTTACAGACGTGTTCAACAGCAAGGTTTTTCAGATAGTTTTAATTTACTATTTGCATTGAAAAATAATAACTTTTCGCAGTTACGCTTACTGACCTATCGAAAGCTCAAAATGTCCCAAGGGAAAGTCACTTTATCGACGGTTTCAAACAATGACCATTGGGAAGAGCAAGCTAGGCAGTGGCAGGCAGGGAAAGAAAGCACCAGTTTGTTAATGCAGGTGTGGCGTAAAGTGAGCCAAAAACAAGGCGAAGAGGCGGCAAAACCAAGTAAAAAGGGCAGGTCAGCGCTGACTGCACTAAGAAAACGGATATGTCCTCCTGCGCTTACGTTGCCAGAGGAGCCCAACAGCGAGCAGTCTCAATAGTGTCTGTGACATGATATTGCAGACGGTGTCGATTTTAACAGCAACGCTGCCTTTTGGTGGGGATGCTATGGAAGCTTATGAAAAACACTGAATTGAATCTCATCCCTATTTTTGTTGCGATTTATGAAGAAAAAAACTTGTCGAAAGCGGCTAACCGCATGGATATTAGCCAGCCAGCGGTGAGTAAAGCGTTAGCAAAACTGCGCGATATTTACGATGATCCTTTGTTTCATAGGAATTCGTCTGGTGTAGAACCAACATCATTTGCAGGGGATATTTACCCGGCGATGGCGGCAGCGCTTAAAAACTATACATCGACGTTGTCGGCGTCACGTGATTTTAATCCAAAGAAATCTAAACGTATTTTTTCTATTGCGTGTGTTTCTCCCACAAATTTCAATCTAATCCCTATTGTCGTAAAACTGATCAGCGCAGTTGCTCCTGACGTGTTTTTGGAAGTTCATCCGTTGTTCACTGAAGATTATGAGTCGGACCTTCGTTTACAACGTTATGATTTGATCGTGGATATGACGCCGAAGGGGAGAACAACCTTAAAGCATGAATTGCTGTATAACGAAGACCTTTCCGTTGTTTGTAGTCAAGACCATCCTCGAATTGATGACTCAATTGACATGGTGCAGTTCCTTAAAGAGGAGCATGTTGTGGTGTCGCGATGGCATACTAGACGGAGTTTATTAGAGGTAGAAGACTGCAGCGACCTTCAACAAAGAAGGGTAGTATATCGAGCAGCAGGGGCGGTGGAAATGTTACCGGTGATAGAAGGCACTGAGTATATTGGCATGCTACCGGGCACAACCATCGCTGACTTTGCAGAAAAGTACCACATTAAGGCAGTACCTTTGCCCTTTGACTTGCCCGACTTGGGATTGTCAATGATCTGGCACCCAAGTCGCACCCATGATTGTGGTCATCGATGGTTAAGGGGGAAGTTTAAGAAAGCGGCCAAGATGTGGAGCCAAGAAAGGCTGGCTTAACTAAACTGTAGTCATTGGGATGTATGTCTTCACTGGGCGCTTAAAAGAAAGGGAGTGGGATACGGAATGCCCTTTCTTTGTCCAAGCGCTCGCGTTGTGCTGGGCTACATTCGCTATTCGAAGATTACTGGCTATCTTTAGCCAGCCTTAACCCGATATCTGACATGATGATAGATTGGCTAGCAAAATCACGACGATAGTTTTCAGAGTCGTGTTTTGGGTAAGAGAAACTGCCACCGCGTAACGATTTATGCGCAAGGTTAACATCGCTATCCTGAGCGTTATTCGGATTATCGGTTGGTCCATAACGATAGTAAGTATCATCAAAAGCGTCGATAACAAATTCACCGACGTTACCCGTCATATCGTACAACCCAAGTTCATTGGGGGCTTTTAGGCCTACTGGATGAGCTTGGTTGTTCGCATTACCTGCATACCAAGCGACATCATTAATGTCGTTTGAGCCACTATAGGTATAACCTTTACTGTTATTGCCACCCCTTGCAGCAAACTCCCATTCCGCTTCGGTAGGGAGTCGGTAGGATTCGCCCGTTAGTTCATTGAGGCGGTCAATGAAGTAGTTTGCCTGTTGCCAGCTTAAATTATTGACTGGGATATTATCGCCAGAGAAATAACTCATCGATGACCCCATAACGGACTCGAATAGTGATTGAGTCACTTCAAACTTTGAAATGTAGAAACTATTCACAGTGACTTCTCGAGATGGTTGCTCCGCTTTCGAAGCGCTCGCCTCATCAGAACCCATCACGAAGTTCCCGCCTTCGACCAAAACTAAATCATCATTGATGAGTTTGGCAATGGGGTGGCTAGATTGTGTCGCACATCCTGTCATGACAAGAGCTAATGAAAGGGCGCAGCACCCAAGGTAAGTTTTACTTTTCAACGTCGGCATGACAGGGTTCTCCAGTCTTGTGTAGGGCACTAGATTACCGATTTTGGTCATTCCAATTGGTTATAAAGGGTATAACGGGCAAAGAAAACGTATCAGAATTATGATGGGTATGACCCACTCATTTCAGGTGTTCCCAGTATGCATATCACTCAAGGCCCTCAATTTAACGGTAAAGCGTCGAAACGGTTACATGCCATGGCTAAGCCCATTGGCGCAGCTTGTAATATCGACTGTACTTACTGTTATTACTTAAGCAAACAGGACTTGCTGGAATACAAAAAAGGATGCTCTCCTAGAATGGATGACGAGACGTTAGAAATTTACATTCGTCAGTACATTGAAGGACAAAATACACCAGAGATTATTTTTTCTTGGCAGGGCGGAGAGCCGACCATGCTTGGGTTGGAGTATTTTCAAAAAATTGTCGCGCTACAGGCGAAGTATCGTCCTGCAGGCATTCGGATCTCCAATGACTTACAAACCAATGGTACGCTCCTTAATGATGAGTGGTGTGAGTTTTTGTCTGAGCATCAGTTTTTAGTTGGGTTGAGCATTGACGGTCCCGAACTGCTTCATAACACTTATCGCACCAATAGAGCAGGGCGCGGTACGTTTCGTCAGGTGATGAATGCGGTTGAGTTACTGCATAAACATAACGTCAAGTTTGCGACATTAACTTGCGTGAATAATCTGACTAGTCAAAACCCTCTAGAAGTCTATCGATTCTTGCGCGATGTCGTTAAGTCGCCTCAGATGCAATTTATCCCTATTGTTGAGCAGAAAACATTTCGAACTACAGCGCCGCAAACATGGGCGGCTTCGGACCAGTTAAAGCAAGGCGATAAACGTCTGATCCCGGGCCATAAAGATTCAGTCGTAGAACCTTGGTGCGTATCTGATCAAGCATGGGGGAACTTTCTTATCGCGGTATTTGATGAATGGATTCAAAAAGACATCGGTAAAGTGTTCGTTCAGTATTTTGAAGCGAGCGTTGAAACGTGGACTGGTCGTCCTAACCCACTATGTACGCTCAATGAGTTGTGTGGCAAAGGGCTAGCAATGGAACCCAATGGTGATGTGTATAGTTGTGATCACTACGTCTACCAAGAATACAAAATCGGCAATATTCACCATCAAAAATTGGATGAGATGGCGTACAGCCCAGCCCAACAAAATTTTGGGTTTGCTAAATCACGCACATTAACTAGCCAGTGTCAGAGTTGTGATTATAAATTTGCCTGCCATGGCGAATGTCCTAAGAACCGTTTTATCAGAACCAAAACAGGCGAGCCGGGGCTTAACTATTTATGCGCTGGTTGGCATAAGTTTTTTGCACATGCCGATAAGGCGCTGTCTTATATCTTAAGAGCGACGGGTCACCCTGTTACTCACGGTAAGTTTAGTGATGAAGCACTGCGCAAACACCAAGTCGAGATGTCCGCGAAAAAGACCACCGTGACAGCGTCATTTAGCAGCAAATTTTAGGAAGCAACTCAAATGAAAAAATCGTTAGCCTGTGTTTTTCTGACGCTTGCATCAGCATCCGTTATCGCCGCCAATGTTGCGCCATCTGGAACAATTCCAAATGAACGACCTGCTACAATTTCTGATGAGCAAACCGTGACAACAACCCTTGAGCAGCAACTGAGTCAACTCTCTTATACCGCGCAGAACATCAACGAATCGGAACAAGTACGTTCCAAGGCACTAAGAGAGTTAGAGAATTACCCTAGTCAAAACGCGCTGGTGGCAGTAGTTCGAGGGCTAAAAGACCCGTCTTACGTGGTTAGAGAAGCGGCCATAATTGGTGCCGAGCCTTATCAGATCGAGCATCGTTGGCGTATTGTTGCGCCATTACTGATAGATAGCAACGAGGTAGTGCGAGTGACGGCTACCGCCAGCTTAGTGCGCGATTACGCCAATGTTACGCCAGAGCAGCAGCAACAATTGCAAATACCTATTGCAGAACTTAAGGACTATTTAGCCAACAAAGACGATTTTGATTCCCAGTTGCTGCTAGCCGATGTATTACGCTGGAGCCAAGAGTGGGCACTGGCCGACAAACACTATCAGACGTTGCTCATCGAAAACGATGATAACCCGCAAGTGTGGTTAAATATTGCTGATAATTATCGCGCGCAAAATCAAGATAAATTGGCGATTGAAACGCTCGATACCGCAATAAGCATTAATGAAGATGTGGCGTCTCTCCACTATGCTAAATCGTTAACTTTGGTTCGTATGGATGAAAAGAAGAACGCGGCCAATGAGATTGAAACGGCTGCAACGTTAGCAAAAGACAATAGCTACTACTGGTATTTAAATGGTGTGCTGCAAGAAGAGTATGACATTGATAAATCAACAAAGTCGTTTGAAAAAGCGTATTTAATTTCTGGTGCCCCGGAGCAATTATACGCTGTTTGTGACATTTATGTGCGCTATGGAAATGAGCATGCAAATTCATGTTTAGATGAGCTTGGTAAAATAGCCCCACCTTATGTGCTGGAAGACTTAAGAGCAAAGCAACAGAAAGGCTTGGATTCTTAATGGATAAGTAATACCGCATAATAAAAAAACCTCCTTTCGGAGGTTTTTTCGTTTGGTGAATTCGTTTTATTTGTAAAACGCTTCAACCGTGCCTTTTAGCGTGATAAGCATTGGTTGGCCCCAACGATCAAGCGCTTTAGGTGAAGGAATTTTAACCCAACCTTCACTGATGCAGTATTCTTCTACGTCGAAACGCTCTTTGCCATTTAGGCGGATACCAATACTATACTCAAAAATTTCTGCTACGTGGTGCGGGCTACGAGGGTTGCCTGCAAGGCGATCGGGTAAAGCTGGTTGTGACTTAGAGTCGTTCATGTTCATGACCTGACATAAATAAAAAGTGCGTTATTGTAGACAAAAATTCGATAAATATCACCATCGAGATGGAAAGAAATGACTCAGAACGTGCATATTTAGAGCAATCATGAGTCAATGGTGAAAATGCCCTCGACGCACAGTCTAAAAGGGCACAAAAACATGACAAATGTGAGCATTTTTCGAGGTGATGGCCTATTATCACGAAGTTTACTTAGTAAAGTAGCGCTTAGCGTTGTGAAAGCAAATGTTCTCGACCATTGGCCCTAAGAGCGTCATATCATTTGGTGCTTCACCATTTTCAGCCCAATGTCCTATCATATCGCAGAGTATACGCCGAAAGTACTCGTGTCTTGTGTAAGACAAGAAGCTTCGTGAATCGGTAAGCATACCGACAAATTGGCTCAGTAGGCCGAGTTGTGCGAGTTGTTCCATTTGGCGCTGCATGCCATCTTTTTGATCATTAAACCACCAGCCAGAACCGAACTGTACTTTACCGGCAATGCCTCCCCCTTGGAAGTTACCAATCATGGTTGCCATCATCTCGTTATCGCGAGGGTTTAAGCAATATAAAATGGTTTTAGGTAGCTCGTTACTTCGATCCATGGCGTCGAGTAAATTCGCTAATTCGAAAGCAAAAGCTCTATCGCTAATGGAATCGAATCCTGCATCTGCTCCAAGGAGTTTAAACATACGAGTATTGTTATTACGTTGAGCGCCGATATGCAGTTGCATCACCCATCCCAGTTTTGCATAGCGTTTACCAAGCCAGACTTGTACCGCGGTAGAAAACTGGGCGCATTCGGTTTCAGATAAAGTTTCACCTTTAATGCGACGTTGCACTAACGAAGAGAGTATTTTCTCGGATGGAATAGCGGCATAGCGAACAATCTCCATGCCATGGTCGGCAGCTCGGCATCCGTGAGCATCAAAATGTGCTAAACGTTTATCGAGGGCAGTTAACAAAGAGTCAAAGTTGTTGATCTCTACATCGGCAACAGAACCAAGTAACTGCATGTATTGTGCAAAGCCGCCTAACTCTATTTTAAAGGCTCGGTCAGGACGCCAGCTCGGTAATACATCAACGTCAAAGCTATCGTCATTTGCAATCAATTTATGGTGCGCTAACGTGTCCACAGGGTCATCGGTTGTACCTGCCATAACGACGTTCATTTGTTTCATAATTCCTCGAGCGGAGAAGTCGTCCGACTGAAGTCTCTCGTTACACTCATGCCAAATTTTATCAGCAGTTGTTGGACTTAGAAGTTTTCCTGTAATCCCAAAAGGACGACGCAGCTCTAAATGAGTCCAGTGATAAAGAGGGTTACCTAACGTTTGAGGAACGGTTTTTGCCCATGCTTGAAATTTGTCGTAGTCTGATGCATCACCGGTGATAAAATGCTCCGCAATTCCTGCTGAGCGCATACCACGCCATTTATAATGGTCACCTTCTAGCCAGATTTGCGCTAAATTAGAGAATTGACGGTTTTGCGCGATATCGGCGGTGTTTAAATGACAGTGATAGTCGTAAATAGGCTGATGCGCGGCATGCTCATGATAAAGGTGTCGAGCGGTTTCATTTCCTAGTAGGAAGTCGTCACATAAGAAGTTTTTCATCGTTTCATTCCTTTATAAAGCCGCAACGGTCGCTTTGGCGCCATTGTCGATGAGTGACTGATAAGCAAGTGTGACGGCTGCAATCACTTGTTCGTTCTGTCCAATTTCTGTTTGGAAAATAGCTTCGATAGAAAGAAGGGCGGGAACAACAGAAGCGTTGAGCCCGTGCTGGCTACAAATGTCACTAAGGTGGTGAACCATAGGATCGCGTACGTCAATGTCTTGACCTTGTTCATCAACACCGCTAACGTAACGCATCCACCCCGCAATTCCTGTCGCAAGCCACCGAAAATCAGTCTGGTTATTTAAGTGGAATTGTAAACTGCTGCCCATACGTTGCGGGATTTTTTGGCTACCATCCATCGCTATCTGCCACGTTTTATGTTTTAAGCTCGGGTTAGTAAAGCGGTCAATCAGTGAAGTGGCGTAGGCGTTGAGGTCTGTGCCTTCTGGCATAGAGAGTGACGATGCCTGAGCGCGCATCATCATATCAAAAGCAGCTTTACGGTAGCCTTGGTCTGTCATGGTGTCTGCAATGTGTTCGTAGCCGCCAAGGTAACCTAGGTAAGCTAGGAATGAGTGGCTACCGTTGAGCATACGTAGTTTCATTTCCTCATAGGGTACGACATCTTCAACAAATTCTGCTCCGGCAAGATTCCACTCTGGCCGACCTGCAACAAAGTTGTCTTCAATGACCCATTGACGAAATGGTTCACAAGCAATGCCGCAAGGATCTTGAACACCGAGTAAGGTGGTAATTTCGTTTAGTGTCTCTTCTGTTGCCGCAGGGACAATACGGTCGACCATGGTACAAGGGAAAGTGACATGAGCTTCAATCCAGGCTGCAAGTTCTACATTTAGCAATGCTGCGAACTCTAAGATAGCCGCTTTTGCAACATGGCCGTTTTCCTGTACGTTATCGCAAGACATTACGGTAAATGCGTTCTGTCCTCGTTCTCGTCGAAGTTGCAATGCTTGGACAATGTAACCAAGCGCTGATGAAGGTTGAGTTGGGTTGCTAAGATCGGCGATGACTAGTGGATTATTCTTGTCCAAACGCCCTGTTGCAGGGTCGGTGCAATAACCTTTTTCAGTAATAGTCATTGAAACTATGGCTACTTGTGGCTCTGCCATTTTTTCGATGATGGTATTGATACCGTTAGATGCAGGGTGGAAAGATTCAGTAACCGCGCCAATGACCTTTATTGTTGTTGATTCTGCGCCTTTTTCTACGACGCTATACAAGTGATCTTGTTGGCGAAGCGCGGAAATTAACGCTTCTCCTCCGAAAAGGTTCACTTCACAAATCCCCCAGTCACTGTCCGATTTTTGGGCGACTTCGTCGGTAAAAAGGGCTTGGTGAGCACGATGAAAGGCCCCAAAGCCTAGGTGAACAATTTTGGTTTTTAAAGCGGTTCGGTTGTAATTAGGCTGAATAATCTCGTCGTTTAGTTGCGTATTTGAGAGGGTGTTCATTTGGCTTATTCCTTAATCCCGTCGTATACACGGCGGGATATCAATATGAAATTTTGTTAATTAAGTTGAAAATATTGGGTTAGTCATCTATTCCGAAATAGCAATGAATAATCACTTAGTAGCCAAGAACCAAGTTTGGTAGGAACAGGCTAAGCTCAGGAATAAAAGTGACAGCCATTAGTGCCAAAATAAGCGCCGCATAAAATGGTAATAATGGTTTAATGACTTTATCAATAGAAATGTTTGCTACTGAACAGCCAATAAATAGCGCGCTACCAACGGGTGGTGTGCAAATACCAATAGCTAAGTTGAATGTCATCATGATACCAAAGTGAACTGGGTCAATTCCCATATCCAGTGCGATTGGTAGGAATATCGGTGTGAAAATCAACACGGCTGGCGTCATATCCATGAAAATGCCCACAATCAAAAGAATAACGTTAATGATCAATAGAATGACGAGTGGATTATCGGAAATGGCTAATAGTGCGTCGGAAATCATATACGGGATGTCGGCATTCGCCATTGCCCAAGACATACCCATTGACGCACCAACAAGCAGCAAAACGATTGAGGTGGTAACAGCTGACTCTAATATGATGCTTGGAAGTTGGCGCCAGTTTACTTCACGATAAATTATGACCGCGAGTGTAAAGGTGTAGACAACGGCAATCGCCGAGGCTTCGGTCGCGGTAAATATACCGCCAATGATGCCACCCATAATAATGACGATAAGCGCAAGAGAAGGCGCCGCTTTTAAGAAAGTATCCCAAACCATTGCCAAAGACGGACGAGTGGCAATAGGGTAACCCCGACGTTTAGCGATAATTCCAGCAACAATCATAATACTGAGTCCCATCAATATGCCAGGGATGTAACCGGCTAGAAACAGGGCCGCTATTGAGGTTCCTCCAGATACCAACGAGAAGACGATCAAGGTGTTGCTTGGTGGGATCAAGAGGCCTGAAGGGCAAGATGTAATATTGACGGCAGCAGAGAAGTTTTCGTCATAGCCATCTTTTTTCTGTAGTGGTGACATGGTTCCACCAACAGCAGCAGCAGAGGCCACCGCTGACCCAGAAATAGATCCAAACATCATGTTTGCCATTACATTAACGTGGGCAAGTGAGCCTGGGAGTTGCCCACCAAGTACCTTCGCTAAGTTAATTAGACGCAACGCAATGCCACCCTGGTTCATGATGTTACCCGCAAGAATGAAGAACGGGATTGCGAGCAAGGCAAAGTTATCCAGCCCTGCGGCCATGCGTTGAGCAACAACTGCAATGGCGGGCTCAAGTGGTAAAGTCATTAAGATGGTTGCAAGTGATGATAATCCAATCGCGAAGGAAACGGGTACACCAATTGTGAGAAGCAGTGCGAAACTACCGAATAACGTAAGAATTAATTGCCATTCCATTGTGGAAACCTCTATTGATCAAGTTGGGTATCGGTGATTAACGCTTCACCATAAATCATCTGTTTTATTCGATCGCAAGCGAACACGACGGAATAGAAAATCATCAACGCGCCACTTATAGGAAGGCAGAAATAAATATAGCCCATCTCCATTCCTAAGGCTGGAGTCAATTGCCCGGTTGATAGTGTTTTTAGTGCGAGTTGTGTACCGCCATGTACCAAAACCACGTAGGCAAACAAGCCAATGGCGATTTGAATAATAAGCTCGTTGATAAGCTTGCGTTTGCCTTGGAGCTTCATCGTTAATAAATCGATGGCTAGATGACGTTTAAGACCTGTAGTGTAGGCGGCACCAATTAAAGCAACCCACATAAATAGATAGCGAGCAAGTTCATCCGTTACCGTGCTTGGTTTACCGATTACATAACGAGATAAAACCTGCCAGACTACACAGAATACGAGGAACGTCGAAAGAGAGATGGTAAATGCCGCCAGCCCCTTGTTTATGTATTTGACCAATTTGTTCATTACTATTTCCTTTCGATAAAAATGCGTACTTCATGATAACTGGTTCACCAATATGAAGAGTGAGTCCCAGATAGGGTCATTATATCCGTTCAATGTTGGTGAAATTATAAGATAGTCACTAATAGAGTCACGTGAGCTTGCTCACAAATGGATTGGTTAACCAATTAAAGTGTTTTGACTGTGATTTTGGTCAAGCAATTCGCTATATTGATTTGACGGTTTTAATTTTGGTTGCCAATATCAAGCTCGAAAGCATAAATACCCTACATATTGGAAAACCAATCCACGGAGAGAGACCCATGATGATGCGTAAAACTGTTTTAAGTACTGTAGTCGGTGTTGCAATGACGTTCGGTGTAGCGGCTTCTGCCTACGCAACGACAACATTAAAGCTAAGCCATAATCACCCTCGTGACCATGCCGTACACAAAGCAATGGACTATATGGCAAAAGAAGTGCGTGAGATGACGGATGGCGAAGTACGCATTCGTATATACCCTGATGCGCAGCTAGGTACACAGCGCGAATCCATGGAATTAATGCAAAATGGCGCTCTCGATATGGTTAAGAGTAATGCTGCAGAGTTAGAGGCATTTTCGTCTGCTTATTCCGCCTTTAATTTGCCTTATTTGTTCCGTGATAAAACACACTATTATCAAGTCACAGATGGTGATGTTGGACGAGAAATATTGAATTCTTCAACAAGTAGCGGATTTATTGGGGTTACCTATTATGATGCGGGCGCACGTAGTTTCTATACGAATAAGCCAATTAATACTCCTGAAGATTTGAAGGGGCTTAAGGTCCGAGTGCAGCCGAGTCCTTCAGCTATTGCTATGGTAAAAGCACTGGGTGGTAACCCAACACCACTCGCTTATGGTGAACTCTACACTGCCTTGCAGCAGGGTGTAGTTGATGCGGCTGAAAACAACATCCCATCCTTTAGCTTGAGCCGACATAGTGAAGTGTCGAAATATTTTAGTTTGGATGAACATACGATGGTGCCGGATGTACTTGTAATATCAACGGCTTCTTACGATAAACTCACGTCTGAGCAGCAAGGCGCACTTATGAAGGCCGCGGCAGATTCTTCGGAACTTATGAAGAAACTTTGGGCGGATTCTGAAGCAAAGGAACGTGCAAAAGCGGAAAAAATGGGCGTAACCTTTGTTGAGCCAAATAAAGCTGCGTTTGTTGAAGCTGTTCAACCGATGTATCAAAATATCGAAAAGTCGAACCCAACATTAAATACACTAATCGACAAAATTAAAGCGGTTAAATAGTTCGCAAAAGTTGATGTAAATAGCAGTCTAGTAAAGTGTGTTACCACATTAGCGTATGTAGAGGTTGACCAATTTATATTGGTCGCTATGATGGCGAGAGAAGTTAGATGGAATATAGTGACAATATCATCATGATGCCTTTTGAACCAAAACGACCCTATCAAGAGATAGGTCTAATATTAAGACAAGAGTTAATAAACGGTCATTACAAAGTGGGTGATCGACTTCCTCCTGAGCGAGATATCGCTGAACGTCTAAATGTTAGCAGAACCGTTGCTCGTGAAGCAATTATCATGCTTGAGTTGGAGAATCTGGTCGAAGTAAAAAAAGGTTCTGGTGTCTACGTGATCAATGTTCCATCTTTACTTCATTCGCGTGAGAACGTAATTAGTGATGATGCTGGACCTTTTGAAATGCTTCAAGCACGCCAACTCCTAGAGAGTAATATTGCAGAATTTGCCGCTATGCAGGTAACGCCAAATGATGTGTTGAAAATGCGTGCAGCCTTGAAGTTAGAGCGAGATGAACTCGCTTGCGGAACAGCCGATTGCAACGGTGATGAAAAATTTCATATGTGTATAGCAGAAGCGACTCAGAATTCCGTATTGGTTGATATGCTGAAGCAATCCTGGAATCGTCGTGAAAGTAGTCCGATGTGGAAGAAGCTACATTCTCATATTAGTGGACAAGACTACCGTGAAGAATGGTTAGACGATCACGCAAAAATCCTCGCGGCTTTGCAGCGCAAAGACCCCATCGCAGCAAAAAACGCTATGTGGCAACACCTTGAGAATGTCAAACAGCGACTATTGGAACTGTCGGACATTGATGACCCAGAATTTGATGGCTATCTTTTCAGCTCTAATCCGGTAATTTTACAGGGTTCAGAGTAAGGGCAGTCATATTGCTGATGTAATTCAGCTTTCATTACGCTGTCGCCTAATTGTGGCAGCATATTAAGAAGTGGTTAGTGCTTAGCTTGGTCAATTTGAGCGGGTTAAGTGCATCTTAAATAAGGTGATTGTCATGGAACAAACGTGGCGTTGGTACGGTCCTAATGATCCCGTATCTTTAGATGATATAAAGCAAGCAGGCGCAACAGGTATTGTTAATGCATTACATCATATTCCAAATGGTGAAATTTGGACAAAAGAAGAAATATTAAAGCGAAAAGCTATTATTGAAGCCAAAGGCTTTCGTTGGTCTGTTGTTGAAAGTATCCCTGTACATGAAGAAATTAAAACACGCAGTGGAAACTACCAACTTTGGATAGATAATTATAAAGAGTCGTTAAAAAACCTTGCAGAATGTGGAATTGACACGGTTTGTTATAATTTTATGCCCGTACTAGACTGGACACGCACCGATCTAGAGTACGAATTAGCAGATGGTTCAAAAGCGTTGCGTTTTGACCAAGTTGAATTTGCAGCGTTTGAGTTACACATCTTGAAGCGCCAGGATGCTAATGCTGAATACACTGAGCAAGAGCAGTTAGAAGCTAAATTACGCTTTGAGTCGATGTCACAAACCGATATAGATAAATTGACTGCAAATATTATTGCTGGTTTACCTGGAGCAGAAGAAGGTTATACGTTGGAGGAGTTCCAAGCTCGACTTGATACCTATAAAGGAATTGATAAAGAAAAGTTACGTGAGCACATGGTCTTATTTTTGAATGAACTCATGCCAACCTGCGAACAGTTTGGACTGAAATTGGCCGTTCACCCTGATGATCCACCTCGTCCGATTCTTGGTCTTCCTCGAATTGTGTCAACGATTGAAGATATTGAAGCATTAGTCACCGCCGTGCCAAGTAAAATGAATGGTATCACAATGTGTACAGGTTCTTATGGTGTTCGTGGTGACAATGATTTGGTTAGCATGATCGATACTTACGGAGAGCGTATTTATTTCACTCATTTGCGTTCAACGCAGCGTGAAGATAATCAAATGAGCTTTCACGAAGCTGCTCATCTAGAAGGTGATGTGGACATGTATAATGTTATAAATGCGCTGCTTAAAGAAGAAAATCGCCGTAAGAAAAACGGGCAGATTTGTATGATACCAATGCGCCCAGACCACGGACATCAAATGATTGATGACTTGAAGAAAAAAACTAATCCTGGGTATTCATGTATTGGGCGCTTAAAAGGGCTCGCTGAGATTCGTGGGCTTGAATTAGCATTAAGAAAAACATTTTACGAATAAAATAACGACAAGTATCGTGACGCTAAGTGGCCAATCGAAAATGATTGGCCATTTTTATTTTAGCCCTCCAAATCTTCGTTGTTTTGGTGATTTTTCGTGCTTAATTTCAGCATAATTATGCGCGATGGTCACATCGCACTGTAATAATGCGGTTTATCAATACGCAATTTGTGGCGTATGTCGTAACGTTATGCATAATGTCAATAAAAACTCCCACATTTACAGCAGATAGGCAATACATTGCCTATACTTCGGTTTCTGTCAATTTATCAAATGCTAAGGAACAGTGTGGGTAATTTGCAAAGGACAAAGAGTTCTGTTGAAACGTGTTTTCACTCTACGGAATATCAACTAGTAGAGAAGATTGGCGAGGGAGGCTTTGGCCAAGTTTATAAGGCGCAGCAACATAGTACAGGGAAGTATGTTGCGATAAAATTTTTGATTCTCAGCGATGACTTTAGCGTTAGCAAAAAAGATCGTTATATTTCACGTTTCCACCGAGAGTCAGAGTTAATTTCTCGACTAAATCACCCTAATATCGTCACGCTTATCGACAAAGGTCAGCAAGGTGATTACTTAATTTACGCCGTTTATGAGTATATTGAGGGCGAAACACTACAACAGCATTTGCAAACTCATGGCGCGCTCAATGCGTGTTTGGCTGCGGAAATTATGTCGTGTGTGTTGGATGCATTAGCGCACGCTCACCAGAAAGGTGTGATTCACCGTGATATTAAACCTGCCAACATTATGCTGTATCAAGTTGGGGCAAAAACACATGTAAAGGTCTTAGATTTTGGTATCGGCACTCTAAAAAACGAAGCAAGACAGCTTGATTATAAAAGTATTACGCTCACTCAAGAAACACTAGGTACTCCGACATACAGTGCACCGGAGCAGCTAAGGGGAGAGCCGCCCTTACCGCAAACGGATATCTATGTCTGGGGGTTGGTATTTTTAGAATGCTTGACCGGAGTACCGACATTCACAGGAACGAGCTTAGCTTCAATTTTTCATCAGCAGCTTAGCCAAGCTAATGTCCCTTTGGGAGTTCTCGCCGGTCATAGTTCGGCGAACTTTTTTAGGCGGGTTTTAAATAAAAGACCGCTACAGAGACCTAGTGACACGGCTAAGTTGTATCATGAATTTATGGGGTTTAATTTCAGTAATTTAGTCGGCGTGTTGGAAGAACCATTGCCGTCTAACGCTAACCTCAAGCTCAATTCACAAGTTCATGATGAAACACTTATCACAGATGGACCGATTTCATTTTCTCGTTTAGCGGAACGAAAACAAATTGTTGCTCTGGCTCTTATAATTAGCTCCAATGGCGCTGAATTTTCACATGTGTCAGCTGTTGACCAAGATATTGTGGACATGTTGCACCGAGACCAAATGCAACAGTGCATTGATATTGCCGTTCGATATGGTGCTAGCCATGTTGGTACTTTAGGCGACACATTACTGTTTTATTTTGGCTACCCTCATGTAACGGACAATGACAGTCGTTTATGCAGCCGAGCAGCATTAGAAATCGCCAGTAATGTCACAAATAAAAATGCGCTATTAAAACAACGTCATACGATTGAAACTCGAGTAAGAATGGGTATTGATACCGGCTTGATGATGACGATTTCTGATAGCGCCCCTGAGGGGAAAGTGGCACATAGTGCAATGAATCTGGCACGAAAAGCAAAATATGGTCAAATAGTATGTACTGAACAAGTTCATGCCACGCTAGATAGTTACGCATATTTTGATGGGTACTTGTTTGATAATCAAACAAGAAGAACGAGTGATGAAGATGCGAAAGCGTATTATTTGTTACGAGGGGAGCGTCAGTCTGAAGCGTTTGGCTTTCTACGTGGCAGACGCAAACACAGCGCATTTGTAGGGAGAGAAACTGAACTTGCAGAGTTAAAACAAAGCGTGTCGATTTCCAGCCAGTCCGTGGTTGGACATTCCGTTGGTGCTAAGGGCCTCATTCATCTTTTGGGCGGGCCCGGTATTGGAAAGTCTCGACTCATTATTGAGCTTAGAGAACAAATAAAAGAGAGACGATGCTTTATTGGTCAATGTTTACCTGAGCACAGAAATAATGCGTTATACCCCATATTACTTATGGTTAAGCACAAATTTTCACTGACAGGCTTAACGGAAGAACAAAGTCTTTACCGTCTTGAGCGGGCTATAGCAGAAACCTCATTGGACCATAAACACGCTAAGCAAGCTCTACTCGTATTATCAGCTTGGTTAGGGTTGCCGCTAGAAGGTTTAGAGCCTCTCAGTGGCTTGTCACCGGAACTGCAAAAAGCGCGTTTGTTTGAGGTCCTACGCTTATTGCTCTGTCAAGTTGATAGGCGTATGGCGAAGCAAGGTGGCTCGCATCACCTTTTTATTTTAGAAGACATACATTGGATCGACCCAACTAGCAAAACATTCATTTTGGATCTAGTGCAAAGTGATGCGTTTATAAAAAGCGATCATGCTTGGGTTAACACATCAAGGAACTCTGCACCTCAGTCACTCGCGGCGTTATCCAAGACAACTATCACTCTTAGTAAGCTCAGTCAGGAACAAACACGTACCTTCATTAACGATCTTTTCGATAATCAACCCTTAGCTAATGCATTACTGGCGTTACTTATTGAACGGACTGATGGTATTCCGTTATTTGCTGAAGAGTTGGTATCTAGTTTACGAAAACAAAAATTGGTTCATAGAGTGAATGGCGTTGTCGATTTTATCGACAAAGATAGGCAACATTTAGTGCCAATAACCCTACGAGCATCACTACAACAGCAACTCGAGCATTTGTCATTTGCTAAAGATACGGTTCAGCTTGCTGCTTGTATTGGACGCAGTTTCGACTATCAGCTACTGGTTGCTGCCTCCGACAAAGACGAAGCGCAAGTTCAGACGGATCTGAATGAGTTGCTCAACGCAGAGTTGATATTTTTGCAGCGTAAAGTAGATGGGGATAGCTATATTTTTAAGCACGCTTTGATTCGGGATGCGGCGTATGAAAGTCAGCTAGGGGATAAACGTCTGTCCAAACACAAAGCGATTGCAAGTGCACTTCAGAAAAGTGGTCAAGGTGCAGCAGATTATCATGCAATATCGTTACACTTCTTTCATGCAGAAATGCATGCTCAGGCCATACCATATCTGCTTGATTATGGTGAAACTAAACTATCACAATCTGCTATTTCTGATGTTCTAGAAGTTGTAAAGATGCTAGATGATTGCTTTGAAAGATCGTTGACTGAAAGTAATCATTCACAGCAACAACGAGCGAAAAAACTGAAAGCTGTCTCTGAGCTCAGTGTTTCAGGCTATGGGGCAAGAAGTGTCGTTGATGAAATAGCGCTATTTACAGACATCACAGATGACTCAGTAAGCGCAACGTTTGCTGATCAAAACTATTTATTCTCCAATTTTTTAAAGTTCCAAGACCTTTTGTTTAATGGCTACCCAGATAGGGCGATGGAACTGGTACTCGATATAATTAAAGGCTTAGAAGGAGAAAGCTTACGGCTTGCTATCGTTATGTACGGTCCTCTGATAGGAAATATAATGATGCTGAAAGGAGAGTTTAAAAATTCAGAAAAGATATGGGCGACGGTTTTAGAGCTTTATAGTCAAGAGAAAGATATACATTTGCATACTGAAACTGGCGCAGATCCTAAAGTTACGACATTATACACATGGGCATTACAAGACTCTCTTTCTGGAAATTATACGTTGTCTAGCAAGAAATTAGAGGAGTCAAAAATTCATGCTAAATTAGTAGGAAGTAGTTTATCTTTAGATTTAGCAATACATTTTGAATTTCTAATTTCTGTTTATACAAAAAATCACAAGAGAATAGTGTCTATCTCGTCAGAGTACTATGATTCGTTTACATCTCAGAATGAAAATGAGTGGATAGTCTTTGGGTCAAATATGATATATGAATGGAATCAAGGCAATGTTTCTAGTTTGAGTGAGTATATTGAAGAACAAATTTCCTTGGGAAGGGTTTGTGTGATTAGTACATATGAGTATATGTTAGCTGTTAAATTACTTAGGATGAAAAATCTATCCGACTGTATCAATGTTTGCGAAGAAGCATTATCCAAAATGAAGAGTATGGGTCTAACTTGGAATACAATGTTTATATATTCTATTAAATTATCGGCAATATATCGTATGACTAGATCTGTTTCGGGGGTGTATCAATCTGAACTTTGTAAAGCAATATTGCAGAGTAGTCGAGAGAGCGAGTGGCCCGGTATTTTTGAGGTTGTGTATCAACATTGTTTGATCTTGTATTCGTTAGGGAAAAGGTATGAATTGGTGAGGTTTGTTCGGGAAAATGTCAGATTAGATGCATTTTCTTTGGATACTGTAACTTCTAAAAAACTACGAAAGCTATACCTTAGGAGCTTATAAATGATTAGAACAAAGTTCAATATTTTTATATTTTTATATTTGTCTTTTAATAGTTGTATCGTGGCTGCAGATGATGATTCTGAGCAGTATGTTGAATATGAAGTTGTCTATGATATACCATCAAAAGAGTCTTCATTAAAAGGGTTTGGAAATATAAACAGTACGAATTCTGAGATATTATCATATGGGTATCAACAGTTTGAAGCGATAAATGGAATGATTTATTCGAGCAAAACCAACAAGATACAACCACCAATTTGGTTTAATTGGTTAACTGTTGATGCTTATCGTCAAAAGGGTGACAACCAAGTGGTTGAATATAATAAGGTGGTTAAGCGATGTGATGTGGTGGGCAAACGTATCTTGGTCGATACAACGGTTCCATCGTATAACATTGAATATTTAAAGGATTCCTCAGGGAATAAAATTCATTATGAAACCGTAATTAGCCCAAGGGTTGTAGATTATCTAAACTCAAACCCAACACATCCACTATCGTTCCCAAAAGGTGATCAGAATAATTTTGGTTCAATGGTTATCAAGTTGGCTTGGAAGGAATTAACGAGCTCCGATATAAGTAGCGATTATTATAACGTTGAAGCCGTTACTCTGAAATCAGATGGTAATGGTTGCCGTACATTAAAAGTCGGATTGATTTCTATGCATATGATTTACAAAACAGTGAAACAACCTAATTGGGTTTGGAGCACGTTTGTACATCGATTAAATGCACCAACAGAAAGTAACATTAACAAAGAAAAATATTGGACTTTGTATGATAAATCATCAAGTGCAAAGATTAATGAGTTTGACAGGAAGGGAGGGAATTCTAGGATAATTGATACCTATGTTCCATGGTTTGATAGCTTGTATGGAGATTATTTAACTAACTCTCCGGAATCGGTGTATGAAAACTATCAGTATGTTTTGCGTAACATGGAAGGCACTTCATCATTGAAATCCCAAATGAGTCATTGGATGAATTATATTCAAGTTGGTACCCAGTGGGCACTAGATGTTGAGGGTGAAAAGTTAACAACTAAGCAACAAAAGTTTTGTCGATATTTGAATGCTGGTGATAGTAACCTTTGCATAATGCCATCTTACTTATCTAATACGGCAATCGAGCCATATGAACAACATGAAAGTTGTATGTCATGTCATAATGGTGGTAAGAAAAATAAAACGGAAGATTTCTTGTTTTTTCCAAAACAACTACATAAGGAAAGGTAATGACGATTAAAAATATTACGATAGATAATTATAATACCAGCACGGTAGTCGAGTTATCAGTTAAAGAGCGTATATCTATAGTGAACTGTATGGACTCGTTTGCAAATGATAACGGTAAAAAATCTGAAATGGTTCGTCTAGTCAACAATATATTGGAGGCTCAGGGCGAACAGGCAAAAAAAGAGGCTTCAAAAGCAATGGAGAGTTTTCTTATCAGCGAAGCTGATTTGAATGAGAGGTGTGCGAGAATCCTGACTGAGTCGATGGCAGAAGGGGACAGAGATAAAACTAAATTTTTGCTTGGTGACATCGCATACAGTGCTACTTGGTAGAAATATTGGTGAGGTTAACAAGTATCCCTAGCTCAAATTCGACAAACAGCTTTAGGTCTGTGTGTGCGGTGTCTCATTCCAAATCGATAGCGTTGAATGAGAGAGAGATCATGTTTGCGCATAAACTGTGTCGAGTACATAGATTATGCGCATGCGTATATTTTGAGAAGAGTTTGACTTTACCGACTCCAACCGATGTTGCTTTTTCTATCTATAGAGACAGACAACTATATTGGTTCGAATATGATTACGAGCGAATTGATTATTTAACATCCTCGCCTTCTGAATTTATTTCATTGTCGAGTGATGACAGTAAAAAATACTCGGTGTCAATTAAGCAGAATGAGATGGTAAGACGTTTCTACCATCGTGTGTTAGCAAAAGTTGGTAGAAAGAGATCTCTGCCGTTTTTACTCTGTAGGTTACGAGTTTTACAGCGTCGAGTTCCGATTGAACATTTTGGCTATATGACGCCCAGAAAACCTTCAACCTTGAGGGTTTGTAGTCGTGCACTATCAATAGAAAGTGCCAATAAACTGTTCCCAGCATTGCTAGGGTCTAATCCGTTATCGTCGATCTTTAGTGCTGTACGGAATGACTTTGAGGTGAAGCTTTCAATCGATGTCTCCACGGTGTATCACGTTGTTGGTGTCGAATTTCACCCTATCAACAGGGTGGAAAATCGATGGAGTGATCTATTCCACATTCTGTCGGAGGTAATGAGCCTTCCTGAAGGTTGGATTCAAAGTATCCAGAGTGTTGCTAATACGTCCTACCAATTAGCTCCTGACAATGTGGACTATGTTTCAATGTTAGCACTGTCTCATGTCAAGCTTTCGCTAAAGCATGGGGAGGTGACAAATATCAAATCGTACACCAAAGTCAGTAGCTTTCGGCTTTTCAGCGGTGCGACAAAGTAGGATCAAGGTTGTAATGGGTATGTAATGGTTATCTAGGTTGAATGGCGTATTGTTTGATTAGGTATAGGGGTTGAACAGAGAGGCTCACTTTCTACAGGAGATCGTATATGGCATTTTTAATATCACAGTCGACAAATTATCAGGTTTACCTGAAAGCATTCCATCAGTTTGGGCGTTTGACCTCGGCAGTCGATACCGTCATTGATAGTCCGGAAATTTCACGAATTCATGGCATTATTGAGTGGATAGACGCAGGTTGGTATATTCGAGATATCAGTAAAAATGGAATTTGGCTGAATAATCAACCTATTACTGCCAATTCATTGCAGCCCTTATCACTCAACGATACGATCAGTTTTGCAAATCGTCGAGACATTACCTTCGTGGTCGAAAACCTAGATAAACCTTGTGATGCTTTGGTGCCTATGTCTTCCTCTGAGCCCGATGAAAGTAAAACTTATAAGCCCATTTTATTACAGCAATATCACTTTTTACCGTCTGAAACCTCACCTGAATTGATCATTTACTATGACGTCAGTGAGAAGCAGTGGTATTGCGAAAACTTATCGGAATCCTCGGTTCATAAAATTGAAGATGGAGAGATGTTGGAGTTTTCTCACTCAATGTGGCAGTTGATGAAAGGTGTTGATCAAACTGTTAATGAAACCGTCGCGATTAACGAAAATGTCGACGCTGACTTATGTTATGTCTTCAACATTAGCCAAGATGAAGAGTTGACGGAACTCACATTAAAGAATCGCAATGGTGATATTGATTGCGATACACGCACTCATCACTATTTAACAGCGTTGCTGGCGAGATACAAAGGGCAAGATCGACTTAATTCATTGCCAGCCGATCTACAAGGCTGGCGTAGCATAGAGCAGTTAACCAAAGATATTGGTTTGTCTGAATCTCATGTCAATATTCAAATTCATAGGGCGAGGAAGCAGATTTCAGACAAGCTGTTATCTGCTGGTATTTGTGAGCCACTGCTTATCGAGCGAAAACGCGGTCGAGTGAGATTGGCAGCAACCAATTTTAAAGTGTTCAAAGGGCAAGCGCTAGAATTAGATTCAACATCTATATAGTGATGACTTCATTGCTCTCTTCCTTATCATTTTGAGCGTTACGATATTCATAAAAGTCAATAGGTTAGCTGTTCGCTGCTTAGGCGAAATGGCTAGCCGTACTTCTCGACAGATCCTGCTGTAATACCCCGTAATAACATCTTGCGTGTTTTCGCTCTACTCTTTGTCCGTGGTGATTATCCTTGTGGTGAACAGAATGTTTGCGCTGGATAACGCGCAGAGGCCATTTGTTTGCTGACGTTACACTGGTTATGCAATCAGGCATGGGTTAAAGAGTTGGAGACTAGGATGAAAACAATACGGATATTAATTGGTTTAGTGGCATCGCTGGCACTTGGACCTGTCGTGGCGAGCGGTATCGAGTCGAACATATGGACACTGGGGAATGTCATCTTTGATGATGGTGGAAAGGCAAAGGGGTCGTTTGTTTTTTCTTCAGAATCAGGTCAATGTGAAGCAGTGAACGTCACAGTGAGTGGCCCTTTGTTCAATGGTGCTGACTTTACTTTTGCAAGCTATAAAGACCGAATTTCATGCGATGAAAACTATCTTGATGCTTGTGAGGGCGAGTGCCCTAATGGTTCAAGGTATTTTAGGCTTACCTTTGAAAATGCACTTGGTAGCAATGTCATTGAGACAAAAGTTGCGACTGGTTCAGTTGAGAGTGGCACCTATTATGGTAAGGGAGCGTTTGCTAATGCTAAAGGTGGCAAAGAAGGTCTCGTTCAGATCATACCCACCAATATTGATTATGGTATGTACTTTGACGCTGATATTCGCGATGCGGAGTTTTGCCAGCTTTCTGTCGATAGTGGGAGATTGAGTTTTGGAGACGGGGTGACTAATCCGGCGATGACCTGTCCAGATTTATTCTCGTGGTACTTATTTACTAAAGTGATTGATGATGAGTTTTGGGTGAAATGGGCAGATGAGACCCAAAATTGGCCCGAAAATCCGTTACCGTTATGTAGTTCAGAAAATTCAACGGATTGCTGCAACCCTAATCAGGTGGTTAATCAAGACAGTGCTCACTTTAAAAACTGCCCTTATTTTCCAGGGGAGGAGCAACAGGCACTTATTGAAAAAGCGAAGCATGCCACCAATGCAAAAAGTGCTAATAGCAGTAGTGTACAGTCATTCGTGGAAAACTTTGAGAGTTTGATCAAAGTGGGTAATCCGGTAATCAAGGAGAAACGGGACCAAATAGTGACCTATTTAGCCAATGAATGTACTTCTGCAGAGATCGATACCATTTTGCCGAACGACCCTGAAAGTATTGGCCGTGTACTTCGCCAAACTAATGCTGAAGTGACCATCAGAAATCAGGAGTTTCACGAGTACCTATATCGCAACAATTTATATAATAGTGATGGTGTGTTAGCGGTGTATAGTCGAAACGATGCTAATCAAGTTAACAATGCACCTTATCATCTTGGTAATCAGTCAGCGGCGAATTCTGCTTCAAGCAAGCTAGCAACGGTTGACCTTCCTCCTCAATCAATAATGATTAAAAGTAACTGGCTAAGTGAAAAATTGATCAGCGCGATGCGCGCAAAATATCCAGAGCAAATGGTTGACTTTGCAGCTTCAGATCAATACATCAGGCAGATACACAAGACACCGGTCACGTTGAAAAGTGGTAAAAATTGCCATATTACGGATAATCACCTGTTAATGGCTTTTCATGTCTCTTCGAAAGATATTCCCCGCTGGGTCTGGACGACGTTTGAGCATAAAAATAACCCCGGGCGCTGCGACTTTACGGGTTGTAATGATAGCTTTGGGTATAGGGCAATAAGGCCTGTTACTGGAGAATCCACTAACTATATTTCTCCATGGCAGAAAAGCGACAATTTAGCTCAAAGTTCCGTGGTATTCGCTCGCGATCTCCAGTACCCAGAAGGGAAGCCAACAGAGCAACTCACGGTGTTATTGTCGCATTTTGGTATAGCAACACAAAGCAAACCGCAAGCTGTCAGTGTGCTTCCGAGTAAATCGGACTTTGCTTGGAAAAACTATCGCTTGAAGGGCTCTCAGGTGAACTTCACGGATAACCAAGGTCGACCAACTCATTTAGGGAACTCGATCACAGAGGCTGGATTTATGTCTAACTCAAGTTGTATTGGTTGTCATGCAAGGGCGGGTGTTGCACTCATTGAAGCAACGAAAGCGGGGGAGCGAGATAAAGCAAATTTCTTCCACCTAGGTGTATTTGAGCCGACATTCAGTGAATTTGGCTATCAACAGTCGCATGATGGGATCCCCAATCAAAAATGGTATTACCAAGACAACGGTAACCAATCTTTAGAAGTGCTACAAACAGACTTTGTTTGGGGCTTTCTTAATGCTCAACCACTCTGCTTTGGTGATTGTAACCAACAGCTAAACTAGGTTGGGCTAATTGATTATTCAATGACAAGGAAGCGTGCTCCTTGTCATTTTTTATCATTATTTTGTAGGTTAATTAATTTCGATTTCGATGACTCCATCATAAGCTCCTACCTTGCTGTAATAGAGTGTAATAGCATAATTGGACCATGGTTATTAAAATATATATTCGCTAAGTGAATGAATTCCACACGAATGAAATTCAGAAAATAGCAACCTGGCGATTAACATATCATAAGAATAAGCACGTTATTTTGATAACGATGATGAGCATGGTTGGTATATCAACATGTAAATATATTACAAGGGAAGGTTAGTTATGTGTACAAACTTTTATATCAAAACAACAAACAACGATATGGTAATTGGTCGAACACTAGAGTTTGCTTTAGATGTAGAGTCAGATATATTTTTTCGAAAGCCCGGTTATCAGTATAGTCAAAATATACGTCAGGTTCTGAGTCAGATTCAAACCGATCTTGGGCTTTCAGATGAGCAATTGAATGATTTTGCTATCAATACTGAAACACCGGACGTAGAACAGCTTTATAGCTGGAAAGGAAAATATGGTTTTGTGGCCATGGGCAGTTTAAGACAAAGTTTTGCAACGAATGGCTTAAATACACAAGGGTTAACAACGGGCACGATGACGTTGGCACAAAGTGAATATCAGCCTTTTGTAGCGGAAAAAAACTCGAAAACACTACTCTATCCATGCTTAACAAACTGGATTTTGTCAAACTGCGCTTCGTGTCAGGATATTATTGATTCTCTTGATGTAAGGCGTGAAGACATTCGTTTATCTGAAGAAAGTACTCTGTCGACAGTGATGGCCGATAATGGAGAGGAAAAATTAAGAGTCTCCAACCCATTTACTGACGCATTACCGCCTGGGTTTAAATTTCATATGCCGATTCAAGACCGACTCGGCCACAGCATTGTGCTGGAATATACACATGGACGTTTAACGATTACAGATTTAATGCCGATTGGTGTTTTGACCAACGATCCTGTGATCGGATGGCAGCAAGAAAATGTCATTAATAACTATATGAATATTACGCCCGTTAATATACAAAACTTAAATCCAAATGCGTTTGGGCTGAACAACAACTTTGAATGTCATACAGTAGCACAAGGTACTGGCTTTACGGGGTTACCGGGCAGCTCAACGCCTGTTGACCGCTTTGTTCGTGCATCCATGATGACAAATTTTGCTTTTCAAGCTGATGACACAGTAGAAGCAACCAACTTGGCGTTTCACATTCTAAATACCGTAGATATACCTGATGGTACAAGTCGTGAACATATCAATAGTGAAACGGGCAATGGTTCGGATCGCACTTTATGGGCGACGGTGTCGGATCTTACTCATCAAGTCTATTCTATTCGTATGTACGGGTCTCCTCAGGTGTTTAAAATTGACTTGAAGAAACTGGACTTAGATGCACTTAATGATGTTCGATATCGACTACCTGTGCGTGAACATCAATCTATTGATGTAACAAACAATATTATGAGTCAGGTTACAATATCAAAAGAGCCTCAACCGGAAAGCGTATAATAACAATGTTTAGGCTACCTTGATGTGCGAGTATTGTTCTAGACTTAGTAGTATAGTATTCACCAAATCGTTATATTCTGTGTGATTAATATAAGTTGTTAATTGCTAGTTTGAATTTTGTTCAAGTGAGTTTGAACGGTGTTCTCATAAATTAGTCGTTGACAGTAAAATTACTTTAAGAGAGTTTTAAAGTAACGAATGAAACATAAAATCCCTGCGTTAAGCCGACGACTGTCTGCTTTGTAATATTCACAGTACTGTAGGGATATAATGAAAAGTAAAGTAATAAGTGCGATTGCCCTGTTGTTAATTACAACGGGGCATTGTCGTGCGTGGGAAGGCAATCCATTTTTAATTGATATCGATAATGGGGTTTCTTCGCAAGAGAATGAAAATACCTTAGCACCAATGGGTGCACTGACTTCGAATTATTTTGATATAAACCAAGATGCTTCACCGGGAAGTCGGGTGGTTGGTCGGATTAATTTTGAAGGTAATCGTCGACCGAATAATGTATCAAGTGATTTGCATTATCGTATTGCCGAAAGCTCTGGTGAGGGAGCGTCGTTATTTACGATTGAAAATGTTCGCGATAGTAAAGGTCGTTTGTTTGGTCAATTAGTCTATCAATCGGCCACGCCATTAGAGGTAGGTGCGTATCCGTTGCAAGTTGTTTTAATGCAGGCCAACCAAGCGAAAAGACGTTACGACATAACGGTGAATGTCGGCGCCCAAACACAATGGCAAGGCTTTTATCAGCGAGCGTTTGAGTTTATGCAATCGTCCAAGCGACTTCAGGAAGTGTTTTATTTCGAGGATAGCGAAGTTGCAGATTACATAGACGAATTGAACGACAATAATGGCGCCTTTACGGGATTTGAGTTTTACCACGCCAATAGCGAAGGAGAACGGTTAGATATTGGCGCTCGTCAACTTGCCAAAGAGTTAACGTTAGCCGCTCATCAAATTCGAGCATTAGCCGCAGCGTTGGGTGATAGTGATACTTATGGACCTAATGGAATACCAGAAGAGCGAGCAAATCTACAACATGCTTTGTACTTAGCGGTTATTCGTTATGTTGATCACTTCCCTGTACGTGATTTTGCCAATACGTTAACATTGATGCACAACATGGTGACGCATCAATGGCGATTTACCGATCCAATGAGTTCAACCGGATTGATGATGGTTGTTGATATGGAAAAAGACATTGCTTCGGGCGATAGTTTGGCCATAAGAGCAAAAGAGCGTTTCCATGAATTATTGCAGATCGCATTTGACTTACCGTATAAGCAAAGGCGGCCAAAGTTCAATCGATACTACTTGCCTAATGATCTTGCACACAGCCCCGGAGCATGGGCCGATGCCAATCGCCATCACCGAATGCGGACATGGGTGATGATGGCCGCATTATGGCATGACTATAATCGACCTCTTACCTATCAAAGGTGGTGGTATCGTGACTACGCGCCATTTGCGAAGCAAAATACAACCTTGCTTCCGGGATGGGAGCCAAAAGGTAGCTTATCTGACCTAAATACTTGGTTAGAAACGAATGCTCGTTATGCATATAAGTATGGGCAGGCAGGCATGCTTCCTGATGGTACTATTTCGCATCACACAGGCTCTCGCCAAGACATGGCGTTTTTTGCTTATGGCTTTGAATGGATGACCGACACGCCTTTTTCAGCAATGAAAACGCTTGCCGATACACCATGGAAAGTCAGCTCGCAGCCATACAATGATTCTAGCTATTTCCTAACTGACGTGTACCCAGCTCTAATCTATAAGGGCGGATTGGACTTTCAAGTAAGTGGTCGCAGCCATGCTTCTCCACTTACGGAAGTATTTGGCAGTACAAAAATGCAAAAAGGTATTGCCTCAATACTAGAAGCTAAGAGCCATGATACCGAAATAAAAAATGAAACCGATTTAGTGACTCTGGGTGATCAGTTGTTAAACCAAGTACATGAAAAATCGGCAAGTGTGGCATTTTGGAATAGTGACTTTCTGGTACATCGTAGTGGTGAGCAGGGCAGCCCCGCGTATTACATGTCTTTTAAAATGAACTCATCGAGGACACTCGGTGCGGAAAGTTTCGATCCAGACACCGGCTATCATAATGGCAGTGGGATACTGCAAATTAAAGTCAATGGTCAAGAGTATTCAAATGTGATGGACAGCTGGGATTGGCACGCGCTCCCAGGGCTAACAGAGGAGCTTCGAATTGACGAATTACCGATGAAAAGTGACTTAAAGCTGTTTAATCCAAATCACTATTCTGGCGTGGCTTCGGACGGTGACATCGGTGTTGCTGGTTTTAAATACGCAAGTGAATCACCTTATAACTCCGCATCAGCGAATAAATCGGTCTTTTTTATTGGCGATGCTGCCTATGCGACTGGAAGCCAAGTTTCCCGAGTAAAAAACCAAGAATCCGATGAGCCCATTATTACTACCATTGATCAGGTGGAGTGGAAGAGCGATGTGACTTATCAAATAGAGGGTGAAGAGCTTGAGACAATCGAGATGGGCAGTTATGTTGATCAAGTACTGCCTGTGCGAGGCACTGTGTGGTTCCATCAAGGGGACGTCGGTTATGTCGTGATGGCAAGCTTAGCGGAACAAACCAATGTGATGTTGCGAGGAGGGGATGCCGTCAACTCAACGCTTCGTGGTGATGTTCCTGTTATCCACCTTGCGATTAATCATGGCGTTGAGCCGCAAGCTAATGAAGAGCGTTCACATTACCGCTATGTGGCAGTTCCTAATATAACGGCAGATCAAATGCCTAGCATTGTCACAAGGTTAACGCGCTCATCTACTTTGATAGCAGATGAATCAATACACGGTATGTATCAACATGATGGCGCGAATGAGAGTATCGCTATGAGTTTCTTTACTGCGGGTGAAAAGACAATCTCTATACCTCAAGGGAATCCTTTGACTGTTTCGGTCGATAAGCCGGCATTGGTGATCATGAATAGAGCACAAAGCACGTGGAAAGTGACGGTTCAGGATCCTTTACATCATGTTGATAAAGATGCGATGGAAGAACGAGGAAAGCGATTTAAGTTTTGCGTGAGAAAAGGAAAAAATGAAATCGTTGTGAGTGTAAACCGAGCGCTCCAAAGTGGGCAGTATGACTACCCAAGACAAGGCCGCGTGAATACTAATACGCCGAGCCAAATAGCAACGGTAAGCAGCGATGATGCCAATAGTACGATAGTGTTTGAGCTTCCCGACACAACGGACTCTAAAGACTATGCGGGTAAAGAAGAGCTCTATGTTGGGATGCCAGCGACCATAACCGTACGAGAACGGTAAGCGCACCGATACTCAAAATAATCAGCGGATAAATGAAGGCAAAGCACTGACAGAAGGTCGGTGCTTTTTTTGAGCATTAGAGAATGCCGAGTTGCTTTAGTTTTCGGTAGATTGTATTACGGCTGATACCCAAGACCCGCGAGGTTTTACTGATATTGCCTTGGTTCGCGTTGTAGGTTTGCAGTAAGGTGTCGTCGACGGTAGTTTTTAAATCGGCATGAGTGGTAACAACCGATAAATGAAGGCTTGTCGCATCGGATGGCTTTTCTGAAGTCAAACGTGCGGCTAATTGTGTCGGGAGGTGATCAAGTGTAAGAACGGCTTCATCACCAGATAGCAAAGTGGAGACCTTTAGAACATTGTCTAATTCACGAATGTTACCCGGCCAAGAGTAATGACAAAGCAAGGCCATGAGCTGTGGGCAAAGAGTTTGTTTTACGGACACATATTTCTGGTGAATATGAGAAATTAGCGCCAGTTTATCATGCCTATCCCTTAAGCTCGGGATTCTAAAGGTAAGACCCGTAATTCGATAATAGAGATCTTCTCGAAATTGGCCATCGGCGATCAATTGTTCAAGATCTTTATGTGTGGCAGCAATGATTTGGCAATCAACGTTAAAGTGTTGGTTGGAACCAACAGGCACCACCGTTTTATCTTGTAATACCTGCAATAAACGACATTGTGCCTCAAGAGGCATGTCGGCAATTTCGTCTAGGAATAATATGCCTTTGTCAGCTTGCCGAATTTTGCCTTGATAACCTTTGTTGTTTGCTCCAGTGAATGCGCCAGGTGCGTAGCCAAACAGTTCAGACTCAATCAGGTCTTTAGGCAACGCCCCACAATTGACGGAAACAAGCGGTGACGATTTGTGTTTACTTTGCTTGTGAAGCGCTTTAACAAACTCTCCTTTACCAACGCCAGTTTCCCCCAAAATAAGCAGGCTAATGTCGTTATTAATAATTCGATTGGCTTGTTGCCACGCATCTTCAATAGATTGCTCGCCAAAATGTAAATCACTGGAGGCCGTGTACGATTGAGAGCGGGGAAGACTTGGTGTTAGGTGTTGTTTTTGAAATACTAAAGGTGATGGGGAAAGCGAACCATCCAATAACGCATCTATTGATTTTCCTAATATAGGGGTCTGGTCTAATAGTTGGGTAGCGATTTGGTTATGGGCTAATATTTCACCAGATTCATTTGCAATAACAATCCCTTGCCAACCACTGCGTAATAGGGATTTGTCGCAAGCAAGGTCGATTCTGATCGAGCCATCTGGAATGGTGTCAAGAAGGTGGTTTTCAACTTGTTGCACCATACTTTGTACTAATACTTGAATGGTGGTGTCGTGCTGTTGCTGCTCACTGGTAATATCTAAAATGCCGATCAGTTGTCCAAGGTGGTCGAATAAAGGACTAGCAGAACAACTGATGAAGCGATGTTGGTGAATAAAGTGCTGCTCTCCGATAATTGTCACGGGTTTTGCTTCAATTAATGCGGTGCCAATGGCGTTGGTGCCTTTGATTTGTTCTTGCCAGCAGGCCCCTGAGCTTAACGCAATAGACGTGAGCTTTTCCTTAAACCGTTCCTGTCCCCAGCTTGCCAATATCACCCCTTCTTGGTCTGTTAAAATAAGACGGCTGTCCGTTCGAGCAAACATCTGGCTAAACAAAGGTAAAGCATAACGCTCCACGACGTTAATCAGTGCAGAGGACTGGTGACGTCGCTGTTTCAGTACGGAAGGTGCTAAGTGAATATCATCAGGGCGCTTTCTTTGTTTGAGTCCGGCTTCACTACTACGGTGCCATGAGCTTGAGAGCCAATCTGAAGTGTGAACATGTTGTAGCCGCATGAATGTTCCATCCTGTGACAGTTAGGGTGTTTCAATTTGCAACAGTTGAACAAGGGGGCATTCCCGCGATATCGCACCTGTCGATTATTGTGTTTTATGTTAATGGATTGTAATCATAGCGTTGCGCCATGTTGACGGCAAGTTTTCATAGTTGGCGCGTGAATTGCGTTGTTGGTTTTGTGAAGCTGATTTTTTGATGGCTGTTTTAAACCATATTTTAAGTGCTGACTCATTCGCTGCATCAGCATCGTTTAAGTCGCACGTCGAATATCGCCATACTTTTAGACGCTTCCTAAACAATGAACCGACACAACGTAATGTAATATACAGAAGGATCTCACGATGATTTATGCACAACCGGGCAGCCCAAACTCAGTCATTAACTTTAAAAATCAGTATGATAATTATATCGGCGGTGAATGGGTCAAGCCTGTTGGTGGAGAGTATTTTGACAATATCTCACCAGTGAATGGTGAAGTTTACTGTCAAGTAGCGCGCTCTAGTGATGCTGATGTTTCATTAGCGCTGGATGCCGCACATGCCGCCCGTGCAAGTTGGGCGAGCACGAGTGTGGCGGAACGAGCCAATATTTTGTTGAAAATCGCGGATTGTATTGAAGCAAATTTAGAAGAGATAGCCGTGGCAGAGAGTTGGGAAAATGGTAAACCCGTACGCGAAACGTTAGCGGCAGACATTCCTTTAGTTGTTGACCATTTTCGCTATTTTGCCGGGTGCATTCGTGCGCAAGAAGGCAGCGCGGCAGAGCTAGATGTGAACACGGCAAGTTATCACTTTCCTGAACCGGTTGGTGTTGTAGGTCAAATCATTCCTTGGAATTTCCCAATTCTTATGGCGGCTTGGAAATTGGCTCCTGCACTGGCTGCGGGCTGTTGTGTGGTATTAAAGCCAGCAGAACAAACCCCAACGTCCATATTGGTGCTAATGGAAAAGGTCGGCGCATTGTTACCCGCAGGCGTAGTCAACATCGTTAATGGATTTGGCAGTGAAGCTGGACAAGCTCTGGCGACCAGCGATCGTATTGCTAAGCTTGCGTTTACAGGTTCAACGGAAATCGGTCACCATATTCTTAAATGCGCCGCTGAGAGTCTGATCCCTTCAACGGTGGAGCTGGGAGGGAAGTCACCTAATATTTATTTCCCAGATATATTTGATTATGAAGATGAGTATCTCGACAAGTGTGTGGAAGGAATGTTACTGGCATTCTTTAATCAGGGGGAGGTGTGTACGTGCCCGTCTCGAGTGTTGGTCCACGAATCGGTATACGACAAGTTTATTGCTAAAGTGATAGAGCGCGCCCAGACCATTAAGCAGGGTAACCCTTTGGACACGGACACCCAAGTTGGGGCTCAGGCTTCTAAAGAACAATTTGATAAGATCTTGAGCTATTTGGATATTGGTCGACAAGAAGGCGCGAAAGTACTGACTGGAGGGGAAATAGCTCAACAATCCGAATCGTTAGGAAGTGGCTACTATATTCAACCAACGGTGTTGCAAGGGCACAATAAAATGCGAGTATTTCAAGAGGAGATTTTTGGTCCTGTCATTGCAGTGACAACGTTCAAAGATGAAGCAGAGGCGTTGGCCATTGCCAATGATACCGATTACGGCTTAGGCGCGGGAGTGTGGACACGAGACGCAAACTTAGCGTATCGAATGGGGCGTAAGATTGAAGCGGGTAGAATATGGGTGAACTGCTACCACGCCTATCCGGCACACGCTGCGTTTGGCGGATACAAAAAATCAGGCATCGGACGAGAAACACACAAAATGATGCTAGACCATTATCAAAATACCAAAAACTTACTTATTAGTTATGACACCAAACCGCTTGGCTTCTTCTAGTCCCCTAACATAAACAGAAGCATTTTAATTTGTTAACGCAAAACGTCGATCTTACTAAGGTCGGCGTTTTTGATTGGTTAAACGACGCATTGTCAGTTTTTTATATAAGGGCAGTTCGCATTTTCTTACATGTTTGGGCGAATTTTGTAAGGCGCTATCTCCTTGTTTATTGATTCACAGTCATGACTTACCGTGAAACAAACAGTTTTAAGCACTTCATGATGTTTGCTTAGCCCTTGAGCTTAAATAGTTTGAATTACCTGAGTCGGGACAATAATGGTTTGTTATCGATAGGATTAAAATTTTTAGAAATGATTTAGTGGAATGTTATATGTCATTAGGCGCGGTAAATGGTAGATTTTACAGTCTATTATGCTGCCTTGTGCGTATTTTCTAGTTGTATCTGACATTCTGTTAGTACACGGCCATTGAGTAATACTATGACCGCGAAATGTTCTTCCTTCGTTCATTTATCTTGTCTTGCGTTCGCCTCGAACATTTTAGCTTCCGACGATCTGTTGTCATTAATCGATATGCCTTTGGCATCATTAGCTGAGACAAAAGTGGTGTCTACTACTCGCAATGCTCAAAGCTTGGCCGACACACCCGCGTCGGTTTACGTCATTACAGCAAAAGAGATTAACCGTTCTGGCGCGCGTTCCGTGGCCGATGTGTTAGCACTCGCGCCCGGTTTACACGTCGCGAAGTTTTCCAATTATGATTGGGGGATCAGCGCGCGAGGATCAAATGAAACACTCAATAACTCCCTATTGGTCATGGTGGATGGTCGTAGCGTATTTAATGCTATGTTTTCAGGCGTAGACTGGGATTTGATTCCGGTGAGTTTAGACAGTATTGCTCAGATCGAAGTCGTATTAGGGCCTGTTGGTACTATTTGGGGAGGAAACGCGGTTAATGGTGTCGTCAATATCATAACCATGGATGCAGAAAGTGCGCCGCAAGGAAAGGTTTCTGTCAGCGTTGGAAATTACCAATACAAGGAAGTGAAACTTCATGAAGCCACTCAACTTAATGCGAAGACCCATATCAGTGGTTATGTTGAATATGTTGAGCATAAACCATGGACCAGTGAGGAAGGTCGTGTCCAGCCTAATCAGCATTTTGGCGTATTAACGGGTCGGTTTGGTGGGAGGTTAGATTACCAACATCTAGAAAATACATGGAATGTCCAGTTCGGTGGTATTCGCTCGGAAGAAGACTATCTGTGGGCAAAATATAACCCGCACTTTTTATTTCCGGGTCAACCTGGTACTGAGTATTTTGAGCAAGTGATGGTCGCGCAGGAGTATTTTGTCGGTACGAACCATGTGTATGAACGCGCCAATGCCGATACGTGGGAAAACGATGCATGGCTGACTTATAGCTCGAACGATAGTACTGATAGAAATACACAATTTGTGAGACTCGATCTTGATAGTCGTTACACGTTAAATGACTTGGCAGGGAGTCAGTTAATGCTCGGTGCGAATGTCCGGCTAATTGATGAAACATTCGCGTCATACACCATACAAGACCAGTTCACTATGCCGTATTTACGCACGACGCAATCACCGGAGTTTTTTAATCAAAGCTACGGGTTGTTCGCTAACTGGACGGTCCCAATTACTGAACGAACTACTATGATGCTTGGTTCTCGATGGCAATATGACAATATTACCAACAAGGTCGCACCACAACCCCAAGCTCGTTTCAGTTACGCTTTGTCCAAATCGCAACGCTTATGGGCGGGTTGGGGACGGGCTATTGTGACACCGTCACGGTTAGAGTTAAGCACGGATTTTCAACAAAACGGCTATATTGAAGGCGCCCAATTTAGCGATGGTAACTACTATGATTACTTTTATAGTTACGTCTACAAAGGCAATGAAGATTTAGCGGTAGAAAGTGTAGAAACGTATGAACTTGGCTATCGATTTTGGAATGAAGACCGCCTGCAATTAAGTGTCAGCGGCTTTTATAGCCAGAGGGACAACATCCGAGCCTACAAAGGTGTGTCGTCTAATCAATGGGTTATTTCGGGCGGCTCTTCTCCGGGTACAAGTGGCACGGTGATCGAAGAATACGTATCGCAATATATCGATCCACTTTCAACGCAATCTTATGGTGGTGAGATCGCAATGAAATGGCAAGCTCTTGAGAATCTACAGCTTAATACCAACTACAGCTACAAGCGTATTATTGGTGACTGCTCTGGTGCGATTTGCAGTAAAAATAATGAAGTGAAATATAACCTTGAAAATCAGCCTAATCATTTCGTTAATGCGCAATTAATGTGGGATATCTCCCCTAATCTATGGATGAGCAGCATGATGCAATATGTTGCGCCGTCGGTTTTTCATCCAGATTCAACCAGTGATAACACAGCACGTTGGCCACGCGTGCTCAATGTGGAAATGGCGGTTAGTTGGTTACCTAAAGTTGGCTACCCTCGGTTTACGGCATCGGTAGAGAATTTGGGTGCCGACCAAACGACAGAGTACCCTGAAACATACGGGCCATTTCAAAATGGCACTCAATACTGGATAACAGCAGAGTGGGATTATGCCGCTTCGCTGAAACACTAACGGAATGGTCGCATTATGCTACGTGTTCGCTGGCTTCACCGCTTGCTAATGATGTTGGGTCTGTTCTGTTATAGCGTCCCAGCGTCTGCTCAATATAGTGATGATGATTTGAAATCTGTGTACTTATTTCGGTTTGCCATGTTGGCAGAGTGGCCAAAAATTACTGGTGTATCGGTAAAAGAATATTGCGTCGCTCGCGGGTCTCAAGTGGGGGATGGCCTTAAAAAAATCGTTGAAGCCAAATTGGGTAGTCAGGCATTTTATGACGCAGAAACAATGAGTTCGGCAAGTACGTGTCATATTTTATATATTGAATCCGCCAGTACGGCGCTAATATCGAGACTAAAATCGCAATTTCCCCATGCTCTGTTAATTGGTAATGGAATGCAGTTTATTAACCTTGGTGGAATGATTGCTTTCATTCGAGTGAATAATCGAATTAAGCCTTTGATTGCTCCCTCTCATGTTAAACAAAGTGGCATAAAGTTGAGATCTCAATTACTCAGCGTGGCTGAGATTGTGGAGGTAGAATTATGATAGCCAGTCGTTTCGCGTCGATGCCATTGCGTTACAAAATGATGTTACCTACGTGGTTTATTGTGACTTTTATCATGATTGTTGTCGGCTCTAGCGCGATCACTATGTTAAGACATTACCAAGAGCAGGCACTTGATACTCGGGTCAATATCTTATCGAAGGGTGTGGCGAATACGCTTCAAGCCGCGTTGATGTTTGATGATGCGACTACAGCGCAAGAGCAATTGGCCTACCTGTCTTTTGACCCCGATATTATCGCAGCAAAAGTGAAAGATGCAGAAGTGGCGCGCTTAGCGTTTATTGACCGAACACCATCACACTGCATTTGGATACAAGAGCAGTTGGTGTGTGACAACATCGCTTTCGTTGAGCGCTCCATTAATATTGAATTAGGGGATGACTCTTTAGGCGAGTTGATCGTCTGGGTTTCTTTAGAGCGGCTTCAATTAGAACAACAGCATATGTGGTTTTGGTTAAGCGTGTTAACGGGGTGCTTATCGTTGTTTGCTTGGCAATTGGCGAGAACGTTACATAATTTGATTGTAATGCCGTTGAGTTCATTGCATTACTCTATGGAAACCATGATTAAAGAAGGGGTGAAGAAGCGGGAGATACCGGTACTGCACAATGATGAATTGGGGCGATTAACCCGTTGTTTCAACGCAATGGTTGTTAGTTTGTTAGAGCGCGAACGTCAACTGCATCAAGCGCTAGAGCATTTAGAAAGTAAGAATCGGTACATTAATAGGGCCTTGGATGTTATGCAAAAAGGCATCATGGTGACTTCGACCAATTTAGATATTATGTACAGCAATCCTCATGCAGCTAAACAGCTTAAAAAATATGAAAAAATCAGTAATGCGAGAGTATTACTGGATGCGGTGTTTACACCGAAAGCCACCGTTGAGGCCATTGTCAACGCCATTCAAAATCAAACAATATTGAATGAAGTAGAATTAAGAAAAAACAAGACTAACCAAAAATTTATGGTGAGTTGCCATCCGATGGGTAGTGAAGAGCACTCGTTAATCCAGTTTGAAGACTTCACTGAGCAGTATTTAGCGGAACATCGACGAAAGTTAATTGAGTTAATGTTTGAACAGCATCAAGAAGCGATGTTGATGCTGAGCCGAAATGGCAAGATTGAAATGCAAAACCCGATCAGTGTGAAATGGTTTGGTTGGCGAGCGCAAGTTTCTGAAATTAATGTTAAAGGTAAAGTCGTTCCGAGCATCCGTATTTTGAAGAAGCTACTACTGGAAGGGAGTTTGGTGTATCACGTTAAGGTACAAAATCAAGACAGCTCGTGGTTTCCTTGTGTACTTCAATTAAGAACGTTGACCAATGAGAGCGGGAGAGTAGAGGCGTTTGTATTAGCGATTCGCGACGAATCCGAAAAAATACAACTCAAAAGGCTTAACTATCAGGTCAATCATGATTTGCTTACCGGACTGGCTAATCGCGTGAGTGCAATGCAAACGTTACAGCAGCAACATGACTATGGATTATCCTTGTTTGTTGTGTTTATTGATTTGGACGGTTTTAAAGCGGTTAACGATCAATTTGGTCACCATATAGGTGATGAGCTATTAAAGGTTGTTGCTACAAGGATGAAGGCGATAGCGGGAGAGCATTCATTGGTCGCAAGGCTAGCTGGAGATGAGTTTTTGATTGGTATCGAGAGTCAGCACAATATTGACGTTATTTTGCAGCTGCTTAACGAAAGTCTGTCGACCCCTGCCGAGTTGGAAGGACATGACTGCCAAGTTTCGGCAAGTTTAGGCGTCGCATTTTGGCCTGCTACATCTAATGAATCGCTTGATGTTGTTATTGATACGGCCGACAAAGCGATGTACCAAGCAAAACGCGCTGGGAAAAATCGTTACGTTTTAGAAGAGCCACAACCGCTGTAGGTTTTTGTTGGAGTAAGGAAGTAGCAGTTTAAACGTGTGTCCTAAGACTGAAACTGCTCTTGAAGCCAATGCCGAAGCGCGGCAACGTTCTTGGATTTAAGTTTGTCGGGGGCACAGACAAAGTAGAAGGCTTGAAGCGGGTTCGCGATAGGTTCGCCAATTTCAACCAGCAGCCCATGTTCGATATCATCTTTGACAAACTGGCGGTGAGTGACTAAAACGCCTAGGTTGCGGATTGTGGCGTGTATGGCTTGAACCGATGCATTGAACGTCAAGTTATTCGGAGAGTCCGGTGTATCAACGTCATGGGCATCGCACCAGACTTGCCAATCGTTTTTACGTCTGTCGTTGGCCACTGAAATGGTGGGGTAGCGTGTAATCATTTCTGTGGCAGACAGAGAGGGCTGCTCCGCGAGTGCGCTGGGGCTTGCCACCAGTACTAAATCATCCTCGGCTAGTTTTTCACAAAAGTAATCTTGCCAATCATCGATGGAGCCATGGATGAGCGCGAGATCGACGCCTTCCATTTCTAAACTAAATACTCCAACTCGATTTGAGATCCTAATATCGAGCTGAGGCAGCGTTTGTTGCAGGTGCGGTACTCGGGGGATCCACCAATGCAGAGCCAGCGAGTTGACCATATTAATAGTCATTCTATTATTACTGCCTTTATTAAGTATTGCTTCATTGGCTTCAATAATTTTTTCTATAGCAGGCGCAACATCTTGATAGTATTTTTCTCCGTCTGAGTTGACCTCAATATGTCGACCTATACGCTGAAAGAGTTGGGTGCCTAGCTGGGTCTCTAGCGTTTTAATTGCTTGGCTGACTGCTGAGTGGCTTACATTTAACCGTTCGGCGGCAAGTGACATGCTTCCAGCCTCAACGACGTTAACAAATGCGTAGATTGATTTTAAGGGGATGTGGTTTGTCATAGAATACTCAGTTAAGTTTTTCTAACAATATAGTTCACAATTACTCGTTATTTTACTGTGGGGGAGATCAATATAATAACAATCAGTTGAGCACTTTATAGAGAGGAACATCATGCTACAAAATCCAAGTCAACGCGCGGTAGGATTTATGTTGTCCTCCACACTGAGCTTATCGATTACGGGGGTGCTGACTAAATTTCTAGCGAACGACATTGCTGCGGGCAATTTGACGATACTTCGGTTTCTTTTGCCTGCGACCGTACTCATGTTGTTTCTTCTTGTGACATCGTTTCGAGTGCCGCCAAAAGACATGCGCAAAATTCTTGTATTCCGGGCTTTTAGTATTGGTGCTTGCCAACTTTGTTTTATTTATGCACTCGGTAAACTGTCTTTGGTTGAAAGTGTGGTGCTATTTGGTACTGGACCTTTGTTTATCACGCTGTTTGAAAGGGTTATTTTCCGCATTAAGTTGTCCTATGTTACCGTTTTTTCGCTGCTATTAACGTCGATAGGTGTGGTTTTGTTAGCCGGTGATATCTCTGGATTCAGCGCAAAGCCTGAAGTGTTCATTGGTCTGTTGTCGGGTGTATTTAATGCAGGTTCCCAACTGAGCCTTCATAAAGCATCAAAAGGCAGCATGTCAGGTATCGAAAATAATGCTTGGACATTTTTATTGGCTGGTATCGTCATGCTCCCAGTTGCGATGGTTACGTTGCCGAGTGGATCCGGTGAAGCATGGTGTTTGAATACGCTGTCGTGGGGGACAGCAATAAATTGGCAGGTGGTGATGATGCTAGCAATGATGACAGCGACGGTGATTAATACTCAAACGTGCCGCTATAAAGCCTATCAATTAGCGCCGACGAATTCTCAAATAGCCCCTTTAATCTATACCAACCTTGTCTTTACTGCGGTTTGGCAGTTCTCGTTATTTGATGTGGTGTTTACTCATAATCAAGTCATCGGATTGTTGCTGATTATTTGTGCGAATGTGATATGCACGTTGTTCACTCAGTTTAATTTTGACAGGAAACTAAGAAACACCGATCACAAGCCACCACTATCTTCAAATTGATTCTCAAAATGAGTTACTCTTGCCTATTCTCTGTTAAGTGTCTGATTTTACGCTAATAAGTAACATGGCATGTTCCTTGTATGATTGTTGAATATCTGCGTCAATCAAGGGATTAGATAATGCATAGATCAAAACAACATACTCAATTGGCATCCGCGATCAAAGTCAGTGTCGCATTAGCCATGATGACATCCATGAACAGCTACGCGCTCCCCTTTGAAAATTGTCCTAGTAAAGCGTATTTGTTCCAAGCCAATCCAGTACAAGTTTATGGTGTGAATCTTGTTACTGGTTCAACGTCTCTTTTACAGGGTGACACGGGCTTAGATGCCAACATTAATGGTGTCGGTTTCGACTTTAATGGTCGTTATATTTACGGCTATGACACATCGAACAAACAAATTGTACGTTTGGGTGAAGATTTTCTTGCTGAAACGATCAACACGAGTGGTTTACCTACCAGTCATACATTTTATGTCGGTGATGTGTATGAAGACGTTTACTACCTGTACAGAAAGGGAAAAGGTCTTTTTACTATTGATGTTTCACCGCTTGAAGCCGACCCAACTGCAACACTCCCTGTGACTCAAGTAAGCAGTCGAGCGGTTGTTAACCTAACTGACTTTGCTTTCCATCCTAGTGATGGGAGCTTATATGGTATCGATAATGGTTCGGGTGCGTTGTACTCATTTGATCCGAGTACCGGGCAAGAAACGTATATTGGTGACACCGGTGAAACGGGCACCTTTGGCGCGGGTTACTTTGATGTGGATGGTTATTATTACGTCTCTAGAAATCAAGATGGTCAAATATACCGTGTCGATCTTTCCCCCGGAAATGCTGCAAATATTGCCGCAGGAGTTGTGCCTGCCATTAAGTTTGCGGATGGTCCTTATTCGAGTCAGAACGATGGGGCGAGGTGTGCGAATGCGCCAGTTATCGATGAAGATTCGAATATTGACTTTGGCGACGCGCCAAATAGTTACTCAACCAAACTGGCGGATAATGGACCAAGGCATGAGCTCGACGATGAGACATGGCTAGGGTCAACGGCGCCAGACGGCGATCAAGATGGCCTTTATTCTGGGCTTGCTGATGATGAAGTGGGCATTGACGATGAAAACGGGGTCGGTTTCGTGACCGCAGTGGAGCCCGGCTTAGACAGCATTGTCAGAGTTAACGCGTCTACCACTGGTTACCTGTCAGTGTGGATAGACTGGAATCAAGACGGCGATTTTGCTGATGACGGAGAAAAGGTCTTTTCCGACGAAGAGTTGGATACTGGTAATAATGATCTTATTTTTACCGCTGCATTAGACGCAGAGATTGGTTCGACGTGGAGTCGCTTCAGATTCAGTAAACAAACTGGGCTTGATTACTATGGCGGTTCAACATCCGGTGAGGTGGAGGATCACGCTCTTGCGGTCACAGGGACTGGGCTTTCAGTTCGTTACTACCCGAACGCCACTGGTTACACCACCGTCGCGTATGAGGATAACTGGCCTTATACCGCCGATTACGACATGAATGATGTGGTCGTGCGGTATCGGATTACTGAAATATTACGCGATGGTGCGGTGGTGAAATCAAAAGTCGATGGTTACCTTGGCGCTGTTGGGGCATCGTATCACAATGGTTTCGCACTTCGTTTCAAAGGCGTCAATCGTAGTGATGTTGATACCACCACGACTCGTCAAATCCATAATGGCAGTCAACTGGCGAATAGTGGACTGGAAGCCATCTCGGACGAGGCCATCTTCGTGATTAGTGAAGATACCTCGGTCTATAAAGTAGAGGGCTGCGAGTATCACCGAACGTTGGCGGCTTGTGCGCAACAAGAAGATGTTCAGCTTAATTTCACACTTCATGTGAATTTCCTTGATGGATCAGATACGACATCGTTAATGAGTATGCCTTATGACCCGTTTATCTTCGCAACCGAGGGGCATTATCACGGAGAAGGTTATCACCAACCGGGTAGAGCATGGGAAGTTCATCTACCGAACTATGAGCCTACCGAGCAATTTAACGCTCAAACTTTTGCAGGGCTAGGTGTTGATGTCAGTGATGCGAGCAGTGGCGTGTACTTTAAAACATCAGGCAATCTTCCATGGGCGCTAATGATCAATGATGAATGGGAATGGCCGTTAGAACGAACCGACCTTGTCGTCGCCTATCCACAATTTGCGACGTACGCTGAATCAGCGGGTGACCAAGCTCAGACTTGGTTTGAATCTCAATATGCTACACCGGGCAAATGTTACGTCCCGTAGGAGGCTGAAATGAAAAATACAATACTATTTATCACGACACTAGGAATGGTAACAGCTTGCGGTGGCGGCGGAGGTGGCGGTGACTCATCAGGCGGTGGCGGCAGTACGCCAACCCCAGTTGTAGCATCGCGAACGATGGCTGATCTATCGATACCAGACGAGTTGGACTATAAACCAGTGGAGGCGTATACGCTGTCGGTCGATGCGAGTAGCTCTGTTTTGGGTAGAGCAATGGTCTCGGTTTACACTCAGTTTGATAGCCCTGCATCGGGTGAAATAACGCCAGTATACGATAGCCGTATTGCCTCACTATCATTACAAGGTGGTATTGGAGAATTAGACTTTTCTTCAGCGGAGCATATTGATGCTTTCCTCGTTGAGATTTGGACTCATGATGGTAATCCACCGCTGCAAAAAGTTGTCTCAGCGACGAGTCCTCATCTTGTTTGGTAGTGAGCATTGATGTTTATGAGTTCTATTTGAGCAAATAGCTTAACATTGGCATCGAAAAGCCTCATATTATGAACTGACCCCCAATAGTTGGACACCAATTATTGGGGGTCTTTTTATGTCCAAATATAGTCGTGAGTTAAAATGTGTCATTGCTAAACAATGCTTAGATGGCGCGTCATCTCGCTATTTAGCAAAACAATATTCAATTTCTTCGAGACAGATACGGTATTGGGCTCAAGTCTTTGCCATCCACGGTGCTGGTTCGTTTTTACCAACTAAGCATGCTGCTACTGCTCAGAAAAAACGAAAAGCATTAAAT